>JAJDOG010000024.1 GCA_022340285.1 Betaproteobacteria bacterium
ATTCGATCACTTTCGTCACGACGCCTGCGCCGACGGTACGCCCGCCCTCGCGGATGGCAAAGCGCAGCCCCTCCTCCATCGCGATCGGCGCAATCAGGCTCACCGTGATCTGCACATTGTCCCCGGGCATCACCATCTCGGTGCCCTTCGGCAGCTCCACCGAACCGGTCACGTCAGTCGTGCGGAAGTAGAACTGCGGCCGGTATCCGTTGAAGAACGGCGTGTGCCGCCCGCCCTCTTCCTTCGAGAGCACGTACACCTCGGCCATGAACTTCGTGTGCGGCGTGATCGAGGCCGGCTTGGCCAGCACCTGACCGCGCTCCACCTCCTCGCGCTTGGTCCCGCGCAAGAGCACCCCGATGTTGTCCCCCGCCTGACCCTCGTCAAGCAGCTTCCTGAACATCTCCACGCCCGTGCACACCGTCTTGAGCGTGGCCTTCAGCCCCACAATCTCGAGCTCCTCGCCCACCTTCACGATGCCCCGCTCCACCCGACCGGTCACCACCGTGCCCCGACCCGAGATCGAGAACACGTCTTCCACCGGCATCAGAAACGGACCGTCCACCGCACGCTTGGGCTGCGGAATGTAGCTATCGAGCGCCTCGGCAAGCTTGAAGATCGAGCCCTCGCCCAGATCCCCCTTGTCCCCCTCCAGCGCCTTCAGCGCGCTGCCGATCACGATCGGGGTCTTGTCACCGGGAAACTCGTACTTGGTCAAAAGCTCCCGCACCTCCATCTCCACCAGCTCCAGGAGCTCCTTGTCATCGACCATGTCCGCCTTGTTCAGGTACACCACGATGTAGGGCACCCCCACCTGGCGCGCCAGCAGAATGTGTTCGCGCGTCTGCGGCATCGGCCCATCCGCCGCCGACACCACCAGAATCGCCCCGTCCATCTGCGCCGCGCCCGTGATCATGTTCTTGATGTAGTCCGCATGACCCGGACAGTCCACGTGCGCGTAGTGACGCTTCTCGGTCTCGTACTCCACGTGCGCCGTGTTGATCGTGATCCCGCGCGCCTTCTCCTCCGGCGCCGCGTCGATCTGCGCGTAGTCCTTCGACTCGCCACCGTACTTCGAGGCCAGAACGTGCGTCATCGCCGCCGTCAGCGTCGTCTTCCCGTGGTCCACGTGACCAATCGTCCCTACGTTCACGTGCGGCTTCTTACGCTCGAATTTTGCTTTTGCCATGGTCGGTTGACTCCCGAGTTGCCCGTATTGCCCGTGTTGACCGTGTCGCCTCAGTCCGAATTCGTGGTGCCGATGGAGCGGATTGAACGCTCGACCTCTCCCTTACCAAGGGAGTGCTCTACCACTGAGCTACATCGGCCGGTGGTTCATCGTCGCGTGTTCATCCGTCCGCCGCCTTCGCGCCTCGCCCGCGTCCGATCCGGTATGGAGCGGGTGAAGGGAATCGAACCCTCGTCATAAGCTTGGAAGGCTTCTGCTCTACCATTGAGCTACACCCGCTTGGTCTTCACCCGCTTGGTGCCGGCCTGCGCGTACCCGTACCCTCGAGCCCGCTCCCTGCCTCAACCACCCGATTCTTTGGTGGAGGGGGAAGGATTCGAACCTTCGAAGGCTGAGCCGGCAGATTTACAGTCTGCTCCCTTTGACCGCTCGGGAACCCCTCCCAGCGAAACATGCGATTTTGCTTGGTTTTCAGGGTAGTGTCAAACGCCCGACTGCCGATGGTGCGCTGCGGCAGAGCCCTCCCAAGCGCACCGGATCGCGGCTCACCCCGCACCCATACCCGTTACCCGTGTATGGCCGGGGCGCCCCGCCACGTCCGCAACGAGCAACGCCACGCGCCCGCCTGGCAGAAGAACTCCTCGCCGCGCACCGAGGTCAATAGAGGAGTAATCGCCGCCTGTCGCCAATGCCTCGCGGATCCGCACGACGTGCCGGAAATACGCCCGGGCCGCCGCGGGATGCCAGCGGGTAGAATTGGTCCGTCCTCTGCGACGATACTCGTCCGCGCGGAACAAAATTCCGCGTCTGGGCGAACGGTGCCGTCCTCGCCACACGCGGGAACGGATGATCGATAAAGAGAAGCTCGAGGAGACCGCATGGCCGCCGTTGCCGAATCCCACCGTGCCCGTCCGCCGCTCGCGGACGTCACCCTGGACCAGAAATACACCCTCGACCGTGGCCGCGTCTATCTGACCGGCATTCAGGCGCTCGTGCGCCTCGCGCTGCTGCAGCGCGAGCGGGACGCGAGGGCCGGCCTGAACACCGCGGGGTTCGTTTCCGGGTATCGCGGTTCGCCGCTTGGCGGGCTGGACCAGGCGATGTCCGCTGCGCGCGAACACCTCGAGCGGCACCATGTCGTCTTTCAGCCCGGCGTCAACGAAGATCTGGCCGCCACCGCGGTCTGGGGGACCCAGCAGGTCAATCTCTTCCCCGGCGCGAAGTACGACGGCGTGTTCGGAATGTGGTACGGAAAAGGCCCCGGCGTGGACCGCTGCGGCGATGTCTTCCGGCACGCGAACGCCGCGGGCACGTCGAAGCATGGCGGCGTGCTCGCCCTGGCGGGCGACGACCACGCCGCGAAATCCTCGACGCTTCCGCACCAGACCGATCACGTCTTCAAGGCCGTGATGATGCCCCTTCTCTACCCGGCATCAGTGCAGGAGTATCTCGACCTCGGCGTGCACGGATTCGCGATGTCGCGCTACTCCGGATGCTGGGTTGGCTTCAAGTGCGTGTCGGACGTCGTCGAGAGCTCGGCGTCGGTGTACGTCGACCCGGAGCGCGTCAAGACCGTCCTGCCCTCCGATTTCGTTCTGCCGCCCGACGGCCTCAACGTCCGCTGGCCGGATCCCTTCCTCGTTCAGGAAGAGCGCCTGCTGCATCACAAGCTCTACGCGGCGCTGGCGTACTGTCGCGCGAACAGCCTGAATCGCATCGTGATCGACAGCCCCCGTCCGCGGCTCGGCATCATTACCTCCGGGAAATCCTATCTCGACGTGCGCCAGGCGCTCGAGGATCTCGGCATCGACGAGCGGCTCGCCGCGGAAATCGGCATCCGTCTCTACAAGTGCGGAATGATCTGGCCGCTCGAGTCCGAGGGCGTGCGCCGCTTCGCCGATGGGCTCGAGGAAATACTGGTGGTCGAAGAGAAGCGCCAGTTCCTCGAGTATCAGGTCAAGGAGGAACTCTACAACTGGCGCGAGGACGTACGCCCCCGGGTGATCGGCAAGTTCGACGAGAAGGGCGAGTGGGCGTTGCCGCACGGGGAATGGCTGCTGCCCGCCGCGTCGGAGCTCTCTCCCGCGCGCATCGGCCGGGCCATCGCGTCGCGGATCGCGCGCTTCTACACCTCCGACCGCATCAAAGCGCGGCTCGCGTTCCTCGAGGCGAAAGAGAAAGCACTCGCAAAGCCGCGCGTGACAGTGGCTCGCACGCCGTACTTCTGCGCGGGATGTCCGCACAACACCTCGACCCGCGTGCCCGAAGGCAGTCGCGCGACCGCCGGCATCGGCTGTCACTTCATGGCGGTCTGGATGGACCGCGAGACCGCGACCTTCACGCACATGGGCGCCGAGGGCGTGCCCTGGATCGGCCAGGCGCCGTTCACCGAGACGCAGCATATCTTCGCGAATCTCGGCGACGGCACCTATTTCCACTCGGGGCTGTTGGCGATTCGCGCGTCCGTCGCTGCGGGGGTGCCGATCACGTACAAGATTCTGTACAACGATGCCGTGGCCATGACCGGTGGGCAGAAGATCGACGGACCGCTGACCGTTCCGCAGATCACCCGCCAGCTCGCCGCCGAGGGTGTCGAGAAGATCGTCGTCGTGACCGACGAGCCGCACAAGTACGGTGCCCGCCAGGGGTTCGCGCCCGGTGTCCCGGTACACCACCGTGACCAGCTGGATCGCATCCAGCGCGAAGTGCGCGACTGGTCCGCCCAGCACTCGGCGGTGTCGGCGATCGTCTACGACCAGACTTGCGCGGCTGAGAAGCGGCGCCGACGCAAGCGGGGCACGTTTCCCGATCCGGCCAAGCGGGCATTCATCAACGAACTCGTTTGCGAAGGCTGCGGCGACTGCGGGATCAAGTCGAACTGCGTCGCCGTGGAACCGCTCGAGACCGAATTCGGCAGAAAGCGCGTCATCAATCAGTCGGCCTGCAACAAGGATTTCTCCTGCGTGAACGGTTTCTGCCCTTCGTTCGTCACCGTGGAGGGCGGCCGACCGCGCCGTGGCAAGGCGCTCGCTGCGGGCGCCGAGGCCTGGCCCGAGTTGCCCGACCCGACGCTGCCCGTCACCGACAAGCCTTACAACGTGCTCGTGACGGGTGTCGGCGGAACGGGCGTGGTGACCATCGGCGCGCTGCTCGGGATGGCCGCGCACCTCGAAGGCAAGGGCGTCTCCATCCTCGACATGACCGGGCTCGCGCAGAAGAACGGCGCGGTGATGTCACACATCCGCTTCGGCAATCGGCCGGAAGACATTCACGCGGTGCGCATCGCGGCCGGCGAGGCGGATCTCGTGCTCGGCTGCGACATGCTCGTCGCGGCCGGCAGCGAGGCACTCGCCAAGATGCAGGTGGCCCGCACCCACCTCATCATCAACAGCGCAGAGGTTCCAACGGCGGATTTCACGCGAAATCCCGAATGGACCTTCCCGGGCGGCGACATCCAGGCGGAGTTGAAGGCGGCAGTCGGTGCAGGCAACGCCGATTTCGTGGACGGCACCCGGATCGCCACCGCGCTGATGGGTGACGCCATCGCGACGAACCTCTTCATGCTCGGGTACGCATGGCAAAAGGGGCTCGTGCCGGTCTCCGCCGAGGCGATCGAGCGCGCCATCGAGTTGAACGGGGTCGCCGTTGAGCCGAATCGAAAGGCGTTCCTGTGGGGACGGCGAACGGCTCATGACTCGCGGGCGGTCGAGAAGGTCGCGAACCCGGCGGACGTGATCCCGCTTTCGCCGCGAATGTCGCGCAACCTGGACGAGCTCGTCGCACGGCGCGTCGAGTTCCTGACCGGATATCAGGACGCGACCTACGCGGAGCGCTATCGCAAGCTCGTGAACCGGGTCCGTCAAGTTGAAGCGGACCGCGTGGGCGGGACCCGCTTGACCGAGGCGGTGGCGCGCTACTACTTCAAGCTGCTTGCCTACAAGGACGAGTACGAAGTGGCCCGGCTGTTCACACGACCCGACTTTGCGCAACGGGTCCAGGCCGCGTTCGAGGGCGACTTCAAGCTGCGCTTCCACCTCGCGCCGCCGCTCATCGCGAAACCCGATCCGGTGACCGGCGAGCCGCGCAAACGCGCTTTCGGTCCCTGGATGATGACCGTGTTCCGGGTGCTCGCGCGCCTCAAGGGGCTGCGTGGCACCGCGCTGGACGTTTTCGGATACAGCGACGAGCGGCGCCGTGAACGGCAACTCATCGTCGATTACGAGAAGGCGATCGAGGAGATCCTCGCCGGACTGAGCCGCGACAATCACGGAACGGCCGTGGCCATCGCAGGAATCCCCGAAGAGATCCGGGGGTTCGGTCCGGTGAAGACGAGAAATCTCGAGAAAGCGAAGGCAAACGAGGCCGAGCTCTTCGCGCGCTTTCGGGCGCCGAGCGGCGCCCCGCAGAAGGCCGCGGCGTGAGCGGACCGGACGGTGGCGCGGACCGGGACGCCCGGACAGTCGATTCCGCCGCCCACTCCCCCGCCGCATCCAATCCGGGGCTGCGCCGGCTCGACCTCGAGAACAACCTGCTTCGGCGCGCCCTGGAGTCCACGCCGCTCGCCGCCAAGCTCCTTTCCGAAGAGGCGCTGGAGGCGACGCTCCTGGAAGCCCTCGGCTCGCGCCATCGCACGCCCGACGTGTGGCTGTTTGCATACGGCTCGTTGGTATGGAATCCGGTGCTCGACTTCGACGAGCGCGTGGTTGCGACCGTGCACGGCTACCATCGCAGCTTCTGTCTCTGGTCACGCATCAATCGCGGCACACCGGAGCGGCCCGGCCTGGTGCTCGGGCTGGATCGCGGCGGCCGTTGCCCCGGCGTCGCCTACCGGATACCTGCCCACCTCGCCGAAGGTGAACTGCGGTTGCTCTGGCGCCGCGAGATGCTCCTCGGGTCGTACTCGGCACGATGGGTCCACACGACTCGATCAGGAAAGCAGTTTCGCGCACTCGCCTTCGTGGTAAACCGCCAGCGGTCCGGATACGCGGGGCGATTGCCGCCTGAGACGATCGTCGAGGTCCTGCGCCACGGACAGGGCAAGCTCGGCAACGGCATCGACTACCTGCGACAGACGGTGGACGGGCTCGCTGCAGCGGGCATCCGGGATCCGCATCTGCTGCGGCTGGATGCGCTTGCGCGCGAGGTGTTGGGCGAGGAAATCCCGCCAAGCAGTCGGGCGCGGCTACAGCCCTAGAGCCGAGCTCACCAGCTCATGTGAGCGCCGGTACCGACCGGGAGCCGCATGCGCGCCGGGCGCTCGCGGTAAGATGCCGGAAAAGAAGCAGACTCTACCGTGTCCATCACTCGCAACGACCTGGAAACCGGTCGCCATCGCAAGGCAATCAGGGAGTGCGGCATCGCGCCGCGCCTGCTTTCCGACCAGGAGCTCGAAGCATCGATAGCGCGCGTGCTCGCGCGGCACCCCCGTGGACACGATGTGTGGGTATTCGGCTACGGATCCCTGATCTGGAATCCCCTGTTCCACTACACGCAGCGCCGGCTCGCAACGGTGTACGGCTATCACCGTCGCTACTGCCTCTGGTCGGTCATCGGCCGCGGCACGCCGGAGGCACCCGGAATGATGCTCGGCCTCGACCGCGGCGGTCGGTGTCGGGGCGTTGCGTTCCGGCTCGAGGCGACCAAGGCCGAGGAGGAGCTGCGGCTGCTCTGGCACAGAGAGATGGTGACTGGCGCATACACGCCCCGCTGGGTGCACGCTCGCGACGCGGGTGGACCGATCACCGCACTTGCCTTCGTGGTCGACCGCGCGCATCCCTGGTACGCGGGGAAAGTGCCCCTCCAGAAGATCGCGAGCGCGGTCGCGCGAGGCAATGGAATGATCGGTTCTTCGGCAGACTATCTGCGCAAGACGTGCGAGGAGCTCGTCGCGCACGGCATTGCCGACGAGCACATGTTCCGGGTGCACGAAGCCGTGTTCGGCGCGGCGCCCAAGCGCAAGACGGCATAACGGCGGGATCGATTCCGCCGGCCAAGGAGGCATGCACATGACGACGTCGCTGTGGGAAAACCCCATGGGCACGGACGGCTTCGAATTCGTCGAGTACGCCGCGACCGATCCCAAGGCGCTCGGCGCACTGTTCGAGACGATGGGCTTCCGTCCCGTCGCACGTCACCGCCACAAGGACGTCACGCTCTATCGCCAGGGCGGCATCAACTTCATCGTGAATGCCGAGCCGGCAAGCTTTGCGCAGCGTTTCGCGCGGTTACACGGCCCGTCGATCTGCGCGATCGCGTTTCGCGTACAGGACGCGGCAGCCGCGTACGAGCGCGCGCTGGAGCTCGGTGCCTGGGGCTTCGACGGCCGTAGCGGACCGATGGAGCTCAACATTCCGGCAATCAAGGGAGTCGGCGACTCGTTGATCTATTTCGTCGACCGCTGGCGCGGCAAACACGGGGCTGCGCGGGGTGGCATCGGAGATATCGACATCTACGACGTGGACTTCGAGCCGCTACCCGGTGTCGACCCGTTCCCGACGGGCTGCGGTCTCCAGGGCGTCGACCACCTGACTCACAACGTACACCGCGGGCGCATGAAGGAATGGGCGGACTACTACGAGCGGCTGTTCGGATTTCGGGAACTGCGCTACTTCGACATCGAGGGGCAGGTCACGGGCGTCAAGTCGAAAGCGATGACCTCTCCGTGCGGAAAGATCCGGATCCCGATCAACGAGGAGGGTGTGGAGAAATCCGGCCAGATCCAGGAATATCTCGACCAGTACCACGGCGAGGGGATTCAGCACATCGCGCTCTCCTCCGCGGACATTCACGCGACGGTCGAGACCATGCGCTCCCGGGGTGTCGTGTTCCTCGACACCCCCGACACCTACTATGAGCTGGTCCCACGGCGCCTGCCGGATCACGGCGAGGATCTCGCGCGGCTCAGGCGAAACCAGGTCCTGATCGACGGCAGCCCGGGGGGCGGTCTGCTTCTGCAGATCTTCACCAAGACGCTCATCGGCCCGATCTTCTTCGAGATCATTCAGCGCAAGGGCGACGAGGGCTTCGGCGAGGGCAATTTCAAGGCGCTGTTCGAGTCCATGGAGCTCGATCAGGTACGCCGCGGAGTCCTCTCGACCAAAGAGTGATCCAACGCCGGTCGTTGCGCGCGATGCGCCAGTCACTCCCTTGGCGCGGGTTGCGTATCATCGCGGCTTTTCGCCCGCTGCATGTCACCACTCGCTCCCAGTTCGACCCAGCACAAGATCGGCATCGCCACCATGATCCTGTGCGCGAGCCTGTGGAGCATCGCGGGGCTGCTCATGCGCGCGTCGTCGGTGACGAACGGATGGGAAGCATCGTTCTGGCGCTCGGCGTTTCTCGCCGCCGCAGTGGGAGCGTTTCTGCTCGCCCGAAACGGCCGCAACGTGCATGCCCGGATTCTGGCCATGGGCTGGCCCGGACTCGTGTCGGGCCTCGCATGGGCCACGATGTTCACATGCTTCATGCTCGCACTTTCGCTGACGACGGTCGCCAACACTTTGTTCATCATGGGACTCCTTCCTTTCTGCGCCGCACTGGCGGGATGGATCGTCCTGGGCGAGCGAGTACCGCTGCGCACGTGGGTGGCCATGGCTGCCGCGACCGCCGGCATCGGGATCATGTTTCACGGCGCGTTCCGCACCGGCAACCTGAACGGCAGCCTGATCGCGCTCGGCGTTCCCTTCGCGGCAGCGGTGAACTACGTCGCGGTGAAGCTGGGCCGCGGCCGGGTCGACCTGATCCCCGCGCTCGTCCTAGGTGGCGCGCTTTCTGCGCTGATCGCGCTCCCGCTTGCGCTGCCGATCACTGCCGACGGCACGGATCTTTCGCTCTTCGGCGCGCTCGCGGTATTTCAGCTCGCCATACCGGGCGTCCTGTACACGGTGGTCGCCGTGCCGCGACTCTCCGCGGCGGAGGTGGGGCTGCTCTCGCTGATAGAAGTGATCCTCGGACCGCTCTGGGTCTGGCTCGCACGCGGCGAGGAGCCGGGCACCGCGGTGCTGACCGGTGGCATCATCGTCATAACGGCGCTCGCGGTGAACGAGAGTGTCGGCCTCGCGATCGAGCGCCGCGCACTGCGGCGCGCGGCCATTGCGCGCTGACCGACGGGCGCGCGCAAGGAACACGATCTCGCGTCTTGACAATCCAGAACGCGCGATAATAAATGAACTCCTCTCATCAGGACTGCCCGCACCGGCCCGGGATCGCAACCCCGCCCGCCGGCATGGCAATACTGGTTCGCTGATGCTCAAACCGTACAAGCCGCCGGATTACGACTACGTGCCTTCGCCCGACCAGTCGGCGGCGGAATGCGCGCACCACCCGGTGATTGTCGTCGGTGCCGGTCCGGTCGGTCTTACCGCAGCGATCGACCTTGCCCGGCACGGCACGAAGACGGTGCTGCTCGACGAGGACAACACCGTCAGCGCGGGATCGCGAGCAGTCTGCTACGCGAAGCGCACGCTCGACATTCTTGATCGCTTGGGATGCGGCGAGCCGGTCGCGGCGCACGGCGTTGCATGGAGCCATGGCAGGGTCTTTTTTCGCGACAAGCAGATCTACGGATTCAATCTGCTCGGCGACGAAGGACATCGTCGGCCCGCGTTCGTCAACCTGCAGCAATACTACCTGGAGGAGATACTCGTCGACTGCGCGCGTGACGCAAAGCTCGTGGATCTGCGGTGGAAGAACCGGGTCTTGGAACTCGACGCGCACGGCGACACCGTGCGCCTTACCGTGGAGACACCGGACGGACCCTATCCGCTCACTTGCGACTGGCTCATCGTTGCCGACGGTGCGCACAGCTCGCTTCGCCACATGATGGGTCTCGACACGGAGAGCACGATGCACCAGGACTACTTCCTGGTCGCGGACGTGGTGATGAAGGCGGAGTTCCCTGCCGAACGGTGGTTCTGGTTCGATCCACCGTTTCATCCCGATCGGTCGGTGCTCCTTCACAAGCAGGCCGACAACGTCTGGCGCGTCGATTTTCAGCTGGGTCGCGACGCCGACCCGGAGGAGGAGCGGAAGCCGGAGCGAATCGTCCCGCGAATCAGGGCGCTGCTCGGTGACAGCCGCGATTTCGAGCTCCAGACCGTTAGCGTCTACGGGTTCCAGTGCCGGCGCATGGAGCGTTTCCGACATGGCCGCGTGCTCTTCGCCGGAGACTGCGCGCGGCAAGTTCCGCCGTTCGGATCGCGCGGCGCAAACTCCGGGATCCAGGACGCTGACAACCTGGTATGGAAGCTCCAGCTCGTCATCGACGGCAAGGCTCCCGAGCAGTTGCTCGAGACGTACTCCGAGGAACGGGTCTTCGCCGCAGATGACGACATACACAGCTCACTGTGCTCGGTCGAATTCATCACCCCGAGCTCAAAGGCGAGCCGTGCGTTTCGCGACGCGACGCTCGAACTTGCCGAGCACCACCCTTTCGCGCGCCGGATCGTGAACAGCGGCCGGCTTTCCGCGCCGCTCGTGCTCACGGATTCCAGTCTCAACATGCCCGACGCCGATCCTTTCGACGGCGCGATGGTCCCGGGCGCGCCCGCTGGCGATGCGCCGATCGCAATCGCCGGGAAGGCTTCATGGTTACTGGCCCATCTGGGAGGCGGATTCACGGGGCTCTACTTCGCGCACCGGCGGGTGTCGGAGAGCGAGTTCGAAGCGCTTGACCGTCTTGTCGCCGATCCGGTTCCGGTCAAGGTGATCGTCGTTGCGCGCCCGGCGGAAACCGCCCCCCTGGTCCCGAACGGCTGTCTAGTGATCGAGGACCGGACCGAGCTCATCACGCGGCGCTATGACGGCCGGCCCGGGACGTTCTACCTTATTCGCCCCGATCAGCACGTTGCCGCGCGGTGGCGGGCGCTGTCGGGCCCGCTCGTGCGCGGCGCTGTGGCGCATGCCACGTGCAACGACTGATGGCGTACCACGGCTTATTCGGCGATCAAACAGGAAACTGATCATGCGGCTCGACACCGATCCGAATCTTTCTCTGCCAGACGCGTTCTATGAGGCGCTGATCGACATGCACCGCGGACTTTCCGAGGATCAGTCCGAGAAGGTGAATGCCAGGTTCATTCTGGTGCTCGCCAACCACATCGGCGATCTAGAAGTGCTCGGGCAGGCGATGAAGATCGCCCGCGGCGACGCGGCCGCGGGCCACCCGGAACCGGCACGACAGGAGGTCATCTCATGACTGCGCGCACGACCGAGAAGAAAGTCGCTGCCCCGCGCGCCGGAGCCATCCGGGCATTCTCCTACCAGCCCGGCTTCGGGAATCACCACACAAGCGAGGCGCTCCCGGGCGCGTTGCCTGTCGGTCGGAATTCACCGCAGAAATGCCCGTATGGCCTCTACGCGGAGCAGCTTTCGGGCACCGCGTTCACTGCGCCGCGGGCAGCCAATCGTCGAACCTGGATGTACCGAATTCGGCCGAGCGTGATGCATCAACCGTTCAGGCGGGTCGACGACCGCCTGCTCACCAACGAGTTCGGATCGGTGCCCGCCACGCCGAATCAGCTGCGCTGGGACCCTTTCCCGATACCTTCGAGCGCCACGGATTTCGTGGACGGACTCGTCACCATGGCCGGCAACGGCGGCCCCGACGCGCAGAGCGGCTGCGGCATCCACATCTATGCGGCGAATCAGTCGATGACCGATCGGTTCCTGTACGACGCCGACGGCGAGCTGCTCATCGTGCCGCAGCAGGGACGCCTGGTCGTCGCGACCGAGCTGGGCGTGCTCGACGCCGAGCCCTGCGAGATCGTCGTGATCCCGCGCGGCGTGCGCTTTCGCGTCGAGCTGCCGGAAGGCGCGAGCCGAGGGTACGTCTGCGAGAACTTCGGCAGTCCTTTTCGGCTCCCGGATCTCGGGCCGATCGGCTCGAACGGCCTCGCGAACCCGCGCGATTTTCTTGCTCCCGTGGCCGCGTACGAAGATCGCACGGCGCGATTCGAGCTGGTCGCCAAGTTCATGGGTCACCTTTGGGCCGCCGAAATCGGGCATTCCCCGCTCGACGTCGTCGCCTGGCACGGCAACCACGTCCCTTACAAGTACGACCTGCGTCGCTTCAACACGATCGGCTCGATCAGCTACGACCACCCCGATCCGTCGATCTTCCTCGTGCTGCAATCCGTCAGCGACACGCCGGGTGTGGACAGCATCGACTTCGTGATCTTCCCGCCGCGCTGGCTCGTCATGCAGAACACGTTCCGGCCGCCGTGGTTCCACCGGAACATCGCCGCGGAGTTCATGGGCCTGATTCAGGGTGTGTACGACGCGAAAGCACAGGGCTTCCTGCCAGGTGGAGCCAGCCTGCATAACTGCATGAGCGGGCACGGCCCCGATGCGGAAACGTTCGAGCGCGCCTCCAATGCCGACCTCGCGAATCCCGACGTCATCAAGGACACGATGGCGTTCATGTTCGAGACCCGCCTGGCGATCCGACCGACGCGCTACGCGCTGGAAGCCGCCGAGCTGCAGGCCGACTATTACCAATGCTGGCAGGGGCTGAAGAAGCACTTCGACCCCCGCAAGCCCTGAAATCCCGGACCCTGGATGAAGCTCGGCACGCTCAAGGATGGGACGCGCGACGGCAGCCTCGTGGTCGTCTCGCGCAACCTCAAAATGGCGCAGATAGCGGATGACATCGCGCCGACCCTGCAAGCCGCGCTCGACGACTGGAGCTTTCACGCGCCCCGGCTGCGGGCGCTCAGCGATGAGCTTAATGCGAATCCCTCGCCGCGAGCATTCGAGCCTGACTTCGCGAGCTTCGCCGCGCCGCTCCCACGCGCGTTTCAGTGGGCCGACGGGTCGGCCTACGTGAATCACGTCGAGCTGGTGAGAAAGGCGCGCGGCGCCAAGATGCCGAAGTCGTTCTGGACCGATCCGCTCATGTATCAGGGCGGGTCGGACGCATTCATCGGCCCGTGCGACAGCATTCTGGCCGAATCCGAGGACTGGGGAATAGATCTCGAGGGCGAGGTCGCGGTGATCGTCGATGACGTGCCGAGCGGCGTCACCGCGAAGAATGCGGGAGGCCACGTCATGCTCGTCACGCTCGTGAACGATGTCTCGCTGCGAAATCTCATCCCGAAAGAGCTCGAGAAGGGATTCGGCTTCTTCCAGTCGAAACCTTCTAGCGCGTTCGCCCCGGTCGCCGTCACGCTCGACGAGCTCGGCGACGCGTGGGACGGCGGGAAGCTGAACCTGCCCCTCGTGGTGCACGTCAATGGCGAGCTGCTGGGGAGACCGAATGCCGGCGTAGACATGACTTTCGAATTTCCGAAGCTGATCGCCCATGCCGCGAAGACCCGCCCGCTCGGGGCAGGCGCGATCATCGGCTCCGGAACCGTCTCCAACAAGAATCGCGACGCCGGCCCGGCCTGCATTGCCGAGCTGCGCATGATCGAGACCATCGAGTCGGGAGCGGCCAAGACCCCGTACCTGCGCTTCGGCGACCGTGTCCGGATCGAGATGCTCGACGGCGCGGGCAGCTCGATATTCGGCGCAATCGACCAGCAGGTCGCGAAATACAGCGCTCCCAAGTAAGCAACAAGACGATTTGC
This sequence comes from Betaproteobacteria bacterium, assembly GCA_022340285.1. Lineage (GTDB taxonomy): Bacteria > Pseudomonadota > Gammaproteobacteria > Burkholderiales > SG8-39 > JAABRB01. Next base: position 13,756 of record JAJDOG010000024.1, read on the forward strand.
GCGCCGGTGCCGTGAAACTGCCGCCTGCCCACATCGGGGTGGCGATCATGATCGCGGTGGGGTTTGCTCTGCTGCCGGCCTCGACGGATCTGTTTCTCGCGTCGTTGCCCGGCATCCGGGCCTACTTCGGCGTGAGCGTCTCGCAGGCGCAGCTGACGCTGTCGGTGTTCCTCGCCGGATTTGCGATTTCGCAACTCGTCTACGGCCCGCTCTCCGACCGGTTCGGGCGCCGACCGGTGCTGCTCGCGGGGGTGATCATTTACGTCGCCGCGACCGTCGTGTGCGTCGGCGCACAATCGATGCAGGGGTTGATTGCGGCACGCTTTTTTCAGGCAGTGGGCGCCTGCTCCGGTGCCGTCATCGGGCGTGCGATCATCCGCGATGCCTACGGCGCCACCGGTTCGGCGCGCATGCTCGGCTACATCACTGCGGGCACCGCAGCGACGCCGGTATTCGGGCCCATGATCGGAAGCCTGCTCACCGTGTCGTTCGGCTGGCGCGCCAATTTCGTGCTGCTCGCCCTCGTGAGCGCAGCGCTGCTCGTCGCGGTGGCCCTGCGGCTCCCCGAATCGAACCTGGAACGCGACCCGCATGCCACGGCCCCCCGGCACCTTCTCGCGAACTACGCCGCGATCCTGCGCAACCGGCAGTTCGTGGGCTATGCGTTGTGCGTCGCCTTCAGCTACGCAGGCATCTTCTCGTACATTTCCGGCTCGTCTTTCGTGCTGATCGACGTACTCGGCGTACCGCCGCAGTACTTCGGCTTCCTGTTCGGCGGTGCCGTCATCTGCTACATCGCGAGCAACATCCTCATCGGCAAGCTGGTGCAGCGCACCGGGGTGGATCGCCTGATCGGGATCGGGACGACACTCGCCGTGATCGGCGCATCCGTCATGGCGGCACTTGCGTATGCCCGCGTTCAGACCGTGGCCGCCGTGCTCCTGCCCATGATGCTCGTCCTCTTCGCGACCGGATTCACCATGCCGGGCTCGACAGCGGGCGCAATCGGACCGTTCTCCCGAATGGCCGGCGCCGCTTCTTCGCTGGTCGGATTCACCCAGATGGGCGTGGGTGCGCTCGCTGGATTTCTGGTTGGCCGCCTTCACGACGGAACGACCTGGCCAATGGCTGCTTCCATCTGCGTGACAAGCTGGCTGCTCCTAGCGAGCTTTCGCCTAGTCGTCCGGCCAAAGCCCGGCACACCCGCTTTCCAGGCTGCACAACGTCCCTAGGGTTTTTCTGCCTGCAGTAATCCATTCGCAGTTCCGTTTTCCGTCACGCGGCGGCACTGGGAAGAGGTGAGCGAGGTGCTCTCCGCCGCGGTCTCCTCGCGCATGAGATTGCCCGGCAGGTCCGAATGCTCGCCGCTGTCGGCCAGAACGTGGGCAAGCTCGTGAGCCATGACGTTCGCGAGATCGCGCGTTCCCGCGGTGATCCAGACGGTGTCGGTCATCTCCGGTCGCGATCGACTGTTCGCTCGTCCGATCGCCTCGGCGTCAAATGCAGGCTGGTTGAGCGTGTCGGCGACGAAGAAGACAGCGGGTCGCGCGAGGCGCACGCGCCGCGCGAGATCGCGGGACACCGGGGTTGCGAGGTAGCGATAGCGCGCCGGGCCATCGAACTCGTAGAGCGCCACGAAGGTCGTGCGAATTCCGCACTGCGCGAGGATCCGGACTGCACGTTTCGTCGCGTCGAGGATCTGCTCCGACGACCATCCCGCCGCGCGCATCATCGCCATCTCCAGACGCAATCGATGGGTGGCCGGCGGGCCGTCGGCCACGTCGAGATCCTGCTTGGTGAGCTTCCAGCTCCCGACGAGCTTCAAAGGCGAATCGGCAGCAGGCGATTCGGCAGCGCCCGCCGGTGCGTCTGCCATAAGCGCGACGGCCATGCAACCCGCCAGGACGACCCGGCGCATCGTCTCGATACGAAAGTCGGCATACAAGAACTTCATGGTCGCTTGTCAGTCTATCGCCCTGGCGGGTGAACCGGGCGACCATGGAAACCACCATTAGAATCACGGAATGCACGCGATCCGAAGCGCCGCCGGGGTGGCTGGCTCGGCGCCGCTGGCGGGCGCTTTGCGCTCTCCCGGTGCCATGGCGTTCGTGCGCGTAGCGCGTTGCGTTCTGCTTTTCCTGCTCATCGCCTGTGGGTGCGCGACAGCGCGTGCCGAACTGCCGTATCGAGTCGATCTCGAAGGTCCGGAAGATCTCAAGCGCGTCGTCGAGCCGATACTCGACCTTCCGCGGTGGCGGGACTACCCGGGAATGACGCCCGAGCTCCTACAGCGCCTTGCGGACGAGGAACGTGACCAGATCCGCGCCGCGGTCGAAACCGAAGGCTATTTCTCGGCCAAGGTCGAGGCCGAAGTGATCGAAGGCAAGCCCGAGTGGCGGGTGCGACTCGTGATCGAGCCAGGCGAACGGACCCGTATCGCGCATGTCGAGATCCGCTTCAGCGGCCCCCTGCTGAAGGACCCGGATGCCGAGGAGCGGATGAAGGCGGTGCGCAAGGCCTGGGCGCTTCCGGAAGGAGCCCCCTTTCGGCAGGCGGACTGGGACATCGCCAAGGCCCAAGCCGTGCGCGCAGTCGCGGCGGTGAAGTACGCCGCTGCCCGGATCGCCTCCAGCGAAGCGCGTGTCGACCCGAGCAAGGCGCTGGCGACGCTGGACTTGGAGATCGCAAGCGGACCGGTATTCCGGGTCGGAGCGCTTGAAGTGCGCGGTACCAGTCGTTACGACCCGAAGATCGTCGAGCGCCTGAATCCGCTGCGCCCCGGGGACGAGTATTCGGAGGAGAAAGTGATCCTCTTTCGCCGACGGCTCCTGGAGCTCGGGCATTTCGCGAGCGCAGAGGTGGCGCTCGACACGGATCCTGCGAAGGCTGATGCGGCGCCGCTGCGCGTGGCGGTGATCGAGGGACGCGCAAAGCGGATCGACGGCTCGATCGGCTTCACGACCGACACCGGATTCCGGGTGCGCGCAAACTACAGCGACGCGGATCTGCTGGGCGAGGGCTGGCGGTTTCGCGCCGAGCTGCTCTATGAACGCGACATTCAGAGCGGCATGGTGAGCGTCGACTCGCAGCCGTTGCCGGGCGGCTCGTGGAACACCGTGACGGTGGGCGCCGAACGGAAGGACATCGAAGGCCAGGTCACGGAAACGGGTGCGATCACGGTTGCACGCCAGTGGGGCCTCGAGCGCCTGCCTTCGAGCCTGAGTGCACAATGGCTGCACGAACGGCAGAGCATCGGCGGCGTCAACAGCGACACGACATGGGCCACGTTTCTCAACTACCGCTACACGTTTCGCAATACCGATGCCGTCGGATCGCCGCGCCGCGGATATCTGGGAACGCTCAATGCGGGCGTGGCGGTGCCCGGACTCTCGAGCCGCGCTTTCCTGCGTGGCACCGCGAAGCTGAACGGTTTCGTCCCGCTGTCCCGGGAAGACGATCTGCTGCTGCGCGCGGAGGCTGGGGGCGTGTTCGCCAGCACCCGGACCGGGATACCCTTCGCCTATATGTTTCGGACCGGCGGCGACCAGAGCATCCGCGGCTACGCGTTCGAGAGCATCGGTATCGACCTCGGGGGCGCGGTCGCGTCCGCACGCTATCTCGCGCTGGCCAGCGCCGAGGTCACGCATTGGTTCACCGACGTGCTCGGCGGAGCGGTCTTCGTGGACGTCGGTGACGCATTCGAGACGGTGGAGAGCTTCGACGCCAAGTGGGGTTACGGCGTGGGTCTCCGGGTGCGCAGCCCGATCGGGCCGTTCCGTGTCGACGTGGCATACGGTCAGGCGGTGAAACAGTTCCGGCTCCATTTCTCAGTGGGGTTCAGCTTCTGATGGCTGAGGAGCGCAAGAAGCGTTACTGGTTGCGCGCGCTGGTCGTCCTCGCGCTGCTCGGCGGAATCCTCGCCGGCGGTCTGGCGTGGCTGGCGTCGAGTGAAACCGCCTTTGCCTGGGCGCTGGCACGACTCGAGACGATGAGCGGCGGCAGGCTGAAGGTGACGGGCGTGAAGGGTACGCTGTTCGGACCGATATCGATCGACAGTATCGAATATGCCGATACTGACCTGCAGGTGCGGGCACGCGAGGTCCGACTCACCTGGTTTCCGTGGGCGCTGCTCGAGGATCGCCTCGCCTTCGGAACGACGTCGGCACAGCGTGTCTCGCTGCGCGTGCTCCCGACGGAAGGGACCGCGTCGATGCCCACATCCGTTGCGCTGCCCCTGCGCGTGAGCATCGATCGCGCTGCGGTCGGCGAGATGGAGATCGTGAGCGGCGAGTCCCGGCTCACGTTGCGCGACATCGCCCTGGCTTACGAAGGTGATTCGCGCGCGCACCACGTTCGCTCGCTGCGGGTCGCGACGGATTGGGGCTCCTTGGAGGCAACTGGCGAACTGAGTACCCGCGATCCATTCGCGCTCACCGCGAACGCGGTCTTCCGGCAAACGCCGAATCGGGTGGCGAAGCTCGCGCTGTCGGGCACGCTCGAGCGCATCGACGCGAAGTCCGAGGTGGAGCTCGACGACATTCGCGCGCAAGCCGAAGCGCTATTGCGGCCCTTCGACGCGCTCTGGCTCGAGAAGCTTGATGCCAGCGCGCGGGGCGTCGATCTTGCCCGTCTCGTCGAAGACGCCCCGGGAAGCGACGTCTCCGTATCGGTGAGCGCCGCCAGCCAAAACGCACAGAGCGTGGCGGGTACGTTGCAGGCGAGCAACGCTACGGCCGGGGCACTGGACGAGGGACGCCTTCCCGCACGCGAAGTCCGGGTGGACTTCGTGACCGACCTTCGCACGGCACACCTGGACCCGATCGAGATCGAAATGTCCGGTAGCGGTCGTTTGACTGGATCGGGCGAGCTGGTCGACAGCCGCGCGACCCTTGCACTCGTCGCGCGAGCGATCAATCTGCAGGGCATTTATGCGCCCTTGCTAGCCACCGCGCTCGACGGTCGGATCGACGCCTCGATCGCCGGTTCAGGAGAGATGTTACGTGCGGAACTGACGCAGGGACCGCTCGCGATTCATCTCGATGGCACGCGCAGCGGTTCGGAGCTCGTGGTGCGCGAAGCACGTATCACCGCCCGCAGCGGTCGCGTCGAGGCAAGCGGCCGGCTGGCGCTGGATGGCGAAATGCCGGCGACGGCCGCAGCCACCTTCGTGGGATTCGATCCGTCGGAGTGGGGCAGCTTTCCGGCGGCGAGAGTGAATGGGGAGCTCGCGTTGCAAGGCGCGGTAGCGAGACGTTCCGGCGAGCTGTCGTTCAAGCTGACGCAAAGCCGGTTGAGAGATGTCAACGTCGCCGGACATGGACGGGCCCGCGTCACCGACGAGCGGATCCATTCCGCGGACATGGTGCTGGAAGTCGGCGCGAATCGGTTCTCGGCGCGTGGCGCCTTTGGCGCCGCGGGCGATGTGCTCGCGTTCACCGTCGCCGCGCCGAAGCTTGTGCAGCTTGATCCGCGCCTGGAAGGCCGCCTGGATGTCTCGGCACGAGCAGGGGGCACTTGGCGCGCACCGCAAGTGAGCTTCACCGCGAGTGGCGTCGATCTTCGCGCGCAACAGGCCCTCGAGATCGGGGTGCTCGGTGCGAGCGGCGAATTCGAGTGGGTGCCCGGCGGCCCCCTGCAGATCAGTGCGGAAGCAGACAGCGTCACCGGCCGCGGCCTGACCGCAGACCGGATCACGCTGCACGCGAAAGGCACGCCGGCGCAGCATGCCATCGACGTGGCGGCCACCGGAAAGTCGGCGGACTTCACGGCAAGGCTCGTTGGGGGCTGGCGCGCCGGACGCGGCTGGACGGGAACCCTGGCTTCCCTCGAGAATCGCGGTGCCTTGCCGATCTCGCTCGACTCCGCGTTGCAGCTCGACCTGTCGCCAGGGCGCGTCGTCGCCGGGCCGGCAACCTTGCGGGTCGGCGGCGGACGCGTCGCGCTCGGCGAGACGCGCGTGACGCCGGGCAATGTCGCGACGAGCGGCGATTTCGACTCGATGCCGGCCGCCCTGCTCGTCGCGCTGGCCGGAGCGGGCGAGTTCGTCGAATCATCGCTCGTTCTGGGCGGCAGCTGGCGCCTCGCCGCAACGCCGCGCCTGAATGGCAGGATTCGGATCGAGCGCCAGAGCGGCGACCTCGTCTTCAAGACCGATCCAAAGCTCGCGCTCGGGCTTTCGACGCTCGAGCTCGACGCGGGCTTGAAAGACGAACGCGCGACTGGGCGTCTGGTCGCGCAAGGTAGAGAGATCCTGCTCGACGTGCAAGGCGAGGCGCTTCCCGTCGGGACCGGCATCGAGGCCGGACTCGCACGCGACTCGCCCATATCGCTGGCGGCGCGGCTCGACGTGCCGTCCCTGGCGCCGTTCGCGGCGCTGGTTCGCACGCGCGCGACTTTCGATGGCCGCGTGCGTGCGGATCTCACCGCTACGGGCACCCTGGGCCGTCCCGTGTGGCAGGGGCTTGTCAACGCAAATCGGGTTCGCATCCAGTCGCCGCCGCTCGGCATCGACTGGCACGATGGCGTGCTGCGCGCCGAGATCTCGGAAAACGCGGTTCGGGTCAGCGAGCTTTCGATTGCGGGTGGCGAGGGTCGCCTGACCGGTGATGGGCTGATGACGCGATCCGGCGAGGAGCAGACCGGACAGCTGAGCTGGCGCGCCGAGCGCTTCGCGGCATTGAACCGGCCCGACCGCAATCTGACGCTATCCGGCTCGGGAACGATTGTCGCCGAGGCGAAGCAGCTGATGCTGCGCGGATCGCTGCGCGCGGATTCGGGACACTTCGAGTTCGATCCGGGCGACACGCTCGAACTGGGCGACGACGTGGTGGTCGTTGGCCGGACGCCTGGGCGAGAATCCGACACGTCCGCCGTGCGTCGGCTCCCGGTGCTGCTCGCGTTCGATCTCGACATGGGGAACAACCTCACCATTCGGGGCGCCGGCCTCGACGCGCAGCTCGTCGGCCGACTCAATGTGCGCAGCCTTCCTACGGGCCAGGTGCTCGGCGACGGCGTGATCCGGACGCGGCGCGGAGTGTTTCGAGCGTACGGGCAGCGCCTCGTGATCGAGCGCGGTCGCTTGATCTTCGACGGGCCGATCGAGAATCCGGCGGTCGACATCGCGGCCTGGCGACGCAATCAGGCCGTCGAAGCGGGCGTCGAGGTCAAGGGGCCGCTGCGCGCGCCGCTCATCCGCGTGGTATCCAACCCGCCGGTCTCCGAGAGCGAGCAGCTCGCGTGGCTGGTGCTCGGCAGACCTGCCGAATCCGGCGCCCAGGCGGACTATGCGGCGCTTCAAGTCGCTGCCGCGGCCCTGATCGGTGCGGCGAGCGGCAAACAGGAATCGTTGGCGAACCGTGTGGGTCTCGACGATATCGGCGTCGCGTCGGACCGGGAGGGAAGCCAGGCGGTCACGCTCGGCAAGCGCCTGAGCGATCGGATCTACGTGTCCTACGAGCAGTCGATCAATGCGGCACTTGCCGTGCTGCGGCTCGAGTATGCCCTGACGCGCCGTCTCTCGGCGCGCGCCGAAACCGGGACGCGCAGCGGAATGGATCTCTTCTACCGCTATTCGTTCGACTGATCGGTTCAGTCGTAGCGACGGATGAACTTGCCCACCCGCGGCGCGATGGTCTCGCGCCACTTCCGACCGCTGAAGATGCCGTAGTGCCCCACGTTGGGCACCAGGTAGTGCTCGCGCCGGCGTGCCGGAATGTTCGCGCAGAGTGCGTGGGCGGCCTCGGTCTGGCCGTTGCCCGAAATGTCGTCCAGCTCGCCTTCGATGGTGAGGAGCGCCGTGCGGCTGATCGCTGCGGGATTCACCAGCTCGCCACGCACCCGCCAGCGTCCCTGTGGCAGGTCGAAATCCTGAAAGACCGTGCGAATCGTGTCCAGATAGAACTCGGCCGGGAGATCGAGAACCGCGTTGTACTCGTCGTAGAACCGGCGGTGGGCCGCGGCGCTCTCGCCATCGCCCTCGATCAGATGGTGGAAATAATCCCAGTGCGCATCCGCGTGCCGCGAGGGATTCATGCCGACGAAGCCGAGCCACTGGAGGAAGCCCGGGTAGACGCGCCGCATGAATCCGGGGTACTTCGCGGGAACACGTTGGATCAGCGCGCGCTCGAACCACACGAACGGCTTGCGCGTCGCGAGCCCGTTCACGGCGGTGGGACTGCGTCGGGCGTCGATCGGACCGCCCATCATGACCATGGTGCGCGGCCAGACCGACTCGCCCGCGGCAGCCATCAGCGACACCGCTGCGAGCACGGGCACCGTGGGCTGGCACACCGAGATGACGTGCACGTCCGGTCCGAGGTACCGGATGAACTCGCGCACGTAATCCACGTAGTCGTCGAGATGAAAGTGCCCTTCGGCCAGCGGCACCATCTTGGCATCGGCCCAGTCGGTCAGGTAGACGTCGTGATCCGGAAGGAGCGCCCTCACGGTGTCGCGCAGCAACGTAGCGAAATGTCCGGAGAGCGGCGCGACGACAAGCACCTTCGGATCGCTGCGTCGGGCCGCCCGCTCGAAATGCAGCAATGTGCAGAACGGCTTCTTCAGCGCCGCCCGCTCGGTGACCGCGACATCAGTGCCCCGAATGACCGTGCGGCTCAGTCCGAACGCGGGCTTCTCGTAGCGGCGGGTCAGGCGCTGCATCAGATCCGCACCAGCGGTGACGCGGTCCGCCAGCGGGTGGTAGGAGAGTGGGCTGAACGGATGGCTGAACAGCTCGTGGTTCGTTCGCGCCAGCACGTGCCACGGTTCGAGCAGCGCATGGTGGAGCTCGTGCAAGTCGTAGAGCATCGCGTGTCCCCCTGGGTCGATATAACCGACCGGTTACAAGCTTTGCACGGTTTATACCAGAATTGCTGCACTGCCGCATCGCCGCTGGACAGTCACTGTGCAGAAGGTCATGCGGCCCGCGTAACTACCCGGCGGATATAGAGATTATTCGCCGCAAGCGCACCGACCACGAGCACCGCGCCGGCCAACTCGATGACCGTGAAGCGGTGGCCCTGGGCGATCCGGATGGCGAACGTGACGATCGGGACGAGATTGCCGAACAGCACCGCGTTCAGCGGCCCGATCAGCCGGATCCCGTTGTTCCAGAACAGGACGCCGATGAACGCGGTAAGAAACGTCAGGAACGCCAGCTGCCAGCCGACGGGCGCGATCGAGCTCGCGGTGGGCAGCTGGACGACGCCGAGCGCGGTCACCCCGAGCGCGACCGCGACCAGCCCGATGGCTCCCGGGATGCAGGTGAGCGCCGTGTAGCGCAGCGCGCTCCAGCCGGAAAATTTTACGACCCCCATGATGTACGCGACCCAGCTCGACGCGCCCAGAAACACGAGCGCGTCACCGAACAGCGTTCCGCCGGCCACCGCCGAGGCGACGTCGCCCTTGGTGATCACGAGGATGACGCCGAGGAGCGCGAGCGTCATGCACACCAGCGTGAAACGGGCCGGCCGGACACCGCGCCACGCCCAGTGCACGATGGCGGTCAGCGGCGCCTGCAGCGCCATGATGATCGCCGCGTGCGCGGCAGCCGTGTGCTGCATGCCCCCGAACGTGAAGAGATTGAAGCCGCCGAATCCGACACATCCGACGAGTACGGCGACGCCCATCTTTCCTTCGTAGGTGAGCGCTCGCCGCCCTTCCACGACCCACAGAACGACGGCAAAGAGCGGCGCGACGACCACGTAGCGCAACGCGCCCAGCCAGTAGGGGTCGATGCGTGTGACCGCGTCCTTGCCGATCGGGAACGTCGCACCCCAGACCAATACGGTCACGGCGAGCAGCGCGACGCCCTTAACGATGCGATCTTGGGTCAAGTTGGCGCGGGGTGAGAAGGAATGTGGCCGGCGATTTCACCGCTTCGCCGCTGCGGCTCTCTCCCGCTCGACCCGCGACGTCACGCCGCCTTCTTGCGTTTGGCGAGCTCCTCGTCGCGCAGCGCGCGGCGCAGGATCTTTCCGACGTTGGTCTTGGGAAGCTCGTCGCGAAACTCGATAAAGCGCGGCCGCTTGTAGCCGGTGAGGTGCTCCTCGCAGTGCTTGCGCAGCACGGCCTCCGTGAGCGTGGCGTCCTTCCTCACCACGAAGAGCTTGACGACCTCTCCGGACTTCTCGTCCGGCACGCCGATCACCGCACACTCCAGCACGGCGGGGTGGGCCGCCACGACGCCTTCGACCTCGTTCGGGTACACGTTGAACCCGGATACGAGCACCATGTCCTTCTTGCGGTCCACGATGCGCACGTAGCCCTTGTCATCCATGTAGCCGATATCGCCGGTCGCGAAGTACCCGTCCTTGTCGATCGACTTTGCGGTGTCTTCCGGGCGCTGCCAGTAGCCCTTCATCACCTGTGGGCCCTTGATGCAGATCTCGCCGACTTCGTTCAGCGGCAGGGCCTGGCCGTCCTCGCCCTTGATCGCGACCTCTGTGGACGGGACGGGCAGACCGATCGCGCCGCTGTATTCCGCCAGATCCAGCGGGTTGGCGGTGGCGACGGGGGAGGTCTCTGTCAGGCCGTAGCCTTCGACGAGCACCTTGCCCGTGACCTGCTTCCAGCGCTCGGCGACAGCCTTCTGGACGGCCATGCCGCCGCCGATCGAAAACTTGAGGTTCGAGAAGTCGAGCTTCGCGAAATCGGGATCGTTGAGCAGCCCGTTGAAAAGCGTGTTGACGCCCGTGATGGCGTTGAACTTGTGCTTCGTGAGCTCCTTGACGAACCCGGGAATGTCCCGCGGGTTCGTGATGAGGACGTTGCAGCCCCCGAGCTTCATGAAGACGAGACAGTTCGCGGTGAGGCAGAAGATATGGTAGAGCGGCAGCGGCGCGATCACGGTGATGCTCTCGTCGCCGAGCACCGGCGCGAACCACGCGGACGTCTGCTCGAGGTTTGCAATGATGTTGCGATGGAGCAGCATGGCGCCTTTCGCGACGCCGGTCGTGCCTCCGGTGTACTGGAGAAACGCGATGTCGTCGGGTCCGATCTCGACGCGCTTCAGCTCGCGCTGCGCTCCCTGCGCGAGCGCCACGTTGAAACGGATCGATCCGGGCAGGTCATAGGCGGGAACCATCTTCTTCACGTGGCGCACGACGAAATTCACGATCACGCCCTTCAGTCCCAGCATGTCACCGAGCGATGCGACGACGATGTGCTTGACCGAAGTGTTCTTGACGATCTGCTGGAGCGTGGTCCCGAAGTTCTCGAGGATCACGATCACTTCCGCACCCGAATCCTTGAGCTGATGCTCCAGCTCGCGCGGCGTGTAGAGCGGGTTGACGTTGACGACGGTATAGCCTGCGCGCAGCGCGCCGAAGATACATACCGGGTACTGCAGCACGTTCGGCATCATGAGCGCAACGCGCGCGCCCTTTGCGAGGCCCATCGATTGGAGCCATGCCCCGAAATCGCGCGAATGCTTTTCCAGTTCGCGGAACGTGATCGTCCTGCCCATGTTGTGATAGGCCGGACGCTCGGCGTACTTCTGCACGCTTTCATCGAAGACTGCACCCACCGACTTGTAGCGATTGGCGTCGATCTCGGCCGGCACACCCTTTGGGTAACTCTTGAGCCAGACCTTTTCCATTGATCCCTCCTCCTGTGGGCTCGCGGGTGCTTGGCCGGCAGACGCCGATCCCTCCGGCGCGCAGGCGGGTCATTCTACTTGACAGACGGGCCGGCAGTCTTCGCCAGGGGGGGCCAGTCCAGGAACTACTGGCGGGCCGGCGGCAGGTGATACCGGCGGAAGAAGCGCCAAATTTCCTCGTTCGCGTCGATCACGTCCGTGCCGGGTCCGAGCAGCCGCGGCAGAAAATCAAGCTCGCCTCCCGGCCACACGTGACCGGCCCCGGTGAGCTGCCACAGCGCGACCTCGGTCCCGTCCCGGCAGCCCGTGTATACGTAGAGCCGGGCCGTGTGATCGGCGCTTTGCGTCCCGGGCGTCCCGTGACGTTCGTCCCGCAGTTCGGCCTTCGGGTTGCATCCGCCGAACGCGGCCCATTCCGAAAGCGTCTCTTCGACAGGCCGATGCCGCACCCGGACGTTGGTGAACGGGAACGGCGGACCGAGCCCGCCTCGATAAAGCGCCCGCGGGTCGTCGATGCTGTGCACGTGGAGGATCGGCACCATGCGCTTTGCGTGGAACCGTGGCATTGCGCTGGCGCCCCCCACCGGGGCAATCGCCGCGATGCGATCGGATAGTTCGGCCGCCAGCCGGTAGCTCATCATGGCGCCGTTCGACAACCCGGTGGCATAGATCCGCGCGCTATCGACCGGCAGACGCCTGGCCAGCTCGTCGAGCAGCGCGCGCACGTACCCGACGTCGTCGGTGCCCTGCCGAACGGCGATTCCGCAACACGTTCCCGCGTTCCAGGTCAGCAGGCTGTCCTGCAGCATCCCGGTGCCGTTCGGGTACACGACGATGAATCCCTCGCGATCCGCGATGGCGTCCATGTGCGAGTAGCGCTGCTGGCTCACCGCATTGCCACCGCCACCGTGAAAATTCAGCACGACGGGCAACGGTCGCCCCTCCGCCACCTGGGGCGGCACGTTCACCAAGGCCGTGCGCTTCAAGCCATCGTGCCGCACGGTGATGTTGATGACGCCGCCAGCGGCACGTGCCGGAAGCGACGCATGGAGTCCAAGCAGGATGGCGATCAGGAATCGGATAACCACGCCAAGAGTCTGCCCTATCAGCGCGGCGACCTCCAGCGCAGCGCGAGCGGCGCGAGCACCGCGCCGACGCCGAGCGTGGCATACGCCATCCCCCACGCGATCGCCGGCCCCCCCGTGCCCGCGACATCCAGCGCGGCCCCGAACACAAGCGGCGCAACGAAACCGGCACCGAATCCAAGCGTCGAATGGAGCGCGAGCGCAGTTCCTTTCACCGCGGGATCGGCAGCCTGCACGAGGCCGGCGGTGAGCGTCGATGAATCGCTCATCACGAGCGCCATGTGCAGGATGGCGAGCAACAGCAACACGTACCACGGCGCGCCGATCAGAAAACCGAACGCGCAGGTGATCAGTCCCGATGCGGTCATGCAGACGCGTATCACACGCGGACGGCCCGAGCGCATCGCCACCTCGTTGCCGAATATGCTCGCGAGCGGCGCGAGCATGTTCGCGATCGCCGCGATCGCGATCGGGCCCAACGGCCACGTCGCGCCGTGCTCGCCTTGCGCCCGCGCAAGAAACGCCACCATCCAGGAACGCGTTCCGAACAGCTCCCAGCAGTGCACGGCATACCCGAGGATGAAAGCCATCGCCACGCGCTGGCGCAGGACGGGACGGAAATCGAGCAGCCGGGGCCGGTGCACGGCGGCATGCGGCGTGCGCCGCGGCAGTCCCGCAACCACCATGGCGCCCGCGATGGGTGGACCGATCCCCGCGACGAGGAAGGCGTCGCGCCACCCTACTAGCTCCGCGACCATGCCGGCGAGCATCACGGAGCCGGCCATGCCGACGCCGAAGATCGCGGTGTAGAAGGAGATTGCGCGGCCCTGCGCCTTGCCTTCGGTGTTGTCGGTGAGCGCCCGCAGGCCGGGCATGTAGGTTCCCGCGACGCCCGCGCCCACGAGCAGCTGAAAGGCTGCCCCGCTGACGGGCCCCTGCGCAAGCAATCCGAATCCCGCGCTGCCGGCACCGGCCACGAGGCTCGATGCGAAATAGACGCGACGCGCATCGATCCGGTCGGTCAGACTGGTCAGTATCGGGACGGCGATCATGTAGCCGGCGAAGAAGAGCCCCGACAGCAGGCCCGCTTCGGCCCCGCTCATCGCCCACGCGGCGCGCAGCTCGGGCAGCAGCGCGGGATAGGTCGAGAAGCCAGCCAGGCTCAGGATGTGCGCGACGCACATCCACGCGATCACCCTCCAAGCACGCGTATGGAGAACCTTCATCGCCAAGAAAGAAGCGAGAAGGGAAGACCTTGAGAAGCATTCACGGTGTTCAGTTCAGCGGGAAGGAGGGTAACGGGAGGAAACCAGGCGGTTTCCTCCTGTTCGTAACCCATGGGTTTCGCCTTTCACCGGTGTTTCCACTCGGGCTTGCGCTTCTCCACGAAGGCGCGCATCCCCTCCTTCTGATCCTCGGTCGCAAAGAGCGCGTGGAACATGCGCCGCTCGAACAGGATTCCGGGGGTCAGGGCGCTCTCGTAGGCCTGATTGACGCACTCTTTCGCCGCCATGACCGCGGGCAGCGACATCTCCGCAATCGTGGCCGCGCATGCGATCGCCTCGTCCACTAGCTTCTCGGCAGGTACGACCCGCGATACCAGGCCGGCACGCTCGGCTTCCTGCGCATCCATCATGCGCGCAGTCAGGATGAGGTCCATGGCCTTCGCCTTGCCGACTGCACGCGGCAGGCGCTGGGTGCCGGTCGCGCCGGGGATCACGCCGATCTTGATCTCGGGTTGGCCGAACTTCGCCGTATCGGCGGCGATCAGGATATCGCAGGCCATCGCGAGCTCGCAGCCTCCGCCTAGCGCATAGCCTGCAATGGCCGCGATCACCGGCTTGCGCACTTTGCGGATGGTCTCCCAGTTGCGCGTGATGTACTCGGTCTTGTAGACGTCCATATAGCCCCAGTCCTTCATTGCCGCGATGTCCGCACCCGCGGCGAAGGCCTTCTCGTTGCCGGTGATGACGATCGCACCGATGTTCTCGTCTGCCTCGAAACTCGTGAGCGCATGACCGAGCTCGTCCATCAGTGCGTCGTTCAGCGCGTTGAGTGCCTTGGGACGATTGAGCGTGACCACTCCGACCCGGCCGCGAGCTTCGACGAGAATGTTCTGGTACGACATGGGTCCTCCGAAGAAAGAATGTTTGGTAAATGGGAGCCGCCCGTCTCGAGCGCGCCTCGGTCCTACTTCCTACTTGAGTGCTTGCGCGATCTGCCGTGCCGCCTGACCGAGCAGCATCACGTCGATGCCGACCGCGAGCAGCGTGAAACCTTTTTCCAGGTACGGACCCGCCGCCGCCGCGGCGCCGACGTAGATGCCGAGCGGTTTGCCTGCGGCCTCGCACGCGAGGCGCACGCCTTCGATGGCGGCGAGCACGTCGATATGGTCGACCTGACCGAGTCGACCCATGCTGCCCGACAGATCGTAGGGACCGACAAATACCGCATCCACGCCCGGCACGGCGATGATCGACTCGATGTTCTCGACCGCGGTGATGTGCTCGACTTGCACGATGACCGCAGTCGACTCGTTGGCGTTGGCAACATACTCCTGGAAGTCGAATCCGTAACCCTGTGCGCGGGCGAATCCCACGCCGCGGGTACCGAGCGGTGGATACTTGCAAAATGACACGATGGCCCGCGCCTGCTGCGCGGTATTGACCATCGGGACCAGGACGCCCGCGGCGCCCGTATCGAGGGCCCGCTTCAGCGTGGCCTCTTGACTGTC
Source organism: Betaproteobacteria bacterium (assembly GCA_022340285.1). Lineage (GTDB taxonomy): Bacteria > Pseudomonadota > Gammaproteobacteria > Burkholderiales > SG8-39 > JAABRB01. The sequence continues at coordinate 29,171 of JAJDOG010000024.1, forward strand.
GGGAACACGCAACACGCCCGGCACGCGCGCCGCCTGCAGGAGGCGTTGTGCCAGCATCGGGTCGAGCGGCGCATGCTCACAGTCGATGATCAACCAGTCAAGCCCTGCCGCCGACATCGCCTCCGACACCTCGGGCGCCGACAGAGTGACAAACGATCCGATCAACCGCTCTCCGCGGCGCAGCCGAGTTGCGAACGGCTCGCTCACGGTTGTCCCCACCGGGTCGCGATGCTCCACTGCGGCGCAAACCTCATTCCTCCTCCGCTGTCTTCTTGTACTCGGAGAGGGGAATCACTTTCGGCAGCGCGAGCCGCTTGCGGTCCGCGTGCACCTCGGTCAGGGCCTCCGTCTCGATCATCGTCGCGACGCACCTCACGGTGAGGTCCTGATACAGCGCAGTCGCGTCCTTCTTCCACGCCAGCTCCTCCGCGGTCAATTCACGGCGGACCTTTGCGGGAATTCCGGCGACCAGGCTGCGCGGCGGCACGATCATCTCGGCCTTGACGAAGGCGAGCGCGGCGACGATCGCCGACTCGCCGATCACCGCGTTGTCATTCACGACTGCGTGGATTCCGACCATCGCGTTGCGCTCGATCGTCGCCCCGTGGATCACGGCACCGTGGCCGATATGGCCGTCTTCCGCGATCACCGTGTCCTTGGCGGGAAATCCATGGATGATGCAGCAGTCCTGAACGTTCGCGCCGCGCTCGATGACCAGGCGACCGAAATCCCCGCGCAGCGATGCGCACGGCCCGATGTAGACGCCCGGGCCGACAATCACGTCGCCGATCAACACCGCGGAAGGGTGCACGTATGCGGTGGAATGAACCACCGGCACGACGCCGTCAATCGAGTAGACTTTCACCATGCTGTTGTCAGGCAGATCGGGACGGATTCTATCGCATGCGGTGGTGCGGAACGCGGCTCGGAATACTGCTTATCCTTGCACTCGCCATGACGCGCGCAGCGGCGCTTGACCTGCAGGGTCATCGCGGCGCGCGCGGCCTTGCGCCGGAGAACACGCTGCCCGCGTTCGCGCGCGCACTCGCGATCGGCGTCACCACTCTCGAGCTCGACTGCGGCGTGACGCGCGACGGCGTCGTCGTGGTCAGCCACAACCGCGCGCTCGATCCCACCATCACACGCGGCCCGGACGGGGAGTGGTTGCCCGATTCCCCGCTCATCAGCGCTCTGGATGCGGCAACGCTCGCGCGCTTCGATGTCGGGCGTATCCGCCCGGGCTCCGACTACGCGCGTCGCTTTCCCGAGCAGCTCGGTATGGACGGCGTGCGTATTCCGCGTCTGGCGGAAGTCTTCGAGCTCGCGCACCGCGCGGGAAATCGGACGGTGCGATTCAACATCGAGACGAAGATCGACCCGGCCCGGCCCGAGGAGACCGTCGGCCCGCAAGCGTTCGCACGCGCTCTGATCGCGGTCGCACGCGAGCACGGCGTCGCAAACCGAACCATTGTCCAGTCGTTCGACTGGCGCACCCTCCGGATCGTGCAGGCCGAGGCGCCGGAGATCGCCACCGCCTATCTCACCATCCAGCAGCCCGGCGAGGACAACATTCGCGCCGGCGACGAGGGTTCGCCGTGGACCGCCGGCATGCGCTATCGCGACCACGGCTCGGTGCCCAGGATGGTCAAAGCCGCGGGCGGCGCGATCTGGTCGCCCTACTATCGCGACCTGACGGCCGCGCTGCTGGATGAATCGCACCGTCTCGGCCTGAAAGTGATTGCGTGGACGGTCAACGATCGCGGGGAGCTGGACCGCTTGATCGGCCTGGGCGTGGACGGCATCATCTCGGACTTTCCGGACCGGCTGCGCGAGGCGGCGGACGCGAACGGGCTGCCATTGCCTCCACCGACGCCAGTCGAGCCCTAGTTCAGTCGCGCATCCTCGCGGCGCCTGCAACCGTACTTCAGGCAAGGAGGGTTGCAACGATGGGGTGGGTCAACGAATTTGCCGGCCGCAGGCTTGCGCGTTTCCTGACGCAGCCGGTCCGGCAAAGCACCCAAATCGCCACCGCCACCCACGAACAGCTCGCGGCGGCACTGCAGCCCGCCGACGTAGTGCTCCTCGAGGGCAACACCCGCGTCAGCGTGGCGATCAAGTACCTCACCCAGTCGACGTGGTCGCATGCGGCGCTCTACATTGGCGATGCGCTGCCGCCCGGCAAGCCGTGGCAGCTTCCGCGAGTCCTTGTGGAAGCTGATCTCGAGGAGGGCGTGCGTGCTGTCCCGCTAGCGAACTACGCGCGCATGCATACACGTATCTGCCGCGCCGTGGGTTTGAGCGACGCGGATCGGAAGCGAGTGGTCGGATACGTCGTCGACCGCATCGGCCAGCAGTACGATCTCAAGAACGTCTTCGACCTTGCGCGTTATCTGCTTCCGGTGCCTCCCGTCCCCACGCGATTCCGGCGGCGCATGCTCGCGCTGGGCAGCGGCGATCCGACCCGCGCGATATGCTCCACACTCATCGCGCAGGCGTTCCAGGCGGTACGTTATCCGATCCTCCCCGAAGTCCGGCGGGAATGGGCGGACGATCCCGCGTCCGCGGATTTTTTCGCGGACGTCTATCGCATCCGTCACCACAGCCTGTTCGCGCCACGCGATTTCGACATCTCGCCGTTCTTCCAGATCGTCAAGCCGACGATCGAAAGCGGATTCGACTACCGCGCTCTGCGATGGGATGACGCGGCGGACAGCGCGGAACGGTCTCGACCCAGCGAAGCGGACGCAGCCTGACGCGAACCCGGATCCACTCAGCGCGGCGCGCCGCCCGTGACGAGGCCCGCGAGCGCCACGACGGCGTGGGTGAAGCATTCGGCGGGCGCGCGCGTCAATCCGGCGCCGACCTGACCGACGCCCGGCTCCCGGTGCGCGATCCCCGTGTTGATTGCCGGGAGAATGCCCGTGTCCACGACCTTGCGCACGTCAATGCCCGCGGGCGTCCCGGCGAATTCGAGCTGCGGGATGGTAAAGGCGGCGTTTTGCCCGAGCGTGATGTGCAGCATTTCCATCGTGTTCGCGAGCGCAAGCTGCGGCGTGCCGCCGACGAACTGCACGATCGCCGGCGCCGCGGCCATCGCGAATCCACCGATCCCGGCGGTCTCGGTGATCGCGCTGTCGCCAATGTCGCGCGCCGCGTCCGCACGCGTATACCCGGAGAAGTAAAGACCCTCCACCATGGGAGCGGGAGCGGTGAACCACGTGTCGCCGGTGCCGCTCACGCGAATGCCGAACTCGACGCCGTTGCGCGCCATCGTCGTGACCATGCTGCTCCCGGGCACCCCCCGCGCCGCGTCGAGCATGTTCTTGCACGCGGCCATGCTGACGTTGAGAAAGAAGAAGTCGTTGCCGACCACGAACTCCAGCGCGTCCGCAGCGTCGCGCGCGGAGATGCCGGCCTTCAGCGCGCCGAGCACGAGTTGCTTCATCAGGAGTCCGCTGGCCGCGACGTTTCGGTTGTGCATCTCGTCGCCCATGTGGAGCGCGCGCGCCATGAGCGGCTTCAACTCGATCGGACCGATCGCGTGCAAGGCAGCCTCGACCACCGGCGCGAGATGTGAGGCCATCCAGCGCAATCGGTCGAGCACTTCGGGGCTGTTCGCGCCGTAGCGGAGCACCTTGCCGAGTCCCTCGTTGAGATTGCTGTAGGTCATGTTGCCGTGACGCGCATTACGCACGATCCAGACCGGCATGGACGGGCTGATCACGCCGGCCATGGGGCCTACCGCACCGTGGTGATGACATGGTGCGAAACTGATCTCGCCCCGCCCGGCGATCTCGCGCGCCTCCTCGGCATCACGCGCCCAGCCTTCCAGCATCGCCGCGCCGATCACGGCTCCCTGCATCGGCCCGCACATGGTGTCCCAGCCGATCGGCGGCCCCGAATGCAGCAATGTGCGGCTCCCCATACCGCGAATGACTTCGCGCGCGATACCGATCCCCTCCAGCACGGGTTCCGCGTCCAGGTAGGCCGCAAAAGCCTGCCGGTTTGCATCTTCGACCACAGGATTGCCGACCAGGTTGGCGAGCGCGCGAACGACCTGCGCGTCACCGCCTGCCGGTGGCGACCATTGCACGCGAGTTACCGGGACACCTGCGGCAGCGATCGGATCGGCGAATGCGTCGATCCCGAGATTGACGACGGAGAGAGGATTGCCGATGAGGGTGCTCATGCCTTTCTCCGTTTGCTTGCCGACCGACTCGGTGCGGCGGCGGTGCCGCGCTTGGCGATCGCGGCGGCGATGCGTATCGCGTCGGCGTTGCTCTGGCCCAGCACGACACCGGCGTCACGAAGTGTCGCCTCCTGGCGCGGAAGATCCTGCGGATCGTCGGCGGTGCCGCAGAGGAATGCGACGAACGCGATTTGACGCTTGCGGCGCTTGGCCGCGGCCTGCGCGGTGCGAATGGCGGGCACCATTTCGGCGGACGGATCCGGGTGAGCGCCATGGCCCAGCACGACGTCGAGCACGATGACGGCGACCTCGGGATCTTCCGCCTCGCGCAGGATCCGGTCATTTCGCAACCTGTGGTCGATCATCGGATGCGGCCGGCCACGCGTGAACTCGTCGGCACCGAGATCGATGACCGTGTGACCGTGGCTCGTCCAGGGGTTACGAAGCGCGAACTTCTTGTGCACCGGTGCGTTCGACCAGACCTCGTCCCCAAGGGCCGCGCCGAGTAGCCAGGATGCTTCGTAGGCGAACGTGCCCCCGCTGTACAGGCCTCGCACACAGCGCTGGCCGCGCGCGAAGCGTGCCCGGAAGGGCGGTGCACGCGCTGCGGTGCGGCGCGCCGGCGCCCGACGCGCCGCAAGCGAAGTCGCGATACGGGCTGCATCCTCGAGCGTCCGGGCGTAGTGCAAGTTCCCGTCCTTTGCCGCGGGCGGCTCGGCGCCTACGAAGCATACGACGGTCGGCTTCCGGATCTTGCGGGCGGCGGCGAGGACATTGCGGGCGATGCTCGGAGCTGGCGGCTTGGAGACGAGCACCAGCACCCGGGTGCCCCGATCCCCGGCGAGCGCCTGGATTCCGGCGAGCATCGACACGCCGCCCACCGCTTCGGAGAGATCGCGGCCGCCCGTGCCGAGCGCGTGGGACACGCCCTGGCCATAGCGATCGATGAGCGAGGTGATTTGCTGAAGTCCGGTCCCGGATGCGCCCACGCAGCCGATCACGCCACGGCGCACGACATTCGCGAAGGCGAGCGGGACGCCGTTCACGATCGCCGTCCCGCAGTCCGGGCCCATCACGAGGAGGTTCCGTGCCTGCGCGAGCGACTTGATCGCGACCTCGTCCTCGACCGAGACGCCATCGCTGAAGAGCATCACGTTCAGTCCGAGTCGCAGCGCCTTCATCGCCTCGGCCGCCGCATACTCGCCGGGCACCGAGACGAGCGCGAGATTTGATTGCGGTGCTGCGGCGATCGCCATGGCGGTCGAACGCGGCGCGACCGGTTCGGGTCCTCCGCCGTGCGCGGCCGGCGCCAGCGCACTCGTTGCAAGGCTTCGCTCGGCTTCGCCGAGCGCGCCGGCGAGCGCCTTGTCGCTCGTCGCCCGCACGACGATGAGCACGTCGCTCGGACGGGCATCGGTGTCGTCTGTCAGCAGACCGGTTTGGCGCAGAAGATCGACATTGCCCTCGGTCGCCATGACGAGCGACGCCTGCTCGACACCGGGCATCGCCGCGAGCGCGGCGGATAACTTCATGAGCGCGATCGAATCGCGGTATGCGCCGCGAACGATTCGCGTGGCGGTGGCCATGACTGTACTCCCTGGTTATCCCTGTCCGCTTCGCCTACTTGCCGGACCAGTGCACGAACCGCTTCTCCATCAGGAGAAACAGCAGATTGAGGCCGTACCCGAGCGCGCCTGCCGCGAAGATCGCCGCGTACATGTCGGGCATCTCGAAGAGCTGCTGGGCCTCGAACACGCGCTGGCCAAGGCCGTCGGTGGAGCCGATGAACATCTCCGCAACCACGACGATCACCAGCGCAAGCGATACCCCGTTGCGCAAGCCCACGAAGGTCTGCGGCAGCGACTCTAGCAGCATCACGTCCGTGAGCACCCGAAACCGCGTCGCGCCCATCACCTTGGCGGCGAGCAGCCGGGTCTTGCGGGCGTTCATGACGCCGTACGCGACGTTGAACAGGATCACCAGCGCCGCGCCGAATGCCGCGACCAGGATCTTGGTCAGATCGCCGACGCCGAAGATCACCAGGAAGAGCGGAAACATGGCCGAGGCCGGCGTCGAGCGGAAGAAGTCGATCACGAATTCGACCGACCGGTAGATCCGCTCGTTCGATCCCAGCGCGACGCCGATCGGAATCGCGATCACCGCCGCGATCGCGGTCGCATAAGCGGTCCGCTCGACCGTGCGCCAGAAATCGTAGCCGAGCTTTCCGCCGGCCATTCCCTTCACCAGCGCGGCGAAGGCGGCCTCCGGGGGAGGCAGCAGCACCGGGTCGACCACTCGCGCCCACACGGCCAGATACCAGACAACGATCAGGCCGGCGACCCCGACGAGCGGCAGGAGCGATTCGCGTTTCATGGGTGCACGCTCATGCCTTGCGCACTTCGCGCTGGAAGATCTCCAGGCAGTGGCCCTTCAGGTGAACGTACGCCGGATCGGACAGCGTCTCGTCGCTGCGCGGGCGCGGCAGAAGCACGTCGGGGAAGGCGGCGATCGTCGCCGGGCGGCGCGAAAGAAGCAGCACGCGATCGGCGAGATACACCGCCTCTTCCAGGTCGTGCGATACCAGCACCATCGTCGTGCGGGTCTCGTTGAACACGCGCTGGAGCTGATCGCGCATGAACAGCGTCATCTCGTAGTCGAGCGCCGAGAACGGCTCGTCCAGGAACAGCACCTCGGGATCGACCACCAGCGCGCGCATGATCGACACCAGCTGCTGCTGTCCGCCGGAAAGCTCGTACGGGTAGCGCGTCAGGTCGATCTTCACGCCGAGGTGCGCGACCAGCCGGTCGACGCGCCGCGCGCGCTCCGCCGCGTCCATCTTCGCGATCTTGAGCGGGTACTCGATGTTCTTCCACGCCGACATCCACGGAAAGAGCGCCTCGCGGTAGTTCTGGAAGACGTACCCGATCTTGGTCTCGCGGAGCGGCTTGCCGCCGAAGAGGATCGTCCCCGCGTCAGCCGGGATCAGGCCGGCAATCAGGTTGATCAGCGTCGACTTGCCGCACCCGTTCGGCCCGAACACCGATACAAACCTGCCGCGCGGCACGTCGAGGTCGAAGTTGTCGTAGACGGGCGCGCCCTGGAAGCACTTCGTCAGGCCGCGGATCGTGATGTGCACGGGCTCGGCCGCAGGCCGCTCCGAGCGATCCGTCGCACCGCTTGCCTTCGCCGTCGCGGCCTGCCCCATCGCCCGCCTCTCGCCGGGCCTAGAAATGGTAGAGATACTTGGTGACGTCCACCTTTTGCGACAGGATGCCGCTCGCGGTCGAGAAGTCGATGAATTTCTGGAACTCGGCCTTGTTCCCCGCGGTGAGGTCCGTGATCTTGGTGAACTTCACCAGCGGGACCGTCGCGACCACCGAGTCGGGCGTGAACGTGTTCTTCGCGAGGTACTTGCGCGCCTCCTGCGGGCTCGTGTTGATGAAGTCGATTGCCTTGAGCCAGGCCGCGGTGTAGCGCTTCGCCACGTCCGTGCGGTTCTTGATGAAATCCGAGGAGATCACGCCGCCCGCGATCCACGCGAGCGCCTTGGGGTCGCCGAGGATGTACTTCGCGATCACGCCGGCCTCCAACGTGGTCGCGACGCCGTTCGCGCGCATGACCGACGCGTTGGGCTCGAGCGTATAGCCCGCGTCGAAAGTCCCGGCGGTCATCGCGTTGATGTGCTGGCCCATGTCGAGCTGGTCGAGCGTGTAGTCGCCCTCCTTGAGCCCGACTGCGGCAAGGACCGCCTTGGCCATCGTCACGTTCGCCGGCCCCGGCGCCGACATGATCTTCATGCCCTTCAGGTCGGCGAGCGAATTCGCCTTCACGCCCTTGCGCACGACGAACTGCTCCATCTGGTACTGGGCATTCTGCGCGTTGATCGAGATGTACATCGCGACGCCCGGTTTCTTCAGGTCCGCGTTCATGCCCTCGATCGTCACGAGCACGGCCGATGCGTCGATCTGGTTGGTGATCAGCCCAGCGACGTTCGGCGGGCCGCCGATCAGTCGGACCATCTCCACATCGATCCCGGCGTCCTTGAAGAACCCGCGATCCCGCGCCACGAAGTATGGCAGCGAAGAACTGACCGGAAACACTCCGACCTTCACCTTGTCGAGCGCCTGCGCGCCCACCGGCCAGAAGAAAGCTGATACCACCACTGCGGCGGCGGCCAGCCGCCCGAAGATCCCTTTCGCCTTGCTCATGTCAGTTCCTCCGCTGTTGAGAGTTCACGACTTGCCTGCTCGATTGCCGGGCATGCGCTCATTCACCGACGTCCACGACCGCGATCACCGGGCCGCCACCGTGCGGGCCCTGGTGCATCGCGTCGACCGAGACGAACACCGCCGGATCGCCGATCGCGGCCGCGGCGATGCCGCCGACCGCCGCCTTCGAGTGTCGGTGATGATGCACGTCCGAATCGTCCAGCATGATCTGCCGCCGGCCGCGCAGCTTGCCGCGATGGTCGGCTTCGCACTTCATGAAGCAGTTGACGAGCCGCGACCCGAGGTCCTCGGCACGCGGCCGTTCCGGCAGGTCGAGGCCGGCATTGCGAATCGCCGCGTAGATCCCGTCGATATCGAGTGCGTCGCGCATCACCCCGTGACCGATCCGGTAGCGTCCGCCGGCGCCTGACTTGTTGCCGAGCAGCACGATCTGCGCGGCGTCGAGTTCCACGCCCGAGGAGCAGGAGGCGACCGACGAATACAGATCGAGGTCCCTGCAGATCTGCTCGGCCTTCGGCATCGCGATCTCGCCCAGCGCCACCGCGATGCCGAGGCCGGTCGTGCCGTTCGATACCCCCATCGAGTCGTGCACCTCGCAGGCGACGGTGTTGCCGCGCTGCTGGGCATCCTGGATCGAGTCGATCGTGAGCAGCGGCGTCTTGGTCTGCACGTAGTGCACGTCCTTCGGGTTCGAGATACCTGCCGCGCGCATTGCGAGACGCACCCCCTCGGCCACCTTCTCGACCATCGCCGGGCGTCCGATGTCCTCGGGCAGGATGGTCGGGCTCATCGCGGTGCCGATCACGAGCCGGTCCTTGTTCTGCGGGCCCGTCTTCGCGTTCGCGGCGAACACCGTCGCGTGCGGCGTGATCACCCCGTCGCAGCCCCCCGACCACACCATGGGGATCGCTTTCACCTCGCGCTCGGAGCGCGTGCCGAGCCGAAGCAGCACGGCGCGAAACGCCTGGTCCGCCAGGATACGCGTGAAGTCGTTGACCCCGCCGTTGCCTTCGGTCTTGCCGATGACCGCCGCCACCTCGTCGGCCGTGAACCGGCCCTCGCGAATACAGTTCTCCAGCCCGGACGCATCCTGCACACTCTTCAGCTCGACCTTCGCGACTTCAATGGCCATCCGATGTCCTTCGTCACATCCGCGGCGCGAACTCGCCGCGCAGCATCTTCTCGTACCCGGGCCCGCGATCGACCATTGGCGGTTGCCCCTCGCGCGCCGCGCGCAGCCCGGCGCGAAGCTTCTCGGTCGCCGCGATGTCTATCGTCGCCTCCTCGCCATCCCGGGTGAGCACGACGCCATAGTCCGCGCGCGCCGCCTCCGGGGAGACCTTACCCTGCAGCACATCGCGCTGCACGAGCTCTGGCTCGCGCTCGAGCGGATCGCCCCAGCCTCCGCCACCGGTCGTGACCACGCGCATCACCTGCCCGGCCGCCAGCGGCTCGCCGTCCACCAGGCCACCGAGATCCTTCGCCCTGCCGTGGAGATCCACGGTGACGCAGAACGGCTTGCCGGCCTTGCCGCCGTTCAGCCCGTAGCAGCCGAGGCGAACGCGGTCCGCCGTCACGATCGTGTGGCAATCGACGAGCACGCGATAGTGCTTCTCGTAGCCTAGACCGCCGCGCCGCTGGCCCGCGCCGCCGGAGTCGGTCGCGAGGGCGAGCTTCTCGACGATCACCGGGAAGCGGTTCTCGGTGAACTCTGCGGGCTGATTGCGCGAGTCGGGGACGATGTGGATCACGTCGGAGCCGTCGGCATAGAACCGGCCGCCGCTGCCGCCACCCAGCACCTCGCGCGAAAGGAAGGGCTTGCCTTGCGCGTCATTTCCATAGAAGCCGGTGTAGCGGATCGTTTCCTGATCGGCTGGCATGCGTCCTCCCACCGCCTGGGCGACGACGCCGGCGAGCAGCCCGAGCGAGCGCAGCAGCACGAACGACCGAGCGTTGGTCGCGGCCGGCCACTCCGGTGTGATCAGCGTGCCCTTGGGCGGAAACACGACTTCGAACACTTCGCATACGCCCTCGTTCACGAAGATCTCGGCGGCGCGCTCGGGCGAGTCGGCGAGGCTGCGCAGCACCGGGGCGATCCACTTGATCAGGAACGCCCCGTCGGCGTAGTCGGCCGGCCAGTTGATCGGTCCGGACGACTGCGGTGCCGTGCCGCTGAAGTCCAGCGTGATTCGATCGCCGCGCTTGGTCATCCTGAGCGCGAGCTTGTGCAGCTTCGGATCGGTGACGCCATCGTGCTCGACGAAGTCCTCCCATGCGTACTCGCCGTCGGCGATCTTCGGCAGGAGCTCGTTCACGTAGATGTCGCGGCACTTGTCGAGGATTGCCTGGAAGCAGGCCTCGACCGTGTCGGTACCGAACCGCGCGAACAGCTCCTCCAGACGCTCCGCGCCCATCACGATCGCCTGCATCTCCGAGTCGAGGTCGGCTTCCAGCATTTCCGGCACGCGTGTGTTGCGACGGATGATCTTGAGGGCATCCTCGTTTCGCTTGCCCTCGCTGTAGAGCTTGATCGGGGGGATCGCGAGACCTTCCTCGAACACCGTCACCGCGGTGCCAGGCATCGATCCGGGGACCCGGCCGCCGATGTCGTCGTGATGTCCGAAAGCCTGGATGTATGCGACCACCGCACCGTCGTGGAACACCGGCACCGTCGAGCAGATGTCAGGCAGGTGTCCGATCGAGCCCTCGGTGAGATAGGTGTCGTTCATCAGGAAGACATCGCCCGGCCGCATGGTCTCGGGCGGGAAATCGCGCACCACGGCATTCGGCATGGCCGAATACGAGCGCCCGGTCAGCTTGCGGCAATAGCGGTCGAAGACCCCGACGCGATAGTCGTGCGCCTCGCGGATCATCGGCGATCGCGCGGTGCGCTCGATCGCGAACTCGATCTCGCGCTCGATCGAGTTGAGCGTGCCTTCGACGATCTGCAGCACGATCGGATCGACCTCGACTGGCTGCGTCCGCGCGGGCGGCGTGGGCCAGGGTTTGCGCTCGGTGGAAGCGCGCGTGGACATTTCAGCTCCTCCGGTTCGTCATTGCTTGAGCGCCGTCACCTTCTCCCGCACGAGCATGATGCCGTGCGGGTCGACCTCGAGCCACTGCCCGGGCCAGACGACCGTCGTCGAGCCGAATTCCTCAACGACCGCCGGGCCGTCGAGGCGAAACCCCGCCGCCAGCGCGGCGCGGTCGTACACCGGGGTGTCGAGCCACTGGCCGTCGAAGAACACCCTGCGCGCGCCTTTGCGCGCGGGCGTCACCCCGGGCCGTGAATCGAGCTTGGGCAGCGTCGGCCGCTCGATCACCCCGAACCCGGACACACAAAAATTGACCAGCTCGACCTTCTGCCGACCCCGGTAGTCGTAACCGAAGGCTTTGTGGTGCGCTGCGTGGAACGTGTCGAGCAGCTTGGTCGCGAATGCGTGGTCGACCGGACCCGCCGGGGCGATGACACGCACTTCCATCGACTGGCCTGCGTAGCGCAGATCGGCCTCGCGCACCGTCCGGCAGCGCACCGGATCGATGCCGTCGCGGGCAAGCGTCTCGACTGCCTCGCGCTCGAGCCGAGCGTACACCTCGGCGAGCTCGTCGAGCGCGAGAGCATCCTCGTGCGTCACGCGCGTCGCGATGTGGTCGGTGCGCCAGTCGACCGCGAGCAGCCCGAAGGCCGAGAGATTGCCCGGGTTGAACGGCACGATGCAGCACTTCATCCCGAGCAGCCGCATCACCGCCGGCGACTGCGCTGGTCCTGCGCCGCCGAACGAGAGCAGCGCGAAGCGACGCGGGTCGATGCCCTTCTGGATGGTCATCTGCCGGATGCAGTTCGCCTGGTTCCAGTCTGCGATCTCGATGATTCCTTCGGCGAGCTCTTCGACGCTCATCGTCTTTCGCGCGGGTCCGGCCGGGCCGAGGCCCGCTGCGAGTCGCGCGAGCCCGCCGCGCGCACGCTCGACGTCGAGGCGGATGCCACCGCCGATCAGCGCGGGCGGGATCCGCCCGAGCGCGAGATTGGCGTCGGTGATGGTCGGCTCGTCGCCGCCCTCGGGATAGCACATCGGCCCCGGCACGGCGCCGGCGCTTTTCGGGCCCACTTTCAGGTGGCCCTCGCGCGAGATCCAGGCGATCGAGCCGCCGCCGGTGCCGATGGTCTCGATCTCGATCATCGGGATGCGCACCGGGAACGGCCCGATGGATGCCCCGTTGGTGATGTGCGCGCGCCCGTCCTCGATCAGGCAGATGTCGGTGGAAGTGCCGCCGGCGTCCAGCGTCACCACCTCGCGGAATCCGGCGACCTCCGCCACCACCGAGCAGCCCAGTGCGCCGGCCGCCGGACCGGAGAGCGCGGTGGTGATCGGCTTGTCGACGACCTGCTCGGCGGAGATCACGCCGCCGGAGGACTGCATCACGAGAAACGGCTTCGTACCGAGCTCGCGACCGAGCTCGGTACGGATGCGCCGGAGATAGATCGCCATGTGCGGCTTGACGAAGGCGTCGACCAGCGTGGTCATCGCCCGCTCGTACTCGCGGTACTCGGGCAGCACCTCGCTCGAGAGCGAGAGCACGAGTTCCGGATACTCCGCAAGCATCGCGTCGCGCACGCGCTGCTCGTGTGCCGGGTTGGCGTACGAGTGGATCAGGCAGATCCCGGCGGCGCGGATGCCCTTGCGCCTGAAGAACCGCGCCGCGTCGCGCGCGCTCGCCTCGTCGAGCGGCCGCAGCTCCTCGCCGCGGAAGTTCAGCCGCCCGCCTACCTCGCGGACGAGGTGAAGCGGCACGATGCGCTCGGGCTTCACCCAGAAGTAGGAGTTGCCGTAGCCGACCGGGACCGCCTGGCGCGCGATCTCGAGAATGTGGCGGAATCCTTCGGTGACCACCAATCCGAGCGAGTCGATCGCGCCCTGCAGTAGGGCGTTGGTGGCGACCGTGGTGCCGTGCGAGAGCGAGGCGACATCGGCATTATCGGCTTCGCACTGGTCCATGATGTCGCGCACCCCCTTCACCAGGCCGATCGCGGGATTGGCGGGCGTGCTGGAAACCTTGGTGACGTGCATGACACCCGTCGCGGAATCGACCGCGACGATATCGGTGAACGTTCCCCCGGTATCGATCCCGATCCGGACCTTGCCCGGCAACGGCCGCGCTGGCACTGCGCTCATGTCTACTCCGATGCCGGTTCTTCTGGTGTCTCTCGGGTCGTCACGCCGCCGGACGGAAACGGACCCCGCGAGATCCTTGCGACGCTGGCCGGGTAGAGGCTAGCCAACCGCGGTCGGGGAGTCAAACTTCACGCATTGATCCCACGAAATCAAACACCGCCCCAGCCGGCGTGATATTCGCCCGCCCGGCGCACATCGCGCCCCCACCCGTCGATATTTCGCGCTGCATACTTGGCGGTCATTCAATACAACGGGGTTTCGTACATGCCGCCTGCACGTACCGACAATCGCACCCTGGAGATCGAGCGCGATCGGCCGTTGAGCGGATGGCTGGGGCTAGTTGCCGTGCTCGTGCTCTTCGCGCTTGCCGCCACCTTCGCGCTTCGCGCGGGCCCGGCGGGCATCGTGGTCGGAGTGATGCTTGCGCTGACCGGCTTCTTCTTTGCCAAAGGGCTCTTTACGCTCGAGCCGAACGAAGCGGCAGTGCTGATCTTCTTCGGCGAGTACGTGGCGACCGTGCGCAAGGACGGGTTCTTCTTCGTCAACCCGCTTTACAACCGCAAGCGCGTGTCCCTGCGCGTGCGCAACTTCAATACGCCGACGCTGAAGGTGAACGACAAGGAGGGCAACCCGATCGAGGTCGCCGCGGTCATCACCTGGCGCGTCGCGGATACGGCGCAGGCGATGTTCGACATCGAGGATTTCGAGGACTACACGCACATGCAGAGCGAGATGGGCCTGCGCGAGCTGACCTCGAGCCACGCATACGACGGGCATGGCGGCCAGGAAGTCACGCTTCGCGGCAATCTCGAAATCGTCGCGAAGATGCTGGCGGAGACCGTGCAGCGGCACGTCGATATCGCCGGCGTGATGGTGCTCGAGGCGAAGATCACCCATCTCGCCTACGCATCGGAGATCGCGAGCGTGATGCTGCGCCGGCAACAGGCCGACGCGGTGGTGCAGGCGCGCGAGCGCATGGTCGAGGGTGCGATCGGGATGGTGGAGCTCGCGCTCAAGCGGCTCGAGTCCGACGGGGTCGCCCAGTTCGGCCACGAGCAACGCGCTACCCTGGTCACAAACCTGATGACGGTGCTGCTCTCGGAAACCGGCGCCCAACCGGTCGTGTCGGTCTCGCACGGCTAGTCCTGCCCCGGATCGGCACCACCGGTCTCGCCCGTCCGGCATCGCTCCACTTCACGGACATGACCGAAATCCTGGTCGCCATCGTGGTCCTCGGCGCGCTGGCGGCCATTCTTGTGCTCCTGCCCCGCCTGAAGCGCGCCCAGGATGCCAAGGAACACCGTCGGGCAGCGGAGCGGGCGCGACGCGTGCGCGATCTCGCGTGGGACTACGACCCGAGTCGTGAAGGGGACATCCAGTATCGGTTCCGGGGCGTGTCCCCGGCCGGCGTCGCATGGCAGATGCACTACGATTCGAATCGGTCCTCGAAGAGCGCTCGCCCGACGCTCGTCTGGCGCGCCGAAACGATCGGCGCGGCGCGCACCGAGCTCGGCATCGGTGGTCGGCGCATGTACGAAGCGTTCACTGGTGGCGTTGCGCGCATGTTGCTCTCCGGCGCGGCGCGCGTCTTCGGACGTCTCGCCGACGGTGCGCTCCACGACTTGAATGAATTCGTGCGCGAAGCGCGACCCCTCAGCGCAGGATCGTCGCGCTTTCGCAAGGATTTCGTCCTCGTCGCGCGAGACGCGCGCTACGCGGGTCTCGTCGATGCGGACATCGAGCGACTGGTGCTCGACTGGCCGCGGTCGCAGGGCAAGCGACTCGCTCCGGATCGCGCGCTCCAACTCAGGCTGGACCAGAAGGGACTGCACGCGCAGGTTCAGGTCGACACACCGTCCATGGCGGTGTGCGAACATCTCGCGCGCCTCGGCGAGGGCATCGCCGACCGGTTGCGGGCAACGCACGGTCGCTGAGTGGTCGAACTTCGCGGGGCGCTTGGCAGCGCTGCGGTAGAATGCCGCGCGATCACCGCAATCCTCCGCAGATGTCCAAACCGGAACCGCAGGCGCCCTCGTCCTCCAATTTCATCCGCCAGATCGTGGAGGCGGATCTGGAGGCGGGCAACTATGCGGCGCGCAACTGGGGCGGAGAACCGGGAACGGCTGAGACGCATCGTAGCGGATCGACCGACCCGGCAAGGATCCGCACACGGTTTCCACCCGAGCCGAATGGGTACTTGCACATCGGGCACGCGAAGTCGATCTGTCTCAACTTCGGCCTGGCGCAGGAATACGGGGGCATCTGCCACCTGCGCTTCGACGACACCAACCCGACCAAGGAAGAGCAGGAATTCGTCGACTCGATCCTGGACGCCGTGCGGTGGCTGGGCTTCGATTGGGGCAAGCACCTCTACTACGCATCCGACTATTTCGAGCATCTCTACCGGTTCGCCCGACACCTCGTCGAACGCGGTCTCGCCTACGTGGATTCGCTCACCGCGGAGGAGATGCGGGCCATGCGGGGAACTCTGACCGAGGCGGGGCAGAACAGCCCTCACCGCGACCGGCCGGTCGCCGAAAGCCTCGACCTCTTGGCACGCATGTGCGCCGGAGAGTTTCCCGACGGCACGCACGTGCTGCGCGCCAAGATCGATATGGCCGCCCCGAACATCAACCTGCGCGACCCCGCGATGTACCGGATCCGTCACGCGAGCCATCACCGGACGGGCGACGCCTGGAGCATCTACCCGACTTACGACTGGGCGCATGGCGTATCGGATGCGCTCGAGAACATCACCCACTCGATCTGCACCCTCGAGTTCGAAGACCACCGGCCGCTCTACAACTGGTTCAACGAACGCCTCGCCGAGGGTGGTCTGCTCAATACACCCCTGCCGCAGCAGATCGAGTTCGCACGGCTCAATCTCACCTACGTCGTGCTTTCCAAGCGTAAGCTCATCCAGCTCGTCGAGGAAAAGCACGTGGACGGGTGGGACGACCCTCGCATGCCGACCCTCGTGGGCGCGCGCCGGCGCGGCTATACCCCCGAGGGCTTCCGCCTCTTTGCCGAGCGCATCGGCGTGTCCCGTGCCGATTCCTGGATCGACTACTCGGTGCTCGAGGATTGCATGCGCGAGGACCTGAACGCGCGCGCCGAGCGCCGTATCGCCGTGCTCGACCCGGTGAAGCTCGTGATCGACAACTACCCCGACGACCGCGAAGAGCTCTGCGAAGCGCCCAATCATCCGCAGAAGCCCGAGCTCGGCACCCGCCCGGTACCGTTCACGCGCGAGCTCTGGATCGAGCGAGAGGACTACGCGGAAGTGCCGCCCAAGGGCTACTTTCGCCTCGCGCCCGGGGCCGAGGTGCGACTGCGCTACGCGTACGTCGTGAAGTGCACCGGCGTCGACAAGGATTCCGGTGGCAACGTCATCGCGGTGCATTGTGAATACGATCCCGACACGCGCAGCGGCACGCCCGGTGCGGAGAAGAAGAAAGTGAAGGGCAACATCCACTGGCTGTCCGCGCGGCGCGCGCAACGGAGCGAGGTGCGGCTGTACGACCGGCTCTTCCTGAGCGCAAATCCGGGCGCAGGCGATCGCGACTTTCTCGCCGATCTCAATCCGGAATCTAAGCGGATCGTTACCGCGCTGGTCGAGCCGGCTTTGGCGGTAGCCCGGCCCGAAGACCGGTTCCAGTTCGAGCGGCACGGTTACTTCGTCGCCGACCGTGTCGACACGCGCGCGGGCGCCGCGGTGTTCAACCGCGCCGTGACCTTGCGCGACACCTGGGCCAAGAAATCCGCGACGTGATGCCGCCCCTGCGAATGCTGTGCCGTACGGACCGGACTACACTGACTACTTTCTGGAGCACCAGGCTATGAAAACTCGTGCGGAATCGACTCGTTCGCTCGGTGCGCAATTTCTTCGCGCGCTGATCTTTATCTCGTTGGCGGGGTCGGCGGCCAGTGCAGTCGCCGAGGTCACGGTGATGCAGCCATGGGTACGCGGCACGGTCGCGCCGCAAAAGGCGACCGGAGCCTTCATGACGCTCAAATCGACCAGCGACGCCAAGCTCGTCGCGGCGAGCTCACCCGCGGCGAAGCAGGTGGAGATCCACGAGATGGCAATGGTCAACAACGTGATGCGGATGCGGCCCGTCGCCGGAATCGAACTGCCGGCCGGAAAGGACGTCGCGCTCAAGCCAGGGGGCTATCACATCATGCTCATGGGAATCGGGCATCAGTTCAAGCAGGGCGAAACGATCCCGATCACGCTGACCGTGCGTGACACCAACGGCAAGACCGAGACTATCGAGGTGAAGGCACAGGTACGCGATCTCACCGCGCCGGCCCCGATGCAGGGCATGTCGCACGACCGGCATTGACGCCTTTCGCGCGGCGGGGCGCCGTTCCTAGCCCACGGCGCGCCGCACGCTTTCGACTGCGTGATGGCGCAGGCGCGGGCCGGCGCGCATGACTTGGCCCGGCAGTGGATGGCCGACGACTTCCTCGACCCTTCGCGCCACGCGGATGGCCCGCTCGAGATCGATGCCCGTCTCGAATCCGCATTCGTGAAGCAGGTAGACTAGATCCTCGGTGCAGATATTGCCCGTCGCGCCGGGCGCGAAGGGACAACCGCCGATGCCGCCGATCGAGGACTCGAATTCCCGGATGCCGAGCTCGAGGCCAGCGAGCACGTTCGCGAGGCCGATGCCGCGGGTATTGTGGAAATGGAGGGCGATCTCGAGCTCTGGAAAACGGCTGCGGATCGCCGCGACGCCGGCGTCAACCAGCCGTGGCGTCGCCATGCCGGTGGTGTCGCCCAGCGAGATGTGTCGCACGCCGAGGCCGGCGTAGGCCTCGACGATGCGCAACACCGATTCGATGGGCACTTCGCCCTCGAATGGGCAGCCGAATGCGGTGGCGACCGCGCCGCGCAACGGAATGCCCGCAGCGCGTCCGATCGCGGCAACCTCGGCCACGTTCTCGAGCGATGCGCCGATCGGCTTGTTCAGGTTGGTCTGATTATGGCTCTCGCTCGCCGATACGAAGCAGACCATCATGTCGACCCTGGCCGCAGCGGCGGCTTCGGCGCCCCTCGCGTTGGGCACCAGCGCTTGTAATCGCACGCCCTTGCGCCGCTCGACCTGCGCCATCACCTGGACGGCATCCGCCATCTGCGGCACTGCGCGCGGCGACACGAACGAAGTCGCCTCGAAGCTCGCAACTCCGGCATCGATCAGCGCGTCGAGGATCTCGACTTTGGTGGGCGTCGGGATGAATGCCGGCTCGGCCTGGAACCCATCACGGGTGCCGACTTCGGTGACGAGGACCTTGCGGTCCGCGGCATTGGCGGGTGTCAGACGCATGGGTGGCTCGCTCGCGTGATTCCGGTTCGCACAAGCCTACCACCGGCCCGGTCGTCGGGTCGGCTTCGCGCGAGACTTCCCACAGCGCGCGACGAGAGGTAAGGTAGCTGCCCGGGCAACGCTCGGCAGCATGGAGTGAGGAGGCGAGATGTCCAGAAGTGAGGCAAAAACCGGGCGCGCCCAATCCGGCGACGTCGGCCTTTTTTTCCGGCGATTCGGCAGCCCCGGGGCGACGCCGGTGCTGATCCAGCACGGTCTCTCCTTCTTCTCGTACGACTGGATCGAGGCCGCGAGCGCACTGGCGGCGGACCGCGAAGTCGTCGCGATGGACATGCGCGGCTTCGGCGACTCGGATTCCAGCCCGCGCGGGGACTATTCGCTGGCGGCGTTCGCGGGAGATACCATCGCCCTGCTCGACCATCTGGGTTGGCGCCAAGCCGTGCTGATAGGCCATTCGATGGGTGGCCGCAACGCGACGTTCTGCACGGCGGAGCATCCCGGGCGAGTGAAGGCTCTGGTGCTCGTGGACTACTCGCCCGAGAACGCCCCGGCCGGGTCGAAGCGGGTCAGGGCGCAGGTCGCCGGCACCCCCGACACGTTCGAATCGGTAGACGCGGCGATGCTGCACTTCAAGAACGATCCCGACGAGCCCGCGAAGCGCGCGCGCTTCGAGGCATATCTGCGCAAAGTCGAGGGCGGCTATGCGATCAAGCGGGATCCGTACTTTCGAGAGCAGTTCCGCCGCGCGCTCGAGACTGGTCAGCACCCCAAGCTCGGTGTCGACATGTGGCAGATGCTCGGGCGCCTGCAGTGTCCCACGCTCGTCATTCGCGGCGCGCGCTCGGACATGTTCGCGCCGGAGACCGTCGCGAGAGTGCGCGCCGCCAACGCCCTGATCCAGGTCGTCGAGGTCGATGCCGGTCACAACATCGCGGTCGAGAACCGGGACGGATTCCTGTCTGCTGTACGACCGTTCCTGCAGCAAGTGGAGGCGCACCATGAGCAAGACGCACGAGCCTGACCGGGTCTCGACCCGTGGCATCGACCACCTTGCGTTCGTCACCGACGATCTGCCCGGCACCATGGATTTCTACACGCGCGTGGTCGGCATGCGCCTCGTGCACGTCCGTCGGGTGCCCTACGAGCGCGACCGCGGCCAGCCGCCCTACGACAACCTGCGCCATTATTTCTTCGACATGGGCAACGACAGCCTGCTCGCGTTCTTCGAGTACCCGAAGGGGCTCGCGCGCTCGAACCGCGACCTTCCGGGCGGCATGCAGCACGTCGCCTTTCACGTTCCGATGGACCGCTTCGACGCAGTGGTCGAGCGCGTGCGCTCGCACGGCGTGAACGTCATCGGCCCCGTCAGCCTCGGCGGGCGGTTCTGGTCGGCCTACTTCTTCGATCCGAACGGCATTCGCCTGGAATTCGCGACATCGCGCACGAAGACGCCAGTGGGTGTCGTCGACTCGGTGCGCCAGACCGAGGAAGAGGCGCGCGCGGAACTCGAGACGCTCTTCGACGATCCGCGTCTCGTCGACGAGTGGCTCGCGAAGATGCCCCTCCTCGACACCCCCGTCGAGACGACCTAGCACAGCGCTACAGCATCTTCTCCGGGCGCACCCAGTCAGCGAACTGGGTTTCCGTGACGTAGCCGAGCGCGAGCGCGGCCTCGCGCAGCGTGGTGCCCTCCGCGTGCGCCTTGTGCGCGATCTTCGCCGCCTTGTCGTAGCCGATGTGCGGCGCGAGCGCGGTGACCAGCATCAGCGAGCGGGCGAGCAGATCCGCGATGCGCTCCGGGTCGGGCTCGATGCCCGATGCGCAGTAGTGATCGAACGACCGCGCGCCGTCGGCCAATAGCCTGCAGCTCTGCAGGAAGCAGTAGGCGATGACCGGCTTCGCGACGTTCAGCTCGAAGTTCCCGGACGCACCCGCGACGCCGATGGCGACGTCGTTGCCGAACACCTGCGCCGCGAGCATCAGGACCGCTTCGCACTGGGTCGGGTTCACCTTGCCTGGCATGATCGAGCTCCCGGGCTCGTTCTTCGGGATCGTGATCTCGCCGATTCCGCAGCGCGGGCCGCTCGCGAGCCAGCGCACGTCGTTCGCGATCTTCGCGAGCGCAGTCGCCGCGGTGCGCAGCGTTCCATGCGCGTTCACCAGCGCATCGTGTGCCGCGAGTGCCTCGAACTTGTTCGGCGCGGAGACGAACGGCAATCCGGTCAGCCGCGCGAGCTCGGCCGCCGCTCGCACACCGAACTCGGGCGGTGCATTGAGCCCCGTCCCGACGGCCGTGCCCCCCAACGCGAGCCCCGCGAGCCGTGGATACGCCGCCTCGATATGGCGAACGGCGTGGTCGAGCTGCGCGGCATAGCCAGAGAACTCCTGGCCAAGTGTCAAGGGCGTGGCGTCCTGCAGGTGGGTTCGCCCGATCTTCACGATCCGCGCAAAGGCCTCGCTCTTCGCCGACAGCGTCGCGGCCAGCGCCCGCAGTGCCGGAACAACGTCGTGCACGAGCGAGCCATAGGCGGCGACGTGCATGGCGGTGGGAAACGCGTCGTTGGTGGACTGACTGCGATTCACGTGGTCGTTGGCATGCACGCGGCGACCCGCTCCACGCGCGTCGCCGAGGAGTTCGCTCGCGCGGTTGGCGAGCACCTCGTTCACGTTCATGTTGGTCTGGGTACCCGAACCGGTCTGCCAGACCACGAGAGGAAAGTCGTCGGCATGGCGACCGGCGAGCACTTCGTCGGCCGCCGCGACCACGGCATCCGCGATCGTGGCGTCGAGCGTGCCAAGATCGCGATTGACCGTGGCCGCCGCGCGCTTGACCCGCACCAGTGCGCGGATGAGCTCTGCCGGCATGCGTTCGTTCGAGATCCTGAAATGCTTGAGGGAGCGCTGCGTCTGTGCCCCCCAGAGGCGCTCGGCCGGAACCTCGACGGGTCCGAAGCTGTCGTGCTCGATTCGCGTGTCAGCCATCTTCGATTCTCCAGCTGTTCGGTTCCATTCTAGGGACCCTGGCGCTCGTCCGTCCGGGGCGCCGCCGATTCCCCGATTACGATGCGCGCGTGGCGCTCGAACGTCCAGTATGACCACGCCCATTCCATCAGCACGACGAACCGGTTGCGAAATCCGATCAGGAAATAGATGTGGGCGAAGAGCCACGCGAGCCACGCCGGGTAGCCCCAGAGCCGCATGCGCCCGATCACCGCGACGGCGGCCCGGCGGCCGATCGTGGCAAGCGTCCCGTAGTCGCGGTAGCGAAACGGCCGCGTCGGGCGTCCCGCGAGCAGCGCGATCACGTTGCGCGCGGCGTGCGCGCCCATCTGCTTCGCCGCCGGGGCAATGCCCGGCACCGGTGAGCCGTTCGACTGGACCGAAGCAAGGTCGCCCGCCACGAAGATTTCCGGGTAACCCGGGACCGACAGATCGGGCGCGACGCGAACGCGGCCGGCCCGATCGAGCGGCACGCGAAGCGAAGCGCCGAGCGGCGAGGCTGCCACGCCCGCCGCCCAGATCACGGTGCGTGCCGGGATGCGCGAACTGCCGATGGAGGAGCCGATAGAGGCGCCGATCGAGACACCGGCCGCGTCGATCGCCGTCGCGAGGCATCCGGTGCGCACCTCGACGCCGAGACGTTCCAGCTGTCGGCGTGCCCGCTCCGACAGCTCGGGAGGATACGGCGGCAGCACGCGATCGGCGCCTTCGAGGAGGATCACCCGCGTCTGGTGCGTGTCGATGTGGCGGAACTCGCCGCGCAGTGTGTGGCGCGCGATCTCTGCGAGGGTGCCGGCGAGTTCGACGCCGGTCGCACCGGCGCCGATCACTACGAACGTCAGCCACGCTGTGCGCGCGGCCGGATCGGCCTCGCGCTCCGCGCGCTCGAAGGCGGTGAGAATGCGACGGCGGATTTCGAACGCGTCCTCGAGCGTCTTGAGTCCCGGCGCGTCAGCTTCCCACTCGTCCCGCCCGAAGTAGCTGTGTCTGGCACCGCTTGCAACGATCAGAAAGTCGTACGCGACCTCCTCCTCTCCGTCGAGGACCACGACGTGCCGCTCGGGGTCGATTCGGCGCACGTCCGCCATCAGCACGGTAAGGTTCTTCTGGCGCCTCAGGATGTGCCGGATCGGCGCGGCGATCTCGGTGGCCGAAAGGCCCGCCGTGGCGACCTGGTAGAGGAGCGGCTGGAAGAGATGATGGTTCGCGCGGTCGATTATCGTCACCCGCACGCCATCGCGGCCGACCCCGCGTGCTGCGGCGAGCCCACCGAAACCACAACCGATGATCACGACGTGCGGCGTCATGCCGCAAGTGTAATCGGGCGGCATTCGCGCCGCCCCGCGCCTAGACGCCCGTCAACTCGGGCACTCGAGCGTGCTCTGGACTTCGCCGTCGTCGCTGACCGACTCGAGGCGCACGGTGAAGCCCCACAGGCGTCCGAGGTGCTTGAGGGTTTCCTCCGCCTCGTCCTCGCGCAGCGGCTGGCCGCGCGGCATCTGGTGTCGCAGCGTGAGCGAGCGATCCCCGTCGCGCTCGTAGTTCGCCACCTGTATGTCAGGCACTGTGAAGTCCCGGCTGTATTGACGCGAGAGCAGCGTGCGCACGCGTTGATAGCCGGCCTCGTCGTGAATCGCATCGACGACGAGCTCGGGCTCGTCCTCATGGTCGGCGACCGCGAAGAGCCGGAAGTCGCGGATGAGCTTCGGCGAAAGATACTGCGCGATGAAGGACTCGTCCTTGAAGTTCCGCATCGCGAAATCGAGAACCTGCCGCCAGTCGCCGCCGGCAATCTCCGGAAACCACTGCCGGTCCTCGTCGGTGGGCGCCTCGCAGATACGCTTGAGGTCCGTGAACATCGCGAAACCCAGCGCGTAGGGGTTGAGGCCGCCGTACCCGGGCTGATCGAACCCGCGTTGCGAGATTACGTTCGTGTGAGACTGGAGGAACTCGAGCATGAACGAGTCGTCCACGAGACCCTTGTCGTAGAGCCGGTTGGTGAGCGTGTAATGCCAGAAGCACGCCCAGCCTTCGTTCATGACCTTGGTCTGCGACTGCGGATAGAAGTACTGGGAGATCTTGCGCACGATGCGCACGATCTCCTTCTGCCAGGGTTCGAGCTTAGGGGAATACTTCTCGACGAAGTAGAGCACGTTCTCTTCGGGCTCCGCAGGGAACACCGGGCGAGTCGCCTCCTCGGCCTCTTTCGACTCCTTGCGGGGCAGAGTTCGCCAGAGATCGTTGAAGAGTTGCCGCGCACTCTCCTCGCGCTCCGATTGCCGGCGCACTTCGTCCTTCAGCGACTTCGCGCCCGGCCGCTTGTACTTGTCCACACCGTGCGGCGAGAGCGCATGGCAGGAATCCAGTATCTCCTCGACGGCCGGGATACCGTAGCGCTCCTCGCATTTCATCACGAAGCTGCGCGCGAATACGAGGTAGTCGAGTATCGCGTCCGCGTAGGTCCACTGGCGAAAGAGGTAGTTGCCCTTGAAGAACGAGTTGTGACCATAGCTCGCGTGCGCGATCACGAGCGCCTGCATGGTGATCGTGTTCTCCTCCATGAGGTACGCGATGCAGGGGTCGGAATTGATGACGATCTCGTAGGCGAGCCCTTGGTACCCCTTGCGATAGAGCGCCTCGTTCCGGATGAACTCCTTGCCGTGGGTCCAGTGCGGATACGTGATCGGCAGTCCGGTCGAGGCGTACGCATCGAGCATCTGCTCGGAAGTGATGACCTCGATCTGGTTGGGATAGGTGTCGAGGCCGAATTCGCGCGCGCACTCGCCGATCGCGTCGTCGTAGCGGCGAATGAGGTCGAACGTCCACTCTGGACCGCGCGAGATCGGCTCGGCCGCGCGCCGGATCGTCCCGACCGTCGGATTCGCGGTCACGCCGTCTCCTTGCTGAACAGATCGCGAAAGACCGGATAGATCTCGGCGTGCCCCGCCACACGTCGCATCGCGAAGTTCTGCGCGATCGCCGGGAGTTCCTCGTACGCCGCCCAGAGCGTGCTCGTGCGCCCGTCGTTCTCGTCCGGGATCTCGACATAGGCGAAGAAGCGGGTGAGCGGGAGCAAGAATTCGCGCAGGAATCGCACGCTTTTCGCCGGGTCGCTGCCGAAGGCGTCCCCGTCGGAAGCCTGCGCCGCGTAGATGTTCCAGCTCGAGTCGTTATAGCGCTCCTCGACGATCTCGTGCATCAGCTCGAGCGCGGAGCAGACGACCGTTCCGCCGGTGCGCGGATCGTGGAAGAAGGCCTGCTCGTCGCACTCCTCGGCGTTGTCGGTATGCCGGATGAATACGAGATTAACCTGCTCGTACTTGCGCGTCAGAAAGAGGTAGAGCAGCGTGAAGAACCGCTTCGCGAGGTCCTTCTTGCGCTCGTCCATCGATGCCGAGACGTCCATCAGGCAGAACATCACCGCTCGCGCGACGGGCGCCGGGACGGCCACCCGGTTGCGGTAGCGCAGATCGAGATCGTCCAGAAACGGCACGCGCTGCAGCTTCTTCTCCAGCGTCTCGACGCGCTCGCGCAGCATCGAAACCTGCATGATCGATACGGAGCGGCGCTCGGCCTCCTCCAACTCCGCGCGCGCGGCCTCGAGCTCGTCGCGGATGGCCGCGGAAAGCGCGATCCGGCGCCCGAGTGATTGCTTGAGCGTGCGCACGACGGCCAGGTTGTTCGGGGAGCCCTCTCGACGGTAGCCGGCGCGCACCCACTTGCGCTCGGGGATGTCGCCGAGGAAGTTGCGCACCAGATCCGGAAGCTCCATGTCCTCGAAGAAGAGATCGAGGAACTCCTCCCGCGACAGGCTGAACACGAAATCGTCGACGCCCTCGCCCTCGCCGCCTTCGCTACCCCGGCCACCGCCTTCGCCGCCGCCCTGGGGACGGGGGATCGTGTCGCCTGCGATGAATTCGCGATTCCCGGAATTGACGACTTCGCGGTCGCCGCCGGGCCCATGGCGGAACACCGGCTCGCGAATGTCGCGCGCCGGAATGTTCACGTTGCCGCCCTTGTCGATGTCGGTGATCGAACGCTCGGAGGCGATCCCCTTTACCGAGCGGCGGATCTGCTCCTTGTAGCGGCGCAGGAAACGCTCGCGATTGACCGCGCTCTTGTTCCCGCCCCCGAGCCTCCGGTCTATGAGGTGGTTCATAGGTCGCAATACGGTGTGTGTCGCGCCCCGATCAGGGCGGCGATCGACCGGGTTCGACCGGCGGGAAGGTTGAACGAACAAGGGGAGGAATCCCCTTGTATATCCCCCACTCGGGACAAGGGGGCAAGCCCCCTTGTAGATCCCCGAGGCGTGCCGCGTTGCTTACACGTTCGGATAGCGGCTCGGTTCACTGTGACTTACGGACCCTCAGGTACCACTCGCAGAGCAGCCGGACCTGTTTGTCGGTGTAGCCCTTCTCGACCATGCGCGCGACGAAGTCCTTGTGCTTCTGGTCGTCGTCGGTCGACGCCTTGGCGGTAAAGGAGATCACCGGGAGCAGGTCCTCGGTGGTCGCGAACATCTTCTTCTCGATCACCTCCCGCAGCTTCTCGTAGCTGCGCCAGTCGGGGTTCTTGCCTCCGTGCGAAGCGCGCGCACGCAGCACGAAATTAACGATCTCGTTCCGGAAGTCCTTCGGGTTGGCGATGCCGGCCGGCTTCTCGATTTTCTCGAGCTCCCCGTTCAGGTGCTGGCGATCGAATATCTCGCCGGTCTCCGGATCGCGGTACTCCTCGTCCTGCAGCCAGCAGTCGGCATAGGTTACGTACCGGTCGAAGATGTTCTGCCCGTACTCGGTGTAGGACTCGAGATACGCGGTCTGGATCTCCTTGCCGATGAACTCTGAGTAACGCGGCGCGAGATAGCCCTTGATGAATTCCAGGTAGCGACGCCTGATCTCGTCAGGCAGGTCCTCCTTCTGCAGGCGCTGCTCGAGCACGTACATCAAATGAACCGGGTTCGCGGCGACTTCGGTCTGGTCGTAGTTGAACACCGAGGAGAGCACCTTGTACGAGAAGCGCGTCGAGGTGCCGGTCATTCCCTCGTCGTGCCCGGCATAGTCGCGGTATTCCTGATAGGACTTTGCCTTCGGATCGACGTCTTTCAGGCTCTCGCCGTCGTACACGCGCATCTTCGAATAGATGCTTGAGTTCTCCGGCTCCTTCAGCCGGGTGAGCACCGCAAACTGCGCCATCATGTCGAGCGTACCGGGCGCGCACGGGGCGCTCGAGAGGCTCGAGTTGTTGAGCAGCTTCTGATAGATCTTGATTTCCTCGGAAACGCGCAAGCAGTACGGCACCTTGACGATGTAGATCCGGTCGAGGAACGCCTCGTTGTGCCGGTTGTTCCGGAATGTCTGCCACTCGGTCTCGTTCGAGTGCGCGAGGATGATCCCCGCGAAGGGAATCGCACCGAATCCCTCGGTGCCCTTGTAGTTGCCCTCCTGCGTCGCCGTGAGCAGGGGGTGAAGCATCTTGATGGGGGCCTTGAACATCTCCACGAATTCGAGGAGGCCCTGGTTCGCGTGGCAAAGTCCGCCGGAGTAGCTGTACGCGTCGGGGTCGTCCTGCGCGAAGCGGTCGAGCTTGCGGATGTCCACCTTGCCGACCAGGGACGAGATGTCCTGGTTGTTCTCGTCGCCCGGCTCGGTCTTCGTGATGGCGACCTGCTTGAGGATCGAAGGCTTGATCCGCACGACGCGGAACTTGGAGACATCCCCGTCGTGCTCCTTCAGCCGCTTGACGGCCCACGGAGACATGATTCCGGAAAGGTAGCGCCGCGGAATCCCGTATTCCTTCTCGAGCGCCTCGCCGAACTGCGGCGTGCTGAACAGCCCCAAGGGCGATTCGTTGACCGGCGAACCCTTGAGCGTGTAGATCGGATGGGACTCCATCAGGAACTTGAGGCGCTCGGCGATCGAGGACTTGCCGCCGCCGACCGGCCCGAGCAGGTACAACACCTGCTTCTTCTCCTCCAGTCCCTGGGCGGCGTGCTTGAAGAAGGAGACGATCTGGTCGATCACCTCCTCCATGCCGTAGAACTCGTCGAAGGCGGGGTACCGGCGGATCAGCCGGTTGCCGAATATGCGCGATAGCCGGGGATCGTTGCGGGTGTCGACCAGCTCGGGCTCGCCGATTGCCTTGAGCATCCGCTCAGCCGGCGTCGCATACGCCAGCGGGTCGAAGCGCGCAAGGTCGAGATATTCGTGGAGCGACATCTCCTCGTGATTCGTACTCGAGTAGTACGACCGGAAGCTCTGGACGATGTCAACCATGGCTTACCTCCAATCCTTGGCGGGTCAACTGCGCCCGCCGAAATCAACTATAGACCCAGCGTGTCGCGCACAGTTCCGCTTTGACTGAAGCATTTCGCGTTCCAGTTCCCTCCCCCGTCTGCTCCGCGAATTCTCACTTTTCTCGGTGCTCGCGTCGATCGACGACGCTTGTAACTTTCAAATAACGCTCGACCATGTTGATGCGACTACCGCACTGTAACGCTTTCCGCTCGCGCGAGAAACCGCGAATTTTGCGCCCCGGCGCAAGTAGGATCCGCGCTTTCCTGCATACGTGACCGAAGTCTCACCGGGTTGGCACTCTTGCGCAAGGTCTGCCAGGCTGCCCGAGAACGGGGCAAACAGGCGCAATGTGCGCGCTTCTGGGGCACCCAGCGCGCCGAAACAACGCTCACCGCCGCCCGTTGTGTGATATATGCCGCAGGCATTCCCGGCACGGCCGCCGCGCTCAGGCTGGTTTGCGGCGCAAGAGCCGCCAGACCTTCTCGCGCGTGACCGGCATGTCCACGTGGTCGACGCCGAAAGATCGCAAAGCGTCTATGACGGCGTGGACGACGGCCGGCGCAGCCCCGCACGGCCCCGCCTCTCCGACGCCCTTCGCGCCCAGCGCGTTGGACTGCGAGGGTGAGCTTTGATCGAACACGCTCAGGAAGGCCGGCAAGTCGTCCGCACGCGGCATGGCGTAGTCCTGGAACGATCCCGTGACGAGCTGACCCGATTCGCGGTCGTACACGCATTCCTCGAGGAGCGCCTGGCCGACGCCTTGCGCGACGCCCCCGTGGAGCTGTCCTTCGACGATGAGCGGATTAACCACGGTTCCGATGTCGTCGACCGCGACCATGCGCACCAGCCGGACCACCCCGGTGTCAGGATCGATCTCGACTTCGCACACCTGGCAACCGTTCGGGTAGGTCTGGGCATCCGCGGTGTAGGTGCCGTCCGCGCCTATCCGGCGGTCCGGCTGGCGTGCGGCAAGCTCGAACGGGCCGATCGACCGGTCGGTCCCGGCGATGCGGAACTGCCCAGCACCAAATTCGATATCCGGTGCAGCCGCCTCGAGCGCCTCGGCGGCGAGCGGCCTGGCGACTTCGATCCACGCGTCTGCGCCCGCGCGGACGGCGCCGCCGCCGACCTGCAGTGAGCGCGAGCCCCCGCTGCCGCCCCCCGATGCGATCGACCCGGTGTCGCCCTGCACAAGCGTGATCGACTCGGGTGAGACGCCGAGACGCTCGGCGACGATCTGCGCATAGGACGTCCAGAGCCCCTGACCCATCGCCTGGGTGCCCGACTGCAGCCGGACCACGCCGTCGCCGCCCACCGAGACGTTGACGGCTTCAGTGAGATTGCCGCTGCCGGTCGGCTCGATGTAGAACGCGATCCCGCGTCCGGCGAGCAGGCCCCGCGCCTCGGCGGCGCGCTTGCGCGCCGGATAGCCTTCCCAGTCGGCCGCCGCCGCGGCTTCGTCGAGCACCTTGATGAAATCCGCTGGCTCGTAGACCGTTCCGACCGGATTCGTGAACGGCATGTCCGCACGGCGAATCAGATTCCGGCGCCGCAAGTCGACCGGGTCGAAACCGCATGCCATCGCCGCGCGGTCCACGACGCGCTCGATCAAATATGCCATCTCGGGGCGGCCCGCGCCCCGGTATGCGTCCACCGACACCGTATTAGTGAACAGCATTCGCACCTCGTGCCGGAGCAGCGGAATGCGGTACGCCCCGGTGGGCGTGCGCGCACCGGCCATTGCGGGAACGGCCGAACCATAGTGCGAAATGTACGCGCCGATGTTCGCGCTCGAGCGGATGCGGAGCGCCGTGAACCTGCCTTCGGCGTCGAGACCGAGCTCCGCTTCGCTCACATTGTCACGCCCCTGCGCGTCGGACAGGAACGCCTCGGACCGGTCGGACAGCCACTTCACCGGCCGGCCGGTCCTGCGTGCCGCCCAGAGCACGGCCGCGTACTCCGGATACGGAAACACTTTCGTGCCGAACCCGCCGCCGACGTCCGGCGTGATCACGCGAAGCTTGTCGAGCGGAATCTTGAAGACATCCTCGGCGAGGCACTTCCGCACGAGATGTGTCCCTTGCGAGCAGCACTGGAGCGTGTAGCGCCCCGACGCTGCGTCGTATTCGCCGATCGCGGCGCGCGGCTCGATGGGATTCGAGACCACCCGGTTGTTGACGATCCGCACCTTCACCCGGTGGCGTGCGGCGGCGAGCGCCTTCTCCACCGCGGAATCGTCCCCGAATTCGTACATTGCGGCGAGATTGCTCCCTGCGGGCGGCCACACGAGTGGCGCCCCGGGCGCTTCCGCCGCATCCGTGTCCACCACCGCCGGAAGCGGCTCCCACTCGACGGCAACCAGCTCGGCGGCATCGCGTGCTGCGAGCGATGTCTCGGCGACGACGAGCGCGACCGCGTCGCCCACGAAGCGGGCGACATCCGCGGTCAGCGGCAGCCGCGGTGCGGCGGTGATGGGCGAGCCGTCCGGCCGCTTGTGCAGCGGAAAGAACGGCAGCGAGCCCAGTCCGTCGGCGACGGCGTCCGCGCCCGTCAGCACCGCAATAACCCCGGGCGCCTCACGCGCCGCCGCGGCATCCACCGCTACGACACGCGCATGCGCGTGCGGTGAGCGGACGAATGCCGCATGTGCCTGGTGCTTGACCTCGATATCGTCGGTGAACCGTCCCTGTCCGGTAAGGAGCCGCGCGTCCTCGAGGCGCCGCACCGGTTTGCCGATCCAATTCTGCTGATGGGGAAGCGTCATGAGCCCGGTCGCTGGTGTCTGGATTCTTGTCGGGACGCTATTATGCCGGCGCGCGGGCTCAATCCGCTCGAAGGAGAAAGGCAATGACCGAAGTGAGAATCATGAACGTGCCCGAGCTCGGGACGCCGCTTGGGCAGTACTCGCATCTTGCGCGGGTCAAAGCGTCCGAGCATCTCTACATCGCAGGCATGCTGTCCGCCGATGCGTCCGGCAGCGTCGTCGGCGGGGGCAATTTCGACGCCCAGTGCGTGCAGGTATTCGCGAATCTGGAGACGGCGCTCAAGTCGCAGGGCGCCGGCTGGGGCAACGTCGTCCAGTTCACGACGTACCTCGTGCATTCCCAGGACATCCCCAACTTCATGGCCTACCGAACACGCGAGTTTCCCCGGTTCTTTCCCGATCGCCGCTGGCCGCCGAACACGTTACTGATGGTCGACCGGCTGGTGAAGGAGGAGTTTCTCCTCGAAGTCCAGGCGATCGCCGCGCTCTGACAGCACCACGCCCTATGCCGCTCAAGTGCGCCGTCATTCCGGTCACCCCGTTTCAGCAGAACTGCTCGGTCGTCTGGGAGGAAGAATCGCGCCGGGCCGCGATCGTGGATCCGGGCGGGGACCTCGAGCGCATCAAGGTCTTCATCACCGAGCAGGGCCTGATCCCCGAGAAAATTCTGCTCACTCATGCGCACATCGATCATGCAGGCGGAACCACCGCGCTCGCTCGCGACCTCGGTGTGCCGGTCGAGGGCCCCCATCGCGACGAGCAGTTCTGGATTGATCTGCTTCCCCGGCAGGCGCAGGAGTGGGGGTTCCCGCCTGCCGAAGCATTCACCCCCGACCGCTGGCTTGAGCAAGGCGACCGCGTCACGGTGGGAGCGCTCGAGCTGGAAGTGCGGCACTGCCCGGGCCATACGCCGGGCCACGTCGTCTTCTTTCACGCCCCGTCGCGTCTCGCGATCGTCGGCGACGTGTTGTTCAGCGGATCGATCGGGCGCACGGATTTTCCGCGCGGCGACCACGCCACGCTGCTGCGCTCGATTCGCGAGCAGCTCTTCACGCTGGGGGACGACGTCGTATTCGTGCCCGGCCACGGCCCGCTGTCGACCATCGGCGCGGAGCGCGCCAGCAATCCGTTCGTCGGCGACGGCTCAGGCTGATGTTCAGCGCCCGCGCACGGAGCGTTTTGCGCCCGCGCGCTTCGGCGCTTTCCGCGGCGACTTCTTCTTCGCCGCCTTGCGCTTGGCCGATGCGGCCTTGTGCTTGGCCGGCGCGACCTTGCGCTTTGCGGTGCCAGTCCTGCGCGCCGTCGACGACAGCATGCGCACGAACACCTCTAAGAGGTCACTCTCGGTGATCACTCCGAGCACGTTCATCTCGGTGTTCACGATCGGCAGGCAGCCGATTTTCCGGCTCCTCATCAGCCGAGCCGCTTCGACGACTTGCAGATCCGCTTGCGTCGAGATCACCGGACGGCGCATCACTTCGCCGATTTCCACTGGAGCGTTTTGGTACCGGGTGGCCGCGACCAGCATGTCGCGCAGCGCGACGATGCCCACAAGGTGCTCGGCCGCATCCACCACGGGGAGATGGTGCAGGTCGCGCTCGCGCATGACATCGAACGCCGTCCGGTAGTCCGCGTCGGCGCGTACCGTGATCGCCGGCGCGCTCATGTACTTCCTCACTTGCATCGCGCGTTCCTCCCTGTTCCGTCTTCAACCATGATACCGGCTTCGCGTGACCCGGACACCTCGTCCGGTTGGCGGGTGAGCCGATCCGGGGTTGGCGGTATCCTTGCTCCAGGAGGGTATTCGCATGAAGATTCTCGTGCTCGGCGCGGGCGGCGTCGGCGGCTACTTCGGGGGCAGGCTGGCCCAGGCGGGCAGCGACGTCACATTCCTGGTGCGCGAACGGCGTGCCGCGCAACTACGTGCGGACGGTCTCGTCGTGCAGACTCCCGATGGCGAGTTCCGTGTCCCGGCCCAGGCCGTCCAGCGGCACGAGATCAGCGCGCCCTTCGACCTCGTTCTCCTCACCTGCAAGGCCTACGATCTCGACTCCGCGATCGACACGATCCAGCCCGCGGTCGGACCCGACACCGTTGTCGTGCCGCTGCTGAACGGGTTGGCGCACCTGGACCGGCTCGACGCCGCCTTCGGAGCGGGGCGCGTGATCGGTGGATCGTGCGGCATTGCGGCGACCCTCACTCCGGAGGGCGTGGTGAAGCAGATGTCTCCCTTTCACTGGATGCGGTTCGGCGATCGAAGCGGCAAGCCGCGGACACAGGTTCAGAAACTCGCAGCGGCGTATGCCGGCACTCCGGTGGACGCCTCGGCGGTGCCGGACATCCTCCTGGTGATGTGGGAGAAGTTCGTGCTCCTCACCACGCTCGCCGCCTGTACCTGCATGATGCGCGGCTCCGTGGGTGACGTCCTCGCCACGCCGGACGGCGAGGCGACCATGCGCGAGCTGCTCGACACGTGCATCGACACGGCCAAGGCGGCGGGGCACGCCCCGCGAGCGGAATCGCTCACTCAGACCGAGTCGCTGCTCTTCGCGCGCGGTTCGTCGTTCAGCGCGTCCATGCTGCGCGATATCGAGCGTGGCGGGCCGACCGAGGCGGATCACATCGTGGGCGACATGCTGCGCCGCGCGCGTTCCGCCGGGCTGGACGCCCGGCTGCTCGCCGCGGCGTACACGCATCTGCGGGTGTACGAGGGGCACCGCGCCGCGGCGGCCAGCTGATCACTGCAGCGAGTCGAGCCAGAAGCCGAGGCCCTGCGCGTTCAGCTCGATATCCCAGCCGAGCACCTCGAGCACACGCTCGCGCGAAAACGGCCAGCGGTAGCGATCCGCTTCGCGAAAGACGATGTCCGCGACGCCTTGCCTGAGCCGCTCGTGCCGCGCTGGCCCGGCGTCCTTGTGCGCGAGCGCCACGTCGCGGTGCGCATCGATGAGGCGATGCAGGTCAGCGCCGAGGCGCGGTACGTCACGCACCTGGCTGTAGTGCGTGACGTAGATCGCCTCGGGGTCTTTCGCCAGCATCATGTCGACCGATGCATGGTGGGCAACCGGATCCCACTGCACCGGGCTCGTGGTCGGCATGATGTATTGCCGTCCATCGCAATCGAGCTCGCGGTACGAGAGCCCGAACGTGTCGCCCGCGAAGATGTGCCCGGTCCGGCCGTCCCGCACGACGACGTGATGCCGCGCGTGGCCCGGCGAATCGAGAAACAGGAGCTCACGGCCCCCGAGTCGGACAGTGCTTTCATGGGGCGTCTCCACGATCCGCTCGGCGGGAACTGGAAGAATGTCGCCGTAGATTCTCCGTGTTTCCTCTTCTCCGTAGATCGATACGGTCCCCTCGACGAGACGGCTCGGATCGATCATGTGCCGCGCGCCGCGCGGATGCACGGTGACGCGCGCATTCGGAAGCTTGGAGACGAGCAGCCCTGTGCCGCCGGCATGGTCGAGATGGATGTGGGTGAGGATCACCCATTGCACATCGTCAGGTCCGAGTCCCTTCTCGGCGAGCGCTTCCAGAATGCGCGGCACCGAGCGGTTCACGCAGGGGTCGATGATCGCGCCCTCTCCCTCTTCGACGATCAGGTGGACCGATGTCTGCAGGGGCCGGTCGTATTCGCCGTCCACCGCGCTGATGCCGTGCTCGAAATCGATGATGTGTGCCATGCGTCCTGCCCAAGCGAAGCAGCATTCTAAACGGCGTGGGGCGAATGATTGCCCGCCATGCTTCTTCATTGTTGTGGCCGCGCGGGGCGAGGCGGCCCGTGTCGGGGCTCATGCGGGCGTCTGTGGCCTCAGGCGCCGGACGGGCATGGTCGCTGACCCGCCTGCCGATCAACCACCCCGGCTGCTTCGCAGCCACCCCTCCTTGGAAAGGAGGGGAAGAGAAGATTGCGCCGGACTCATGGCACTGCCCGCTCCAGTTCGGCATTCCGCGTATCCATGCCCGTCCGAACACCCTAGAATTCGGTCTTCCCGAAGTCACCCACGATGAGCAAATCGATTTCCGACCTGCGCCGCGAATACTCCCGCGAGAGCCTCGACGAGAGCGCGGTCGCGCGCGACCCGGTCGAGCAGTTCTCCAAGTGGTTCGAGGAGGCGATGAAGTCCGAGCTCCCCGAGCCGACGGCCATGGCGCTCGCCACTGCGGCGTCCGGCGCGGACGGAACCGTGCGGCCGTCCGCGCGCATGGTGCTGCTGAAAGGCTTCGACGCGCGGGGGTTCGTTTTCTATACGAACTACCAGAGCCGCAAGGGCCGGGAGCTCGCCGCAAACCCGTGGGCGAGCCTGGTGTTCTACTGGGCGGAGCTCGAACGCCAGGTGCGTATCGAAGGTCGCATCGATCAGGCCGGCGCCGAGGAATCGGACGCGTACTACAGGACCCGGCCGCTCGGCGCGCGGATCGGCGCGTGGGCCTCGCCGCAGAGCGAACCGATCTCCAGGACCGGGCTCATGGCGCGGGCCGCCGAAATGGGTTTGCGGCACGGCCTGAGTCCCTCGCGCCCGCCGCACTGGGGCGGCTACCGGCTAGCGCCGGACGCATTCGAATTCTGGCAGGGGCGGCCGAACCGGTTACACGATCGCATCCGCTATCGACTTGCCGACGGCGGATGGGTGATCGAGCGACTTGCGCCGTGACCTGCCGGTACCCGACGATGGAGACATGCTAGAGCTCGCCAGACTGACCTCGCACCATGCCCGGTTCCGGCCCGATCGCCTCGCCGTCGTGTTCGAGCAGGAGCGGCTGACGTGGCGTGAGTTTCACGCACGTGTCGCCCGGGTGGCGAACATGCTGCGCGAGCTCGGCGTCGGCCCTGGAGACAAGGTTGCGACGGTCATGACCAACTGTCGCGAACTGCTCGAGATCTACTGGGCGGTACCGTCGATTGGCGCCGCGCTGGTGCCGCTTTCGCCCCTGCTCATGCCGGGGGGGCTCGCCAGCTTGGCGCGCGATTCGGATGCGAAGTGCCTGATCAGCCAGCGCGCGATGCTGCCGACGCTTGGCGCGATAAGGGGCGAGCTCGCCGGCCAGCTCGGCGACCGGATCCTGCTCGTGGACGGCGCCGAATCCGGCTACGGCGACTATGCGGCGCTCACTGCTCGCGCGGCGGAGTCTTTCGAGCCGGCACCGGTGGCGAGCGACGACCTTTTCAACATCATGTACACGAGCGGTACCACGGGCCTCCCGAAGGGCATCATGCATTCGCACTTCACGCGCTCGATGTACGCGCTGTGGCTCGGCGCGGCCTGGCGCATGACGCCGGAGTCGCGCGCACTGCACACGGGCGCGCTCGTATTCAACGGGGCCTTCATCACGATGATGGCCTCCTTCTACCTCGGCGGTACCTTCTGCCTCGCCCGCCAGTTCAACGCCGAGGAGATGATCGGCACGATCGAGCGCGAACGCATCACCCATATCATGGTGGTGCCCTCGCAGATCATCGCGTTGCTTGGCTCGCCCGGATTCGACCCGGCGCGGCTCGCGTCCCTGGAGATGATCCTTTCGCTCGGCGCTCCGCTCCTGAACGAGTACAAGGAGAAGTTGAACCGCGCGCTGCCGAGGCGCTTCTACGAGCTCTACGGCCTGACCGAGGGATTCGTCACCATTCTCGACCGCGACGACGCGGTGCGGAAATCGGGCTCGGTAGGCTGCCCACCCCAGTACTCGCAAATGCGGATCCTCGGCGAGGACGGCAGGGAATGCGCGCCGGGCGAAATCGGTGAGATCGTCGGGCGCAGCCCGATCCTCATGAGCGGCTACTACAAGCGCCCCGATCTCACTGCGCAGGCGATTCGCGACGGCTGGCTCTACTCCGGCGACGTCGGTTACGTGGACGACGAGGGTTACCTGTATCTCGTCGACCGCAAGAAGGACATGATCGATTCGGGTGGCGTGAAAGTCTATCCGAAGGACGTCGAAGAGATCGCCGTCCAGCACACGGACGTGCGGGAGGTCGCGGTGTTCGGCGTCCCGCACGAGAAGTGGGGCGAGACGCCGATCGCGGCAGTGATCCTGCGCGAAGGGGCGAAGGTGACCGCCGGCGAGCTGCGAGACTGGATCAATTCGCGCGTTGCCGCACGCTATCAGCGCGTGAGCGAAGTCCTCATCATGGCCGACTTTCCGCGCAGCGCGGCGGGCAAGACGCTCAAGCGCGAGATGCGGGAGCCGTACTGGGCGGGCAAGGACAAGCGGATCTAGCTGCTCCTCTCGGGAAGCGCGATACCGGTTAACGATTGGAAGAACTTCACGAGCGCGGCATCGTCTTCGGCACCGTGCCCGAGCGCGACCGTTGCCAGGAAGACTTGCAGCGCCGCCGCAGCAACCGGCGCCGGGAACCCTGCTTCGCGGGCTGCGCCGAGCGCGAGCGACACGTCCTTGGTGAGCAGCGTTGCGGCGGCTCTCGGACGGTAATCTCCGGAAAGCACGCGCGGCATCCGGTCGCCGAAAATCCAGCTTCCTCCCGAGCTCGCCATCACGACGTCAAAGATCCGTTGTGGGTCCAGGCCCAGCCGGACGCCGAGCGCCATCGCTTCGCAGGATCCTGCGAGGTTGACGCCTGCCAGCATGTTGTTCACGAGCTTCATCCGTGCGCCGTCCCCCGGTCGCGCGCTCATGGCGAAGCGCGCATTGGAGAGGGTTTCGAGCGCATCGCCCGCACGCTCCATCGCGGCATCCGGACCGGCAATCATCATGCTGATCGTGCCGGCGCGCGCCCGCGCCGGACCGCCCGACATCGGCGCATCGAGCATGGCCAGACCGCGCTCGGCAAGTCGCGTTGCGAGCGACTCGATGAACGTCGGAGACACCGTGCTCGACACCATCAACACGCTGTCGGACCCGAGTGTTTCGGCGACTCCGCGCGCTCCGAAAACCACGTCCTCCGTCTGATCCTCGTTCACCACCAGCGTGACGACGACCCGGCAGGCGGCCGCTAGCGCGGCAGGCGAGTCGCAAACCGTGGCCCCGGCCTCGCGTGCTTCGGCGTCCGCGTCGGCACGGATGTCCCGGGTGTGAACGGCGTAGCCGCGCTCGAGCAACCGCTTGGCGACGGCCATTCCCATCTGGCCCACGCCCACAACCCCTACGTGCTGATTCTCTGGCATGTCCGCTCCTCAGCCTCCGGCGGCACAGTGCGCCGCAGCATCCGAACTTTCTTAATCCGGGTCAACCCGGACCCCGTCGTTCCGTGGTTACATATTCGCATGGACTCTCAGCGTATCCGGAAGCATCGGGCGCGGCAAAAGTAGGAGGGATGCCATGCTGACATTTCAGGATTGTCTCGACTTTTGTGAACTCACCGAAGAAGAGATCCTCGCCATCGCAGAGCATGAGAACCTGCCCGAGGCGGTCGCACTGGAGCTTGGCAGTGCGCTTGCGGAGACGCCCGTGGGCGAGCGGCGCATCGAGGAAATGATCGTGGAGGATATCGTCGCGGCACAGCAAGCCGGCAATCTGCGCCACGCCGCGGCGCTGAAGATTGTCTTGCAGCGTTACATCGCGCATCACCCGGACGCCGGTTAGCGCACCCTCGGCGCGGGGACGTGGCAAACTTGGACGCTCTGCCCAGCAGTCAAGAGGTGTCCCACCATGAATTCCGACCGCCGCGTTGTTCCGTTCTTCTCCCTGCTCGCTCTTCCGCTCGTCCTGACCGTTGCCTTGCTCGCGCCCACTCACGCGGGAGCGCAGTCGAATCTCGCCAAGGCCACCTTCGCGGGCGGCTGCTTCTGGTGCATGGAGCATCCGTACGACGAGCTTGACGGTGTCGTGTCGACGACTTCGGGCTACATCGGCGGGCACAAGGCGAATCCGACCTACCGCGAAGTGAGCTCGGGAACCACCGGGCACGCCGAGGCGGTCCAGGTCGTTTACGACCCGAGCAAGGTCAGCTACGAAAAGTTGCTCATGGTGTTCTGGATGAACGTCGATCCGACCGACGCCGGCGGGCAATTCTGCGACCGGGGATCGCAGTACCGAACCGGTATCTTCTATTACACGGACGAACAGAAGCGGCTCGCCGAAGCCTCGAAGGCCGCGCTCGCCAAGTCGAAGCCATTCAAGGAACCGCTGGTCACCGAGATCACGATGGCGACGACGTTCTATCCCGCCGAGGACTATCACCAGGACTACTACATCAAGAATCCTGTCCGCTACAAGTTCTATCGCACCGGCTGCGGGCGCGACGCCCGGCTCAAGGCCCTGTGGGGCAAGGCGCCGGGATAGCGTCGAGAGTTTTCTCGTCGTCCGCAATCCCGCGCAGCGTCGTGGCGCAATTTGTCGACATGCGCGCTTCGCGCGCGCAGCGGTCGTGACCGGGCAGCTGGACCTCTTCGGGGAGGGCGCACCGTCGCTCACCGCGCCGGTCGCGTCGCCCGCCCAGGTTCTCCCTGCGCTGTTTGACGAGGCGACTGTCGCGCTCGGGCGCGCGTTGCCCACCCGCCTCCATCTCGGCACGTCCTCGTGGACATTCCCTGGCTGGGCCGGGATCGTTTACCGCGAATCCCTTCCCGAGCCGGTGCTCTCTCGCGAGGGCCTGCGTGCGTATTCGGCACATCCGGTCCTCAACAGTGCGGGAATCGACCGAACTTTCTACGCTCCGGTGCCCGCCAGCGAATTCGCCCGCTACGCCGCGCAGGTGCCCGAGTCGTTCCGCTTCGTGGTGAAAGCGCCCGCGCTCGTCACCGACGCCTTCATCCGTGGAGCGGGTGGCAAGCCGGCCGGCGAAAGCCCGCGCTTTCTGGATGCGGCGTTCGCTGCAGCACATTTTGTGGAGCCGTGCGTCGACGGCCTGGGTGCGAAGGCCGGGCCGCTCGTTTTCCAGTTCTCCCCGCTCGGCCGCTCCATCGTCCGCGATCCCGACCGGTTTGCCGCACGCCTGCACGGCTTTCTCGACGCGCTTCCCGCGGGGCCGCTTTACGCGGTCGAGTTGCGCGATGCCGGATTGCTCGGTGCGCCGCTCGCCGCCGCGCTCGGCGCCGCTCGCGCGCGCTACTGCTTCGGCGTGCATTCGCGCATGCCGGACATTGCCGGGCAGGCTGCGGCGCTTGCGGGACTCTTCCCCGGACCGCTGGTCGCCCGTTGGAACCTGCACGCCGGGTACGCGTACCAGGCGGCCAAGACGCGTTATGCACCGTTCAATCGTCTTGTGGACGAGGATCCGAGGACGCGTAGCGCACTTGCCGAGTGTTGCCTTGAGGCATTGTCCGGGGGACACCCCGCGTTCGTGATCGCCAACAACAAGGCCGAGGGCTCGGCGCCTCTTACGCTGGTCAAGCTTGCGCACGAGGTGGTGGACGGCGTCTCGGCGCGAACCCCGCGATGACCGAAATCGTTGCGCTCTTCGCGGCGTTGGCGGTCGTGACGGCTACCCCCGTCGCCCCCCCGACGCCGGGACCCGATACGGCCTGGCAGGCATACGAGCAGGGGCGCCACGCCGAGGCACTTCGCGAGTATCGCGCCGCGGCGGAGCGCGGCGTGCGCCTCGCGCAATTCAATCTGGCGATGATGCTGTTTCGTGGCGAGGGACAGGCAGCGGATCCCGAACAGGCGCTCGATTGGCTCCGCAAGGCGGCCGCATCGAACCTACCGCAGGCGCAGTACAATCTCGGATTGCTGTACGAGCACGGCGCGCACGTCCGTCGCTCGCAGAAGGAAGCGGCGGACTGGTATCGTCGGGCCGCCGAACAGGGGCACACCGAGGCCCAATTGGCCCTCGCTACCCAGTACTTCCTGGGCCGCGGCGTCCCGCTCGATTATGTTGCGGCCGCGCACTGGTATAGGGCTGCCGCCGAGGGCGGCGATGCCGCCGCGCAATACATCATCGCAAGCTGCTACGAGCAAGGAACCGGCGTCGCAGCCGACCTGCACAAAGCGCTCGAGTGGTATATCCGCGCCGGCCGTCAGGGGGACCTGGCCGCGCAGATCAAGGCGCAGGATATCGCGCGCCGCGTGGGTGCCACAAAATGATTCGAGACCGCTGCGCCACGGGCCTTGTCCCGTGGCGCAGCCGGTCGGCTACTTGCGCGCCCGCCGGGTCGCTTTCCGGGCGGTCTTGCGCGCGGTTCGGCGCGTCGACTTGAGGGCCTTGCGGACCGACTTCACCGCCTTCCGCACGGTCTTGCGCACGGATTTCGCGGCACGGCGCTTGGTCGATTTGCGCTTCTTGGTGGCCTTCTTGGCGGCCGCCTTCTCGCTCTTGCTCTTGCGCTTCATGTCCATGCGGTGCGCGCGTGAATACTGCTGGATGTCCTTGAAGCGCCCCTTCGCGTCGCGAACTGCATAGAGCTTCTTGCCCTTGCTGCTGCGATGGGTGGTCCGCCTTGCCTTCTTGCGTTTCTTCGTCGCCATGCGCTCTCCCGATTATCCATTGCGGGTTGTTACGCTGCGGTCGCCACGATGGGTGACGCCCGTCGCGCAAACGAATTATTCGTCGCGTGGCGACGTGGGTCAAGCCCGCAGACCCACGAACGATGTCGCGGACGACGGCGCGAGCGCTAGCGCTTGAGCTTCCCGAGAAAGTGCTTGCGGAACTTTGCGACCTTCTCGGCGACGACCCACATGCAATACGGCTGCGCGGGGTTACGCGCGAAATATTCCTGGTGGTACGCCTCGCCCATCCAGAACGTCGTGGCGGGAGTGACCTCGGTGACGATGGGATCGTCGTACACCGCGCGCTCCGTGAGATCGGCGATGACCTCTTCGGCAGTACGCTTCTGCTCGGCGGAGTGATGGAAAATCGCCGAGCGGTATTGGGTGCCAACGTCGTTGCCTTGACGGTTCGGCGTCGTCGGATCGTGAATCACGAAGAACACCTCGAGCAGTTCCCGAAACGAGACGGCTCCCGGATCGAAAGTGATGCGCACCACCTCCGCGTGACCGCTCGTGCCCGAGCACACCTCTTCGTAAGTCGGCTGGTCGCCTGCGCCGCCCATATAGCCGGATTCGACGGACTCGACGCCACGCAGGTCGTCGTAGACCGCCTCGAGGCACCAGAAGCAGCCGCCGGCCAATGTGGCGACCTCCTTGCCGGCAGGAATTTGGTCGGGGGCGATGCCGGGCTGGGTCATTGGAGTCTCCTGGAGCGGACGCGGCACAGTGGGTGCTTGGATATGGCGCTTGGTCTCGCTTGGTAAACAAAAGCTTACACGGAACTGCCGGCCGACCGTGCGGCGGCCTGACCCCTCGATCGTGCCGATCACCGGTTTCGGCAGTGGGGGTTTTTGCGGCGCAACATCCAAATCTTGTGGATGAGGAGGATTTCACACACTAGATGTTGTGACCCGATTCGACGTGATCTGGCTCACACAACGACCCGGTTTCGGGTTCACAATACGGTAACGATAGGCTGGCGGTGGTTTCCCGCTAGGTCGATCGCAGTTCAAACGACAAGAGACAAACCCAAAGGGAATCAAGGATGAAAGAGGCGGAATCTAAACAACAGTCTCAACAATCTCCAACAACGAAGGGCGCCCCGCCGGAACAGGAGATCTGCGTCGAAGTCCTGATCGAGAAATACGCCAAAGGCGGCGAGCGCACGGTGGAGGATGTCCGTCGGCGCGTAGCGCACGCACTGGCGGCGGTCGAGCCTGACGACAAGCGCGCCTTCTGGGAAGCGAAGTTTCTCGACGCTCAGGAAAACGGCTTCGTGCCCGCCGGCAGGATCAACTCCGCTGCGGGCACCAGCCTCGCTGCGACGCTCATCAACTGCTTCGTCCAACCGGTCGGCGATTCGATCACCGAGATCGTCGAGGGCAAACCCGGCATCTACACCGCGCTGTCCGAAGCGGCCGAGACGATGCGCCGCGGTGGCGGCGTCGGCTACGACTTTTCGTCGATCCGGCCCAAAGGCGCCTTCGTGCGCGGCACGCATTCGCGTGCGAGCGGCCCGGTGTCCTACATGCGCGTCTTCGACCGTTCGTGCGAGACGGTCGAATCCGCTGGCGCACGCCGCGGTGCCCAGATGGGTGTCCTGCGCTGCGATCACCCGGACATCGAGGACTTCATTCACGCCAAGGACGCGGGCGAGCTCACCAATTTCAACATCTCGGTCGGGGTAACCGATGAGTTCATGCGCGCAGTGGAGGTGGATGGCGACGTCGAGCTCGTGCACAAGGCCGAGCCGGCGGTCGAGGAAAAGACCGCCGGCGCCTACCCCCGCGACGACGGCCTCTGGGTCTACCGCAAGGTGCGGGCACGCGAGCTGTGGGACCAGATCATGCACTCGACTTACAGCCACGCCGAGCCGGGAATCCTGTTTCTGGACCGCATCAACAAGGACAACAACCTCTACTACTGCGAGGCCATCGAGGCGACCAATCCGTGCGGCGAGCAGCCCCTGCCGGCTTACGGTTGCTGCTGCCTAGGCTCCATCAATCTCGCCCGCTACGTGAAGCATCCGTTCACCGACAAGGCCAACTTCGATTACGCGGGTCTCGGCAATACGGTCGATATCGCCGTACGCATGCTCGACAACGTGCTCGACGCGACGAACTGGCCGCTCGAGCAACAGAAAGCCGAGGCACATGCCAAGCGCCGCGTCGGTCTGGGCTTCACCGGCCTCGGCGACACGCTGATCATGCTGCGCCTGCGCTACGACACGCCGGAGGCGCTCGCGGTGGCGACCCGCCTGGGCGAATACATGCGCGACCGCGCCTACCTCGCATCGGTCGAGCTCGCGCGCGAGCGCGGTGCGTTTCCGCTTTTCAACGCGGATCTCTATCTCTCCGGGGGCAACTTCGCGTCGCGCCTGCCGGCGGAAGTGAAGCAGAAGATCCGAGCCCACGGCATTCGCAATTCCCATCTGCTCTCGATTGCGCCGACGGGGACGATCAGCCTGGCGTTCGCCGACAACGCATCGAACGGAATCGAGCCGCCGTTCTCCTGGACCTACACGCGGAAAAAGCGCATGGGCGACGGCACGTTCAAGGAATACCAGGTCGAAGATTACGCTTGGCGCTATTACGCGCACCTGGGCAACGACACCGAACAGCTGCCTGATTACTTCGTGACCGCGCTGGAGATCTCGGCGCAGGCGCACAAGAACATGGTGGCGGCGGTGGCGCCGCACGTCGACTCGAGCATCTCGAAGACCGTCAACGTCCCCGAGGACTACCCGTACGCCGACTTCGAGGATCTCTACCTTTCGGCGTGGCGGGCCGGCCTCAAGGGGCTCGCGACTTACCGCCCGAATTCGGTGCTGGGCTCGGTGCTCTCCGTGGAGGCGCGCGATCAGGCCAAGAAGGAGCCGCAGGACGTGCGCCTGGACGACGAACGCAACCGGCGGCTGTCGATCAAGTCGCTGCCGGCGCCGGTGCTGTCCTCGCTGCGCTGGCCGGGCCGGCCCGACCTTCCCGCCGGCAATCTCGCTTGGACCTACATGATCCGCTATCCGCACGGCGAGTTTGCGCTCTTCGTCGGCCAGGTGGAGAACGGCCGGTCCCACCCCTTCGAGGTCTGGGTGAACGGGGCCGAGCAGCCGCGCGGCCTCGGGGCGGTGGCGAAAACGCTGTCGATGGACATGCGCGCGAACGATCACGCCTGGCTCAAACTCAAGCTCGACGTGCTATCGAAGACGTTCGGCGATCCGTTCGACCTGCCGTTTCCCCCGCATGGAGAACTCAAGAGCGTGCCCGGCATCGTCGCCGCGGTTGCGCAGGTCGTGCGCTTCCGCTGCGAGCAGCTCGGCGCATTCGAGGATCCGGGGCCAACGCCGGTGCTGGACGCGATGTTCAGCGTCCAGGAGCCGAAGACGGGGACCGACGGCACGCTCTCCTGGACGGTGGACGTCCAGAATCCGGGTTCCGGCGACGACTTCGTGCTCGGCCTGAAGGAGATCACGCTTCCGCCGCAGGACGGTTTCCCGGTAGGCGTGACCCGG
The DNA here is from genome assembly GCA_022340285.1 of Betaproteobacteria bacterium. Taxonomy (GTDB): domain Bacteria; phylum Pseudomonadota; class Gammaproteobacteria; order Burkholderiales; family SG8-39; genus JAABRB01. The sequence goes on from JAJDOG010000024.1 coordinate 74,041, forward strand.
CCCTATTCGATGTGGCTTTCCGGGCACTATCCGCGGGCGCTCGACGGCCTGTCGCGCATTCTCTCGCTCGACATGCGCGTGATGGACCCTGCATGGATAGGGATGAAGCTCAGAAAGCTCACCAACTATTCCGAGCCGCTCGGCGATTTCATGGCCTTCGTCCCGGGCGAGCGGCGCCAGGAGAACTTCCCGTCGATCGTCGCGTACATGGCGCGCGTCATCATCCACCGATTCGCGATGCTGGGCGTGCTCGACGAGCACGGCTACCCGACCCGTGAAATGGGCATCCTCGAAGCGCCGCGCGAGCCGAACGAGCCCAAGTTGATGCAAGGCGCGCTCTGCAACGAGTGCGGAAACTTCGCGGTGATCAAAAAGGATGGATGCGATTTTTGCACCGCGTGCGGCGCGGTGGGAAGTTGCGGATAGCGCCGACGGTGATGATCAAGCGGTTCAGCCTGATCATTGCATTAACGCTGCTCGTGGCTGGAGCCGGCGGTGCACGAGCCGCGGACGACGATCAGCCTGACACCGCAGAGAGCAAAGTCGACCGGGCGGCAAGGCAGACCGGCGACTGGGTCGAACGTGCGGGCAAGAACACCGGCGCGGCGTTGGACCGGGCAGCGAAGAAGTCCGGCGCCGCGGTCGACCGCGCCGCGAAGAAGACCGGTACCGCCGTCGAGAAAGCCGCGCACAAGACCGAATCCGCCCTGCAAAAGGCGTGGCGCAAGACCGGCGAGGCGTTTCAGCGTTTCGGCCGAAAGATGCAAAGCTGGTTTGGCGGGAAAGAGACCTAGCCCGGTTATCTGAGCCGGCCCGGCGACGCGATCCGGGACTTACTTCGTCAGTCCGATCTTGCGCTTCCAGAGCTCCCACGGTCGCATGATCGTCAGTTCCTGGACGGGCACGGTGAGCGCCGCCTCCTCGGGAACGAGATACGTCAGCGATCCGCCGAGAGTGATCGCCCGCTGCTGCAGTTCCGCGTTCAGCTGAGTATAGATCGCGCGGTACACGGCGGTCGGCATGCTGGACGCGACGACGACGTAGCCGTGACCGCGCATCAGCGCCACGTCGCTATCGCCCAGCGATTCCGCGAGTGCCCGACCGTGATCGTTGTTGCGAACGAGCAGGTCGGTTGGGCCGAAGCGTTTGCGGATATCGAACACCGGCGCGCCGCGCCCGAGAAAGCCCGCCATGTGATAGATCGGCTGCAACGTCACCGACGATGCCGCAAACGGGATGACCGCAGGTGCGTGACTGTGAACGATGGCCGTGACCTCCGGCCGCACCCGGTAGATCTCGCCGTGAATGAACCGTTCGAGGTACGGCCGCCGCACATCCCCTTCGGCCGGTTTGCCGTCCAGATCGAGAATCATTACGTCGGCCGCGGTCACGAGCTCCGGCGCTCGGGACTGCGAGATCAGAAAGCGGCCGGGGTCGTCCGGGTGTCGCGCGCTCACGTGGCCGAACGCATCCAGCACCTCGTAGTGCGCGAGGATCCGGTTCGCGGCGACCAGGTCCTTGATTGCCTCGAGCGCCAAATGCGAAGCGGACGACCGGCGGCGCGTGGCGGCGCTCCGGGCAGGTGATCGGGGAGCAGAACGTCGTGATTTTGCGGGCATGGGCGCGACTATACGCGAGCCCGCCAGATCCGTAGTTGGTCAGTGTGCACGGCCCGCCCAGTTCACCAGCACGATACCCCCTGCGACGAGCAGCGCCGCCAGGACGAAAGCAGGCGAGATGCGCTCGCCGAGCAGGAGCACGCCGAATGCCACCCCGAAGAGCGGCGTGAGTGAGGTGACCACGGACAGTCGCGCTGCGTAATACTTGGTCAGCAGCCAGAACCACGCGAGGTAACTGGCGAACGCGACCAGGACTCCCTGGTAGGCAAGAATTGCGGTCGCGAGCGGCGTCAGGCGGACGATGCCGGGCTCGCCCATCGCCACCGACACGATCGGCAGCGCCGCTGCCGACACGGCGAGCTGATAGAAGAGCGTCTTCGTCGCGCTGGCGCGCGCAAGTCCGGTGGCGCGAATGACCACGATCGTCGACGCCCAGAGGAACGCCGCGATCACGCCGCAAAGGTCGCCGAAGAGGGTCGCCCCCTTCGCCGAGACGAAGCCCTCGGCGAAAGCCGCGGCGATCCCGGCGAACGCAAGCAGGACGCCCGCCCATTGCCGGCCATTCAGACGCTCGCTGCGGACGAAGAAGGGAAGCATCAGCGCGGTGAAGCAGGGCGTCGTGTAGATGAAGACGATCATGCGCGACGCCGCGGTGTAGGCAAGACCGGCGTAGATGAAGACGAACTCGGCGGCGAACAGCGCGCCGGCCGCCAAGCCCGGCCACAGGGTCCCATCCCTGCGAAACAGTGGCAGACCGCGAACGCGCGCCCAGACGACCAGCAGCGCGGTCGCAATGGTCGACCGGATGCCGGCTTGCATGACCAGGGACACGTCCGACGACGCGATCTTGATCGTGACCTGCTGCAGGCCCCATGCGATACAGAGCACGGTCATCAGACCGAACGCTAGGGCGTCGAGCGGCTTGCGATCAGGCGTCATGCCCGTCGTCGACGAAAACCTACCGGCTGCGCCCGGGGCGCATACCAGGCGCGTCCCGACCGATCAGTTAGGAAATCGAGGCGCCGCGGATCGAGAATTTCGGTGCCTCTTCCGGCGCGGGAAACAAGGTCATGTACTTGATGTTCTCGAAGGGAATGTAGAGCAGCGCCCCCTCGGCTTCCACGGTGAGAATCCGCCGTTTGAGAATCTCCTGCTCAAGGATCGCGCGCGCATACTCATTCGCGGCCTGCTCGGGGAACTCGGTCGTGAGCGAGGTGCCGTCGTTGAAATGAATGGTGAGACCGCGCTTCGGCGTCATGTGGGACAACTCCTTTGCAGATTGGGCAGGCTCGCCGCACGCTATCACAAGGGCCCATGGCCCGCCACGCATCGCGTACCGCTCCCACCACGTCGTGTCTACGTGATCGTCAATGACAGGCCGGGCAACTCGATGCCGCTGAGCGTCGTGCTCCACGTCTCGCCGGGCCGCACCGGCAATGCGGCAGTGAGTGTTCCGGTGGTGACAATCTCTCCGGCCCCGACCGGCGGGAACTGCGGCAGGCTGCGCAGCGCCTCAAGCAGGTGCGCCATCGCGAGCAGCGGCGTATCGAGCACGTTCGCGCCGCCGCCTTCGGCACGCGCGACACCTTCGTTCGAAAGCACGATGGTGAACTCGCGCAACTTGCGTGCGCAGTCTGCGATGCCCGCGACCGCGACCGGCGGGCCCACGGCCAGCGCGCCGTGCAGCCCGTTCACGGCAACCGTGTCCGAAACCTGGAACTTCCAGCCCGGAAACGGGCTTTGCACGATCTCGAAGCCGTGCGCGATCCAGTCGATCGCGGCCAGAATTTCCGCTTCGTCCCGCGTCGCGCGCGGCGCCTCGCGGAAATGCAGCACGATCTCGGGTTCGATGCGCGGCTCCGCGAGGTGTCCGACTTCAAGCGAAGTCTGTGACGCTTCCGCGAACCTCACCGTGGAGTCGTAGACGAATCCCCAGATCGGCTCATAGACGCCGTACTCGTCCCAGATGGTCCGATTGGTGAAACCGATCTTGCGCCCGATGGGCCGCTCACCCCGCGCCAGACGCGCCCGATGCAGTGCCTCGCTGATGCCATAGGCGCGCGCGACATCGAACCCCGGCACGGTGCGGGAAAAAGGTTCCACAGGCCGGCGCTGCGCCGCTGCATCGATCAGCTGCTGGGCAAGCTCATCCATATCTCGCCTTCCGTCCGCTCCTCAGATCTTGAACGAGGCGGCGAGCTTCTTCGCTACCGCGACATTCTTCAGACGCACGTAGTCGGGCAAGCCGTTGCGGTAAGGCGGATAGTCCTCGCCCTGAATCAGCGGCGCGAGGTACTGCCGGCACCTGTCGGTGATGCCGAAGCCATCGGCCGTGATGAAGTCCGCAGGCATCATCTTTTCCACGTTCGCGACCTTGTCGAGCGGCGCCATGCCGACCTTCCATTTGTAGGGCTTGTTCGAGACACGCTGAACGGTCGGCATCACCGAATTGTGTCCCTTCAACGCAAACTCGACGGCGGCCTTGCCCATCGCGTAGGACTGCGCGACATCGGTCTTCGAGGCGATGTGGCGCGCCGCCCGCTGCATGTAGTCCGCTACGGCCCAGTGGTACTTCAGATCGAGCTCGTTCTTGACGAGCCCCGCGACCACCGGGGCGACGCCGCCGAGCTGCGCGTGCCCGAACGCATCGCGCAAGCCCTGATCGGAAAGAAACTTTCCGTCTGCGCCCTTCACGCCCTCGGACACCACCACCGAGCAATATCCGTGCGTCTTCACCGCTGCGTCGACGCGGCTAAGGAACTTCGCCTGATCGAAAGCCACTTCCGGAAACAGGATCAGGATCGGCTGTTCCAACTCGGGGCTCGACGCCATGCCGCCGGCCGCCGCGATCCACCCGGCGTGGCGGCCCATCACCTCCAGGATGAATACTTTCGTGGAGGTAAGCGCCATCGACGCGACGTCGAGCGTCGCCTCGCGAGTCGACACGGCGACATACTTGGCGACCGAGCCAAAGCCCGGGCAGTTGTCGGTGACCGGAAGGTCGTTATCCACGGTCTTGGGTACGTGGATCGCCTGGAGTGGATAGCCGAGCTTCCCCGCGAGCTGCGAGACTTTCAGGCAGGTGTCGGCGGAATCGCCGCCTCCGTTGTAGAAGAAGTAGCCGATATCGTGCGCGCGGAACACGTCGATCAGCCGCTGATACTGGGTCGGATCCTTGTCGAAGGGCTTCAGCTTGTAGCGGCAGGATCCAAACGCGCCTCCGGGCGTGTGCTTGAGCGCGGCGATCGACCGCGCACTTTCCCGGCTGGTATCGATCAGATCCTCCGTCAGCGCGCCGATGATGCCGTTGCGACCCGCGAACACCTTTCCGATCCTGGACTTGTGCTTGCGAGCCGTTTCGACCACGCCCGCGGCGCTGGCATTGATCACGGCGGTGACGCCGCCCGACTGGGCATAGAACGCGTTCTTGGGCTTCATGGTTATTGCTCCGATTGTTCAGACCTCTGACCCCGAATTATCCGTGGATCCGCGTTGTGTGGGCACGCGGTCTGTCGCGCTCAGAGCTTGGCGAACACGTCCTTGATTCCTTGTCGCAGCCATTGATGCCCCGGGTCGGCGTCGCGGCTGTGGTGCCACACGAGATAGGCCGGGAAGAGCGGAAGCTTGATCGGCATGGGCAGAATCTTCAGGCCGAGCTGCGGCGCCAGCATTTCCGCGAGCCTACGCCCGAGCACGCCGACGAGGTCGCTCTGGCTGACCACGAGCGCGATTGCGAGCGAGCTGGGCACCTCGAGCAGCACCTTGCGATCGAGCGCCAGCAGCGCCTCGGCCCCTTCGAGGCGCGCGTCCGCCGGGTTGCCACGCGTCAGCACGACGTGTTCCTCGTCGAGGTATCGGGAGAGTGTCAATCGCGATCCGATGCGAGGGTGCCCCTTGCGCGCGATGGCGACCGCCTCCGCCTGCATCACCCGCTCCGAGGCAAATCGATCATCCCGAGGCGGGATGAAATCGGCCGCGAGATCGATGATCCCGTCGCGCAAGTCCGGCCACAGTCTCTCGCGCTCGAGTACCGCTACGCCACGCAGCATCACTCCCGGTGCGACGCGGCGCGCCCAATTCAAGATGTCCGCGCCGACCAGCGCCTCGATGCCGAACGCGCTGGCCAGGGTGAAGCGCCGGCGCGACGTGCGAGGGTCAAATGCGCGCACGCCTTCCAGGCCCTCGCGAACCAGCTCGAGCGCCCGGCGGACCGGTTCCGCGAGGCGGTGGGCGAGCGGGGTCGGTGTCACGCCGCGCGCGGTCCGCACGAACAGGCGGTCGCGGGTGAGCGCGCGAAACCGGGCCAGCGCGTTGCTCACGGCAGGCTGCGTCATCGCCAGCCGACGCGCGGCGCGGCTCAGGTTTCCCTCGGCGTAGACCGCATCGAACACCGTGAGGAGATTCAGGTCGACGCTCCTTAGATTCATCGCCATGAATATCTTTCATCATAAATATAAAGTGGAATGATATATGGATCCGGGCGATGCTCGCAATATCAAGTCAAGCAGCGGAGCAGGCAATGGCTCAAAGCAGCGAAGAGCGTGTCCGGTTCGGTATAGAGGACGCCGTCGACGTCAGCACGCGCGTGCTCGGTCTGCAGCTCGATCTGTGCCCGGGGTCGCGTGCGGTGATCCAGGTCGATCGGTTTGCGATCGGTTACGCCTGGGGCTTTTGCGGTGGTGCGCTCATCGCACTACGCGTGGAGAACACGGATCTCTACCGGTTGTTCAGCATGGTTTGCCGCCAAGTCCTCCCCGAGCGTGACGCGGTGCGCATCCTCGCGGACATTCCCGGCATGGCACAGGACCAGCTGTTCCAGGACGGCGAGGCGGCCGGCATTGCCGACGCGCGGGGCTGTCTGGAGCGTGACCGACCGCCTTTGGGGCTGGTCCTGCATCTTTCTTCCGGGGGCTGACAGCCAGCACGACGACGAATTGTCCACGGCGCGCCGCACGCGGTCCGGCGGTGCTTGATCTGGCGCAACGCCCGCGCGCATCGAGTCGCGTACGCTGACCGCGAAAGCCCGCACGGAAAACGGGCCCGGACAGTGTTGCAATGCAGCCGCACGAGTCGATACCCCATTTGCGCGAGATCGTCGTCTTCCTGGTGGCGGCGGGAATCGTCGTCCCGTTCTTCTCGCGCTTGCGCATGAGCCCCGTGCTCGGGTTCCTCGCGCTGGGCGCACTGCTCGGCCCGTATGGCCTGGGACTGTTCGCCGACGAGATCGGCGTGCTGCGCTTCGCCGTGATCGACGACATCGAGGGCGTAAGGCCCCTCGCCGAGCTGGGCGTGGTGTTTCTGCTGTTCATGATCGGGCTGGAGCTCTCGCCCGAGCGACTTTGGGCGCTGCGCCGCCTGGTGTTCGGGCTGGGCACGCTACAGGTCACCCTCACGGCCGCGGTGATCGGCACGATCGCCTGGGCCTTCGGCAATCCGCCAGGTGCCGCACTCATTCTCGGGATGGCCTTTGCGCTTTCGTCGACCGCCGTGGTAATGCAGCTGCTGGTGGAGCGCCGCGCCGTCGCCAGCCCGCTTGGTCGTGCAAGCTTCGCCATCCTGCTGCTGCAGGACCTCGCGGTGGTGCCGATTCTGATGCTGGTGAGCGTGCTCGCCACACGGGCCGACGCGGGCGTCCCGACCGCGCTCGGGACGGCGCTTCTCACCGCGCTGGTCACGATCGCAGGCATCTTCCTCGCCGGCCGGCTGGTGCTGCGACCGCTGTTCCGGATTGCGAGCGCAACGCGCAGTCCCGAGCTCTTCATGGCGGTCACCCTGCTCGCGGCACTCGGAACGGCCGCGCTGACCCATGCGGCCGGTCTCTCGATGGCCCTCGGCGCGTTTCTGGCCGGGCTGCTGATCGCCGAAACCGAGTACCGCCACGAGATCGAGGTGGACATCGAGCCATTCAAGGGCCTGCTGCTCGGGCTGTTCTTCATGTCCGTGGGCATGGGCACGGATTTTCGCGTTGTCGCCGAAGAGCACGTGTGGCTTGTCGCATCGGTGGTCGGCCTCTTCGCCCTCAAGGCGCCGATCACCGCGGGTCTCTGCCGGCTGTTCGGCCTGCCGCGGCACACCGCAGTGGAAGTGGGGCTTCTCCTCGGCCAGGGCGGCGAGTTCGCCTTTGTGGTGGTGGGCATCGCGGCAATACAGGGCCTCCTTCCCCGCGACACCGCACAGTTCATGCTCCTCGTCACGGCGCTCTCGATGATGGTGACGCCGCTGATGGCGATCCTGGCGCGGCGAGCCGGCCGGGCGCTCGAGCGGGATCATGCCGGCCGCGGTGTGCCGGACGAGGCAAGAGTGCCGCGGGAGCTTGCCGGACACGTGATCATCGCGGGATTCGGACGCGTTGGGCAGATGCTCGCGCGGGTGTTCGACGCGTGCGGCATGCAGTACGTGGCGCTCGACGTCGACGCCGCCGCGGTGGCCCAGCATCGCGCCAACGGCTTGCCGGTGTTCTACGGCGACGCAAGCCGGGTCGAAATCCTGCGGCGGATGCACGCCGAGCGTGCGCAAGGCGTCGTCGTCACGACGGATAGCCCCGTATCGGCGCAGCACACCGTCCACGCGGTACGCCGACAGTGGCCGCATCTGCTGGTCGTGGCACGAGCGCGGGACTCGAGCCACGCGCGGTACCTCCTCGATTGCGGGGCAAGCGAGGTGGTTCCGGAAACGGTCGAAGCGAGCCTGCAGCTCGCCGGGCGCATGCTCGAGGCGGCCGGCGAACCGGTGGAAGCCGTTTCGCATGCGCTTGCGCAGCAGCGCGAGTACGAGCTGGCTAAACTGGAGCTGGAGGGTGAGAGCTCGCCGCGGCGTGTGCGGCCGGTTCACCCCGCCTGAGCGGCGGGCGGACCGCGCATCCGCACCAAACAGAAGGATTGCAGAGCGCATGCCGACCCGTCACCGAGCGTTTCAGCGCACCTGCCTCTACGACGGACGCCAGCTTGAAGCCAAGCTGGGCGACATGGCGCGCCAAGCCGCCGGGCTTCTCACCTCTCGCCGCGACGTGATGCTGGTCGGCATACAGCGCCGCGGCGTTCCCATTGCCGAAATGTTGCGCGACCGCCTCGAGCGCCACTTCGGCTTCGCGCGCCTTCCGATTCTGGCGCTCCAGATCAAGCGGTATGCGGACGACCTGACCCTGATCCACCCCGAGACGCAGCTCGTCGAGGACCCCGCCCACGCCACGCTCGATCTCCAAGGCAGGACGATCCTGGTCGTCGACGATGTCGTGTACCAAGGGCATTCGATGTTGCGCGCAGTGGACTACCTTGCGCAGAAGCGCCCGGCGGAGATCCGCACGGTGGTGCTGGTGGATCGCGACGTGTCCCGCCTGCCGGTTCGCACGGACATCGTCGGCGCGCGGCTCGACGTTGCACCCGACGACATCATCGAATGCAATGTTCCGCCATTCGAGGCGGAGTTCCGGATCGATCTCTGCAAGCCGCTCGGGGCTGAAGGATGAGCACGCGGCTCGATCCGTTCCACCTCATTCGGCGCGGTGGCCCGGCGTGAACCAGCGGGCAACTCGGCGCGTTGTCGACGTTCCCTCAGGTCCGGTGCGACTACCGGGCATGCTCGACGTGCCCGCGGACGCGGCCGCGCTGGTCGTCTTCGCCCAAGGCAGCGGGTCGAGCCGTCATGACCCGCGCAATCGGATCGTCGCAAACACCCTGTGCGAGGCGCGACTCGCGACGCTGCTGATGGATCTCTTGACCGCCGCGGAGGACCGGACATACGAATCGCGATTCGACATCGGACTGCTCACGACTCGGCTCTCTGCCGCAGTAAGGTGGGCCGGCCTGCAGGCGGCGACAGCGAGCCTGCCACTCGGAATTTTCGGCACCGGTACTGGTGCGGCGGCGGCGCTGCAGGTTGCCGCCGCACTGCGCAACGCCGTCGGGGCCGTCGTATGCCGCAGCGGGCGTCCCGACCTGGCAAGCCGCAATGCGCTCGGGCTGGTCAAGGCACCGACGCTCTTCATCGTGGGCGGCGCGGATAAGGAGCTCGTTCCGGCGAACGAGCGCGCCTTCACGTCACTCCGATGCGGCAAGGAAATCGCTCTGGTTTCCGGCGCGACGAACCTCTTCGAGGAGCCTGGTGCGCTGGAAAAGATGACCCGGCTTTCCGCCGACTGGTTCACGCGTCACCTGGTGCTTCGCTCACGCGGCGGCTGATCCGATCTTCCGCCGAGCCGGTCCCGCAGGGAACGCGCGATGCTGCGCTGCACCGGGGCAGGCGTTTCTGCATGCTGCGCTTTGTGCTTTAATGGACGCAAGGCCGTGGGAGGCGACCGCCAAGATCGACGCTTTGCGTTGAGTCACCGCGCGAAATCGCTCCGCTCCTAGCATCGGTCTCAACCTCTGGAGGAGGAAACAGATGAACTCAATCCGTCCAACCGCTCCTGCGGTATCCGTCATCGCGCTGCTGTTCGCGGCAAGCGCAACCCTCGCCGTAGCGCCCGCGCGCGCGGCCGACGACCCGGTGGCCGACCGGGCCGTGCAGCTCGCCAAGGCCTACATGAAGAAGAACAACCTGCAAACGGTCGAGCTCAACATGCTGCTGAATTCGCTTTTTCGCAACGCGATCGGCGACTTCAGTGCCCGCTGGGAGAAGCTGACCAACATCAAGGTTGTCAGCACGCCGCTTGGCTACACGGACATTCCGTCGAAGATCATGGCCGAATCGGTCGCCAAGACCGGTTCGTTCGACATCTTCAACGACTTCCCGTACACGATGCCCGACGCGGTCGGTGCCAAGGTGGTCATTCCGCTCGACAAGTACGCTGCGGTGGGCAAGCCCGACTTTTCCGGGATTGCGGACGGCCTTAAATTCCAGCAGTACTACAACGGCCATCTCTACAACTTCGTCCTGGACGGCGACCACATCATCCTCGCGCTGCGCAAGGACATCCTCGACAACCCCCAGGTGAAGAAGGACTACCAGGCCAAGTTCGGCAAGCAGCCGGGCTGTCCTGCGACGATGGACGAATGGGAGCAGATGGCCGCGTACTTCAACACCAAGTCCGGCGACACGCGCTGGGGGATCAAGTTCGACAAGCCCATGTATGGCGCGCTGGCCTATCGCTCGGTCAACTTCTCGTATCGCCACTTCCCGGCGTACTACGGCGGGTTGCTGTTCGACAAGGACATGAACCCGCAGATCTCGACGCCCGAGGGCATCGAGGCGATCAAGAAGTTCACGTCGATCGTGAAGTACATGCCCGAGGACGTCCAGGGTTGGGGCACGCCGCAGATCTATCCGTTCTGGGGCAGCGGCCAGGCCTTCTCGGTGATGTCCTTCCCGTCGATCGTCGGCTACAGCAACTCGAACCCCAAGAGCGAGGTGAAGGGCAAGGTGCTCTCCTGCCTGATTCCGACCGTCACCTGGAAGGGCAAGCAGGTGCGCCGCGCGCCGCAGGCGGCCGGAACAGGCTACATGGTCAACGCGTACAGCAAGCATCCGGAGCTCGCGTACTACTTCATCCAGTGGCTCACGAGCCCCTCGATCGGTGACGAGGCGATCGCGCATCCGAAGGGCTTCTGGGATCCGTTCCGCAAATCGAACCTGACCAACGAGGCCATCCTGAAGCGCTTCGGCAAGCAGCACGTCGATACGACGATGGAGAACTCGGACTACGCCGTGTCGCTGCTGATGATCGAGGGCAACTACGAGTACTTCAAGATCCTCGACAACAATCTCGCCGAGGTCATGAACGGCAACATGAAACCGGAGGAAGCCGCCAAGAAGATCGAAGCGGGCTGGAACCGCGTGACCGAAGACATTGGCCGCGCCAACCAGATCAAGGCGTGGCGGTCGGGCGTCGATAGCGGCATGTACGGCGCCAAGTTCTCGGATATGTAACGGGCGATTGCCGCGGGAGCCAGGGGACGCCGGCGTTGCCGGTGCCCCTTGGCAAGCGTGTGGCCCTGACTCTTCCCGGTAACCCCATGGGTGAGGCCTCATCGTGAGCGAGGCGCGTATCGCCGTCCCCGAATCCGCACCAGCTGGCGGCTCCTCCCGGCGCCGGCTCCGCGACTGGCTCGCGCAGGAGCGGGTATTCCGCTTGATCCCGTTCGTGCTCGTCGAGGTCGTCTTCCTCTTCGTCATCATCATCCCGTTCCTGCTGATGGTGTACATCAGCTTTCTCAAGTGGCGGGCCAACCGCCCCTTCGAGCAGGCGTTCCTGTCGGGATTCGGGAACTACGAGCAGGTTCTGACGGCGCCCGGATTCTGGTCCGCGCTCGGACACACGTTCTACTTCGCCGGCTGCGCGGTCGTTCTGGAGCTCGTGATCGGCTTCGTCCTCGCGATGTTCGTGTCGCGCACGGTCCGCGCGCGAGGGCTCTACATCACGATCTTCCTCGTGCCGATGATGATCGTGCCGGTGGTGGTCGGCTACAACTTCACGATGCTCTACATCGACTCCGGGCCGATCAACCAGCTGCTGGCGCCGTTTCTCGAGCCGCTCGGCATCGACCCGCGCATCCGCTGGCTGTCCGACCCGGCCGCCGCGCAGTGGGCGGTGATCCTGGCGGATGTCTGGCAGTGGACCTCGCTCACTTTTCTCATCTTCCTGTCCGGATTCTCGGCACTGCCGAAGCAGCTCATCAATGCAGCCCGGGTAATGGGGGCCACCGCCTGGCAGATCTTCTGGCGCGTCGAGTTGCCGCTGCTCAAGCCGGCGATCGTGATCGCGGTGGTGATCCGGTCCATGGAGGCGCTCAAGATCTTCGATCCGGTGGTGCTGCTCACCGCCGGCGGTCCGGGTACCTCGACCCAGACGATCGCGTTCTACCTCTGGGAACAGGTGTGGGTCTTCAACAAGTTCAGCTTCGGCGCAGCGGCCTCGATTCTCCTGCTCATCATCTTCGCCACGCTGATCTTCTTCGGGATCTATCTCCTCGTTCGGCAGAGTGCCGCAGTCGCGCAGCAGCGAGCGCCATGACCACCCCCGCCGAAATGACCGACCAGCAAGCCGACAGCGCCGGCGCGCGAAACTTGCGCAGGAGGCGGCTGCGAATCGTCGTCCGTCACGCGATTCTCGTGGCCTGGGCGCTCGTCATCCTGTTCCCGATCTTTTGGATGATCGCAACGTCCTTCAAGGAGTCGGGCGAGTGGGTGGCCTGGCCGCCGCACTGGATCCCGCAGCAGCCGACGTTCAAGAATTATTCGCAGATCTTCACGTTCGATACCATGCAGAAGGGCGTCGCACGCGAGGCGACCGAGCAGCCGTTCAACGTATGGGGCCCGCTCGGCGACTCGTTGCTTATCTGCACCGTCTCGGCGCTCATCGCATTGCTGCTCGGCACGTTTCTCGCGTACTCGATCTCGCGCTTCAATGTCGGCGGCAAGCATTTCCGGCATGCGATCCTGATGATCCGCATGGTTCCGCCGATCGTGATCGCGATTCCGCTCCTGATGTATTACGCGATCATGATTCCGCTGGCCGCAGAGACCGTGCTCGGGACGCGCATCGTCCTCTTCGACACCCGGGTCGGAGTCAGCGCGATCTACATCGCGACCACGCTTCCGTTCGTCATCTGGATGATGCTTACCTTCATCGAGGAGGTTCCCTACACGCTCGAGCACGCGGCGCGCATGATGGGCGCGGGCCGGCTGTACACGCTGAGACGGGTGGTGCTGCCGCTGGTCGGCTCGGGCATGGTCGTGACGTTCCTTTTCGTGTTCATCCTGAACTGGGCCGAGTTCCTGCTCGCCCTGACGTTGACGCATCCGGACGTCGTGACCCTGCCAGTGCTGCTGAACAAGTTTCAGAGCGCCTCCGAGGGCCGGCTCTTCGGCCCGCAAGCCGCGATCGGCACGATCATCACCATTCCGGTGGTCGTCCTTGGGATGCTCATTCAGAAGCACCTGATCAGGGGCTTCAGCTTCGGAACGATTCGAAAGTAGCCGGAGGAACGTCGCCTTGGCCCAGATCGTACTCAAGGACGTCGTCAAGAAGTTCGGCGCGCATGTCGCCGTCAAGGGCGTGAACCTGCAGGTCCGCGACAGCGAATTCCTGATCATGGTCGGACCGTCGGGCTGCGGCAAGACGACGACCCTCAACATGATCTCCGGCCTAGAGCGCCCGACCTCGGGCGAGATCGCCATAGGCGGTCGGGTCGTGAACGATCTCGAACCCGGTGAGCGAGGTCTCGGAATGGTCTTCCAGGACCTGGCACTCTTCCCGCATCTGACCGTGTACGAGAACATCGCATTCGGACTGCGGGTCAAGAAAGTCGCCGAGCGCGAGGTCGACAGCCGAGTGCGCGCGGCGGCGGAAGCGATGCATATCTCGCCGCTGCTCGCCAAACGTCCGGCGCAGTGCTCGGGCGGCGAGTCCCAGCGGGTGGCGCTCGCGCGCACCATCGTCACCAATCCCGCGGTGTTTCTGATGGACGAGCCGCTCTCGAGCCTGGACGCCAAGCTGCGTGTGGATATGCGCACCGAGCTGAAGCGCCTGCACGCTCGGTTGAAAGCCACATTCGTCTACGTCACGCATGACCAGGCGGAGGCGATGACGATGGCCGATCGTATCGTCGTGATGAGCGGTGGCGTCGTCGAGCAGGTCGGCGAGCCGCTCGAAATCTACCGTAAGCCGGCGAGCCAGTTCGTGGCGGGCTTCTTCGGCACGCCGACCATGAACTTTCTGTCCGGCAAGATCGAGTCCGCGAACGGCGGCCTGGTGTTCCAGGCCTCGAACCTCCGTCAGCGTCTGGCCGCGAGCCTGCCGTCCGGGCTGGCCGGCCGCAATGTCGTGCTGGGCGTGCGCTCCGAGCACGTGACCGTCGGCGCCAACGGCGGCACGCCGGGCAAGGTTCAGCTTATCGAGCCCCTGGGCGCCGAATCGCTCGTCTTCTTCGAGTTCGGCGGCGCGACGCCACTCGTCGCGAAGATCGATCCCGAGCGATCGCTCGATACCGGCGACAACCTCACTTTCGATTTCGATCCCGCCGGTTGTCATCTCTTTGACGCAGACACCGGGGCGCGGCTGAACTAGGCCGAGGACTCGCCCGCCCGCGCGGCCTCCAGCTCCGCCCGCAGCTCGGCCTCGCGCTCGATGTAGCGCGGGGAGAAGTGGAAAGGCGTGACGAGCTTGGCGCGCGCCACGCGCGCGATCATTCCCGCCTGGCGGGCGGTGAGGTGGTATTTCCGCGCAGCGTGATCGGCGTCCTCGTGCAGGAACACCGATTCGATGAAGAGCTGGTCCGCGTCCGCGGCGAGCGCCGCGATGCGGTGGGCATTTTCCTGCTCGTAGACGACATCGGTGACGTACACGATCTTCTCGCCGGGCACGAGCTGCAGTACTTGGTCCTTCAACTCGCGCAATCGAAACTCGCCCTCATGCGGTCCCTCGCGATCGCGCCAAGCGGCACGGATCGGCGTGTCGTCGGGCGCGCCGCCTAGCACCGCGTCCTTCAGATCCTTCAGCCACGGGCCGGTCGGCAGGCCGAGCTCGGCGAGCCGGTTCTTCCAGACATTCACGTGCATCTTCTCCTCGACGGCGAATCCGAGGCACGGCGTCCTGTGCTCCAGGAACGCCGCTCGCACCGTCAAGGCCGGATCGTCGAGCAGCACCCCGGCGGGCAGCACAGGCGCCGCGACGTCCTCGCGACGGAAGCGCCCATGGCAGCGGAAGCGCGCCGCACGCGCTTTCCATTCCGGGCTGACCTCGCAAGCGGTCAGCGCAAAGTCGACCGGATAGTTCTCGACGAGATTCCACGTATATGCGGCGAGCTTGTGCTCGACCTGGTCGATGAACCCGGGCGGACCGAAGAGCCGCACGCCGGTCTCCCGGCCGACGCTCAGCCGCAGCAGACGGTCGAACCCGATGAAATGGTCCATGTGGGTGTGGGAGACGAATACGTCCGAGATTCGCAGGATCTGCTTCGGCGCCAGGGCGGCGATGTCTCCCAGGTCGAAGAGCAGCGCACGCTTCTCGTACTTGAAGTCGAGGTACAGGCCCGGATCGCCGAACGGGCCGTTGACGAGGGCGGGAGTGAAGGTCGGACGCATGGCTACGCTGCGGTCGCCGGGCTGAGCGTATCATCGCGGCCAGGCGGGCCGGCAATGAAGCTCAAGGTCGAATGCTACGCGGGCTACCGCGGCGACGAAGAACCGCGCGCCTTCGCGCTCGGCGAGCGCCGCCTCGACGTCCGGGAAATCCTCGACCGATGGCTCGCTCCGGATCATCGCTACTTCAAGGTCGCGGCGAGCGACGGCGATACCTATATCCTGCGCCACGACAACGCGACTGGCGAATGGACGCTCGGCGCATACCGGCGCGGCATCGAATGAACGAAGCTCACGTGCCGACAGCCGGTGATTGCGGGTCCCCGGGAGCAGCCGGCGTCGTGTGCCACCTCTCGCGCGGCACGACCGCGGGCGATTCAGGGTTCGCAACGAAGTGCGGCGACATGATCTGCACGCCGTGGGTGTTGAATTCGTCCTGGATTCGCTCGTGCAAGGCCGAAACCGTGGCCGGCAGACGCGCCAGATCGCTGACGGAGAAGTTGAGCTCGTAGCGAACGTAGAAATCGTCGAGCCCAGTCTGCCGCACAAATGGCTGCGGATCGTTCAGAATGCCGTCCGTCGCCGCAGCCGCGCCGAGCAGCATCGCGTAGACCTGGCGCCACGGGGTGTCGTATCCGATGGTGACCTGGGTGGTCAGCAGTGGCGTGCCCGAGGCGCTGTAATTCATCACCTGGCCGGAGAGCACCAGTGAATTGGGCACGCTGATCGAGACGTTCTTCGCCGTGCGCAGCCGCGTGACGAGAAGCGAGCTCTCCTCGACCACGCCCGTGACGTCGCCGATCTTCACGAGGTCGCCGACCTTGAACGAACGCATGTAGGTGATGAGCAGCCCGTTGATGAGGTTCGCGACGACGCCGGTGGCGCCGAGCGAGCCGAGCAGACCGAGAAAGATCGCGATGCCCTGGAATGCCGGGGACTTCGCGCCCGGTATGTAGGGATAAGCCATGATCACCGCGATGATGAGCACGAGTACCGTGACGAGACGCTGCGTGGGTCGCGCCCATTCCGGATAGAACCCCTGGATGGTGATGCGCTTGCGCTGGACCTGATAAAAGAAGTATCGCGCGCCGCGGATCAGCCAGCGAGCCACGAAAGCGATGACCAGGACGACGAGGAGCTCGGGCAGCGCGGTCAATATCCCGAGCCCGAGCTGGCCGAGCGGCGCCAGCACGAGCGTGTCGATGTCGTGCGCAATGCTGCGCGTGTGCGGAAAGAACGAGAGCGCAATGGTGAGCGCACCGTACAGCACCGCGATCCAAACGATGAATCGGACGACGCGCAGCAGGAGGAGCAGCGGCCAGCGCAACTGCTCCGCGCTGACGACGTACTTCATCTTGCTCTCGACCTTCGCGAGCTCCCGGCTGGCGCTCTCCAGGATCACGTTGCGTCCCTTGCGAAAGAGGCGCTCAAAAACCAGCAGGATAAGCGTGGCCACGAACACTACCGCCCCGGCCTTTGCGGCATCGAGCGCAAGCGCCTGCGGCGTGCGCTCCTGCCGGTACCGGACCACGGCCGCTTCGATCTTGCGGGCCGCCTCCTCGGCCACCTCGTGGCGCGTCATGCCGGCGAAATCGCGGGCGTCCCCGTCGAACACGGATACGAGAACTTCGTTTCCGACCAGGAGGTCGCTGCTGACCTTGGTCTCCTCGACGGTGACCTTGAAGGGGGTAATCGTCCGATCGTTGGCGAGTTGTGTCAGCCGGCTCGAGAGCTGCTCCGCCCGCTCGGCGGCTGTGAAGGAGCGAATCCCCTGCCGGACGTAAAGGACGGTCTGGTCACCGAGGCGAACGGGAAACTTCGCCACGGTCGCCTCGCGGGCCTCGTCGGTTGCGCCCGCCCCCCATGCCGCGCCCGCAGCGACCACGGTCGCCAGAACCAGCCCTCTCAGCATCGCCGCCACGTCCCCTCCCTCGGTGTCCGCAGGACCGGATGGGGTCACCGGCCCGTCAAAACGCGCGAAGCATAATCGCATTTCCCACTGCAGTGCAGCCATGGCCACCGCGGCCGCGGCGCACACAGTACCATCCTGGAATGGGCCAGGAGATTGCCAGCAGTCGCTTCGAGCAGGCCGATTTCGAGCGCTTCGGGAAGCGCCTCGATCACGAGCTCGCCCTGCTCGCCGAGTGGTTCGGCGAGGGCCGCTTCTCGACCCGGCGCGCGGTCGGCGGGCTCGAGCTGGAGGCCTGGCTCGTCGGCCCCGACGGCGAGCCGCTCCCGATCAACGAGACGTTCCTGGAGCGCGCCGCCGATCCGGCAATCGTGCCGGAGCTCGCGAAATTCAATATCGAGCTGAACGTCGATCCACAGGCGCTGGCCGGAGGGGGAATCCGCCGCCTGGAGGAGGCGCTCGCGCAGACGTGCGAGCGCTGCGCGCGCGTGGGCGACGAATTGGGTGCGACCGTCCTCGCCATCGGAATCCTGCCCACGATCACCGACGAGGCGCTCTGTCCGGCCAACATGTCGGCGATGCGGCGCTATGCGGCGCTCAACGAGCAGGTGCTTCGCCTGCGCAGGGGTCGGCCGATCAGCCTCGACATCGTCGGCCGCGAGCACCTGAGAACCGATCACATGGACGTCATGCTGGAAGCGGCTGCGACATCGTTCCAGCTGCACGTTCAGGTGCCGTCGAATATGGCGGCCCGTTACCTGAACGCAGCCACAATCCTATCCGCGCCCATGGTAGCGGTGGCGGCCAATTCGCCGATCCTGTTCGGCAAGATTCTCTGGGAGGAGACCCGCATTCCGCTCTTCGAGCAGGCCGTCGACGTCGGCTCGCCGGAGCGGCGCGTCACGTTCGGTTCGGGCTACGTCCGCGCCTCGCTCGGCGAATGCTTCGTCGAGAACAGTGCCAACCACCCCGCTATCCTGCCGCTCGCCCTGGACGAGCCTGCAGAGCAGCTTGCCCACCTCCGGCTCCACAATGGAACGGTCTGGCGCTGGAACCGACCGCTCATCGGGTTCGACCCAGACGGTACACCGCACCTGCGGGTGGAGCACCGGGTGCTGCCTGCCGGCCCGACGTTGATCGACATGGCGGCGAACATGGCGTTCTTCTTCGGGCTCAGCGAGTGGCTCGTTATGGAGCCGCACGCGCCCGAGCTCCGTCTGCCCCACGCCGCCGCCAAGCAGAATTTCTACGCGGCGGCGCGTCTTGGCCTCGGGGCACATGTCGACTGGTACGACCGCGAGCGATGGAACGTCGCGCGGCTCGTGCAGCGGGTGCTCCTGGAGCAGGCGCGCAAGGGCCTGGAAGTGCTGCGCGTCGACCGTGGCGATATCGATCGCTACCTGGCGGTGATCGAGGCGCGCGTTGCGAGCGGCGCCACGGGTGCCGCATGGCAACGTGGGTTCGTGAACAAGCACGGTCGCAATCTGCGCACGCTCACCTGTGCCTACCGCGACTTGAGCGCGACGGGCGAACCCGTCCATCACTGGGAAATCTGATCCTGTCCGCTGACGCCAACAAATCGCTGAACGTCGTCGACCGGCTGCCGGAGGGCCTGCTCGACGCGGACGCGCGCACACTGCATCGCATCCTGCCCGGACCGACGCTGGTCCACCTGCCTGGGCGGCGCCCCGAACCTCTGTTCGTCTCGACGCTTCTGCATGGCAACGAGGACGTCGGCCTGCTGGCGGTGCAGCGCATGCTGAGGGCCTACGGCACGCGGGAGCTGCCCCGTGCCCTCTCGGTGCTCATCGGCAACGTCGCCGCCGCACGGGAAAACGTGCGTCGTCTCGACGGTCAACCCGACTACAACCGCATCTGGCCCGGAACGGACGTCGCGCGCACACCCGAACACGGGATCATGGAAGCGGTGGTCGATGAGATGCGCGCGCGCAACGTGTTTGCGAGCGTGGATCTGCACAACAACACCGGCCTCAACCCGCACTACGCGTGCGTGACCAGGCTTTGGCATCCGGATCTCCAGCTTGCCGCGCTATTCGGTCGCACGGTGGTCTATTTCCGCCGGCCGCTGGGCGTCCAGACGATGGCTTTCGCCGAGCTTTGTCCGTCCGTGACCTGCGAATGCGGCAAGACCGGCGACGAGAGTGGCGTCGCGCACGCGGAAGACTACCTGGAGGCTTGTCTGCAGCTCGCAGAGGCGCCCGCGCATTCCGTGCGGCCTGGAGACGTGCATCTTTTCCACACCGTCGCGACGGTGCAGGTTCCCCGCGCGACCAGCTTTGCATTCGACGCGAGTCCGGCCGACCTCGTCTTCGGCGAAGATCTCGAGTGGTTCAACTTCCGCGAGCTTCCGTCGGGCACCGCGTTCGCGCGCTGCAATGGAACCGCGGCGCAGTGCCTGGAGGTATGGAACGAGTTGGGTGAAGAGGTGAGCGACGAATTCTTCGAGCGCGAGGGCGACTTCATCCGGCTGCGCCGACCGGTGATGCCCTCGATGCTGACGCGCGATGCGCGGGTGATCCGGCAGGACTGCCTCTGCTACTTCATGGAGCGACATCCGCTCCCGGACTAGGTGGCTGGCGTCCTACCGGCTCCAGTGAACCCGCAGCAGCCGATCGCTGTCGTTGTAGTGATACTCCAGTTCGCCGTGGTAAGCGTGCGCCAGCGCCTCCCCGATTCCGCGTGCGAGGTGCGGATCGGTCGTGGTCACCATCAGGCCCTCGCCGGTGTCCTTGCAATCCATGATCCGCTCGAGGGGATGCTCGCCCTTCTCGCGCGCCTCGATGTTCCGGATCAGGTGCAGGATCTCGTCCCGGTGCGTCGCGAAAAACTCGCCCGCGATGGCAACGAACCCGGCCGGGAAACGGTCATGGATGCGGTGACATGCCGGGCACAGCTCCCGGTGTGCAGGACCCTCGGAGGATCCCCATTGCCACCTTCCCTCGCGATACTCGGCGCCACAGTCGGGGCAGCGCGTCGGTTCGGGCAACTTGCCCTTTGAACGATAGGTATCGTGTCTCCGTTCCTGGATGAGTCTGTCGCTTCGTTCGAGCCGGCGATAGCCTTCCGGTGCATTGATGACGGCGCCCATTCTCTTGCTCCTAGATCTACTGCCTGTTGCAAGACTCGACAACATCGTCTTCTTTCATGGTCCTCCTGTGTCCGAGCGACGAATTGACGCAGGTCAAACCGCCCGGATCGCGATCGCCACGACGAGCAGGAGGGTGGATGGATCAGGAGGCGCGGCGCATCGCGCCGCCAGATTCCGGATGGCCGCTACCGCGGCAGATCGACACGGAAAGTTCCGCGGGGACAGGCAAGCCGAGCGACGTGTAGAGTCGTCCCAGATTCTCGCGGAACAGGCGGTCGAAACTCGCGACGGCCTCGATCGGGTTGTAGTCGCCCAGCCACCAGAACCAGTCGGACGCCTCGCAAATCGCGAGCTGCTCGAACGCAGCGCTCTTGCGAGTCTCGTCAAGACGGCCGCTTGCAACGACGAGATCGAAGCACTGTTTCGCCGCCGCCAGCAGGTCCCAGGCGCGATTCTTCTCCGGCGACCCGATCCAGGTCGAAAAGTCGCCGTGCACCCAGGTCCCGGCCGTGAGGGCAGCGAGCTCTCCCGTCCCTCCCGGCGGTGCACCGGGGCGACGCTGCGCGTCGAGCCAGTCGTGATAGGTCGTGGTCCGGATTCCCGCGTGCGCGCCGAGCCCCTCGTAGAGCGCCTCGAGAAAGTAGTAGCCGTTGTACGGGTACCACTCCCACGCGTTCTCGCCATCGAGGATCACGCTCACGACCGGACGTGTGCCCGGCGCCGCGCTCTTGGCAATTGCCGCGAGCTCGCCGATGAAATGCGCCGCGGCATCCCGCCCGTTCCAGTTCTTGTACTCGAAGCCGATCAGATCCGAGAGGCGGTCATCGCGGAAGAAGCACGTGAGGCCGGGCGCAGACGAGGATAGTCGCCACGCGCGATAGAGATAATCCTTGCTCGCGGGAAGCGCTTTGCCCGCACGGGCAAGACTGTTGGCGATCACGCGTTCGCCGCTCGCGGTCCACTCGAGACCGCGCTCGCCGAGCACGCGCAGCAATGCAGCCGAAACGCCGCCCTCCGCGGGCCACATGCCATGCGGCCGCGCGCCGAATCGCCGCTCGTGCGCCGCGATCGCGGAATCGACGTGGAACGCCACGCGCGCCTTTCCGCCGGGATAGACGGGCGCCTGCGGCAGAGCCGCTTGCGGCGTCGATTCCCGCGCGGAAGCGAACTCGATGAGCAGCGGCGCCAGCGGGTGATGGTGCGGCGTCGCCGACAGCTCGATCTGCCCGCGCTCGGCAAGCCGCCGGAAGCGCGGAACGATATCCCGGATGATCTCGCCGATGAGCGCGAGCAGCGCAAGACGGTCCGCATGGCTGAATCCACGCCCCGCCGACATGAGGCGGGTCACGAGTTCCGATTCCCGGCGCACCGTCTCACCGGTCCATGCAAGGTGATACCAGGTGAGCGAATCGAAGAGGTACTGGTCGGACAGATACGCAAGCGCTTCGGTGCCCTGCCGCGACGCGAACTCGTACAGGTCGTGCAAGCGCCGGTATGCCGCGAACGGCCCGATCATGTGATCGCGGTTCGCGTTGAAGCAGTGCTCGAGGATCGCGCCGCGCGCCGCGTCGTTCAGCCGCTCCGATTCGGAATGCGCGAGCAAGCGCAGGAGCGGGTCTCGCAGCGCGCCCCCGTTGAACTGACGTGAATAGTCTTCCAGCTGATCGAGGAGCACGGGAACGAAGTTGACGACCGCCCGCACTTCGCGATGATGCTCGAGATGCCACGCCATGTCGGCGTAGTCCTTGATGGCGTGCAGATAGGTCCAGGGCAACCGGAACTCGCCCGTCGTCCTGTCCCGGTAGTCGGGCTGATGGAAGTGCCACACCAGCACGACGTCGAGTGGGCGATCGGGAGTCGGCACAGGCAATCCGCTTGAGAAACGGGTCGAGCGAGGATTATGCGTCTTCCGCGTGGCGGCGGCGAGCCCGCGGGAAGCTCAGGTCGTGGTCGACTGTGCGTCAGCGCAGATGGTGCACGACCTGTCCCAGCATTTCCGGGGTGATCAGCGTGACGCCTTTGTCCGTGACGTGGAAACGCTTCCGGTCCTCGATCGGGTCGACACCGACCTGCAAACCGGGCGGGATCTTGCAACTCTTGTCCACCACGACGCGCTTCAGGACCGCGTGGCGCCCGACCTCGACCTGGGGGAGGATGACCGAATCCTCGATGGTGCAGTAGCTGTTGATGCGAACGCTCGAGAAGAGGAGCGTCCGCCTGATCGTCGAACCCGAGATGATGCAGCCGCCCGACACCATCGAATCGATGGCCGCGCCGCGCCGGTCATCGTCGTCGAAGATGAACTTCGCCGGGGGAAGTTGCTCCTGGTACGTCCAGATCGGCCAGTCCTGATCGTAGAGATCGAGCGCCGGCGAGACGCGGGTCAGCTCGAGATTGGCTTCCCAGTACGCATCCACGGTCCCGACGTCGCGCCAGTATGGCCTGCCTTCGGCCCGCTGAACGCAACTGTCGTCGAGGCGATGGGCGTAGACGCGATAACCGCGCTCGATCAGGTAAGGAATGAGATCGTGCCCGAAGTCGTGGCCCGACTTCCGGTCGTCCGCGTCGCGGATCAGCTGTTCGTAGAGGAATCCGGCATTGAAGACATAGATTCCCATGCTTCCCAGCGCCAGACCGTCCCGGCCGGGGATCGGCCGTGGCTCGGCGGGCTTCTCTTGGAATCCGACGATGCGGAAGTCCTCGTCCACCGACATGACACCGAGCTGCCGCGCCGCCTCTGCGACGGGCACCTCGATGCAACCCACCGTCATGTCCGCCTTGCGCATGACGTGCTCGGCGAGCATCTTTCCGTAATCCATCTTGTAGACGTGATCCCCTGCCAGGATCAGCACGTACTCCGGCTGCTGGCGGCGCAGCAGATCGAGGTTCTGGAACACCGCATCGGCGGTGCCCTTGTACCAGTCCGCTGTGACCCGCTGCTGCGCCGGCACGAGCTCGATGAACTCGTTGAAGCGTCCATCGAGGAATGACCAGCCGCGCTGGATGTGGCGGATCAGGCTCTGCGCCTTGTACTGTGTGGCGATGACGACCCTGCGAATACCCGAGTTGACGCAGTTGGAAAGCGTGAAGTCGACGATGCGGAACTTGCCGCCGAAAGGCACCGCGGGCTTCGAGCGCCAGTCCGTCAGCTCGCCGAGTCGCGTACCGCGTCCGCCGGCAAGCACGTACGCGACCGTGTGGCGTACCAACTGCCCTGCGGGCGGACCGCCGGGGCTCTCCTTGTAAGGGCAATAGCCGAGGTGGATGCACTCCTGCTCGGTCGCCACGTCGCTCTCCTTTGGTTTGCGCATATCCGACGGCCTGCGTGGGCCGTGCGCTGGTTGGGGCAAGCTTACCTGCGCCGGCGCGACTTCGCTTGAGCGAGGTCAAACCGTTTTCTTCACATTCCGGCAAGCCGTTTCACGGCGCGGCATGACGCGCAGAGCGTGTCGGGTTAACCTATACGTCTTTGGGGCGCGAGACGCCAGCGAATTTCTGTCTGCGTATCGGTCTGCGCAACATCGTGCCCGCTGGAAGATAGCCTCTACTCGATCATGAGCATCCACCCCCGCGCCGGTAAGCCTGCCTCGCCCGACGACCTCATCGATGTGCCAGCGCTCGAACGCGCGTTCTACGATCGCCTGCCCGATCCGCGCGATCCCGC
This sequence comes from Betaproteobacteria bacterium, assembly GCA_022340285.1. GTDB lineage: Bacteria > Pseudomonadota > Gammaproteobacteria > Burkholderiales > SG8-39 > JAABRB01. The sequence goes on from JAJDOG010000024.1 coordinate 98,358, forward strand.
CCAGCGCGTCGCATTCGGCACCAGCGGGCATCGCGGTAGCGCGCTGACCGCAAGCTTCAACGCGGCCCACATCCACGCGATCGCCCAGGCGATATGCGAATATCGCCACGGCCAGGGGATAGACGGGCCGCTGTTTCTCGGAAAGGACACGCACGCGCTCTCGCGACCCGCGGAGCAGGCCGCGCTCGAAGTCTTTGCCGGGAACGGCGTGCAGGTGCGCATTCAGGAAGAAGACGGCTTCACCCCCACGCCCGTGGTCTCGCACGCGATTGTGGCAGCCAATCGGGGGCGCACCACCGGCCTGGCCGACGGCGTCGTCGTCACGCCGTCCCACAATCCGCCGGCGGACGGCGGCATCAAGTACAACCCGCCGCACGGCGGGCCCGCCGACACGGATGCAACCGGCTGGATCGAGCGCCGCGCCAATGCGCTCCTCGCGGACACCAATCGCAGCGTGCGGCGGCTGACCACCCGACAGGCGTTCGTCGCGCCGACCACCGTGGAGCATGACTTCGTCGCGCCGTACGTCGCCGATCTCGAGAACGTCATCGACATGGAGGCGATACGTCGTGGAGGCCTGAAGCTCGGAGTCGATCCGCTCGGCGGCGCCGCGGTCGGTTACTGGCGGCCGATCGCGGAGCGCTATGGTCTCGATCTCGAGGTCGTGAACCCGGATGTGGATCCGACGTTCCGTTTCATGACGCTCGATCATGACGGCAAGATCCGCATGGACTGCTCGAGCCGCTATGCCATGGCAAGCCTGGTGGCCCTGAAAAATCGCTTCGCCGTCGCCTGGGGCAACGACACCGACGCCGACCGGCACGGCATCGTGACCCCGAAGGCAGGACTCCTCAACTCGAATCACTATCTCGCCGTTTCGATCGACTATCTTCTTTCTCATCGGCCGGGATGGTCGCGCACCGCGGGCGTCGGCAAGACGCTCGTGTCCTCGAGCCTGATCGATCGCGTGGTGGCGGCGCGCGGCTTCCGTCTCGCCGAAATGCCGGTCGGGTTCAAGTGGTTCGCAAAGGGTCTCGCGGACGCGAGCTTGTGCTTCGCCGGCGAAGAAAGCGCGGGGGCGAGCTTCCTCCGCCGCGACGGGACCGCGTGGGCCACCGACAAGGATGGCATCATCCTCGGCCTGCTGTCCGCGGAGATCACCGCCGTGACCGGCGCGGACCCGGGCGAATACTACCGGGCACTCGTTGAAAAGCACGGCGCACCGTTCACGACGCGCATCGATGCGCCGGCGACGCTCGAGCAGAAGAACCGGCTGAAGAACCTGTCGCCTCGGGACGTGCAGGCCGAGACCCTTGCGGGCCAGCCGATCGTTGCGCGCATGACGCGCGCCCCCGCCAACGACGCCGAGATCGGCGGCCTGAAGGTCGTCACGCGGGAAGGCTGGTTCGCTGCTCGCCCGTCGGGCACTGAGGACATCTACAAGCTCTACGCCGAGAGCTTCGTGAGCGAGGCGCACCTCGACGCGATCGTGCGCGAGGCGCAGGCCATCGTCTCCGCGGCGCTCGCTTAGAGCCTTGCGGCGCACTGCGCGGCGCCGATCAGTCCGAGCTTCTCGTTTGTCACGACGTGCACGGGCATTTGCCGCGCAATCGCCGCGAAGTCGGCCTTGGCGTTGAACGCCGCCTGAAATCCGCCGGCCGCGATTCGCGGCAAGATCTTCGGGGCGATGCCCCCCGCAATGAAGACGCCGCCGCGCGCGACGACATTGAGCGCATGATCGCCGGCGGCGGATCCGTAGATCGCCACGAAGAGATCGAGCGCTGCATTCGCGAGCGGGTCGTCGCGGCCCAACGCGTTGCGTGCGATGGCGGCAGCGGAGTCGCCTTCGGCCATCTCGCGTGCGACGATCGGCGATTCCGGATGGCGGCGCTGGGAGCGCAGGAATTCATAGATACGCGCGAGCCCGCTTCCCGAAAGCACGTGTTCCAGAACGACGCGATTCGATCCGGCGTGCACATGGCGCCACAGTGCGACCTGTTCTTCGTCTGCTGGCGCGAAGGCCGCGTGCCCGCCCTCGCCGGCGATGACGCGGTACCGATCGCCATCGGCGACCATATACGCGACCCCCAGCCCCGTGCCGGCGCCAATGACGACGCGCGGCGCATCGGCGACGGGTTCGCCCGTCTGCAGTGTCACGACGTCATCGTCGCCTAGCGCTTCGATGCCGTGCGCCGCTGCCGCAAAGTCGTTGAGAAGCCGCACACGCGATATGTTGAACACCCGCTCCAGTGCGCGGGCGTCCATCTCCCAGGGGAGATTCGTCACCTTGACGTGGTCGTCGAGCACCGGACCGGCGATCCCGAAGCACGCGCGCTCGACCTGGGGACGCGCGCCCATCGCGCCGCGCGCTTCGTCGAGAAACTGGCCGAGCAGGCTCGGAAAGTCGGGCTGCCCGTGCGAATCGTAGCGCCGCTCAAACTGCGGCGTCCGAGCACGCGGTTCGAACAGAGCGAGCAGTGTCTTTGTGCCTCCGATGTCTCCGGCAATGTTCATGCATCCTCCAACTCGCGATGGTAACCCTCCGTGCGGTTCCCAGACCGATCTGGGCGCTTTCCGGTTACCCGATCAGCGCACCTCGTCGGCGCATTTATGCGGGAACAAGAGCCGCAAAAGCGGTCAAAATAATACGGGCGTGGCACCACGGGATTTTGCGGTGCACCACGCGTCGGGAAAGTTCACTGACGCAAAAGGGGGAAACCATGACTTCAACGAATTGTCCCCAATGTCGGGCCGAGACCGAAACGATGGTGGTCGAGACGACGGCGGGAGAGGCGAAAGTGCTTGCGATCGCGATCCACGGCATGCCGGTACTCGTTTGCCCGAAAGGACATCGCCAGTTCGCGCAACGCGAGTTTCCCCGCTGGCTGCTCGAACACCTGCTGGAGGAGGAAGAAGCGAAGCTTCCGGCGGGCAAAGAGACGGGAATGCTCTTCAAGAAGTTCACCTGCTGTGACTGCGGCGCCGAGCTTGCAACCGAATCCGATCACCGCCAAACATACGCAGTCGACGTGACGCTGGAAGATCTCGCGCCGATTCAGGTGGAGCTCACCATGCCCGTGTATCGCTGCCAGAATTGCGAGAAAGAGCAGATCCACTCGCTCAAAGAGGTCCGGAAGCAGACGCCCGAGGCGCTCGCACACGCATTCCAGGCGGCGAACATTCCCCCGGGGTGATCGCAGGTCGAAGCGCGCCGCCCCGCCTAAGGCTCCGGGCGCAGCACTGTCGCGATGCGTGCGCCCGCCAGGTCGGGCTCGCCACAATGCGCGAGAATGTGCGCGCGTGCCGCATCGCGCAGCCGTACCGCGGCATTCCAGTCGATGCCGGACGGCGCAATCGGTGCGCCGATGACCACCCGAACCGACCCGCGCTTCGGCAGCCAGGTGTCGGCAGGCAACAGCGCGCGTGCGCCGGCGATCGCTATCGGCACGAGCGGGACGCCGCTCTGCGCCGCAAGCACAAATGCGCCCATCCGGAATTCGAGTAGGCCGGGCTCGCGCACGAACGTGCCTTCCGGAAAGAACACGAACGACGTCCCGCCGCGCGCCGCATCGATGAGCTCACGCGTGTCTTCCGCGCTGCGCGTCGCATCGAAGCGCTCCACGAAACGCGTGCCCGTGGCGACGAGCAGACGTCGCATCAGCCAGTTGTTCGCGAGCTCCGCCTTTGCGACAAACGTGAAATCCTCGGGCAGCGCCGCACCGAGCACCATCGCATCGATATAGGTCGAGTGATTGGCGACGGCCACGAACGCCTGACAGCGCGGTAACTGCTCGGCCCCTTCGACTGTGATGCGAACCCCGCTGGCCGTCGTGGCGACACGTGCGAGCCAGCGCGCCGCGGACCGCCGCGCCTGCTGCCCGGGAATGACGAACGTGCCGATCAGGCCCGTGACCATGACACCGCAGAAGACGAGCCACGCCCAGATACCGGAGGCCACGCGAAGCAAGCCTGCGAGCGCATACCGGCTCCGTCCCGCAACATTGCGCACGGCCAGCCGGGTGAGTTGCCACCAGACCGCACGCCGTCCGGCGCCGACGAGCCCGCGTTCGTAGAGTTCGCGCGTGGCGGCGCGTCGCAGCTTCCCGCTCGACGTCTTCAGCACGGTATGCGGGGGCGCCAGCACGATCTCGTCCGCGGGTCCTCCCAGCAGGTCGACGGCAAGGTCGTTGATCCGCCTGCGCAACCCGTCTCGCTCCGATTCATCCGCCAACCGCGTCTCCGCAAGCACCACAATGCGGTCCCCGGTGCCAGCCGGCGTCGCTGAGCCGAAGACGGCAACGCATCCTCGGCGTACGCCCGGGAGCGCGCCCGCCGCCTCCTCGAGCTCGTAGGGATAGATGTTCTGGCCACCGCGGATGATCATGTCCTTGGCGCGCCCGGTGATATGGAGCTCCCCGGAAGCGAGATAGCCGAGGTCGCCCGTATCGAGCCACTCGTGATCGAAGAGGTCGGCGCTCGCCTCCGGATTTCGGAAATAGCCGCTGGTCACCGACGGGCCTCGCACTTCGATGCGCCCCACGGCCCGCTCGCCCAGCGCACGGCCACGAGTGTCGGCGATGCGGATTCCATATCCGGGCAGCGCCCGACCGCAAGCCACGATTTTCTGTGCGGCCGGGTCACCGGTTCCGACCGACCGTGCGCGCCCCGTGTCCCTAAGCTCGTCGCGATCGACGAGATCCACCAGCAAGCCCCGCCGGGTCGCCGGGAACGCTGCGCAGAGCGCCACTTCGGCGAGGCCGTACACCGGCGCGATCGAGAGCGGATCGAGCCCGTGCTTGCCGAGACGCGCCGCAAACCGTTCCATGGTTTCCGCGTTGATCGCCTCGGCCCCGTTGAAGGCCCAGCGTAGCGACGAGAGATCGAGGCCCTCGAGCTCACGCTCTTCGAGCCGGCTCGCCACGATCTCATAGGCAAAGTTGGGCGCGGCCGAAATCGTGCCCCGGTAATCGTGAATCGCACGCAGCCAGCGCGATGGACGCGAGAGGAATGAGAGCGGCGACATGAGCACGAGCGGCACCGCGAAGTAGAGCGTGGTGAGCCACGCGCCGATCAGCCCCATATCGTGATAGAGCGGCAGCCACGAAACGAAGACGTCGCGCGATGTGGCCTGCGCCGCTCGTCCCATCGCGCGGATGTTCGCGAGGAGGTGAGCATGGGTCAGCACCACGCCCTTGGGGCTGCCGGTCGATCCGGACGTGTACTGAATGAACGCGATGTCATCCGGCGACGCGGCGAACGGCGTGAAACCCGCATCGTCCGTCTCCAGCTCAGCAGGCGTTGCGACGCGAGCGAGCGTCGGCACGTCGCCGCGTAGCAGGCGCGCCACGAGCTTCGCCTCGGGAACCGTCACGAGCATGCGCGCCTCGCAGTTCGCGAGTATCGCCGCCTGCCGGCGCAGATGGTCCTCGATCTGCGACAGGCGAAACGGCGGATAGATCGGCACCGGAATCCCGCCTGCCATGAGGATCCCGTAATACGCGGCGAAGAAATCGAGCGAGGTCGGCAGCATGAGCGCACATGCCTGCCGCGGCGCGAGCCCTGCCGCCGCCAGCCCGGCTGCAACGCGCCGCGCGCGGGCCGCAAGCTCGCCATAGGTGAGTGTCTGCGAATCGGCGTCGGTCGGGAGGAAGGTAATTTCAAGGCGATCGGGATACCGCGCGACGTACCAGTCGAGCATCTCGATCAACGTGCGGGCATCGTCCGGTTCGCCGACTACTTCGTCGAGCGTTTCGACACGCTCGACCATGGCGGGTGTCCGCTCACCACGCGCCGCGGCACCGCCCAGGGCATCGAGGAAATCTCCGACCGTTTCCGCCTTCGCCGCCGCGCCCTCGGGAAGATGCGCGTCGAATGCGCGCTCGATGCGTAACCCGAGCTCGACGCGCGCCAGGCTGTCCAGCCCGAGATCGCGATCAATTCGACTCTCGAGCGAGACGCGCACGCGCCCTCGCATTTCGGGCCGCGTCTCCTCGACGAGCGCACGCGCGACCGAGACGAGGCGCGCAGCGCGATCACTCGCGTCGCGCGAGTTGTCGAGTTCCCTTTGCGCAGATGACATGTTCGAACAGCCCGCTCCAGCACGGGGTTGCGCCGCGATCGCGGCGCGGCGGGGATTATGAGTTAGTTCTAGTATCCTACCCCGCTGCAAATTACAAGAACCCCCGCCAGACATGCGCGTTCTCTTTGCAACGAGTGAGGCGGCGCCACTCGTCAAGACTGGCGGCCTCGCTGACGTCTCCAGTGCACTCCCGGCGGCGCTGCGCGAGCGGGGTGTGGACGTCCGCATACTGCTTCCCGCCTATCGGGGCGTACGGGACGCGCTGGCGCAGGCGCGCGAACGCTGCGTGCTGCCGTCGTTGGCCGGGCTTCCGGCCGCGCGGCTGCTCGAGGTGCGAACGCAGAATGGCGTGCCGACCTATCTCCTCGACTGTCCGGCGCTCTACGACCGCGAGGGGGGGCCCTACCAGGACGGGTCGGGGGTTGACTGGTTCGACAATGCCCAGCGCTTTGGCCTCCTGTCTCGTGCAGCGGCCGCGCTCGGTTGCGCGGGCTCGCCGCTCAAGTGGCGCCCGCAGGTCATCCACTGCAACGACTGGCAAACCGGTCTCGCGCCCGCCTATCTGCACAGCGCGCTCGACGCGCGCGCCGCGAGCCTGATCACGATTCACAACATCGCATTTCAAGGCATCTTTGACCCGTCGCTGCTCACCATTCTCGGCCTCGCGCCTGCGACGTACTCGGTTTCCGGGCTCGAGTTCTACGGAAGCATCTCGTTCCTCAAGGCGGCACTTTCGTACGCCGACGCGATCACCACCGTCAGCCCGACGTACGCGCGCGAAATCCAGTCGGAACCGCTCGGGTTCGGCTTGCAGGGGCTGCTCGCGCATCGCGCCGCAGCGCTGAGCGGTATCCTCAACGGCATCGACACCGACGCATGGGATCCGGCGCGCGACCCACATATCGCTGAACACTACGGTCCGGACACTCTTGATCGCAAGCGCACGAACAAGCGGTCCTTGCAGGAGTACTTCGGTCTCGAGCCCGATCCCGATGTTCCGCTCCTTGGCATGGTCAGCCGGTTCACCGACCAGAAGGGCATCGACCTCGTCATCGAGGCCGCACCGCGCATCCTGCGCCTGCCTGCGCAGATCGTCCTGGTGGGCACCGGCGCACCAGAATTCGAGGACGACGTGCGCAAGATCGCCGCGCGCTTCCCGGGGCGGGCTGGAGCGCTCGTGGGATTCGACGAGGCGCTCGCGCATCGCGTCGAGGCGGGCGCGGACATGTTCCTCATGCCTTCGCGCTTCGAGCCCTGCGGGATGAACCAGATGTACAGCCAGCGTTATGGCACGCCACCGGTGGTGCGCGAGACCGGCGGGCTCGCCGACTCGGTCGTGGACTGCACTCCCGATACCCTCGCCGCGGGCACGGCAACGGGTTTCACCTTTACGGGAACAAGCGGCCTTGCCCTGCTAGACGCCGTCGAGCGGGCGGTGGTGGCCTACCGGGATCCGCCGACATGGCGTGCCCTGCAGGCCAACGGCATGGCACGGGACTTTACCTGGCGCGCGAGCGCGGCGCGATACGCCGAATTGTATTCGCGCATCGCCCCTTCCCTCCTCCGCGCGTGACACGACAGCTGCGGAATGCGCGGCGGAACGCGCGAGCGGGGAATTCATGCAACGTATACGGGAACCGAACGACCGATGACGCTGTCATTGAGATTGGCCTGCGGGGGAAGCCGGGCGAGCAGCAGGGTCGCCCTGGCGCCTTCTCAGTGCGCCCAAGGAGGAGTCCGATGGCCACGTCCTTCCGCGAGGTGGTTTGCGTCCTGGATTCGCAGCACCTCATCGATTCGGAGTCGTATCAGCGCCGCTACCATTGCAGACGGCACCTCGAACCGGGTTGCTATATCGTTCTGTGGCCTGATTCGGCGGAGCGGCTGGATTTCGACGAGACCGCCGAGTTCCGCGGCCCCTACTCGTCGCGGCGGATCGCGGAGGTTGCCGCACGCAGCCCTGACCCCGCGCGCCAGCCCATGCGCGCTCGCTAAGCGTTCATCTCCCCCGGTGGGGACGGCGTGAGCGCCGGCGCGCTGCGTCGCCATGTCGAAGTCCTGGCCGGGGAGATCGGCGAGCGCAACGTGCAGCGGCCCGAGGCGCTTCGGGCGGCGGAACGGTATATCGCGCACGCATGGGCGAACCAGGGGTTCGACGTCGCCCCGCAACGCTACACGGCGGCCGGCGTCGACTGCGCGAACCTTGAGGTCGTCATCCCCGGGACATCGCTTTCCGATGAGATCATCGTCGTCGGGGCCCATTACGACACCGTCGCGGGCAGTCCGGGCGCCGACGACAACGCGAGTGCAGTGGCCGCGCTGATCGAGATCGCGCGACTGGCGAGCCGCGTGCGCCCGGAGCGAACGCTCAAGCTCGTCGCGTTCGTCAACGAGGAGGCGCCGTTCTTCTACTGGGGAGACATGGGCAGCGGCGTCTATGCGAAGGCCGCGAGGCGCCGCGGCGACGACATCCGCGCGATGTTCTCCCTGGAAATGCTCGGGTGCTACAGCGATGCGCCCGGCAGCCAGACCTATCCGCCGCTCCTCAAATACTTCTATCCGGATCGCGGTGACTTCATCGCGTTCGTGTCGAACCTTCGCTCGCGGCGCATGCTGCGCGCCGCCATCGCAGCGTTTCGGGCCAGCTCACGCTTTCCCTGCGAGTCCGCCGCACTCCCCGCTTGGATCCCTGGCGTCGGTTGGAGCGATCAACTTTCGTTCTGGCGCGCCGGCTACCCCGGGGTCATGGTCACCGACACCGCGTTTCACCGCTACCCGCATTATCACTGCCCGACCGACACGCCGGAAAAACTCGACTACCTGCGCCTCGCGCAGGTCACGGAGGGATTGGCGGGCGCGTTTCTGCGGCTTGCGCGGCGCTAGGCCCGGTCCCAGAGGACGTCGCAGTCGTCGTGAGCAGCCCGTTCGAGCAGCTCGATGAGCGGGAACGCGCGCTGGCGAATCGATACGGGCGGCTCCTTGTCCCCATGCTTGCCGGAACCTTGCTCCACGGGCGGTTCGGGCGCCGCAGCCACGGCGGCCCTGAGCTTGTCGAGCGCGGGCGGAATATCTTTCGCCAGGATCGCCCCCGGTACCGTTCCGCTGTGCCCCATCATTTTGAGCAGCGTCACGGCAATGTCGCCGAACATGGAGAAACCGCCGACTTTGCTGTCGAATCGAACGAGCATCTCTGCATTTTAGCGGAAGCGAGGGCGCTTGCGGCAGAGGCACCAACCAGTCTGGCCATGACGTCCGCTCGGCAGGAGAATACGGAGCCTGCAAGAAATCGCCTGTAAGGCTGTTGGCGTGGCGCACGACTACCCCGCGCGTTTTCTGCAAAGAGGAAGCAATGGCCAATCGATTCGACGCGATCATTGTCGGTGCGGGCCAGGCCGGTCCTACCCTGGCGGTCAAGCTTGCCAGCTCCGGTCGCAAGACTGCGCTGATCGAGCGCAACTTGTTCGGTGGCACGTGCGTCAACACGGGATGCACCCCGACCAAGACGCTGGTTGCAAGCGCGAGGGTCGCGCACGTCGCGCGGCGCGCGGGCGCCTACGGCATCGGGGTCGGCAGCAATGTGAGCGTCGACATGCGCAAGGTGAAGGCCCGCAAGGATTCTGTCGTGGCGGTGTCGCGCGACGGCCTCGAAAACTGGCTGCGCGCCACCGCCAACCTGACGGTGGTCAAGGGGCATGCCCGATTCGTCGGGCCGCGCGCGCTCGCCGTGGACGGCAAGACCTATGAGTCCGAGCAGATCTTTCTGAACGTCGGCGGGCGGCCGAGCGCACCGCCCATAGAGGGGCTTGCTTCCGTTCCCTACCTGACGAGCTCCACGATGATGGACGTGGACTTTCTGCCCGAGCACCTCGTGATCATCGGCGGCAGCTACATCGGGCTCGAGTTCGCACAGATATACCGGCGTTTCGGCGCCGAGGTCACCGTCGTGGAGCTTTCCCCGCGCGTTATCCCGCGCGAGGACCCCGAGATCTCCGAGGCAATCCGCGAAGCTCTGGAGCAGGAGGGCGTGAAGATCCACACCGGCGTGGAGTGCATCCAGGCGCGCAAGGAAGGTGCCGGCGTCGAGCTGGGCGTACGTTGCCAGGGTACGGCGCCGAGCGTGCGCGGCTCGCACTTGCTGGTGGCGGCGGGACGACGTCCCAACACCGACGATCTCGACCTTCAAGCCGCTGGAATCGAGACGGACGCCCAGGGCTACATTCCCGTCGACGACACGCTCATGACGAAGACGCCCGGCGTGTTCGCACTGGGTGATGCCAACCGCCGGGGCGCATTCACGCACACCTCGTACAACGATCATGAGATCGTTGCCGCGAATCTGCTCGAGGGCGCGCGGCGCCGGGTGTCCGAGCGAATTCCGGCGTACGCGCTCTATGTCGATCCGCCGCTCGGCCGGGTGGGCATGACCGAAGCGGAAGTGCGCAAGCTCGGTCGGCCTGCGCTGGTCGCGACACTGCCGATGCAGCGCGTGGCCCGCGCCTATGAGCGCGGCGAGACGAACGGGCTGATGAAGGCGCTGGTCGATCCCGAAACGAAGCAGATCCTGGGCGCGGCGATATTCGGCATCGAAGGCGACGAAGTCATTCACGTGCTCATTCTGGCGATGAACGCGAAGCTTCCCTACACGGCCATCCAGTCGGCGATGCCTATTCACCCGACTGTCGCGGAACTTCTCCCCACGCTCTTCGCGGGGCTCGCGCCGTTGCAGGGCTAGTTCACGCCCAGATCATGAGCCCCATCTCGAACGGGTGGGTGAGCAGCGCATGGCAGGGGTAGGCGCGGATGCGGTATTCGAGCTGGCCGCAAAGGTCGGGAGTCAACTCGACCGCGAAGCGCTGCTCGCCGGTCTCGGCGATCGCTCCCGTCGCAGCAAGCTCGAATCGATGCTGCTGGCGGGGGTGATTCATCAGGATCTCGACGACCACGTCTTCCGGCGACAGGCCGTTTAGTGCCACCGCAACCTCGACCAGGAACGACTCGCCGAAAGCGATGCGCTTCTTCGGCGCATCGAGGCGGCGCAAGCTGACTCTGGGCCACGCGTGGCGGACACGCGATTTCCAGGTCGCCAGGGCGATCGCGCCGGTGTAGCGGTCCTCCGCGAAGCGACGCCCCTGCTGCGATGCCGGCACGTACGAGTTGGCGACATATTCGCCCACCATCCGGGCGGCGTTGAAGTGCGGCGCGATCGATGCAATGGATCGCTTGGCCATCTGGATCCACCCGGGGGAGTGCCCGATGTTGCCGCGCGCATAGTAGAGCGGGATGACCTGGTCCTGCAGGATCTCGTAGAGCGCGCGGCTTTCCTCGCGGTTGCGCCGGTACTCGTCCGCCGCGTCGGTGGCGGGCTTGATCGCCCAGCCGTTGGTCCCGTCGTAGCCCTCTTCCCACCAGCCGTCGAGCACGGACAGATTGATGATGCCGTTCATCGCCGCCTTCATTCCCGATGTGCCGGACGCCTCGAGCGGAAAGACCGGGTTGTTCAGCCAGACGTCCACCCCCGAGACGAGCCTGCGACTGAAGTGCAGGTCGTAGCCTTCGACGAGCAGGATCCGACCCTCGAACTCGGGCATTCGAGCGACCTGTGACACCTGCCGGATCAAATCCTGGCCGGGCTTGTCGGCGGGGTGCGCCTTGCCGGTATAGATGAAGAGCACTGGCCGCTCGGTATCGCCCGTGATCTCCCGCAGCCACTCGAGGTCCTCGAACAGGAGCGTCGCCCGCTTGTAGGTCGCAAAGCGCCGCCCGAAACCGATGGTGAGGACGTTCGGATTGGCGGGATCGGCAAACTTGAACAACCGGTCGAGATGGGCTTCACTGCCCTGGTTGCGCAGGTGCGCTCGACGGATGCGATATCGCACGAGGTGCAGGAGCTGCGACTTCAGGTATTGATGCATGCTCCAGAAGAAGTGGTCGGGCAGGTGGGCGATCTGGTCCCACATCTCGCGGTTGGCAAACCGCTGGCTCCAGCCCAACCCGAACGCGCGGTTGAACACCTCGACCCACTCGGGCGCCAGGAACGTCGGCACGTGCACGCCGTTCGTGATGTGGGTGACCGGATTCTCCTCGGGCGTGATCTGCGGCCAGAGTTCCCGAAGCAGCTTCGCGGAGACTCCGCCGTGGATCCGCGAAACGCCGTTGTGGACGCGTGACCCACGCACTGCAAGTGCGGTCATGTTGAAATCCGCGCTGTTCGGTGTGCGCCCAAGGGCCAGGAGGTGCTCGGCGGTGATCTTCAGCTCGCGGCAATAGTCGTTGAAGTAACTCTCGATCATTTCCGAGGAGAACTGATCGTGCCCCGCAGCGACCGGAGTGTGCGTCGTGAACACCGTGCTCGCCGCCACCGCCTCGAGCGCCGCGGGAAAATCCAAACCCTGGCGCATGACATTGCGGATGCGCTCGAGCACGAGAAACGCAGCATGCCCCTCGTTGATGTGCCACACGGTCGGTTTGAGGTCCATTGCCGCAAGCGCCCGGGCTCCACCGATCCCGAGGACGATCTCCTGCTCGATGCGGGTGATGCGGTCTCCACCATAGAGCCGGTGTCCGATCGCGCGATCTGCCGGGGCATTCTCCTCGACGTCCGTGTCGAGCAGGTACAGGTTGACGCGGCCGACCAGAACGCGCCATACACGCAGCGTGATGACACGGCCCGGAAGCTCTACCGCGATCCGCAGCTCGGCGGCCGCGTTATCGGTGACGACGGTGACCGGTAGATCTTCGAAGTCCGAGTCGGAGTAGGCAACGTGTTGGTTGCCGTCGCTATCGATCGTCTGCTGGAAGTAGCCCTGCCGATAGATCAAGCCGACTGCAACGAACGGCATCCGCATGTCGCTTGCCGCCTTGCAGTGGTCGCCCGCCAGGATTCCCAGACCCCCGGAGTAGATCGGGCAGCTCTCGTGAAAGCCGAATTCGAAGCAGAAGTAGGCGACCAGGTCGCTCTGGCTGAGCCGCTGGGCACCGTCCGCCCGCGTCGGCTCGCTTTGGTACGTGTCGAACGCCGACAGCACCCGGTTGAAGTTGCTCAGGTACACCGGATCGCCGGCAGCATCGACCAGATTCTGCTCGTCGACGCGCTTCAGAAACGCCTTGGGACTGTGGGCGACCGATTCCCAGAGCTGCGGGTCAAGCCGCGAGAAGAGCTCGCGCGTGGCGCGGTCCCAGCTGTACCAGAGGTTGTGGGCAAGCTCTTCCAGCCGTGCGAGCCGGCGGGGGATCTTGGGATTGACCTGGAGAGAGTAGGGCGTTCCTGGCTGCATCGGGGTTCCTCGCCGCGCGCGTCACCCGTCGCGGACTATCTTGCGGCGCAATATTAACGCATGGCGCGCAGCGTACCAGCACGTCCTGCATTGACCCGCGGCACCGTTGACCTGGCTCAAGTCAGGCTCGCCGGCCAGGAATACGGTCAATAATGATGGGACTTGACGTAGGTTGAAACCGAGAGCAGATGGCAACGGCCTCAAACGCAGCGAGGAAAAATGCCGGACCGGAGACGGAGGAACGGATGGTCGGGCCGTTGATCGATGCCCTCTCCCAGCCGGACCGCTTTCCGCATCCGGTCGACCGCGTCGAGATCCTGCAAACCCACATCTCGTACGTTCTCCTGGCCGGCGAATACGCCTACAAGATCAAGAAACCCGTGAATCTCGGGTTTCTGGACTTCAGCACGCTCGAAGCGCGCCGACAATGCTGCGAAGAGGAGGTGCGCCTCAACCGGCGTACCGCTCCGGACGTTTACCTGGCAACCGTGCGGATCACGGGCAGCGCGACGGCGCCTGTGCTCGACGGCCCTGGCCCCGCAATCGAGTACGCGGTCAAGATGCGCCGCTTCGCGCAGGAAGCGCTGCTCGACCGCATCGCGAAGCGCGGTGAGCTTTCGCCGGCGTTGGTCGATGCGCTCGCCCGCAAGATCGCCGTATTCCACGCGTCGGTTGCGATCGCAGAACCGGGTTCCCGTTTCGGAACTCCGGACCTTGTGACGGCGCCGCCGCGGGAGAATTTCGTCCACATCGAGAAGCTGATCGGCAACTCGCCCGATGTTCCGCAGCTCGAGCGGCTGCGGGCCTGGACCGAGCGCGAGGGAGCGCGGCTCGCGCCGGTATTCGCCGAGCGCAGGCGCGCCGGATTCGTGCGCGAGTGCCACGGCGATCTGCATCTCGGCAACATCGCTCTCATCGGCAACGATCCGACGCCCTTCGACTGCATCGAGTTCAACCCGGATCTGCGCTGGATCGACGTGATGAACGAGGTCGCGTTTCTCGTGATGGATCTCGCGGATCACCGCCTGCCGGGGCTTGCAATCCGCTGCCTGAACGCATATCTGGAAGAGTCTGGCGACTACGCAGGCCTTGCGGTGCTGCGCTACTACATGGTCTATCGAGCGATGGTTCGCGCAAAGATTGCCTGCATACGCGCGCATCAACCGGGGCTCACTGACAAGGTGAGGGCCGCGACGGAGAATGAGTATCGTGGTTATTTCCACCTTGCCGAGCACCTGGCGCGTCGCGCAAGGTCAGCGCTTGTGCTGACCCATGGACTCTCGGGTTCCGGGAAGACGACCGTTGCGGGCATGCTTGCCGAGCATCTCGGCGCGATTCGCGTGCGATCGGATGTCGAGCGCAAGCGGCTGTTCGGGCTGGATGCGGCGGCGCGCACGGCGAGCGCGGTCGGCAGCGGCATCTACGGTTCGGAGGCCACCCACCGCGCTTACGCGCGCCTGGCAGAGCTCGCGCGCGTCGTACTGGATGCCGGCTGGCCAGTCATCGTTGACGCGACGTTTCTGCACGACGCGGAGCGCGCCGCTTTCCGGAGCCTGGGACGCGAATTGACGGTGCCGATGGTCATCGTTTCCTGCACGGCGCCCGATGCCGAGCTGCGCGCGCGAATTGTTGGGCGGGAGCGGCTCGGAACCGATGCATCGGAAGCCGGTCTCGAAGTGCTCGCCCACCAGCGCGCTGCGAGCGAGCCTCCTTCACGGGAGGAAGTCCGCGACACCGTCGAGTTCGACACCGCGCGGCCGTGCGAGGAATGGGGCCCGCTGCTCGAGCGGGTCGCGGAGCGTCTCGGCATCCAGGCCTGGAACCCGGGGGAATGAATCACGTCGACGTCGCCAACGGCGATGCGGACGGCCTGTGCGCGCTGCATCAGCTGAGGCTCGCCGAGCCGGTCGAGGCGGAGCTCGTCACCGGCGTGAAGCGCGACATCGCGC
This sequence comes from Betaproteobacteria bacterium, assembly GCA_022340285.1. Taxonomy (GTDB): domain Bacteria; phylum Pseudomonadota; class Gammaproteobacteria; order Burkholderiales; family SG8-39; genus JAABRB01. The sequence goes on from JAJDOG010000024.1 coordinate 113,660, forward strand.
TGATCGAGCGCGTGCGGGCGCAATCCGGCGACGTCGTCACGGTGCTGGACGTCTCGCTCGAGCGTAATCGGCCGGCGCTCGTCCGCCTGCTCGACGCAGGAGTCCGGGTCCGTTATTTCGACCACCACTACGCCGGCGAGATCCCCGCGCACCGCAGTCTCGAGGCGCACATCGATACACGCGGCGGTACGTGCACGAGCATGCTGGTCGACACGCATCTCGACGGGCGTTTCCGGGCCTGGGCGGTGGTCGCCGCGTTCGGCGACAACCTCGGCGACGTCGCGAGGCGCCTGGCGCAACCCCTCGCGCTCACCGACTCGCAACTCGAAGCGCTCGGCGAGCTCGGCGACAGCATGAACTACAACGCATACGGCGAGACGATCGCCGATCTGCGCGTTCCGCCCGCCGAGCTCTACCGCCTGATCCAGCCCTACGCCGATCCGCTGCAGTTCCTCGCGCGTGAAGCCGTGTTCGAAGAACTGAGGAACGGCTGGCGCGAGGACATGAACCGGGCGCTGGCGATCGGGCTCCGCTCCGACTCGTCCCATACCGCCCTCTACGAGCTGCCCGACGAACCCTGGAGCCGCCGAGTGATCGGCGCATTAGCCAATCATCTTGTCATCTCGCAGCCGGATCGCGCGTTCGCGGTGCTCGCGCCCAACTCGCGCGGGGGCTATGTCGTCAGCGTCCGCGCGCCACGCGGTGACGCGAAGGGTGCGGCCGGGCTCTGCCGCGAGTATCCGACGGGCGGCGGCCGCCACGAGGCGGCAGGGATCGACGACCTCCCCGAGGAAGCGCTCCCTGCCTTCATAGTCCGCTTCGAGTCCTATTTCGCATCCTGAGCAAGGGCCTGCCGCGCGGCCGCAGCGCACGCCTCATACCGAGGCCAGTTCACAATGCGGATCGACGAGCTTAGACTCTCCTTACACGCCGCGTGGAATAATGAGGCGAGATGAAGACCTCGAGGCCATTCGTCTGGCGGTCTTGAAGAGCCGCTCGATGTTCTCGGGTTCTCCTTGACGCTGTCGCCAACCAGTTGCCAGGTGACGCCCTTCTCGCTGAGAAAGTCGTCCTGCGGGTCGACGCCTAGGACGGCGGTGTCAGTCGATCGATTTTCAAAGATTCCTCTGCTGTGTTAACGAAGTGGTTAGCCAAGAAGTGCGTGATCCCGACAAGAAACTCTCATTGCTTGTTCAGACTCTCCGGCCCATGGGTCCCTCCTTTCGTTGCTAGTTGAGGGGGAAGACCGCGAGTCGTGCACGGTCAGCTTGAGACGGCGAAACCCGACTGCACGTCCGCGCGAGGAGCGCGCTTGGCGGTCTCGATCCAGCGGTTCCGTTCCCTGAGGTAATCGGCCGTCGCTTCGAGATCGAACTGGGGCTCGATGCGGATCGCGGGCAGGATCGCGTGGGCCGCGAACGCCACGACGCTGGCGAGAAGGCGAAAGGCGATGCCCATGGCAAAGCGCCAATGCTCGAGGTAGGTGACATGCTGCTGACGCGGGTGTGCGGTGAACGGGTTCATCGTCGGCTCCTCCAGTGTTGGCAGGCTGTCTCGCGTGGCTTGCGAGGGCCTAGAACGTGATGTTCAGGATGCCCAACGGGGCGTGCGGAAGGGTCTCGAAGCCGTGCCCGGGCGTGTCAATCGGGACGCGGAGCGGCATCCCGGTGCCTCCTGCGCCCGGTCCCCCGTCGCTTCGCTCGCCGGAAGACGGTCCGCGCGGGTTTGCGAGACAGGTTCTAGACTAACGGCGTCGCTACCCAAGAGGAGAGAAAGATGGCTACGCTTCGCACGCCCGACGAGCGTTTCGCCAACCTGCCAGGTTTCGCGTTTGCGCCACATTATGTCGAAGGGCTCGCAGGCTTCGATGGCCTGCGCGTCCACTATCTGGACGAGGGCCCGAAAGAAGCGACGCAGACTTTTCTCTGCCTGCACGGCCAGCCGACCTGGTGCTATCTGTACAGGAAGATGCTTCCGGTGTTTACGGGCGCTGGCGCGCGGGTCGTCGCGCCCGACCTCTTCGGCTTCGGCCGCTCGGACAAGCCGACAGAGGAGACCTTCTACACCTTCACGCGGCACCGCGACATGCTGCGCGCGTTCGTCGAGCGGCTCGATCTCACCAATATCACGCTCGTGTGCCAGGACTGGGGCGGAATTCTCGGATTGACGCTGCCCGTGGACATGCCGGCGCGCTTCACCCGGCTGCTCGTGATGAACACCGCGCTCGGGACCGGCGACGTGCCGCTCGGCAAGGGCTTTCTGGACTGGCGAGCCTGGTCGAACAAAAACCCCGACATGGACATCGCCCGGCTGATGAAGCGCGCGATTCCGCAACTTAGCGACGGGGAAGCCGCCGCCTATGCGGCCCCATTTCCAGACGCGTCCTACAAGGCGGGCGTGCGGCGCTTTCCGAACCTCGTTCCGGACAATCCCGATGCCGACGGCGCGGCGCTATCGCGACGTGCGCGCGACTGGTGGCACGCGGATTGGAACGGTAAAACGTTCATGGCCGTCGGCGCGCAGGATCCGGTGCTGGGGCTACCCGTAATGAACAATCTGCGCAAGGTGATCCGCGGCTGCCCCGAACCGCACATCGTCCCCGACGCCGGACATTTCGTCCAGGAGCGGGGCGAGGATGTGGCAACGCGCGCTCTGCGCGCATTGACATGACGCATTGGCGGGCCAATTCGCGGACGAAGGGCGCACACGACGTTGACCGAGATCAAATGATGCCTCAGCACGCGCGCCTATCGTTTGATTGAACTCGAGGGCGAGCGTGCGGTCGGCGCGCGCTTGCGCGCTGTGAGTCAGTCGTGAACGATCCGGAAGGCAAACCTCTCGAGGAAGCGCCGCTGTTCCTGCCAGCGTCGCGTCTACAGCATCTGCTCGACGCCCTGGTGCGCGCCGGCTTCCGCTGCATCGGTCCGAGACTCAGGGACGGGGCCATCGTCTACGGCGTGCTCGACCGCGCGACGGAGCTCCCTGCGGGCGTCACCGACATTCAGGCGCCGGGATCGTACCGCGTCGGCCGGACCGAAGGCCCTCGCATGTTCGCGTGGGCGAACGGCCCGCAGGCGCTGAAGCCCCTGTTGTTTTCGCCGCACGAAGACTTGTGGCATGCCGAGCGGCGCCTGGACGGCGGCCTCGAATTCATTCCCGACCTGCCGAATGCAGACCCCCTCGCGGTCATCGGCGTGCGCGCGTGCGATCTCGCGGCACTCGCCTTGCACGATCAGCATTTTCTGCACGGCGCCTACGCCGATCCGTACTACGCCAGACGCCGGAGCGAGTTGTTCCTCGTCGCGGTGAACTGCAGCCATCCGGCAGCCACCTGCTTCTGCGCATCGACGGGCGATGGGCCGTGTGCCACCTGCGGATTCGACATCGCGCTCGATGAGCTCGACGACGGCTTCGTCGCCACGTGCGGCAGCGAGCGCGCGCACGCGCTCCTGGCGGGGCTCGACCTCGCGCCGGCGACGCCGGAACAGGTCTCCGAAGCACGACGGCAATCGGAACAGGCAGCACAGGCGCAGACGCGCCACCTGCCTAGCCGCAACTTGCGGGAAGCATTGTTCGCCAATCTCGAAAACCCGCGCTGGGCCGAGGTGGCCGAACGTTGTCTCTCCTGCGGCAATTGCACGTCAGTGTGTCCGACCTGCTTTTGCCACCGCGAGCAGGAGCAGCCGAGCCTGGACGGCTCGAGCTCCGCGCATACGCGCGAGTGGAATTCGTGCTTCGCCAGGGATCACAGTTACATTCATGGCCTCACGTTCCGGCCCGACACGCGCACCCGTTACCGGCAATGGCTCACCCACAAGCTCGGCGGCTGGCACGACCAGTTCGGCCGCAGCGGCTGCGTGGGCTGCGGGCGCTGCATCACCTGGTGCCCGGTCGGCATCGATATCACCGAGGAGGCAATGGCGATCTGCGGGAGCCGGACGTGAACCCGTATCTTCCCTACGAAGCGGAAGTCGTCGAGCGAGTCCAGGAGTCGAAGAGCATCGTCACATTGCACCTCCGTTTGACCGATGCCGCCGCGCGCTCCACCTATCATTTCGCCCCGGGACAGTTCAACATGGTCTACCTGCATGGGGCGGGCGAGGTGCCAATCTCCATCGTCTCCGACCCGCACGACGAGACGATACTCGGACACACCATCCGGATCGTCGGTCGTGTCACTGGCGGCCTGGCAAAACTTCAGCCGGGGGATCGGGTGGGGCTGCGCGGCCCCTATGGCCGCGGCTGGCCATTGCAGGAAGCCCTGGGCCACGATGTGCTGGTAGTGACAGGCGGCCTCGGATGCGCGCCGGTCGTGGCGGTGATCAATTACGTCATCCTACGCCGCACGTTCTTCGGCAAGCTCACCATTATCCAGGGGGTGAAGCATTCCGATGACCTCATCTGGCGCGAACGCTACACCTATTGGCGCTCGTTGCCGAACACGCAGGTGCTGATCGCGGCTGACCATGGCGGACCACTCTGGCCGTGGCACGTGGGGCTGGTCACCGAAGTCTTCGACGATGCCCGGATCGTTCCGGAGCGCACCTTCGTCATGATGTGCGGCCCGGAGGGCATGATGCACGCGGGCGTGAAGAACCTGACCGGACGAGGCGTCGCAGAGGACCACATCTACCTGAGCATGGAGCGGAACATGCAGTGCGCCGTCGGGCACTGCGGCCATTGCCAATACGGCCCGGATTTCGTCTGCCGACAGGGGCCGGTGTTCGCCTATCCGAAGCTGAAGGCGCTGTTCGGGGTGAAGGGATTCTGAAGTGAAGCCGAGAGTGGCAGTACACAAGTTCAGTTCGTGCGACGGGTGCCAGCTCGCGTTTCTCAACCTTGGCGAAACACTGCTCAAGGTGGCGGGGCTGGTCGACCTGGTGCACTTCGCCGAGGCCGGACCGGTGGCGCCGGAAGAGAATGTGGATATCGCTTTCGTCGAGGGGAGCGTTTCGACGCCCCACGACCTCGATCGTATCCAGCGCATTCGCGCGAATTCAAGGCACCTGGTGACGATCGGCGCCTGCGCGACGGCCGGCGGCGTGCAGGCGCTGCGTGGCCTGGCCGATGCGAAGGAATGGGTTACCGGCATCTATGCCAGCCCGGAGCACATCGCCAGCCTGGACGCTTCCACGCCAATTGCCCAGCACGTCAAGGTGGACCTGGAGTTGTGGGGCTGTCCAGTCAACGGGCGGCAGGTGTTAGGCGCGCTGCGGGCGTTGCTGTCCGGCCTGATGCCGGCAGGCGAGGAAGACAAGGTATGCATGGAATGCAAGCGCCGGCTTGCTGTGTGCGTCATGGTGGCTCAGGGCGCGCCTTGCATGGGGCCCGTGACGCGAACCGGCTGTGGCGCGCTCTGCCCCGCGTACGGGCGCGATTGTTATGGCTGTTACGGCCCGGCGGAAAACGCGAACACGGTCGCGGTTTCGCGACGACTGAAGGGGCTGGGCCTGATGCCAAGGGAAATTTCGCTGCGTTTCCTGTCCATCAACAACGGCGCACCCGCTTTCCGTGAAGCCGGGCTCGCGGCGAACGAGCTGGACGATGAGTGAAGCGCGCGCGATCAGCATCCGTGTTCCGGTGCTCGCCCGCGTCGAAGGCGAGGGCGCGCTGGAGATCGATATCGCGGACGGCCGCGTGGCTGCGCTGAGCTTGCGCATCTTCGAACCGCCACGATTTTTCGAGAAACTGCTCGAAGGCCGCTCGTATGCGGAAGTGCCGGACCTCGTGGCGCGCATCTGCGGCATCTGCCCGGTGGCCTACCAGATGAGCGCGGTACACGCGCTCGAGGGCATCTTCGGAATCGATCCCGGGCCGTGGGTGCGTGCCATGCGTCGCCTCATCTATTGCGGCGAGTGGATCGAGAGCCACAGCCTGCACATTCACCTGCTCGCCGCGCCCGATTTCCTCGGCTTCGAGAACGTCATTGAAATGGCACGCGATCATCCGGAGGAGGCGCGCCGCGGATTCCGCCTGCAGGCACTGGGCAACGACCTGATCCGGCTCTTCGGCGGTCGTTCGGTGCATCCGGTCGGGGTTCGAGTCGGCGGTTTTCACAGGGCACCCACCCGTGACGAGGTCGAAGACCTGCAAGCGCGGTTGCGAACTGCGCTTTCGGATGCGCGTTCACTCGTCGCTTGGACCGCGTCGCTGCCGCTGCCCGAGGACACCCAGGCGTTCACGTGCGTGGCGATGCGACATCCGCACGAGTATCCAATGAACGAGGGCCGCATCGTCTCGGATCGAGGGCTCGACATCGGGATCGATGCTTACGAGGCTCACTTTGCCGAGCAGCAGATTGCGCATTCCACCGCGTTGCACAGCCTGCTCCACGGCCAACCGTATCTGGTCGGCCCGCTCGCGCGCCTCAACCTCAACCGGGAACTGCTGCCGGAAGCCGTTGCCGGGGCGCTCGACGCGACCGCACTCCGAATTCCGAGCAGCAACGTCTTTCACAGCATCGTTGCCCGCGCCGCGGAGATCTACTACGCGCTGCTCGAAGCGCTCCGCATTCTCGAGGATTACGACGTTCCGTCGTCGCCCTTCGCATCGACGCGGCCGCGAGCGGGGACGGGCTTCGGCTGCACCGAAGCGCCGCGCGGCCTCCTTTGGCACCGCTACGAGACAGACCCGACTGGGTCGATCAGGCGTGCGCGCATCGTGCCTCCGACCAGCCAGAATCAGGCGCGCATCGAGGAAGACCTGCGCCGGTCACTGGAGGCGTTCGGGCTCGAACGCAGTGAAGACGAGTTGCGACGCCGCGGGGAGGCGGTCATCCGCAACTACGATCCCTGCATTTCCTGCGCCACCCATTTTCTGAAGCTCAGCGTGAATCGCCGATGACCCTGGTCCGGATTTTCGGCATCGGTTCCCCGTTCGGCGACGATCGCATCGGCTGGGAAGTGATCGAGGCCCTTCGAAAAGGCGACCTGTTGGCGCGTTTCCCGGCAGAGTCGGTCGTGGCCGAATGTTGCGATCGTCCGAGCACCCGGCTGATCCCGCTGCTCGCAAACGCCGACTTCGGCATTTTGGTCGATGCAATGCGCAGCGATTCACCGCCGGGAACCATCCGCCGGCTGACGGTCGACGATATCGAGTCGGCGCCCGATGCCGTTTCCTGCCATGGCTTCGGTTTGGGCGAGGCGCTCGAGCTGGCCCGCGCGCTCGGCACGCTTCCGCCGCGCCTGGTGGTCTTCGGCGTCGAGCTCGGTCAGGCGGGACCCGGCGACGGCCTTAGCGCGGCCGTACAGGCCGCAATTCCGCATGCGGCAAAGCTCGTCATGGAAGAGATCAACGCTTCTCTGGAAGCGGATGCCCGGGCATCAGCTCGTACGGATGCACCCAACCCGGCAGCGCCCTGATCTCGTCGGTCCAGCGGCCGATGTGCGGATAGTCGGCCCAGCTCACGCCGAACTCGTCCGGCCAGAAGAGGTAGCCGCATAAAGAGAAATCGGCGATGGTCGGCGCGTCGCCGACCGCGAAGCGGCTCTTGCCGAGGTGCCCGTTCAGCACGCCGAGCGAACCCTTCACGCGGCCGCGCAGAAACTCGGTGACCGGAGTCTCGCCGGTCTTCGCGAACTGGATCAGGAAGCGCAGCGTGCCGATATAGGACGACACCTTGTGGTTGTCGAACAGGATCCAGCGCAGCACCTCGAGCTTTTCCTCTTCCGACGCGCCGCCGAAGCGGCCGTATTCGGCGGAGAGATAGTGCAGGATGACGCCGGACTGGGACAGCCGCTTTTCGCCGCGCTCCAGCACCGGCACCTCACCCATTTCGTTGATCGCGCGGTAATCGGGCGTGCGCGTCTCGCCGTTGAAGAAGTCGACGAAACGCGGCTCCCATTTCGCGCCGCAGAGATTGAGCATCAGTGCCGCTTTGTACGCGTTGCCGGACTGCGCGAAACAGTAGAGACGGTAATCGCTCATCGGGTTCAGCTCCTCTGATCTTGCGAGCGCTGCCAGCGCGGGCTCGCGAGCACGACGGATGTCTCGACCTGGCGCGGCGGCACCCGCCAGTACCTCGCAAGCAGGCGGTCCTTCTCCTGCCGCGTCGTCAGCCGGTAGCCGTGCTTCTCGTAGAAGCGTATCGCCCAGGTTGCGGCGGCCCAGGTCCCGACGAGAATCGGCTTCGCCGTGCAACGCTCCAGGTACTCGAGCAGCGCGCCCCCGATCCCGGACCGGCGATCCCTGCTGCGCACGTAGGCGTGACGAATCAGCGCCACATCGCTCTTGTCCTGGATGCCCATCACGCCCGCAAGCCCGCCTCCCGGCCTGCCGTCCATCTCCAGGCCCCAGAACACGACGCCGTCGCTGATTTCCGACACGAGCTCGTCGCGGCCCATGTATGGATCATGCCAGCAATCGTCCGGTATCACGCCGCGATAGGCCAGCGCCGCATCGTTGATGATCGCGTAGATCGCGTCGAGGTCGTCGGATCCGCAGGGCCTGATCATGTGGTTGGTCGATTGGCAACTTCGCGCATTGTAATGGGCCGTCCTGACCTACACTTGAGCCTGCAGCCGACCCTGGCCCCGGCAAAGCGCATCAAGGAGCCGCGCCATGAACGCCCCCGCCTCTTCCTTCCCGTCCCACGCAACCCACGACGTCACCAATCAGCCTCCGCCGTTCGGCGGCCACAACGCCTGGACGACCGATCCGATCCTGCGCGGGGCCGTGGCGCGCGAGGGCGGCGCGTGGGTCGAAGCGCGCGCGCACACGATGGGCGAGCTCGTCGCGAGCGAGCGCATGCAGACGCTCGCCTACCAGGCGAACCGCTTCACGCCCGAGCTCAAGACGCACGACCGGGCGGGTCACCGGATCGACCTGGTCGAGTATCACCCCGCCTATCACGAGCTGATGTCGCTCGCGTTCGGCGCCGGCCTGCATTCGCTCGCGTGGACCGTGGACCGCGAGGGCGCGTTCGTGGCGCGCGCGGCCCTTAACTACCTCTGGAACCAGGGCGAGAACGGCGTCGCCTGCCCGGTGACGATGTGCTTTGCCGGCGTTCAGGTGCTGAGAAACGAGCCCTCGCTCGCGGTCGAATGGGAGCCGAAGATCGTCGCCGAAGACTACGATCCGCGGCCGATCCACATTGCGGACAAGCGCGCCGCCACGGTCGGGATGGCGATGACCGAGAAGCAGGGGGGCTCCGATCTGAGGGCGAATTCGACGCGCGCGCAGCCCGCCGGCGAAGGCGCCTACCTCCTCACCGGACACAAGTGGTTCTGTTCCGCGCCGATGTCGGACGGGTTTCTCACGCTCGCGTGCACCGACGCGGGTAGCACCTGCCTGCTGGTGCCGCGCTCGCTGCCAGACGGCACGCGCAACCGCTTCCTCATCCAGCGGCTGAAGGACAAGGTCGGAAACCGCTCGAATGCCTCGAGCGAGATCGAGTACGACGGTACCTGGGCCCACGTGGTCGGCGTGGAGGGCCGGGGGATCGCGACGATCATCGAGATGGCACACCTCACCCGGTTCGACATCGTCGTCGCGAACGCGGGAATGATGCGGGCCGGACTCGCCCAGGCGCTGCACCACTGCGAGCATCGCTCCGCATTCGGGAAACGGCTGGTGGAGCAGCCTCTCATGCAGAACGTGCTCGCCGACCTCGCGCTCGAATGGGAGGCGGCGACGCTGCTCGCGCTTCGCCTCGCGCGCGCGTTCGATGCGGGCAAGGAGGATGAACGCGAACGGCAGTTCGCACGCATCGTCACCCCGGTGGCGAAGTACTGGGTGTGCAAGCGAATCAATGCGCTCGCGGTCGAGGCGATGGAGTGCCTCGGCGGCAGTGGCTACGTCGAGGAAAGCCCGCTCGCGCGTCTGTATCGCGAGGCGCCGGTCAACGGGATCTGGGAAGGCAGCGGCAACGTCATCAGCCTCGATGTGCTGCGCTCCATCGCGCGCGAGCCCGCCTCCGTCGACGCATTCTTCGCCGAGCTCGCCGACGCGGCATCGGACGAGCCCAAGCTCGCCCGCGTCGCCGAAGCGCTGAGATCGGAGCTCGCCGACACGGCGACGCTAGAGGTCCGCGCACGGCGCGTCGTCGAGGAGATGGCGGTCGCATTGCAGGCCGCGCTCATGGTCCGCCATGCGCCGAGCGCTGTGGCCGGCGCATTCATCGCCACCCGACTCGAGGGCGACTGGGGCGCGTGCTTCGGCACGCTGCCGGCGGGCACCGACTGCGCCGCGATACTGGGTCGCGTTCGAGCAAACGGCTAGACGGAGCGTCCCCGCAAGCGTTCTTCTCCAGAAATCGAGCGCGGCGGGCGATAGGCCGCACGCCATGCGATGTGTGGCATCGTTGCACGCCGAAGGCCGGTCGTTTTGCTACAGTCCCCCGAATTCGTTGAGCGAGAAGAATATTGCGTCTGGGACATCGTCCGCACGCACAAGCAAGGGGCTCATCCGTCCGCAAGGCCGTTTGCCGGCTTACCGCGCTGCTCGTGGCGTTCTACGCGGCCCTCGCGTCGGCGCAAGGGGCTCCGCAGCCCGCGCCGGGACAGAACACACCCTACGTCGACCGGACCCTCATCGAAACCGCGCCGGATATCGCCGCGGAGATTGCCCGCGAGGAAGCCGAGGAAGTGGCTCAGCCCGACGGTCGACGCGGTTACTCAGCGCGCCTGCTTGGTCTGTATCGGGATCCGAATCCGGGCCCGTCGGTCCACGGCGGCGGGCTGAGTCTTGCGCATTCGCGCGAGACGCGCGACTGGGGACTCTGGCGATTCGAAGCCGATATCCAGCGCCTCAGCGACGACAACCTCCAACCCAGCACGGTGCCGAGAATCACGGTGTATAGCCTGGCACTTCCCGTCACGGGACGCTGGCTCGCGGACACGGCGGCCGGCATTGCGCGCACTTCGGGGTCAGGCCTGATGACCAACTCCTACCGTGTGTACTTGCCCCGCTCCGTCATCGCCGGGGCCACGACGCGCTGGTACGACGAGCGAAACGAAGTCTACGCGAGCGCCGGCGAGACGGGCTCTCTGTTCGGCGCCATCCTTCCCCAGTACCGCAGCAACGGTGGAGAGCTTGTGGGCGCTGGATGGATCCATACGGCGAGCCCGCAGTGGCGGTTCGGTGTCGAGGCGAATTACTTCACCGGATCGACGAACGTGCCCGAGAACGGCAATTATTCTGGCGTGGTCGAGTACAGCTGGACGCCGTACGACCATGCGAAGCTTCATCTGCTGGGCAGCTCCAATGGCGGTTTCGGCGGCTGGACCGACTGGGAAAACCGCCTGGCGAACTGGACCTACCGCTACGGTGCCTACGCCCTCTCGCGCACGCTTCTCTACAACGACGCATTCTTCATCAACAATCAGCGCGGCGCCTACGCTCGCTCCGACTATTACGACTTGACGAAGTTCGCCAGCGTGGGGATCGACGCCGCCCAGATCAACCCGCAGCCGCGCGCCGGGGAAATCGGCACGAATATCGTCCAGGGGCTCGCATCGGGAACCTATCGGCTGGGTCGGCGCGAATCGCTCGGTGGAACGCTCAACGTGCTCTATCAGTCGGTCATCGCCGGCGAAGGGATCACCGCGGGACCGAGCACCGTTTCGGGCTCGGCAAGCGCCTATTTCTCGAAGAGCTCGCCCTTCGGCACCACGCAGTTCCAGTACACGCACGGATTTCAGTCGGGCGGCGCGCTCGACAGCTCTTCGGATGGCGTCTCCTGGACGCAGGACTGGCCGCTTTCGACGACCAGCTCGGTCGGCACGACACTGGGCATAACGCGCGAATCCCTGCCAGAAGGTCCAGCCTACCGCTGGCTGGCGGCGCTGCGTGGGCGCGCGGTCATCGGCAACAGCGGATCGATCGACGGCAACATCTCGTGGAACCGCTTCGATCCGACCCGCGGCAGCCTGCAGCGCGGTCTCACCTTCAATCTCTACGGCCGCCTCCCCTTTGCGCGCAACTGGGCGCTGGAGTTGACCGCCACGTACGATCAGTTGAACACGACGCAACTCGCGCTCGGCGGCGCGCCGCCGCTGCTGCAGGCGGCCCTCCCCACGACATTCAGCAGCCGCTACGTGCTGCTCGGGATTCGCTTCCAGGAAGACATCGGCCGGCCGTTCGGCGTGACGGGCTCGAGCACCGGACTGGCCGGGACGGGCGACGTCGAAGGCCGGATCTTCCTCGACGAGAACGGCGATGGCCGGCCCCAGCCGGATGAGCCGGGCGCTCGCGGAATTACGGTGCTGCTAGATGGACGCATCACGGCGCGAACGGACGCGGACGGTCGTTTCAGCTTCAGCGCGGTGCCGACCGGCCGGCACACAGTGACCGTCGCCGTCGACACAGTGCCCCTGCCATGGGCGCCGCGCGACGAGGCCCCGCAATCCGTCGACGTGCCGTTACGCGGCACCGCGCGACTCGACCTGGGATTGACCCGATTGCGGTGAGATCCCTTCGCGGACCGGAATCAGCGCGCGGCGGTGCCCGAAAGCTCCGTCCGACCGCCCTGCCATTCGATCGTGCCGGAGAGCTCGACCGGGAACTGGAAGGGCAGCGGCTTACCGTCGCGAGCGTCGGTCTCCACGGAGATGGGCAGTGTTCGGGTCTGCCCGGGCAGCACCGGGTAGCCGCCGAGGAAGAACTGCAACTCCTTGCCCGACGCGTCGCGGCCGCGCAGCACGCCTTCGGGGCGGGCCGTCGCATTGCCACTGTTGGTGAGCGTGACGACGGGAACGGTTTGGTCGCCAGACTTTCCGACCCCGACTCGCCCCACATCGATCATTCCGGCGGCGTCGCCCACGGCCACGTAGACGATCACCGCAACCCGTCCGGAAACGGGGAACTGTACCTGTCCGAACTTGACCTCCGTGTCAGGCTTCGCCGGCTCGATCAACAACGCGAACCGGCACTCTCCGACCGGCGCATCGGCCGGCACGTTGACCTGAAAGCGATAGCGCTTCGTAGCACGCTGCGTCAATGCATACGTCGCGCGCTCGATGACGACCCATGGCCGGCAGCTTCCCGGCTCGAGCGCCGGACCGGCAATATCCACACCGCCGTCCGGCCGCAGCGTCCAGTCCGCAGAGCGGAAAGCAAGCTCCGCGAGCCGTGTGTCGTCGTTATGGATCGAGAATGCCTCGTTGAGCGTCTGTCCAGGTTCGGCGCGCAGCTCGAATCGCGGCGGCGAGATGGTGACCGCGAAATCGGCAGCAGCCTGCTGCGATGCCGCGCAGGCGAGCAGCGCCGCGGCGAGAGCGCTACGGCAGCTCGATCTCGAAAACCGGCTCGACGGGTACAGGACGGGTGACAAGGCTCGGGTCATAGTAGACGGTGAAGTCGAACACTTCGCGGAAGACGGGCTCATCGATGACACCCTCGAAAACGATCTGACGCGCACCGACCAGGATCTCTCCGGTGGTCCCCACCTGCCGCCCGCGCCACTGAAGACGCGCGTTTGCGAGAGTCGGTTCGCCGCGCGAGATCGGCGGAAGCGTGATATAGATGCGCGCCCGCTGTCCGACGTAGGCGGCCACGTTCAGGTTCACCTGCACACCCGGCGCGCGCGCCGCGAACTCGCGGATCGACGGCGACGAAAAGCGCGGATTGACCAGCTGCGCCCGCACCTCGCGGAGCGGCGATAGCGAATCGTCGAGCCGGATCGGACCGGCCGCGATCGCCGCGCCGGCCGCCACCATCGCGAGCGTGCTGGCGACGACACGTCTCATGGCGCGGTCACCGTGAAGCGTACCCTGCCGGAGTAGGTGCCGGCCGCAACGTTCTGCGTGTTGGCGTAAGTGAAGCTCAGAACGCTGCACGCCGAATCGCGCTGCCCGTTGAACGCGTTGACCGGAAAAGCGTAGATGATCTGGCCGGCGCCACCGCCCAGCGTGATCGGACCGAAGTTGCCCAGGCCCGGTTGCGAGGACGTGCAGCTTCCCCCGACGGTGGCGGTACCGAACGACCCCAGCAGGGTGATCTCGCTGAAAGGAATGGTGTTCACGCCGGCGGCGAGTGGTAGCACCGTATCGGCAGTGACGAGGACGGGCGTGTTATTGGGAAGCTCGGCGCCCACCTCTAGGTAGATCGTCTTGTCCCCGGCAATCGGGACCCCCGTGCCGACCTGGGCGGTGGGCACGGAGAAGCTGACGAGATCGATGGTCCCGCCGGCCGACCCCACCGCGATACCGATCCCGCGCTCGCCCGGCGGAATGATGATCACCGGCGCGGCACTCGCCTGGACGGTGAGCCATACGGCACCCGCAACCACAGCCTTGGTCGCGAAAAGGCCCTTCGTTAGGCGGCGGTGCATGGGCCTATTGTTTCAAGGATTGCTACCCGGCCTCAAGTCGTTTCCGTCTGACACCGCGAAATGCCAGGCGCCCCCCATGCAGTACAAAAAAAGCCCGGCATTCGCCGGGCTTCGTCATGTCGCGACAGGGCCGATCAAGGCATCGACGCCGTCCATGTCACGCGGCTACCTTGGGTGTCGACCCCGCCGTAGGTGCCAGCCGGGTAGGCGGTCGTATTGTCGTACGTGAACGTCCAGATATCGGTGCGATTCGTAACGCTGGCGTTAACGTTGGGAACAGGGGTAAGTGGGGTCGTGACGCTAAGGTTGGCGCCCGAGGTTGACACCCCGCCACCGCCGTCACCCGTTGTTGCCGCAGTGAGGATTTCACTGTACGGCATCACGCCGCCCGTACCGTTGGTAAGATTCGCACCCGACAGCACTGGGGTCACGGTGATTTGGCCACGGTTCCCAAAAAGTTCCACGTTCACCGCCGTGCCACCGCTCGCATCGCCGCCAGTACCGGCAACATCGGTACCGTCGCCGACGTTTGCGGCGGGCACGTTGAATGCAATTTGGTCGATCGTCGCTCCGGCAGTGCCAATACGGAAGCGGAGCACTCCGGGAATGGTCACCTGGAAATCCAGACGTGCACCGGCATTCAGCGCACCTCCGCCGTTAACCTGGGTTGACTCCGCCAACGCGTTGGTCGCCCCGAAGGCAACGCTTGCCGACAAGGCGGCCAAAACAAAGTGTCTCTTGAACATAATCCTTTCCTTCCTTCCTTTCCCGTTTCGCGTTCTTGAGGGCGTGTCCGCAAGGACCAACCCGGACCCAATGAACTCAGGAGGTCAAACGCAACCGGCATGCCAGGATCCCGGGAGCGAGGCGATGGAAGTACGCCAGGTGCGAAAAATTCCCATTTCGCGGCACGAACGGCGCAGAAGAGATCACGAGCGGTTCGCCGACCCGCTTGAGAATCGGTCCGACCTGCCGGGGCGGGCGCGAGTCGTGTGATATTTGCCTTTCAAAACACGACCCTGCTGCTCATGTGGGCCCGGTCGGTCGAGCAAGTGTCGACGGGCTAGGGTGCCTTCTGACGAAATTTCGTCAGCCGTCCCATCCACCTCCCGCCTCACGGCGAAATTCGTGAAGTAGGGGCCCGGTCGGGAACGTCGTTGATCGGATGGCGGGAGCGCGGTTTCGCGCGCGCACCGTGCGCCCGGAGATTCCCCCAACACGTGCAGTCGCCACAAGTTGAGCACGGTGCCTGTGCCCGATGCCGCGCCGGAAAGCGACGAGCAATGACGCGCTAACCTCCGGCGCTCCCGGGCCAGCAGGTTGCGGAATCAGCCCCTTCAATGCACCATCGGCGCGACTTTCAACGGCCACCGACCAAAGGATCCACCGCATGCTTTCCGATGCCGATCGCGAGAAGGCCGCCGGCCTGCTGCTCACCGCCGAGAAGGAGCGCAAGCCCGTCGTGCAGCTTTCCAAGACCTGGCCCGACATCACGATCGAGGACGCGTACGCCATTCAGCAGATCGTGACGGACACCAAAGTCGCCGCCGGCGCGAAGGTTCGCGGCCACAAGGTCGGCCTCACGTCCAAGGCGATGCAGCTCTCCTCGCAGATCGACGAGCCGGATTACGGGCACCTGCTCGACAACATGTTCTATGACGACGGCGTGAAGCTGCCGCACGACAGCTTCTGCGTGCCGCGAGTCGAGATGGAGCTCGGTTTCGTGCTCGGGCAGCCGCTCAAAGGTCCGGGCGTGGGTCTGCTCGACGTGATGCGCGCGACCGAGTGGGTCGTCCCCTCCATCGAGGTCATCGACGCACGCGTTCAGAATCCGCGCAAGATCTTCGATACCGTGTCCGACAATGGCGCTGCGGCCGCGGTCGTGCTGGGCGGTCGGCCGGTGCGCCCGACCGACGTCGATCTGCGGTGGGTGCCGGGATTGATGTATCGCAACGAAGCGATCGAGGAGTCGGGCGTGTCGGCCGCGGTGCTGGGGCATCCGGCGCTTGGCATCGCCTGGCTCGCGAACAAGGTCGGAGCGTTCGGCACCGTGCTCGAGCCAGGCCACTTCACGCTTTCCGGGTCGTTCATCCGGCCGGTGTGGGCGAACAAGGGTGACACGCTGCGCGCGGACTTCGGACCGCTCGGCAGCGTCGCGGTGCAGTTCACCTGAGCGGCCAGGCCGCCGCCCGCGTGCCCCTCCGGCATCGCGGTCGCATCCGATTTGCCCTGGATCAGACTCGGCGGACGCTCCGCGTCCTAGACTCGTTGCGCCAGTGACCCCGACCCTCGCAAGCGTCCCCGACGCCCACCGCAAATCGGCCGCCGAAGTCTGCGCGCAGCTCGGTGCCGAGCCTGAACAGGGATTGCGCGCGGCCGAGGCCGCGGCGCGTCTCGCACGCCATGGACCCAACGCCATCCGCGAGAAGGCGCGGCGGCCCGCCTGGCGGATGCTTCTCGATCAGTTCACCGACCTGATGATCGTCGTGCTCATCGGCGCCGCCATCGTCTCGGGAATGGTCGGGGACCTTCAGGACACCATCGCAATCGTCGTGATCCTGATTCTCAACGGGGCGATCGGGTTCGTGCAGGAGTACCGCGCGGAACGGGCGATCGCGGCGCTACGCAAAATGGCGGCGACGAGCGCCCGTGTCGTGCGTGACGGAGCGCCGCACCCCGTGGCGGCGACCGAACTCGTGCCGGGCGACGTCGTCCTGCTCGAGGCCGGCAACGTCGTCCCGGCGGACCTGCGGCTTCTCGAGGCGCTCCAGTGCAAAATCAACGAGGCTGCGCTCACCGGCGAGTCGGCGACGGTCGAGAAGCACACGGATGCGCTCGACAGTGCGGAACTTCCGCTCGGCGACCGCATGAACATGGCCTACAAGGGCACCATCGTGACCTACGGCCGGGCCCGCGGCGTGACGGTCGCAACGGGGATGGCGACGGAGCTGGGGCGAATCGCACAGCTCCTCGAGGGCGGAGAGGATTCGAAGACGCCCCTGCAGAAGCGGCTCGCGCATTTCGGCGCGCGTCTGGCGATCGTGGTGCTCGCGATCTGCGTGATCGTCTTCGCCGTGGGCATATTGCGCGGCGAGCCCGCGCTGCTGATGCTCATGACCGCGGTGAGCCTGGCAGTGGCCGCCATCCCGGAGGCGTTGCCCGCGGTCGTCACCATTTCGCTCGCCCTGGGCGCGCGCAAGATGGTGCGCGAACATGCCTTGATCCGACGCCTTCCGGCCGTGGAGACGCTGGGATCCGTCACGTACATCTGCTCGGACAAGACCGGCACGCTGACGCAGAACACGATGCGCGTCGCTCAGATCGCGGTTGATGGCCGGACGCACGAGACTGCGGAATGGCCGCGAGCGGGCGAGCCCTGGCAGATACTGCTTCTCGCGCTCGCGATCAGCAACGATGCGAGCCACGAGGCGGGCAACCAGGTCGCGGGCGATCCTACGGAAGCGGCGCTCCTCGAAGCGGCCGCGCGATCCGGCTACGACAAGCGCGCGCTGGAGGCCGATGCACCGCGCGTCAAGGAGCTTGCCTTCGATTCCGCGCGCATGCTGATGACGACGTTCCACCAGCGCCCGGAAGACGTCATTGCGTTCACCAAGGGCAGCCCGGAGACCGTCGTTGCGCTCTGCCACCAAGCGCTGTCGGCCAACGGCAGCAGGCCCCTGGAGTCCGCGAAGATTCTCGAGACGGCCGACCGCATGGCGGCCGACGGGCTGAGGGTGCTCGCGTTCGCGTACCGAGTCTGGCGGGAAGCGCCCTCCTCCGACGATCCCGAGGAGCTCGAACGGGACCTCGTCTTCCTGGGCCTGGTCGGGCTCGAGGATCCGCCGCGGCCCGAGGCGGAACCCGCCGTGCGGATGTGCAAGTCGGCCGGCATCACACCCGTGCTCGTCACGGGCGATCATCCCGCGACCGCACGCGCCATCGCGACACGCGTTGGCATTCTCGGCGATGACGGCGCACGGGTCCTGACCGGGCTCGACCTCGCGCATCTGTCGGACCACGCCCTGGAGCGCGCGGTGGAAGACATTCGCGTGTACGCGCGTGTCGACCCTGCTCAGAAGATCCGGATCGTCCGAGCGCTGCAGAAGAACGGCGAGTTCGTGGCCATGACCGGCGACGGCGTGAACGACGCGCCGGCGCTGAAGCGCGCCGACATCGGCATCGCGATGGGGCGCGGCGGCACGGATGTGGCGCGCGAAGCCTCGAGCCTCGTCCTGCTGGACGACAACTTCGCCACGATCGTCTCCGCCGTGCGGGAGGGCCGGCGCATCTTCGACAACATCCTGAAGTTCATCCGGTACACGATGACGAGCAACACCGGAGAGATCCTGACGATCTTCCTCGCGCCTTTCCTCGGCCTGCCGATCCCGCTGCTGCCCATTCACATCCTCTGGATCAACCTCGTCACCGACGGGCTGCCGGGCCTCGCGCTCTCCGCGGAGCCGGCCGAGAAGGCCATCATGAAGCGACCGCCGCGCCCTCCGGCGGAGAGCGTCTTCGCGCGGGGCGTTTGGCAGCAGATCGTCTGGATCGGGTTGCTCATGGCAGGGGTGACGCTCCTCGCCCAGGCGTGGTCGATGGACGCGGAGAAGGCCAAGTGGCAGACGATGGCCTTCACGGTCCTCACACTGTCGCAAATGGGCAATGTGCTGGCGATCCGTTCAGACCGGGAGTCGCTGTTCTCGCTCGGCCTGTTCTCCAATCGCCCTTTGCTCGGCGCGGTGCTCGTCACCTTTGCCTTGCAGATGGCGGTGGTGTACATCCCCGCGCTGAACTCCATCTTCAGGACGGTGCCGCTCGATCTCGCCGACCTCGGCTTGTGTCTCGCGCTCTCCAGCATCGTGTTCGTCGCGGTCGAGCTGCAGAAATGGTTTTTCCGGATGCGCTCGGCGTCCGCACCGGACGGCGTGGTACGCGCGGATTGAGGGGGACGCAGCGTACACTTCATGCATCCCGATCGGACTCCACGTTGAACGACACGCTTCCCTTTCTCGCCAAGGGCCTCGCGCTCGGATTCGCCATCGCCCTGCCGGTCGGGCCGATCGGCGTGTTGTGCTTTCGCCGTGCGTTGGACGAGGGCTTCTGGCCCGCGGTGGCGGGCGGGCTCGGCACCGCAACGGCGGATGCCGCCTACGCCGCAGTGGCGGCATTCGGCATCACCGCGGTCTCGACGCTGCTCCTCGACTTCGAGCGCGCGCTGGCGATTACGGGTGGCATCGTGCTGCTCTGGGTGGGTGTGCGCGCGTTTCGCAGCCGTCCGGCCGGCCCGCCCGCCGAGGCTCGGGGACGCGGCCTCGCTTCGATGTTCACCGCAACGTTCCTGCTGACGCTCGCGAACCCGACCACCATCCTCTCCTTCGCCGCGGTGTTCGCCGGTCTCGGCCTCGTCGGCGCAACGGGTCACGGCGCGGCCGCGGGAGTGCTCACGCTAGGTGTCTTTGCGGGATCAATGCTGTGGTGGATTCTCCTGTCCGGCGCCGTGAGCGCGCTGCGCTCGCGCGTTTCACCTTCGGCACTCGCCTGGGTGAATCGGTCGTCGGGCGTCCTTCTCTTCGCCTTCGGCGTCTTCGTGCTCGGAAGCGCGCTCTTCACGCGATGAGTCCCATGACCGGACCGATGGGATCGGAGCTCGACTGGCGAGACGGCCAGCCGGTCTCGCGCCGCTACGGCGACGTGTACTTCTCGCGCGAATCGGGCATTGCCGAGACGCGGCACGTGTTCCTGGCGGGAAACCGCCTGCGCGAGCGCTGGGCCGCGCTACCTCCGGGCGGGCGATTCACGATCGGCGAGACGGGCTTCGGCACGGGCCTCAACTTCTGCGCAGCCTGGCAGCTGTGGGAGAGCGAGGCTCCGCAGGACGCCGTGCTGCGCTACGTGAGCTTCGAGCGGTTCCCCCTCTCCCCTGACGAGCTCATCCGCGCGCTGGCCTTGTGGCCCGAGCTCGCCCACTACGCGCACTCGCTCGCCGGACAGTACACGGCGCTCGCGCCGGGCTGGCACCGCTTTCACCTCGCGGGTGGCCGCGTACTCTTGACGCTCGCGATCGGCGATGCCAACGCGACGTTGGACGAGTTGGCCGGACGTTGCGATGCGTGGTTCCTGGACGGCTTCGCGCCGGCGAAGAATCCCGAGTTGTGGACCGCCAACCTCCTCGGAGCGATCGGCGCGCACTCGCGTGCCGGCGCGACGTTGGCGACCTACAGCGTTGCCGCGACGGTGAGAGAGGGGCTGCATGCGGCGGGATTTCGGGTGGACAAGAAGCGGGGATTCGGCCGCAAGCGGGAAATGCTGGTCGGCGAGCGCGACGGCGGCTCGGCAGCGTTGTCGCAGCCACTCGGCTCTCGCCGTGCGATGGTCATCGGTGGCGGCCTCGCAGGAGCCGCATCCGCGTGGAGCCTGGCCGCGCGCGGCTGGCAGATCACGCTCCTCGAGCGCGAAGCGTCGCTCGCGCGAGGCGCGTCGGGCAACCCGCAGGGTGTGCTCTACGCGCGACTTGCGGGCCGTCCAACGCTGCTTGGAGAGCTCACTCTCGCCGGATACGCGCACAGCCTGCGCATGCTGAATGCGCTGCTGCCGCAGAGCGACGACACGTGGCGCGCGTGCGGCGTGCTGCAGCTGGCGCTGGACGAGAAGACTGCGGCGCGCCAAGGCGAGGTGGCCGAGACCGGGTTGCCGGCATCGTTGGTACGCCGCGTCGACCGCGCGGAGGCCAGCGCGCTGGCGGGGATCGACCTGCCCGCGGGCGGACTCTACTTTGCCGGCGCAGGATGGGTGCACCCAGCCGCGCTCGTGCGCGCGCTCACCGGGCACCCGCGCATTGATGTGCGGACCGGCGCCGACGTGGTCGCGCTGGAGCGCGACGCAAACGGCGAATGGCGGGCGATCGGCGCGAATTTCGATCTCGCAAGCGCGCCGGTCACGGTGATCGCCGCTTCCGCGGAAGCCGCTCGATTTCCGCAGACGCGGCACCTGCCCTTGCATGCGGTGCGCGGCCAGATCACTCAGCTTGCCGAGACACCGGCGAGCCGTGCGCTGCGTGCGGTCGTGTGCGGCGAAGCGTCGATTACGCCGGCACGGGGCGGAATGCATACCCTGGGCGCGACGTTCGTTCACGAATTCGACGATCTCGCGCTGCACGAGACGGAGCACCGGCAGAACCTCGCCGATCTCGCGGCGATGGCACCGACATTGGCCGCGGCGCTCGGCGCCGACACCGCAGATCCTGCACAGCTCGCGGGGCGCGCCGCCGTTCGCTGTACCAGCCCCGATCGCCTGCCGCTTGCTGGCGAGGTCCGCCCTGGAGGCGGGCTGTGTGTCAGCACCGCTCATGGCTCGCGCGGGCTCATCACCCCGCCCCTGTCCGGCGAGGTGCTCGCGGCCGTGCTCGAAGACGAGCCGGCACCGGTCTCGTCGCGCCTCCTCGCGGCCCTCGACCCCGCGCGCTTCGCCCCACCCGCTTGATCTGCGGGGTGGTCGTGAGCGCCCGGCCGGCAGTACACTGGCCGCAGACCGCGCCCCAGAGCGCTACGGCGTCAGCAATTCCCGAAGGAGGAAAGACATGTCCGACACAGTGAAATACCTTCTCGACGAGTCGCGCATCCCGAAGAGCTGGTACAACCTCGCCGCAGATCTGCCCAAACCGTTGCCGCCCGTGTTGCACCCGGGAACGGGCCAGCCGATCGGGCCGGACGACCTGGCGCCGCTCTTCCCGATGGCGCTGATCATGCAGGAGGTGAGCGCGGACCGCGAGATCGAGATTCCCGAGCCCGTGCGCGAGGTCTACAAGCAGTGGCGTCCGAGCCCGCTCTTCCGCGCACGGCGTCTGGAGAAGGCGCTGCAGACGCCGGCGAAGATCTACTACAAGTACGAAGGCGTGAGTCCGGCCGGGAGCCACAAGCCGAACACTGCGGTCGCGCAAGCGTTCTACAACAAGCAGGAAGGCGTCAAGCGGCTGTCGACCGAGACGGGCGCCGGGCAGTGGGGCTCGGCACTCGCCTTCGCAGGCGCGCTCTTCGATCTCGAAGTGCAAGTCTTCATGGTGCGGGTGTCCTACGATCAGAAACCCTATCGCCGCGCCTTGATGGAGACCTATGGCGCGAAATGCATCCCCTCCCCCTCACCTGAGACGCAGTCAGGCAAGGCAATCCTCGAGAAGCGCAAGGACCACCCGGGGTCGCTCGGCATCGCAATCTCGGAAGCCGTGGAGATTGCCGCGCAGCGCGATGACACGAAGTACGCGCTCGGCTCCGTGCTCAACCACGTGCTGCTTCATCAGACGGTTGTCGGACAGGAAGCCATGGCGCAGATGGAGATGGCCGGCGACTATCCCGACGTCGTCGTCGGCTGCACCGGCGGCGGATCGAACTTCGCCGGCGTCGCGTTCCCCTTCCTGGGCGCGCAGCTCCGCGGCGGAAAGAAGGTGAGGATCGTCGCGGTCGAGCCAGCTGCGTGCCCGAGCCTCACGCGCGGCAAGTATGCCTACGACTTCGGCGACACGGGCCATCTCACGCCGCTCGTAAAGATGCACACGCTCGGATCGACCTTCACGCCGCCCGGGTTCCATGCCGGCGGGTTGCGCTATCACGGCATGGCGCCGATCGTCAGTCACATCAAGCAGCTCGGACTCATCGACGCCGTGGCATACCACCAGACCACTTGCTTCGACGCGGGCGTGACGTTCGCCCGCGCTGAGGGAATCCTCCCCGCCCCGGAGGCCAATCACGCCGTGAAGGGCGCGATCGACGAGGCGATCAAGTGCCGCGAAGAAGGCAAGAGCCGCGTCATCCTCTTCAACCTCTGTGGTCACGGCCACTTCGACATGCAGGCGTACATGGACTACTTCGCCGGCAAGCTGACCGATCAGGATTACGACGAGAAGGAGCTTGCGATGGCGCTCGCGGGATTGCCGTCTGTCAAGGAAGCAGCGTAACGCCGCGGGCGATGTTCTAGGTCGCGATGCTGGGCTTCGTCGGGGTCAGCGGCCAAGCCCGTCCGGTGCCACCCGCCACGCCGCCCAGATAGGCCTTCTGCACGGCGGGATCGCCGGCGAGGCTCACCGCAGAGCCCTCACCGACGATACGACCGTTCTCGAGCAGGTAGCCGCGATCGGCGATGGCGAGGCCCTGTCGCGCGTTCTGCTCGACAAGCAGTATGCCGGCCCCGGTCTTGCGAATCTCGGCCAGCGCCTTGAAGAGCTCCGTGCACAGGATCGGCGAGAGACCGAGCGAAGGTTCGTCGAGCATCAGGATGGAAGGCGCGGACATCATCGCCCGGCCGATCGCGACCATCTGCTGCTCGCCGCCGCTCATGGTCCGTGCGATCTGGCGCCTCCGCTCCGCGAGGCGCGGAAACAAGGTCAGCGCTCGGCCCAGATTGTCCTTCTCTGTCGGCCTGGCGCGCTCTGCATAGGCGCCCAGCACGAGGTTCTCGAGCACCGTCAGGTCACCGAAGATGCGACGCCCCTCCGGGACGAGCGCCAGTCCCGCCTCGACGATGAGGTGCGGCGGAAGATTCTTGATGGACTTTCCGTCAAGCAGGATCTGGCCGCCATCGGATGCGGGAACGAGGCCCGCGATGGCCTGCAAGAGCGTGCTCTTGCCCGCGCCATTGGCGCCGAGGATCACGACGATCTCGCCGGGCGCGATATGGACCGCAATGTTGTCGAGCGCCCGGTGATGTCCGTACGACACGGAGAGGTTCCGGCACTCAAGCATGCTCGTCCCCCAGGTAGGCACGGATCACTTCCCGGTCGGCGAGCGTTTGCTCGGGCGTGCCCTCGGCAATCTTCGCGCCGCTGTTCATGACCACGCAGCGATCGCACAGACTGCGGATGGCGTCCATGACGTGCTCGACGAGGATGATGGTGCGCCCTTCCTCGCGCAGACTGCTAATCAGGTCGATCCCGATTTGCAGTTCCGTGGGGTTGAGCCCTGCCAGCCATTCATCCAGCAGCAAGATGCGCGGATCCGAGGCAAGCGCGCGGGCGAGTTCGACCCGCTTCTCGTCGATGTACGTCAAGGACGCGGTCGGCGCGTCGACGGCATGACCCATGCCAACCCTTTCCAACTGCCGGAGTGCGAACTGCCTCACCGCGCGGCCCCAGAGCCGCTTGTGTCCGAATACCGCGCCCGCGATCACGTTCTCGAGCACCGTCAGCGAGGGGAGAATTCGAACCAGCTGGAAAGTGCGCGCTACCCCGGCGCGGGCGATGATGCGCGCGGGGCGGTCGGAGATCTTCCGGTCGCCGAGAAAGATCTCGCCCCCGTTCGGCTTCAGCAAGCCCGAGATCAGGTTCATCACCGTCGTCTTGCCCGAACCGTTCGGGCCGATCAGGCCGAGGACCTCGTTCTCGCGCACTGCGAAGCTCAAGTCGTCGACGGCCAGCAGGCCGCCAAAGCGCTTGCTGACACCCTGGACATCCAGCGCCGTGCTTTCAGCCATGCTTGACGCTCCGGCCGGCGAGCTTGATCGCTGACTCGATCCGGCCCACTACGCCATTCGGAATCAGATAGACGATCAGCAGGAAAGCGATGCCGAGCAGCAGCACCGTCTGCGTAGGAAACCGTCCCGCGATCACCTCCCAGAGAATGGTGAAGGGAATCACGCCGACCAGCGGGCCCCACAGCCGGTGCACGCCCCCCAGCAAGGCCATGATCACGACCTGGAACGACAGCTCGGGCGAAAAAGCGATGCTGGGCTCGATGTAGGTGAACCGGGGTGCCATCACCGCTCCCACGGTGCCCGCGAAGGTCCCGGAGATCACGAACAGGGCGAGCTTCGACGCCGCGGAATTGATCCCGACGTGCGCTGCCACGACCTCGTCGTTACCGATGATGCGGAGGGCGAAACCGAGGCGGGAGCGCGTGACCAGCCAGCCGATCAGGTAGACGGCCGCGGCAAGCGCGAGCAACTCCCAAAAGATCATCCGTTCGGTGATCTCGGTCAGGACGTACATGCCGCGGCTACCGGTCAGATTGTTCTGCACCCAGGTCACGATCTGGCGGACCAGCTCGGCGAGGCCGAGCGTGAAGATCACGAAATACACCCCGGAGAGGCGCAGCGTGGCGAGTCCGACCAGCGCCGCAACCACTCCCCCCGCGATGCCGGCGAGGCCCAGCAGCACTGCGTACGGAATGACATCGACTCCCGCCGCGACCACATAGGCACCCAGCCCGTAGAACGCCGCCGTCGCAAGCGAGATGTAATGCGTCGGACCCGAGAACAGTGCCCACGAGGTCGCGAGCACCGTGTACATCGCGATGCCGACGGCGAGCGACAGCAGATAGCCGTCCACCAGAAACGGCAAGCAGGCGAGAATCGCGAGTGCGACGGCGACCATCGCGACGCTTACGGTCTCGCGCCGCGTCACGACTGGCGCCTCCCGAACAGTCCCTCGGGTCGGAACAGCAGAACGAGCAGGAACAGCAGATAGGCGGCGGCGAGCGTCAGGCCCGGGTCGATCAGGCTCGCAACGGCCGTCTCGGCGAGTCCCAGGATCAGCGAGGCGATGATTGCGCCGCGCACATCGCCCACGCCGCCCATGATCACGATGATGAGGGCCTTCATGGTGAAGACGATGCCGATCGATGCGTCCATCGTCAGAAAGGTGCTCAGGACGATTCCGCCCACCGCGGTCACGGCGCCGCCGAGCGCGAACGCGAACGTGGACATGCGCGGCACGTCGATGGCCACGAGCCCCGCGGCAGCGGGATCGACCGCCACGGCGCGCAGCGCCATCCCGGTGCGCGTCGCGTTGAGTCCCAAGTAGAGGAGTCCGCAGAGGGCCACCGAGACCAGGCACGCCACCACCCGGTTGAGCCCGAAAGGGCTGCCGAAGATGGCGACCGGCTCGTCGAGGTAGGAATAGGTGAAATACTCGCCGCCGAAGACGAGCAGCATGATCCCGACGAACGCAAAGGCCATGCCGAACGTCGCGAGAATGCTGTCCACTTCCAGCATGCCGCGGTTCTTGGCGCGCCGCACCAGCGGCCTCAGCAGAAACCGGTAGATCAGCCAATTGAGCACGAATGCTCCGGGCGCGACAAAGGCCACCGATGTGAACGGGCTCAACTTCTGCGTGGTGAACACCCAGAAAGCCCCGAACGCCCCTGCGACCAGCATCTCGCCGTTGGCGAGATTCATGATGCGCGCCACGCCGTACTGCAGCGTGAGACCCATCGCGATCAAGGAATAGGTCGCTCCGAGCAGGACGCCGGTGATCAGGATGTCCATCAGCCGTCTAGAGGGCTGTCAAAAAATGCGAGCCGCGGCGACTTGGAGTGGTGAATTCAGCGTGCAAGGCAAACCCCGGTGTCAGGACCTCACACCGGGGTTCTGGTCTGCGAAAACGGGAGCCGGTGCCTACCAACCGGTCTTCGTGATGACCGGCTTGGCGCCGGACAGTCCCGTCGAAGCCACGCCGTAGAACGTGCCGTTCTGCCACTGGCCGACGGTCCAGAAGTCGTGAATGGACTGGTTGGTGAACTTCCACGGTCCCATGACGGTCTTGAACGTGGCGTTCTTGATGTAGTCGGTCACTGCCTTGCGGTCCGTGCCGACGGCCTCGATCGCCTGCCCGAGCACCTGCAGCGTCGCATACATGACCGGGCTCGCCCAGTAATCGGCGTCCTTGCCCGTCACTTTCTTATGCGCAGCGTAATAGGCTTTCATCGCCGGGGTGTCGGGATTCACGCCCCCGGCGCCGAGCACGCCATTCACCGACTTGCCGAACTTGGCCAAATACACCGGGAAAGCGGTGGCCACGGCGGTGTAGAACGCCTTCGTGTCGAGACCCTCGATCTTGGCCTGTGCGGTCAGCCCGAAGGTGTCGGGAGGGTAGGACCATGCGACGAAGGCGTCCGGGTTCGCCGCCTTCGCGCCCTTCACGATCGGCGACAGATCCTGCGTACCCAGGGGGTAGGACTTGTCGAAGACGATCTCGAGACCGGCGTCCTTGAAGATCGGCCGCGCAGACTCTGCGAGCTCGATCCCGAATGCGTCGGCCACGTTCACCATCGCGACCTTGTTGCCGATCTTGCCCTCGTTGTGCAGCTTGACGAGGATTCCCGCCACCGAATTTGCGAGCGCAGTGGTCGTGCCCAGGGTGAAGAAGATGCTCGGATAACGCTTCGTCAGCTCCGCAGTCTTGTCGGTGATCGAAGTCGACGTGATCTGGGGATAGCCGTATTTCGCGAAGATCGGCGCCGCCGCCAGATTCAGGCCCGTGCCGTAGGGCGCGAGGATGAAGTCGACCTTGTCCTGCGTGGCCAGGCGCTGCACGGCCTTGATGGTCTCCCCGGGATTCGTGCGGTCGTCGTATTCGATGATCTCGACTTTTCGCCGCGTCCCATCCTTCATCTTCAAGCCGCCCTGCTCGTTCACCTGGTGCGCCCAGAGCTGGATGTTGGGCCAATGCGTAACCGCCGCTCCCGCGGCAAGCGGTCCAGTCTTCGGTGCCACCGCGCCGATCCGAATCGGGTCTGCGGCATGCGCCGCGCCAATTGCCAGACTGGCCAGACTCCCTGCGAAGACCGCGGCAATCACCGCCTTCAATGCTGTTCTGCGGTTCACGTCCCTCTCCTCGGTAGTTGCCGTCGACCGGGTGCGCCGGGTCTCGGGCGGTTGACTCTGCCTTCGCTGGCACCGAGGGCGGGGCGGCGCATCCGTCGGGACGGACGTCCGAAGGGATTGATAGCCACCCGTGCAGTCGGTGCGTCGCGCACGCCCTGATGGCCCTGATGAACATGCGCCAGGGGCACGCGTCTATTCACGCTTGTCGCCGCACTCTACGTATCTCCCCGCACGCGTGTCAACGATAATATTGGGCACCCAAACAATCGGCGTCCGCGCGGCGCGACATGCTGCAATCGCGCACTGGCGCTCTCAAGTCAGGGTGCGTTGCGGCGCAACAGATCGCAGGTCGCAGCGTCCCATCGTTGCGTGACGAAACGATCCCGATCGCAGCCGCAATCAGGCGTGCGAATCGAGCCGCGCGACTTGCCAGAGCATGCCGCACATCCCGAGCACCGGTTCGGTCTCGGGTTCGCGCCAAGCGCCAGCGACGGCGTCAGGCGACCTCGAGTCGAGCGCAGTCAGCAACTCGAGCGCGTCCTGCGCCTCGCGAAGCGGCCCCGCGCGGATCGCGTCTTCCATGCTTGCGCGATTCGCGACGATGGTTTCGTGGTGCTTGCCCAGGAAGCGACGCAGTTCCGCGAAATACGCGGCGTGATCCTTCTCCCAAAGGTCCATGAGCTGCTGATAAGCGCGCGCGGACGCATCGCGCCGCTCGAGCGCGCCGTCCAGACCTCGGTCCACAAGCGATCGAAGCGCCTCATAGCGCTGCGGGTCGGCATCCACGTCCGCGCCGAAGTAGATCCGCGCGTCGCCGCGCTCGGCGAGTCCCGCATTGCCCATGACCGCTAGGACCTCGCAGCGGTTCGTGCTCACGGACCGGTGCAACGTGCCGGGCGGGAACTGGACATAGGTGCCCGGACGGATGGTCACACGCCGAAATCCCCGGTCGACGTCGTGCAGCTCGAGCGCGCCTTCGCCGGACAGTCCGAAATACGCCTCGCCAGTGAGCGCGTGCACGTGCGCACACCCCGCTGTCACACCGTCCGGCCCAGGACGCTGGTCGTAAATCCTGAGCAACGTGAGGCCGATGCCTCCGACGAGCCGGGCGCTCATGCGCCACTCCCGGTGCGCGGCAAGATGCGCAGCAATCGCAGCAGATCGAACAGTGGATCGAACGCGAGCGCGACGATCGCGCGCAGGAAACCGTAGATCGCACGCGCTACCGTTCCCGCATAGGAAACGACACCCTCGCGCACGCCGCGAGCCAAACCCTCGACGCCGATGGGCAGGCCGGGCACCGGCCTGCCTGCCATCGCGCGCACTGCGCGGCCAAACGCGAGCGCAAGGGACCAGTGCGCGCCGACAATTCGCGCCAGCCCGCCGAAGAATCCTTCCGACACGGCATGCAACCGGCTGCCGACGTAGTGCTTGGTCGGGCCGGCGCTGGTGAGAATGGTGAAGACGCAGAGAATCATCAGCACCACGCAGATCGGTCGATCGAAGTAGAAAGTGAAGTCGCCATTGTGGATGACCCAGGAACGGCGGAAGCTCTTGTCGAGGATGTCGCCGAGCACGATCCCGAGCACGAGCGGAGCCATGGGGTATTTCATCTGCCGCAGGGCGAACCCGAGGACGCCGAAGATGACCATGACCCACACGTCGAACATCCGCTGTGCGATGGCATAGCTGCCGATCACGCAGAGGACGAAGACGACCGGCATCAGGCGCTCGCGCCGCACCGCGAGCACCTTCAACAGCAGCGGCGTGAGGAGGATGCCGAGCACCAGCATCGCTACTGCCGCGAAGAAGGTCATCACCACCACCTCGTAGACGAAGGTGGGAAACTCGATCATGATCATCGGACCCGGACGCACGCCGTGCAGCACCATGGCGGCGAGCAGGACGGCCGCGGGCGCGGAGCCGGGAATACCGAGTGTCAGCACGGGAATGAGCGCCCCGGGGGGTGCGGCGCTGTTTCCGGTCTCCGCCGCGATCAGGCCTTCGACCGAGCCCTTGCCGAACTTTTCTTTTTCCTTCGACGCACGCCGCGCCGCGCCGTAGGACACCCATGCACCGATGTCCTCGCCGACACCCGGTATCACGCCGATGAACGTGCCGAGCGCGCCGGAGCGCAGGATCGTGCGCCAGTATTTGAACACTTCCCGCGGATTCGGAATGACGTCGATGAGTCGGGTGGTCGCCTTCACCACCTCGGCACGGCGGTTGTACATCACGGCGATCACCTCGGAGAACCCGAACGCGCCGACCATCGCGGGAATCAGATTGATGCCACCCTCCATCTCGGTGTAGCCGAACGTGAAGCGATCGGTCATGTAGAGCCCTTCCTGGCCGATCATCGCGACGGCCAAGCCAAGGAACCCGGCGATCCAACCCTTGAGCGGATCCTCGGCCGCAGTGAGTTGCCCGGAAATGAGCACACCGAATATCGCCAGCCAGAAAAACTCGTGCGTCTGGAACGAGAGCGCGTACTCGGCCAGGATCGGCGCCACCGTGGCAAGAAAGAACATGCCGATCGCCGTGCCGAGAAAAGAGCCCGTCGTTGCGGTGCCCATCGCCGGTCCCGCTCGTCCCGCCTTGGCGAGCGGATAGCCGTCGAGCGTGGTCGCCGCGTTGGCCGGCGTTCCGGGAATGTTGAGCAGGATCGCGCTGCGGCTGCCGCCGTAGATCGCGCCCACGTAGAGGCACACCAGGATCATCAGCGCGGCATCGGACTCCATCCGATAGGTGAGCGTGGTGAGCAGCGCGACGCCCATCGTCGCGGTGAGCCCCGGCAGCATGCCGATCGTGATGCCCAGCAGCGTGCCCGCGACGATGTAGAGCGCCATCGCCGGGCTGCTGAACTTGCCGAACGCGACGCCGATCTGGCCGAACGTCGTCGCCAGATAGCCGGCAAGCCCCGATAGAAATTCCATCGCCGACCCTCGTGCGTGTCGTCAGGGAAGCTTCACGTAGAATTGGCTCTCGAAGACGTATGCGACCGTCCAGCTCACGAGCGCCGCCTGGATCAATGCGAGTGCAACGAGCCAGACATACGGGGCGTAGGCTGCGGGCACGAATCCCAGCACGCTCTGGACGGCGCGCGCGAGCCGCGGCGTGCGGCGCATCCAGCGCTCACGCCGCTGCAACGCGAGTTCCTGGGCGAATCCCCACTCGGATCCGACGATGAAGACCGCCAGAAACAGAAAGGTCGCGGCCGCGTACTGCACCTCGTGTCCCCAGAGCGTGGCGCCGATCATTCCGACCGCGTAGAACGAGCAGAATGCGGCTGTGACTCCGCAACGAATCGCGCCGGAGCGCAAGTCCGGGTCGGCAAGCCGGATTCCGGCGAGCCGGTGGCCACCCTGCCGAACCGCGCGCACGAGAAGGATAATCGCGAGCAGCGCGATGATCACGCCGAGCATCACCGGGACACGTCCCGGCTCACCCCCCTTGACGATGAAACCGCCGGCGCCCGGCATGCGCAGGCCTTCGACGGCCATGTACACGCCGAGTGCGAGGAAGATCAGCGATGTGAGGAAATCCGCCCGTGCCATGTCGTGTTCACCATTTGGCGCGCACCCGAGCGTCGTAGGGTCGCCTGCGGGCGGCCACCTTGAAACGACGCGGGCGGGGAGCTTACCCCGCCCGCCGGTTTTCCACGCTTACGCGATCACGGGCGCGGGAATCCCACTTTGTCCGGACTGACCTTGCCCTTGCCGCCGTCGAAGATCTGCCACGCGTTGATCTGGGTAGTCTCGAACGCCTGCTTGTAGGCAGCCTCGCCCCACGCGACATCGACACCGAGCCCTTTGGATTCCGCGTACTTCTTCAGCCGCTCCGAGTTCTTGATCTTCGATTCCCAGACCTTGCCCATCGTCGCGACGACGTCCTGCGGCACGCCTTTCGGCGCCCAGATGCCGAAGTGAACAGGACCGACCTTTGCCTTCGGCACGAACTTCGTGATCGAGGGAATCGTACCGATCCCCGACAGCGTCACGGCTTTCGGCGTGTACGCCGCGAGCGGCACCAGGCGCTTGGCACGGAGCATGTCGTACTGTTCGGACACCAGCTGGGTCGTGATTTCGGTCTCGTGCGCGACGGTCGACTGCACCGCCGGGTTGCCGCCGTCGTAGGTCACCATCTTGTAGTTGCCGCCCACGGCGAGCTTGAGCGCCTCAGAGGCGGCGCCGCCGGCGGAGTTGATGCCGCCCGTCGCGATGGTCACCGCGTTCGGGTCGGATTTCATCGCCTTGACGATGTCTTCCACCGACTTGAACTTGGAGCCCGGGTTCACGGAAAGCACCGTAAAGTTGACCGTCGCAAGATAGAGATTCCAATCCTTGAGCTGGGTGTCGATCGCCCCGGTGATGACGTAGGTGCCGAGATCCTTTGCGGCACCCGCGGTCCAGGTGTAACCGTCCTTCGGCGCTTCGAGCGCGGCTTTCGTGCCGACTGCGCCGGCGCCGCCCGGCTGGTTCACGACCACCACTTTCTGGCCCAGCGCGTCCTCGAGATCCGCCGCCAGCGTGCGGACCAGCTGGTCGGTCGAACCGCCTGCGCCCCACGGCACGATGATCCGGATCGGCTTCGTCGGTTTCCAGTCCGCGGCGGCTGGTCCGGCGAGCGCGAGGCAAAGTGCCGCCCCAACAGCAAAGAAAATCTTGCGCATGATTCGTCCTCCTCCGTGTTAAATCGAATCGGCATCCAGTCGATCCGCAAGCATAACGATCAGGCCTGCGGGATCAGGCTTGCGGAATCGGCAGCGTGCTCGGCCGTCTGTGCAGGCAAACGAGCAGTGCAATCGGGCAACGCAACCAATACAACGCGAGCGACGCGACCAATAAGTAACTGGATGGTTACATATTCTGGCCGGCACCGGAAGGCCTTGTCAAGCGAACGGCCGCGCGAGCAAGCGTCGCAAGGGGCCGCGTCGATTCTCGCTTCCCGAGTGACGCGGCCGCCGCCCGACGAGCGTTTGGGGGTCCGTGCGCCGCCGCATTGCACGGCGACGTGACATAGCGCACGCTCGGGCACCGCACCGGGAATACTTTGCAGCACTCCGCCCCCAGAATGCAGGGGTACGCCGGCCATGGACCACAACATATAGGGCCATGCCGGAAGAATCGACAAGGAGGCAGGCACGAGCGTGGATCCGGGGTTCTACGGCTGCATCGCGGCGCTGGTGTGGGTGTTGCATCGTCACGGCATGTCGGTACCCCATCACGTGACGCGGCACCGCCGACTCGGCCCCCTCTATCGCCGGGTTCTCGGCATCACCCGGTCTGGCGTGATCTGCCTCGGCGCAGCGGTGTTTGCGGTGGCGATCGCCAAGATCGACACATCGGCGCTGCCGGGGATGGAAGCCGCCATGCTCTACCTCGCGGGGGTAGGCGCCGCGCTCGGGTTGCTCGTACTGGTAGAGGCCTCGGTTTTCGGTCTGCGCGCCGCTATGGCACGCGAGGCCGCGCGCGCAATCGCCCGGCGCGAGCGGGCGCGCTCGGTCCGTACCATGATGCGCCTCGGCCTGGGCCCTCATAGCGAACAGCTTTTCTAGCGCCCCCTCGGCGGAGTATCCGCCGCGCGCGGCTATACTTTCCCGGCACCGCAGGGCGCAGGGGAGCGGACAACGATACGCGTCATGCCAGACGCAAAGACAATTCGCATCGGCGCAGGCGCCGGTTTCCAGGGTGATCGCATCGAGCCGGCCGTGGTGCTCGCCTCGCAAGGCGGGCTCGACTATCTCGTGCTCGAATGCCTCGCCGAACGGACGATCGCCGCCGCCCAGCTGCGCAAGCGCCAGGCGCCCGGCACCGGCTTCGATCCGCTGCTCGAGCCGCGCATGGAGGCGCTGCTGCCTTTCGTCGCGCGCAACGGTGTGCGCGTCGTGACGAACATGGGTGCAGCCGATCCGCTTGGCGCGGGCAAGGTCGTGATCGCTGTCGCGCGCCGCCTCGGGCTGCGCGTAAAAGTCGCCGCAGTCACGGGCGATGAAGTTCTCAGGAGCGTAAAGCCGAAGATGATTGCGCTCGAGACCGGGCGCCCCCTAAGCGAGCACGGCAAGATCGTATCGGCGAACGCCTATCTGGGCGTCGAAGCCATCTTGCCCGCGCTCGCGAGCGGCGCAAACGTCGTCATCACCGGGCGAGTTGCCGACCCTTCTCTCTTCGTGGCGCCGCTCGCACACGAGTTCGGCTGGGCGCTCGACGACTGGGATCGGCTGGCGCGCGGAACGGTGGTCGGGCACCTGCTCGAATGTGCTGGACAGATCACCGGCGGATATTTCGCCGACCCCGGCGTGAAGGAGGTACCCGATCTCGCCCACCTCGGATTTCCTTTCGCCGACGTGGATGCCGACGGCTTTGCATCGATCAGCAAAGTCGCAGGGACCGGCGGCGCCGTGACGCTCGCCACCGTCAAGGAGCAGTTGCTATACGAGGTCACCGATCCGACCGGCTATGTCACGCCCGATGTCACCACGGATTTCACGACGGTGCGCCTCGCGGAGGTCGGCACTGACCGCGTGGCCGTCGGTGGCGCGACGGGTCGGCCGCGGACCGACACCCTGAAGGTGAGCGTGGGTTACCTGGCGGGGTGGATCGGCGAGGGTGAGATTTCCTACGCCGGCCAGAACGCGCGCGCGCGGGCCGATCTGGCCGCAGCGGTGCTCCGCGAGCGGCTGCAGGACGCCGTTCCGGACCTGCGCATCGACCGGATCGGAATCGACTCGTCGCACCGCTCGAACTTCGGCTATGCGCATGATCCGTACGAGGTCCGCCTGCGCGCCGCGGGCCGCTCCGAGCAGCGCGCGCTCGCGGAGCGGATCGCGTGGGAGGTGGAGGCGTTGCTCACGAACGGCCCCGCGGGCGGTGGAGGCCTCCGCAAATCCGTCACCGAGCGGCTTGGGATCGTCTCGACCCTGCTTCCCAGGCGCCTCGCGACCGCGGAACTCGTGCTATTGCAGAATCGCTATGCGGCGAAAGCTCGCTGAGATCGCCCATTGCCGCGCGGGCGACAAGGGCG
This sequence comes from Betaproteobacteria bacterium, assembly GCA_022340285.1. Taxonomy (GTDB): domain Bacteria; phylum Pseudomonadota; class Gammaproteobacteria; order Burkholderiales; family SG8-39; genus JAABRB01. Next base: position 148,539 of record JAJDOG010000024.1, read on the forward strand.
ACACCGTCACCCTCTCGCTCATCCCCTTTCGCCCCGAGGACTACGCGCTGCTGGTCGGGCAGGTCACGGACGAGCGGGTGCGCGCCCATCTTGCCGGTATCGTGAAGGGCGAAGTCCGCCGCTTCGAGTTACCGCTGATCCATGCGCTGCAGTTCGTGTGCGAGCAGGCGCTCGACTCGGGCGTCACCACTTCGCTCGCCCTCGATACGCACGGAAAGACGCTCTCCTATGCGCTCCTCGAGCTGGAAATCGAGACCTGACCGATTCCCCGGGGCGATGCCGCGTCCGGTTTCGGACTTAGCGTGCGGCCACCGTCCCGGACGGCGTCACCGCCGCGCTACCGGGCGGGCAGACGGAGGCCGGACAGGGGTGTTTGTAGTAGCGCTCGTTGAGGTAGACCGCGACGTCCTCGATGTCCTCCGCCTTCCAGTCGCCGCCGAGCGTGGCGTTCCACCGGCTCACCTGCGCCAGCACGCCCTCGAAGCTCGTTGCCTTCCGGCTCTCGCGTTGATGCACGCTCTTGTTGTGGCAGCCGACACACCGCGTCTCGTAGAGCGCACGGCCGCGCGCGGCGTCCGCCCCGGCCGCGGGCTGCGCCCATGCGAGGGTAGCGAGCAATAGCGCCACACCGATGCGTGACATGTCCTGTTCCTCCTGGTCGAAGACCGCTCCCTTGATCTTCGGGGGCCCGCGCCCCGCAGCCTTGATCCAGGTCAAGCCTGTTTGGGGCGGGGTGGGCACCGCGCTCACATCGGCTTTGCATCTGGGGGGCAACCCATCTAGAATGGCGAGGCTAGAACGAAGCGGCGCTCGCTCCCGGTTGGTCCTTGAGGCCACGATGCTGCAGGTTGAGCGGGCAGAAGCCGCAGCCGCCTTGGTCGTTTTCGTTGATGCGTTACTGGGCGGCTGATTTCTCCCGAAAACGGCTCGCAAGTCGCGCCCTGCCGAAAAGGCCGCGCGATCGAAAGGCAAAGCAGTAATGAGACCGTCGTCCAACCCCGACAGGTGGGCGCAGCCGGATGCGTTACGCGTGTGGCGGCGTCCGGCTCTGACCCCGTTTCGCGCGGCGACTCGCTGACGCGCCGCACCGCCATGCCTGATTTCAGCCGGTTCTATGCCCACAAAGGCAATCCGCCCGCGCAAGTCGCGCCGGAGTCGCATTTCAACGATCCGATCGAGCACTACGATGGGCGCGCCGCCGGCGAAAGCCGCCTTTGGGGCGATGCGTCGGAGGACGTGCAGGAGCACGCCATCGAGGCGGTGGTGGCCGCCTCGGCACTTTTCGGTCTCCCACAACGGGAGACCGCGCACCTGCTGGCGATCGCACGGGTCGCAAGCGGCCTGAATCCCGATGCCGCGGACCCCGACAGCTCGCGAGCCGGTCTCGCACAGTTCGACGACACCACCGCCGAGCGGCACGGGCTGACCGGCGAAGCCCGTTTCGATCTGGAGGCAAACTCCGAAGCACTGGTACGCGCATTCATCGAGGCTAAGAAGCTTTCCCAGCGACGGGGCAGCGGCACGAGCGGGCGCGAACAGGAAATCCTGATCTACAAGACGATTCACGACGGTCCGGAGGGCGATCACGGTGGCCTCGAGATCTCGCGCCGCGAGGTGATGCCTCTCGTCGACCAATTCCACGCAGTCCTGCGTGGCGGGCGCGGCGACGGCGGCGGTAGTGGCGGAGGTGGAGGCGGAGGCGGAGGCGGCCGAGGCGGCGCGGGACAGGGTCCGATGCGCTCGGGTCGCGGCGGCGGACGCGGCCAGACCGAGAGTGGCGCGGGCCCGATGCGCTCGGGAAACTGGGGCAATGCCCCGCCGCAGCAGCGTGAGCAGCCGGCGCGCCGGCGCGGCGGCCGGCGCCGATCGGGCCGCACGCGCGGCGGCGGCGGCGGCGGACGCTGATCCGGCCCCGCTCCCGGCCCTGATCTGCGGGAGCGGTAGAATGGTGGCGGCCGCGGCTCGGCCCCGCCAAAGTTGCTCGGCATCTCTCGGAACCCCGATGGAGCTCCAAACGATGCGTATCGAAGTTCACGTCCACGGCAACATCCCCATGCGGCCGGGCGCAACCCTTGCGCAGATCGATATCGCGCTGCGGCCATGGCTCGCCTACATAGACGAGGAATCCTTGGCCGACGCGCACAGCGCCTACGAGGACGAGCCCGGCATCGCGTATGACGCGCGGCGGCGGCTGCTGGAGATCTGCTGGACGGGTGACGTCGGCAGGAATTTCCGCGAAATCGTCGAAGAAGCGCTGCAGGGCCTGAATCCGTATACGGAGCGCGCCGCCGAAGTCGAGGTCACCTACTATCACGACGACGGGACCGACGAGTACGGGGTCGTCTTCGTCGGCCCGACACCCGAAGCGATCAGAGAGGCCCAGCGTCAGCGCATGGTGGACGACGTGGCCCACCTGCTGTCGCGACACTTCGGTGACTCGGAGATCGGCGAGGTCGTGGCGCTGGTTAACCAGCTCTTCCAGCGCACCTGGGCCGAGCAGGGTAGCCTGGTGAAGCCGAGCACGGCGACCCAGCCGCAGCCGGCAAGCCTCCCGTCGAACCGCAAGAGACTTCACTGAGCAGCTCAAGATTTGTAGGTCACGAACAGGAGGAAACCGGCTGGTTTCCTCAAGAACAACCCGGTAGGTCACGAACAGGAGGAAACCGGCTGGTTTCCTCCCGTTACCCTCCTTCCCGCTGAGCTGAGAACCGCAAAGTCCTGTCGAGGCTTTCCCTACTCGGTGCGCACGCCACGGCGCATCCAGATCGCGTCCTCCTGCTCCAATTCCTCGAGCCGGGTCTCGAGCTCGACGATGTCGCGATCGAGCTCGGGAAGGAGCACGTCCTGCAACGCGCGCGCGCGGCGTGACGCGCGCTTGTACTCGAGGAAGAGCCGTTCGAGGTTGCCGGTCAACGCGGCAAGCGCAGAAGCCTGCTCGAGAAGCGCCACGTAGGCTTTCCGGCAGGCCTCGGCCTCGGGGGAAGCGTCGGCCGGCGCGACCGGCGGCAGCGGATCGCCGGTGATTTCGGCTGATAGCAAGCGAACGCCCATCAGGGTACTGTCGGTAACGCTCAGGTCAGCCTCGTCCAGGGTCCCCTGCGGATAGACCTGCAGACCTTCCAGCCCATGCTGCGTGATCGCGCTCGCAAGCGCCTTGACGGCGACACGCTGCATTTCCACGAAACGGCCTGCCCTGGCTTCGTACTCGCGCAATTGCCGCACGATTTCCCCCGCGAGGAGCATCGTCTTTTCGTCGAGGAAGACGTAGCCCTCATGCATCGCATGGCGCTCCTCCTTGCGCTCGATGACTGCGCTGCGGGTCGGTGTGATTTCGCTCACCTTGGGCCCGCTCCTATTTGTCGATGTGCTCGGCGATCTGCTTGTCCGACAGACGAGAGAGCTCCGTCTTCGGCAGCGCCTTCAGCAGATCCCAACCAGCGGCGAGGCTCTCGTCGAGGCTGCGCGCGGCGAGCTGCCCGACGAAGGAATGCTCGAAATCGCCGCCGAAGGCGAGGTATTTCCGGTCTGCCGGCGAGAGCCCCTCCTCGCCCACCACGCTGGCGAGCACACGGGTCTGCGCGGCACGCGCATAGGCAGCATAGAGCTGACTCGAAAGTGCGGGGTGATCGGGATCGGTATATCGGCCGCCGATCCCGTCTTTCATGAGGCGCGAGAGGCTCGGCAGCACGTTGATGGGCGGATAGACGCCGCGCCGGTCCAGGTCACGCGAGAGCACAATCTGACCCTCGGTGATGTATCCGGTCAGGTCGGGAATCGGATGTCCTATATCGTCGGCGGGCATCGTGAGAATGGGCAACTGCGTCAGCGTGCCCGGACGGCCCTTGATGCAGCCCGCACGCTCGTAGAGCGTCGCGAGGTCGGAGTACATGTACCCGGGAAAGCCCTTGCGGCTCGGGATCTCGCCCTTGCTGGACGACACCTCGCGCAACGCCTCGCAGTAGTTCGTGAGATCCGTGAGGATCACGAGCACGTGCTTGCCTTCCACGAACGCGAGATACTCGGCCGCCGTGAGCGCAAAACGCGGCGTGAGGAGCCGCTGCGTGCTCGAATCGCTCGCGAGATTCAGGAAGAGCGCGGTACGCTCCAGCGCGCCGGATTTCTCCAGGCTCGCGCGGAAGAACTCGGCGGTGTCGAACGGCACGCCGATCCCGGCAAACACGATTGCGAAATCCCCGCTCTGCCCCCCGCGCAGCCGCGCATGTCCCGCAACCTCCACCGCGATCCGGTCGTGGGGCAACCCGCCGCCCGAGAAGATCGGAAGCTTCTGCCCACGCACCAGGCTGTTCATCAGGTCCACCGCGGTGATGCCCGTCTCGATGAAATCCCTGGGCGTTGCGCGGGCATACGGATTGATCGGCATGCCCTCGATGCGGTAGTTCTCTTGCGCGGCGATCGGCGGCCCGCCGTCGATGACCTGACCGACGCCGTTGAAGACGCGCCCCAGGATGCCGGGTCCGATCGCGAAGTTGAGCGGCTCGCCGTAGAAACGCACCACCGATTCGGCGAGGCTGAGCCCGGCGGTGTTTTCGAGGACCTCGATGGTGATCCGTTCCTCGTCGAGCGCGGCCACGCGGCCGAGACGCGCGTGGCCGTCGCTTCCCCGCACCTCGACCGCGTCATTCAAGCCGACTTCGAGCGTGCGTCGGAGAAACAGCAGCGGCCCGTCGAGCTTGCGTGCGGCGCCTTCAACCAACAGCCTTGGCTGCATCATCCCGTTCTCCCGCGTGGATCAAGGCGCCGATCTCGCGCTCCACGGACTCGGCGAGCGCAGCGAACTTGTCTCCTTCCTGCTCGCCGATTTCCTCGCTCATCCGCAGCATCGGGCGATAGCACGGCAGCCTTGCGAGCGCTTCGAGCTTGGCGCCCGCGTTCACTGCCGCTTCCGCCAGCTCGATGTATCGGCCGATGAGACGCATCATCGCCGACTGCCGCGCCGGACTCGCGGTGCGATCGATGGCGGAGAGCGCCGACTGCCGCAGGAACGCCTCGTTCACCAGCTCCGCGCAGAAGAGCGTCAGCTGCTGCCGGAGCGGCAAGGCGTCCTTCCCGATGATGCGCGCCATGCGCTCGAGCCGCGCCTGGTCGTCGAGGAGCGTCAGGAACTTGCGGCGCAGGGCGAGCCACTGAGGATTGCCGTTGGCTGCCCACCATTCGGCGAACACGTGCGCGTCCTCGGCGTAGGAAGCGAGCGGGTTGATGGCTGGGTAGAATCGCGCTTGCGCACGCTTCACATCGAGCGCCCAGAACGCCCGCACGTAGCGCTTGGTGTGGCTGGTCACCGGTTCGGAAAAGTCGCCCGACGGCGGGCTGATGGCGCCCATCAGCGTCACCGAACCGTTGCCCCCGCCAAGGGTGTCCACCACCGCGGCGCGCTCGTAGAAGTCGGCCAGTCGACTCGACAGATAGGCCGGATAGCCTCCTTCTCCGGGCAATTCGCCGAACCGCCCCGACACTTCGCGCAAGGCCTCCGCCCAGCGGCTCGTCGAGTCGGCCATCAGCGCGACGTGCAGTCCCTGGTCGCGGAAGTACTCGGCCACCGTCACCGCGCTGTATATGCTCGCTTCACGTGCCGCGACCGGCATGTTGGAGGTGTTCGCGATGATGACCGTGCGCTCCATCAGCGGCCGGCCGCTGCGCGGATCGGTGAGCTCGGGAAACTCCTCCAGCACCCCGGCCATCTCGTTGCCTCGCTCCCCGCAGCCGAGGTAGACGATCACGTCGGCGTCGCACCCCTTCGCGAGCGCCTCGAGGAGCACGGTCTTTCCGGTGCCGAATCCGCCGGGGATCGCGGCCTTGCCGCCCTGCCCGATCGGGAACAGGCAGTCGAGGATGCGCTGACCGGTGACGAGCGGCTTCGCGCCCGGCGAACGGGCGCGCACTGGTCGCGGCACGCGCACCGGCCACGGGTGGCTCATCGCGATCTCGCGGATCGCGCCCGCAGCGTCGCGCAGCGTGAGCAGCGTCGCATCCTCGGGATGGTTGCCCGCGGACGCGATCGAAACCACTTCGCCCTCGCAATCGGGTGGTACCAGGCATCGCTGAGCGCGTCCGCCTGTCCCCGTCGCTTCACCGAAGGTTGCCCCACCGCTGAGACGATCGCCCTTCTTGACCGTTGGACGAAACGCCAGCGCTTCGCTTCGCGGGGGCGCAACGCCGGGCGTGACGAACGGCGAGTCGGTCACCGCGAGCGGTCGCAGCAATCCGTCGAACATCCGCCCGAGCAGGCCAGGGCCGACGCGGATCGCGAGCGGGTGCCCCGTCCCCTTGATCGCCACCCCGGGCTTGAGCCCCGTCGTGTCCTCGTAGACCTGCACGACGAGCTCATCGCCATCGAGCGATACCACCTCCCCCAGCAGCCGCTGCGGTCCGACCTCGACCGCCTCGCGAAGCGCAAAGTTCTCCTCGGTCACCGCGCGCAATACCGGGCCGCTGATCCAGCGAATTCGTGCTTCGCTCATGCGGCCTCTTTCCGCGTGAGACTGAGGAGTCGCGCGCCGATCGCCTCGCGGTCGGCAAGCAATCCGTCGAAAGTCACGTCGACGACGTTTTGCCCTGAGTGAATTCGCAAGCCGGCCCGAATTGCGGCGTCGGATACGAAGCTCGGTGCCGCATCGACATCGCCCGCCAGCACCTTCGCGAGCTCGGCCCGCTCCGCATCCGGCCAATCCGCCGGATGCTCGATGCGCCAGCCGCTGCGCGGCAGCCGGCTGAGGGCGGCCCGGGCAGCGTGTCGCGCCCAGCGGCGCCGCGTCTCGGGATGTCGCCAACGCGTGAGCAGCGCCTCGGGAAGTGAAGCCCATTCCGTCGCGAGGATGCCGGCAGCACGGCGCTGCTCGCTCAGTCGGCGCGCGGTGGCAAGTCGCGCCCTGAGCGAGATGAGACGCTCCTCGGCGCGCAGTCGCGCGGCCAGGACAGCGTCTCGCACCTCGCGCCGTGCGCGCGCGTGCGCATCCTTCAGGATCGCGCGCGCGCGCGCAATGGCCTCGTCGAGGATCGCGTCCACACGCCGCTGGCGATCGGCTTCGACGACTTCGAGCAGCGCCCGCTCGGTTTCGGCCAGTTTCATCATCCTTCCATCCCCAGTTGCCCGCGCAACCGCTTCGCCAGGTCCGGCATCGGCGTGCCGCCCACCGGATCCGGCACCACCAGGGTGAGGGGAGCAATGGCGGCCACGGCAGCCGCGAGCCGTGCTTCGGGAATTTCCGCTGCCACCGCCGCGCTCACGAGCACGAGCGGCGCCTGCTCGCGCGCTTCGTCCAGCGCCTCGGCCGCCCGGCCGGGCGCGGGTACATGCACCCGCGCGCCCGCCAGCCGAAAACCGGCGCCGTTCACTTCCTCGCCGAGGTAGATCGGAGCCTGCATGGCGATGGGCCAGCTCGCGTCACACCAGCCGGTTCAGGACGAGGATCGAGACGATGAGACCGTAGATCGCGATCCCCTCGGCAAGGCCCACGAAGATCAGCAGCCGACCGAAGAGCTCGGGTTTCTCCGCAAGTGCACCGATCGCCGCAGCGCCGACCTTGCCCACCGCGAATCCGGCGCCGAGCGAAGAGAGGCCGGTTGCGATCGCCGCGCCGACAAGTCCCCATGCCCAAACCGTGGCCTCCAGCCGAAAGACTTCGGCGGGCACTTGCGCGAATGATGCTGGCGCGAGAAATAGAAATGCCGTGGCGCCGACGCTGAGAAAGACCGTGATCGCGAGTAGTGCGCCGATGAATCGGGTGCGGATTGTCATGCTTGGCTCTCCTGAGGCATGAATGGAGGTACGGGCAGCGGACGGAACGGCCGTCCCTCGGCTACGAGGAATTTCGTGAAGAACTCGAACAGCACGAGCCGCGTCGTCTGGATGGCGACCACGAGCGTCTCGAGCGCGAGGACGACCACGTTGCCGAGCACGAGCACCAGCGCGCGCAGCGCCGCGTTGTCGCTCGACTCCATCAGCGCCATGATCGCCGCGGAGAGGCCCGCATGCGCGAGCGCGAAAGCTCCGACGCGCGCGAAGGAAAGGGTGTTGACCAGGAGCTGAATGGTGCGCTCCACGAGCTCGCCCATCGTCGTGAAGAAGGCCGCGACGCGTTTCTCGACCAGTGCCCCGCCAGCGCAGGCAAAGAGAAACGCGGCTCCTGCCACGGCAAATCCCAGCGGCTCGAGAAAGCCTCCGAGAATGCCGAGGTAGGTGATCAGCTGGCCGGCGTCCACCGCCAGCCAGTGCCCGAACCGGCCGCGCCAGTAGGCCTCGATGGCGTTGAAGAGCTGACCGAGCACTAGGAGGCCAGCGCCGAAGACGAGGGGCACGGCGAGCACCACGAGCGGTTCCGCGAGCGGGCTCAGCCAAAGCGGATGCAGCAGGTGCTCGATGCTGAAGACGCTGCCGAACGCGATGCCGAACGCTGCCGCCGACAGTCCGCCCGCAACGAACAGGCGCGCGATGGGAAATCGCTTGCGAAGCAGAAACGCGCCGACCGCGAGGACGAGCCCCTGTCCGAGATCGCCGAACATGTACCCGAACATCAGCGGCACGGTGACCGCAAGCAGCACGGTCGGATCCGCCTCGTAGCTTGCCGGCATACCAAGTGCTCGGCTGAAGATCTCGAACGGCCTCGCCCACCAGGGGTTCACGAGCAGGAGCGGCGCCGTCGCGCTCCTGGGTGGCGCCGCGAAGTGCAGGAGACTGCGTGCTCCCGATCGACTGAGCGCTTCGAGGAGACGCTTGCTGTTCGCCTCGCTCGTCCATCCGGTGACCCGTGCGAAGCAGTCGGTGCAGTCGAGCGCACGCACATGCAGAGTCACCCATTGCAGCCTGTCGGCGTCGCCGATCGCGCGATGCAGGTGATGGGCGCGGTTCAACTCCTCGAGGCGTCCGCGCAGGCCGCGGACAGCATCGTCGAGCTCGGCAGCACGCTCGGCGACGTACTCGAGCGTCTCCGGCACGGTCGGCCGCAGCCAGGCAGGAATCTCGTGGATACGCCCCTTCAGCGCGGCCGCTTGCTGGTGAAAGTGCGATAGATCCTCGCCGGTGCCCACGAGCACCGCATACCTCGCATCGTCGAGCGCCACAGTGCGGACCAGGCCGGTCGGCGGTGCGGCCGGAACGGCGTCAAGGGGAAACACGCCGAGGCACGTCTCGACGAGGGGGCCCGCATCCGCGAGCCGGGAAAGGTCGACCAGGCTCCGACCCATGCCCTCGAGGACTCGGCGCCACAGCCCGAGCTCGCCGAGGTCGGCTTCGGCGCGCTGTAACGCGACGATCGTCGGCTCCGCCTCCGGCGCCCAGGCGCCGATCTGCTCGATCGTCCGCGCGAGCGTCATGTTCGGTGCCTCGGGAAATGCCGAGGGCGCGAGGCCGGCAGACGGCCAGTACGCCCGGTAGCGTGCCGCCAGATTCGCGAACTCGACGAGCAATGGCCGCGCCGCGACGAGACTCTCCGGCAAGTCGGTTGCGTGCTTCTCCTCGAGCTCGACGGCGCCGGTCGCCGCCAGCGCCGCAAGCGCGAGCGTCGCGTCATCGCGTGGCGTCAGGGCCTCGAACCAGCGGGCCGGCTGAGGACGGATCATGCCGCCTCGTCCAATCGCGGTAGCGCCGCACGGCGTACGATTTCGCCACGCAAGCGCAGAAAGTCGAGGGCGGCCAGCGCGAGATAGCAGAACCCGGCCGCCGGCGTGAGCGCCGCGCGCCGGAAAAGACCTTCCAGACGCGCCGTGAGCGCCTGACGGAGGCTGACTGCCTCGCCGGGTTGCGCTGTCACGATTGCCTGCCGATGCTCGCCCAGGACGCGTCCGAGGGCATTCAGATGCAGCGCCTCGTCTCCGGCGGCATCCGGAAGCCTCGCGCGCAGCACTGCAATCCATGCCTCGGCCAGTGCGGTCGGCTCCGAGTCCGCGGAAAGATCCACCTCGAGCCCGGCAAGCGGGCTCGACGCGAGCACGCGCTGGCGACTGCGAGGATCAGCTTCGGCGAGCGCACCGAACACCGCGTCGCCAAGCATCCACTCGTACGCCGCTCCACCGCGTAGGAGATGCTCGATGACCGGCAGATCGGGAATGACAGCAAACCACGCCGCGGCGCGCTGCCACGCACCCGGCAGCCAGCCGGTGACCTCGTGCGCGACCTCGCGCCAGTGGGCACGCAGGCCGATCTCCAATTCGTGTACCGACCGATCGGGCGCGAGGCCGGCCACTAGCGGCCGAAACGCTGTCGCGCGCGCCGCCTCGAATAACGCCGGCAGCTCGCGAATCGTCTCGATCCGTCGCCACGCCGCTCTCCCGGGACGAGCGCCGAACCGGGCCTGAAGCCGTGGCTGTGCGTATTCGATTGCGTCACTGTCAATCATGATCGCCGCCGGTCAGCTCTGCCACGAGGGTCTCGACCGCATCCGCCTCGCGACGCAGGATTTGTGGATCCTCGCCTGCCGCGTGCGCGAGCGCCCCGATCTGCGCTTCGATTTCGCGCCGCTCCGCTTCGACTCGTTGCTCGATCATGGATTGGTAGCGCCGTATCCGTCGCTCGGCACGCCGCGCGATCTCGATCGCCTGCGATCGCGCATGCTCGATACGCGCTCTGGCGTCCTCGCGCGCGGCTTCAGTCGCCTCACGCGCCTCCCGCTCAGCCTCGAGAACACGCGCGATGGCAGACTCGATCAGATCGTCTGACGGCGCGGCGTCCGGATTCACCACGCGATTGCCCTCCCTGAGCGCACGGATGATTTGCCCCCGTATGCGGGGGGCAGCAGGCCTCCACGCTAGGCGAGCCGGGTGCGTGAGGATTTGATCTCGGTCAACCTCGCGCGCGACCAGGTCAGGGCAGCACCGCGACGCTTCGCACGAGATCCAGTGTGTAGGCGTTTTGGATATCGAAGTCCGGTTTCACGAGCCCAGCCGAGCGCATGAACTCCGCGGTCCTTGCCCAACGCTGGTCGGTCATGGCCATGATGCCGAGCGTGGCCGCGTCGCCACCGGTAACGATGCCGTACTCCTTGATGCGAGCCACGCCGAACGCGATCAGTCCGTCTTCGATGCGGGGGTTGTCGCGCTTGATGAGCGCATCGCCGGGCGCCGGGTTGGCGAGATAGCTCTTCCAGCCTTCCGCGCTCGCCCGAATGAAGCGTTGTATCGCGTTCTTTCGAGCGGCCAGCGTGCCGCGCGTCACCACGATCGTCTCGGCGTACGGGGGATAACCCAGGTCTGCGAGCAGGAAAACCGACGGATCAATGCCGGCCTTCGCGACTGAATAGGGTTCGGACGTGATGTAACCCTGCTGCGCCGCGCGCTTGTCGACGAGGAACGGCTGAACGCTGAAGGAATAGGGACGCAGCTGCGCGTCGGTGAATCCGTAGCGTGCCTTCAGCCAGGGCCAGAAGGTGGTGTGGCTCGCAGGACTGATGAATATCGGACGACCCTTCAGGTCGCCGAGGGCCTTGACGTCCGGGTGCGCGATGATCGCAGCGGGGTCCTTCTGAAAGGTAGCCGCCACGGTCACCACGGGAAGTCCTTGCGTCACCGCCTGTACGGTCTGGATGTCGTAGCCCATGAAGAGATCCGCCTGCCTGGCCACCAGGATCTGCAAGCCGTTGACCTGCGGCCCGCCCATGCGGATCTCGACGTCCAACCCGTGCTTGCGGTAGATCCCTTCGGCAACCGCCTGGTAAAAGCCGCCGTGCTCGGCTTCCGCGTACCAGTTCGTGGTGAACACGAGCTTCGTGAGCGGCTGGGCGGTGCCGGGCGTCGCGAATGCGATCCCGCAGACCACGGCGGATAGGGCTCGGAGAAATCGAAACAGGGTCATGGACATCTTTCGTGGCGGGGGAATCTCTGCGAACCGCGACCTTACCGCATCTCGACGGTGAGCTCGCTCTCGTGCCAATTGCGCAGCGCGGCCTTGGACAGCCATACCATCGCCAGAAACAGTGCGACGCCGGTCAGCGTGAGCACGATGAGCGCTGCGAACAGGCGCGGCACGTTGAGCTGCAAGCCGGCCTGAAGGATCTGATACGCGAGCCCCGCGCCGGCCGCGCCCGTTCCGGCCACGAACTCGGCGACCACGGCGCCTATGAGCGCAAGCCCGCTCGAGATCCGTAGCGCGCCGAAGAAGTACGGCGCCGCACTGGGGACGCGCAGCCGCCAGAGCACCGACCAGCTTCCGGCCTTGTACAACCGCATGAGGTTCATAAGCCCCGGATCGACGCTGCGCAGCCCGAGCGTCGTGTTGGAGATCACCGGAAAGATCGCCACGATCGTGGCGCAGAGAATGAGCGCGATCTGCGTGTCCCGCACCCAGATGATGATGAGCGGGGCCACTGCAACGATGGGTGTCACCTGCAGGATCACTGCATACGGAAACAGGCTCAATTCGAGCCATCGGCTTTGGGCAAACAGGAAGGCGACCAGCGTGCCGAGCAACACGGCAAGCGCAAATGCACCAAGGGTTATCTTCAGCGTCACGAGCAGCGAGTGCCACAGCAGTCCCCAGTCTTCGACCAGGGCCTGCAATACCACCAGCGGCGAGGGCACGATATAGCGCGGCAAGTCGTATGCCGTGACGAGTACCTGCCAGACGATGAGCACTAGAAGCGCGACACCGACCGGAGCAGCGATGCGGGTGACTCGTTGGACCGTCGCGGCGCGTCGCTCCAAAGCGTCCGGTGCGATCACGATCTCACTCCCGTCTCGCGACTCGCCTCGACGAGTCCTGACTGAAGGGCCTGCGCGTGCTCGAGAAAGCGCTGCGATACCCGGAACGCCTCGGTCCGCGGATAGGGTTCGTCGATCGTGACCTCGTCGAGCAGTCTGCCCGGCCGCGCCGACATCACGACGACACGCTGCGAGAGAAACACCGCCTCGTAGATGCTGTGGGTCACGAACACGACGGTGAATCGCCGGTCGCTCCAGAGCCCCAGCAGCTCCGCATCGAGACGCGTCCGCGTGATCTCGTCGAGTGCGCCGAAGGGTTCGTCCATCAGCAGGAGATCCGGTTGGGTCACCAGGGCGCGCGCGATCGACGCGCGCATCTGCATCCCGCCGGAAAGCTCGCGCGGATAGCTCGACTCGAATCCCGCCAGCCCCACGAGCGCGAGCGAGTCGCGTACGGCCCCTTCGGCGGCGGGTCGCGGCACCCCGGCAAGGTCCAGAGGCAGCCGCACGTTCGTTGCCACGCGCGCCCACGGCATGAGCGTGGCGCTCTGGAACACCATCGCGAGTCGCCGACCCCGCGCACCGAGGGCTTCCGGCCCGGCGCCCCACCACGCGATGCGTCCGCGCGTCGGGGCGGCAAGGCCTGCGATCAGATTGAGGATGGTGCTCTTGCCGCAGCCCGACGGGCCGAGCAGCGTGACGAACTCGCCCTCGCGCACCGCCAGCGTCACCGGGTCGAGCGCGCGCGTGCCGCTCGGGTACGTCTTGGCGACGCCGTCGAGCGCGACGACGGCGCGCGGCGCGGATTCGCTCACGCCGTCCAGTGGGCGCTCACCCAAGCGTGACCCGGGCGGCCTTGCGCTTGCCGACCTGCAGCACCGCGGTGGTGCCGGGCGACAGGGAAAGGTTCCTGTCGCTCACCCGCTCCCCGTCGAGCTTCACGCCGCCCTGCTCGATCATCCGCAGGGCTTCCGAGGTACTGGCTGTAAGGCCCGCCTGCTTGAGCACTTGCGTGAGCAGCATGGGTCCACTCGCGACGGGGAGACGTACCTCGCGGAGATCCTGCGGCAGCTCGTGGCGCTGGAACCGGGCCTCGAAATCCCGCTGCGCGCGGTCGGCATCGGCACGACTGTGGAAGCGCTCCACGATCTCCCTGGCGAAAAGCACCTTTATGTCGCGGGGATTGCGTCCCTCCTCCACCTCGCGGCGCCAGCCTGCGATCGTCTCGATCGACGCGAACGAGAGCAGCTCGATGTAGCGCCACATCAGCGGATCGGAGATCGACATCAGCTTGCCGAAGATTTCCTGTGGTGGCTCGGTGATGCCGACGTAGTTGCCGAGCGACTTCGACATCTTCTCCACCCCGTTGAGCCCCTCGAGAAGCGGCGTGGTGAGGATGCATTGCGGCTCTTGCCCGTACTCGCGCTGCAGCTCGCGACCGACAAGCAGGTTGAACTTCTGGTCGGTGCCGCCGAGCTCGATGTCGGAGTGCATCATGACCGAGTCGTAGCCCTGCGCGAGCGGGTACAGGAGCTCGTGGATGGAAATGGGCTGGCTGTTCTTGAACCGCTTCGCAAAATCGTCACGCTCGAGCATGCGCGCGACGGTGTACTTGGCCGCCAGCCTGATCATGCCTGCCGACCCGAGGGCATTGCCCCATTCGGAGTTGAAAAGGATCTCGGTCCGGTCCGGATCGAGAATCTTGAACACCTGCGCCTTGTAAGTTTCCGCATTCGCGGCGATTTGGTCGGGGGTAAGCGGCGGGCGTGTGACATTTCGGCCGCTTGGATCACCAATCATTCCGGTAAAGTCCCCGATCAGGAACATTACGTGGTGCCCGAGGTCCTGAAACTGACGCATCTTGTTGATCAGGACCGTGTGGCCGAGGTGCAGATCCGGCGCGGTCGGATCGAAACCGGTCTTGACCCTCAGGGGTTTGCCGCGCTTGATCTTCTGGATAAGCTCGGCCTCGATGAGCAACTCGTCGGCTCCTCGAGTAATTACTTGAAGTTGTTGGGCCAAGTCACTCATTGGACAATGAAATTTCTCTTGGACTCTCGCAAAAGCTTTGCTACACTGAGAGCCACTGCAGGAAAAAAATGCAGAAAAACAAGGCGTTGATTCTAGCGCACCTCGATCCGCCGCGGAAACGCCTCAAGCGCCGCGCCGCGCTGGCCGTCGCTTTCTTTTCGCTTTTCGGGATGGTGACGGCGTTCGGCACGGTCCGGGAGACGGCCCAGCCCTCCGTGGAACGCGTCATGGTCATCGAGAAGCTCGCGATCTCGGCGGCACAGGTGCCCGACGAGAATGCGCACGTCTTCTGGCAGGAAGAACGGTTCGACCGGGGCGACACGCTGGCCGCCCTGCTGGCCCGCCTCGGCGTCGATCCCGCCGTCGCCGCGCGGCTGGTCCGGGAAAACGGGCGCGCCAAGCCGTTCCGCGCGCTGCGCCCAGGCATGGCCGTCCAGGCCCTCACGGCCGACCACGGCGACCTGTTGAGCCTGCGATTCGTGGCCGGGCGCGACACCGTGCTCGGATTCGACCGCACACCGGACGGCTTCAGCCCGGTGGAAGAGCCCGCCGAGTTCTCGCGCGCCGTGCAAATGAAGACCGGCGAGATCCAGTCGTCGCTCTTCGCTGCGGCGGACGATGCGGGCCTCCCGGATTCGGTCGCCATCCAGCTTGCCGAGATTTTTGGCGGAGACATCGATTTCCATCGGGACCTGCGGAAGGGCGATCGCTTCTCGGTCATCTATGAAACGCTTTATCACCAGGGCCGCGCGATCAAATCGGGCCGGGTGCTCGCCGCCGAGTTCATCAACGACGGTCGGGAGTACCGGGCGGTCTGGTTCGGCGAGGACCCGGATGGCGGCAGCTACTATGCGCCAGATGGCCAGAGCCTGCGCAAGGCATTCCTTCGATCGCCGCTCGAGTTTTCGCGTGTGACTTCCGGTTTCTCGACGCGACGTTTTCACCCGTTGCTCAAGAAGTGGCGAGCCCACCGGGGCGTGGACTACGGCGCTCCGACCGGCACTCGCGTGCGCGCAACCGGTGACGGGGTGGTCCAGTCTGCCGGCCGACAGAACGGCTACGGCAATGTCGTCGTGTTGCGGCACAAAGGCCGCATCAGCACGCTCTACGCGCATCTCTCGAAGTTCGGCGCCGGTATCCGGCGCGGCGCACGGGTGAGTCAGGGCGACGTCATCGGCTACGTGGGAGCGACCGGTTGGGCGACCGGTCCACACCTGCACTACGAGTTCCGGGTCGGGGACCAGCATCGCAACCCGCTGAAGATGGTGTTTCCCTCCGCCGAACCGGTTCCGGTCGCACGCATGGCGGCGTTCCGCGACCAGACCGGGCCGTACGCTGCGCAACTCGACCAGCTGCGCAGCGTGGAAATCGCGGCGCTGGACTAGCGTCGCACTTCGCCGTGCCCGAGCTTTACGCTGGGCTCATGTCTGGCACGAGCCTGGACGGCGTCGATGCCGTCCTCGTCGATTTCCAGTCGTCGCCCTGGCGGCTGATTGCCTCGCACTCGCTCAACTATCCACACGAAATCCAGGCAGAAGCGCTCGCGCTGAATGGCCGCGGGGACGACGAACTCGAGCGTGCCGCCACGCTCGGGATCGCGCTTTCGCAGTGCTACGCCGATGCGACGCAGGCACTGCTCGCGTCTGCCGGAATCGATTCTCGCGCGGTGACCGCGATCGGATGCCATGGTCAGACCGTGAGACACCGACCCGACCGCGGGTACACGCTACAGGTCATTAACGGTGCGGCGCTCGCCGAGCGCACCGGGATCTGTACCGTTTGCGACTTCCGCAGCCGCGATGTCGCCGCAGGGGGACAGGGCGCACCACTCGTTCCCGCCTTTCATGCAGCACGCTTCCGATCGAGCGGCGCGCATCGCGTGATCGTGAACATCGGCGGCATCGCGAATCTGACCGATCTTCCGCCCGACGGGCCGGTCTCGGGATTCGACATCGGTCCGGGCAACATCCTGCTCGACGGCTGGGCCCAATCGCACCACCGGGCGCCGTTCGATCGCGATGGCGCATGGGCAGCGAGCGGACAAGTCATCGACCCGCTGCTGGCGGCCTTCCTGGCCGAGCCGTACTTTGCGGCCCGCCCGCCAAAGAGCACCGGGCGCGAGGAGTTCAATCGAGACTGGCTCGCGCGCTTCGCGCCGGAAGCTCATGAAGCCGCGGACGTGCAGGCGACGCTTGCCGAGCTCACCGCGGCAACCGTTTCCGGCGCGATCGAAACGCACTGCCCTTCGGCGATGGAGATTCTCCTTTGCGGCGGCGGCGCCCAGAACAGCGACCTCGTCCGACGCCTTGCGGCGCGCCTTCCGGGTCGCACGCTC
Source organism: Betaproteobacteria bacterium (assembly GCA_022340285.1). Lineage (GTDB taxonomy): Bacteria > Pseudomonadota > Gammaproteobacteria > Burkholderiales > SG8-39 > JAABRB01. The sequence continues at coordinate 165,553 of JAJDOG010000024.1, forward strand.
AGGGACACCGATGAGTTGGGCGTTCCATCCAAGCTGGTAGAGGCCTTCGCCTTCGCGTGGCTCGCGCGCGAGGCACTCGCCGGACGCCCCGGCAACGTTCCCTCGGTCACTGGTGCATCGGGGCCAAGAGTCCTGGGAGCAATCTATCCACGGTAGTGCATCCGCGGCAGTGCGACGTGATGCGCCGAGGCGCATTCATAGGAAGGGTTGGAACGTTACGAACAGGCGGGAACCGGCCGGTTTCCTCCCGTTACCCTCCTTCCCGCTGAGAGTAGGCCGTGGAGAATCTAGCTGTTTCCCCTCCTTTTCAAGGAGGGGTGGCTGCGCAGCAGCCGGGGTGGTTCATCAAGCGCTGCACATCACCCCGCCGCCTCCGGCTGCGATACGCGCGGTCTAGAAAAAGAAACGGGGGCCGTGGCCCCCGTTTTCGTTGCGTTGCCCCCGCTCAGGTCGAGAAGGACGAGCCGCAGCCACAGGTGCTGGTCGCGTTCGGGTTCTTGATCACGAACTGCGCGCCCTCGATGCTTTCCTGATAGTCGATCTCGGCGCCGACCAGGTATTGATAGCTCATTGGATCGATCAGGAGCGTCACGCCATTCTTCTCCATGACCGTGTCATCCTCGTTCGTCGCTTCGTCGAACGTGAACCCGTACTGGAAGCCCGAGCAGCCTCCGCCCGTCACGAACACGCGCAGCTTGAGGTCGGCGTTGCCTTCCTCGTCGATCAGTTGCTTCACCTTGCCGGCCGCATTGTCGGTGAAGATCAGCGGCGCTGGCATTTCCGTCACGGCATTCATTTCTGACTCCTCGATACTGGTCCTTACCCGATATTGTTGCCTGGTGTGAAGGGTGGGTCAATCGGATCGATTGCTCTTTGCCAACTTCAGCTCGACCGCCTTTCCTTCTCCGGCCTCCGCGGCGTGCACCAACCGCCCATCGACGACCGCTCCAAGCTGGATTTCCAGGTTGGTGTAATGGATATCTCCGGTCACCCGGCAGCGCGGCTGGAGTTCCAGGAACTCGGACGCATGCACATGACCGGCGATCGTGCCGTTCACCACCATATGGGTCACTCGCACCTCGCCTTCAATACGCGCCTGCTCGCTCACCACCACCGTGCTGGGCTGATCGCCGGATGCCACGACGTCACCTTTGACCTCGCCGTCGATGCGCAGACCGCCGGTGAAGATGACGCTGCCCTCGATCCGGGTCCCTGCCCCGATCAGGCTGTCGATACGATTCTGCGGTTTGGAGGGCTTCTTGCTGAACATGGTACCTCCCGGTCTTCCGATTCATGGAGCGGCGCTTGGTCGCTCATCCGCGACGCATCGGACGCGACCCTGCCGAATACGCTGTCGTGCTCTGGTCACGGCGCCGCTAGGACATGCTGTAGCTCTGCGTCGCGCGCGGCTGGCCCGAACCCTTCTCGAGCAACCGAACCTGTACAGACTGCACCTTGGCGTTCGGGTCGACCCGGAACACCCCGTCGGCCCGATAAAACCGCTTGAAAGTGATCTGATAGGCCGATTTGGGTTCCGACGTCTCGTCGGGAATAACCAGCATAACATCCTTGCGGTCGCGCTGCATCGTGATGATGAACTGAAGCCGCCCGCTGAACTCGCGCGGTCGAGAGCCGCCTTGCATCACCAGCACTCGATAACGGTACTCGCCGGGAATCACGTTGCTCTCGACCTTGAATCGCGCGACCGTGACGCGATCGTCGGCGTGGTCCTGCGCGGACAGGTTCTCGAAAAAGGCGATGTCCTCCTTCAGCCGCGCATTGTCCGCCTCCAGCTCTCGCACCTGACGTGCGAGATTGCGCTGCGCCGTTTGCTCGATCTTGAGCCGCGCATCGCTCGAATCGGCGATTGCCTGCAGCTTCGGGAGCTTGCCCTCGAGCTCGGCGACGTGCGCCTTGAGCTGTGCCAGCTCCTCGTCCAGCTCGCCGCGGTCGAACCCCGCAAATTGCCGCCCCGTGTCGTACATCCACAGCGCCAGCGCGCCCGAAATCGACAGCACCACGGTGATCCGCAGCGCGCGCCAATACCATGCGACGTGCGGGCTGACCGCGAGCCGCGGAGCCGCAATGCCGTAGTGCTGGCGAAGCCGCCGCAGGCGCTTGCGCATCGGACCTCACGGAATGACCGGCAACTGCACGAGGCCGGTCGTCTCATCCATGCCGAACATCAGATTCATGTTCTGCACCGCCTGTCCGGCAGCGCCCTTGACGAGGTTGTCGATTACAGCGAGCACCACGAGCATGTCACCATCGTGCGGTCGATGCACGGCAATCCGGCACACATTGGCCGCGCGCACGGAGCGCGTGTCGGGATGCCGACCGGGGGGCAGCACGTCCACGAACGGCTCGGTCGCGTACCGGCTCTCGTAGAGCGCCTGGAAGTCCACGTCGCCCGTGATCCGCGCATAGAGGGTCGCGTGAATGCCGCGGATCATCGGCGCGAGGTGCGGAACAAACGTCAGGCCCACGCGTTTCCCCGTGGCCTGCGCGAGTCCTTGAAGAATCTCGGGCCAATGCCGGTGCCCGGGTACGCCGTAGGCGGCAAAATTATCGGAGGCCTCCGAGAAGAGGATGTGCGTTTCCGCTTTGCGTCCGGCACCGCTCACGCCCGATTTGGCGTCCGCGATGAGGTGGTCGAGATCGACCACGTTCGCCTCGATTAGCGGGAGGAAGCCGAGCTGCACCGCGGTCGGATAGCAGCCGGGATTCGCAACCACGCGCGCCTTCGATATCGCTGCGCGATTCACCTCGGGTAATCCGTAGACCGCCTCGGCAACGAGCTCGGGTGCCGCGTGCTTCATCCGATACCACTTCTCCCACTCGCCGACGTCGCGGATCCGGAAGTCGGCTGAGATGTCGACGATGCGCACGCCGGCCTCTACGAGCGAGCGCGCTTCGCCCATGGCCACGCCGTTCGGCGTAGCAAAGAACACCACGTCGCAGCTCGTGAGTGGCGCGTTCGCGGGATCGCTGAATGTGAGTCCGATGCGGCCGCGCAGACTGGGAAAAAGGTCGGCCACCGCCATGCCGGCCTCCTTGCGCGACGTAATCGCCGTCAGTTCCACGCCCGAATGCTGGGCGAGCAACCGCAACAGTTCCACGCCGGAATACCCCGTGCCGCCGACGATACCCACCTTGATCATCGATTCGCCCCTCGCTCGGTGTCGCTTTGCGGCGACATCGTACGCACAGACAAAAAAGCCGCCTCGCGGGCGGCTCTCTCGTACTCGCTATTCGGTCATCAGCGCTTGGAGTACTGCGGGCGCCGCCGCGCCTTGTGCAGACCGACCTTCTTTCGCTCGACTTCTCGCGCGTCGCGTGTCACGAGCCCGGCCTTGGACAGCGACGGCTTGAGCGCGGCATCGTATTCGATGAGCGCGCGCGTGATGCCGTGACGCACCGCGCCCGCCTGACCCGACTCGCCGCCACCCGAGACGTTCACAAGGATGTCGAACGTGCTGAGGTTGTTGGTCAGAGCGAGCGGCTGGCGCGCGATCATCCGACCCGTCTCGCGGCCGAAGTACTCGTCGACCGGTTTGTCGTTGACGATGAAGCGGCCCTTGCCCCCCTTGAGGAAGACGCGCGCCACCGCGCTCTTGCGACGGCCAGTGCCGTAGTAGTACTCGCCGATCATGACCGGATCTCCAGCGTCTTGGGCTGTTGCGCGGAATGCGGGTGCGCATCGCCCGCGTAGACCTTCAGCTTGCGGAACATCGCCGAGCCGAGCGGCCCCTTCGGCAACATCCCCTTTACCGCGATTTCGAGCACCCGCTCGGGGAATTTCGCGTGCAGCTTGGCGAACTGCGTTTCCTTCAACTCACCCGGCTTGCCGCTATGCCGCCGGTAGATCTTCTGCACGGGCTTCGCGCCCGTCACGCGCAGTTTGGACGCGTTGATCACGACGATGTAGTCACCGGTGTCGACGTGCGGCGTGTAGATCGGCTTGTGCTTGCCGCGCAGGCGCGTCGCGAGTTGCGCGGCGAGCCGCCCGAGCACTTTGTCGGCGGCGTCCACGACATACCAGTCGTGGCGGACCTCGCCGGGCTTGGCGGAAAAGGTTTTCATGAGTTCGTGTTCTAAGGTGACCGCAGTCGAGAGCCCGCTATTCTATTGGGCACGGCTTGCTCCGTCAAATCAGAAGCTTGGGCAAAAAAAAGCGCAGCCGATGTGGCTGCGCAGAATCCACCAAAGGAGGAGGGTGGAGGAGACAAACTCTAAAAATGCTGAAACTGATCCCGCGAATTGCGAACTGGATCCATTATGACGAGCCGTATTGTGCAATGCAAGTAGAATTGGTGCGTTGCGGCATGAGTATTTTTATGGGGTCTTGATTTCCACTTATCGCGCTTCGCTGAAATTTATGCCAATAACCTGAACAAGTTAGTGGCTTTTTGTCCGGACGCCCCATGCGGGGTGGTCCGGGACGCTTGGAACGAGTGGTCCGGGTCAAGCTGGGCTTGACGCAAAGCACAACCCACGTGCGCCGGGGCCGATCATGGGGGCGCTAGAATCCCCGCTTCCATTCAATCGGAGCACGAGCAATGGAGTGCACGGTACGCTGGGGCGGACTGGACGGCGGCATGACTTTCGTCGCCGAGACGGGAAGCGGGCATGCCTTCGTGATGGACGGCGCGCCGGCGGGAGGCGGACGCAACCTCGGGCCCCGCCCCATGGAGACCGTGCTTGCAGGGACCGGCGCCTGTACGGCCTACGACGTGGTGCTCATTCTCAAAAAGAGCCGCCAGGACGTCCGCGGCTGCCACGTGAAACTGTCTGCGGACCGCGCCGAGGATCATCCGAAAGTGTTCACGCGCATCCACATGCACTTCGTCGTACGCGGCCGCAATCTGAAGCCGGCCGCGGTCGAGCGCGCGGTCCACCTCTCCCACGAAAAGTATTGTTCCGCGTCCGCCATGCTGAACAAGGCCGCGGAGATGACGATCAGCCACGAGATCGTCGAGGACGCCTGATCCCCCGCCAAGCCGGGATATCGAACGTCGAAAAGAAGACCCGGAAAATCGTCCGTACCGAGCGGCTTCGCCCGACTCGCTTGATTCACGTTAAGACCCTGCCTCTTCATGTTGCTTTTTCGCAACGAAAGGGCGTTAAGCCATTGTATTTTCATTGTGAACCCGAAACCGGATTCGTATACTGGCTGGGTACTGACGACGCGGCTACGGGGGAGCGCCGAGTCAGCAAAAAAGAAGCGGAGAGACCCCAAGATGAAGAAGCGACGTAATCAGAACAAGCTCCTGGCGGCTGCCCTCGGTACGGCGTTCGCGGCCCTCGGGACCAACGCATTCGCGAGCGGTTTCCAGCTGCAAGAGCAGAACGCCAGCGGCCTGGGTTTGGCCTACTCGGGGATGGCAGCCGCTGTGCAGGACGCCAGCACGGTCTTCTGGAATCCGGCCGGCACGGCGCTGTTACCGGGGATCCAGGGTGCCGTCTCGCTCAACTACATCATGCCCGACACGAAGTACACGGACAGCGGCACGTCCACCTTTGCCGCATTCGGTAACGACGGCAACGCGGGGGTGGACGCCCTGGTACCGGCGCTCTACGGCTCGTGGATGATCAACCCGCAATGGTCGGTGGGCCTCGGGATCAACGCGCCTTTCGGCCTCTCCACCGAATGGGATCTCCCATGGGCCGGCCAGTTCCATGCCCTCAAGTCGGAAATCAAGACGCTCAACATCAACCCGACCGTCGCGTTCAAGGTGAACAACGCGATCCAGCTCGGTGCAGGCTTGAGCTACCAGAGGCTGGAAGCCACGCTCACGAACGGGGCAAGCCCCCTGATTCCGGGGTCGGTCGGACAGGTCAAGGGCGACGACTGGGGATGGGGCTGGAATGTCGGGGCGCTGTTCGCCCTCGGACCGGACACGCGCATCGGGGTGACCTATCGCTCGACCATAAAGTACGAGATCAACGCGGACCTGACGTTCAGCACACCTGCGCTTGCCGCGCTCGCGGGCACGGTCAAGGCCAACATCAAGCTCCCGGACACCTTTTCCGTCGCCGTGTCGCACAAGCTCAACCCGAAGATCCGGCTGCTGGCGGACTGGACGTGGACGGGCTGGGACACGATTCAGAACCTCACCCTTGTTCGCACCAGCGGTCCGTTGGCCGGCACGAACGCCTCGAACACGGCGCTCAACTTCAAGACCAGCTGGCGCGTCGGCGGCGGCATCGAGTACGAGGTCAGCCAGCCGGTGCTGCTACGCGCCGGCATCGCGTATGACAAGTCTCCGGTGCAAGACGAGTTCCGCACGCCGCGTCTCCCGGACAACGACCGCACGTGGCTCTCGGTCGGGGCGCGGTTCAAGCCGTCGCCGAACTGGTGGTTCGATGTCGGCTACACCTACATCTGGGTGAACGACGGCCCCAGCCAGCTGATGCCGAACACCATCCCACCCGGGAATCTTGTCGGCAACTACAAGAGCAACATCAACATCCTCGGGGCGCAGGCGAGCTTCAAGTTCTGAGTAAGGCTGGCGCCGGCACGGTCGGCGCACAGGGAGGCCATGGGAAGGGCGCGGCGCAAGCCGCGCCCTTTTCCTTTGTGTGCGGGGCGAATGTTTGAATCGAACTTTTCAGTTTCCCCTCCTTTTCAAGGAGGGGTGTCGGGCGAAGCCCGACGGGGTGGTTCAAGTTTCAAACGGGGCCGCACACCACCCCGGCGCTTCGCGGCACCCCGCCCGGCCCGAAGCACAGAGGCTTCGGGCGTTCAGCGGCTCGCACGTGCGCGTGCGCAGGCACGTGCTTCGAATCCTCGCCTCACCCTCGGAGAGGAGGGGAAACACCCCGGAGAAAGCCCCACCCTACACGCGGTACGACAGCGTCGTCATCACCTTCGCGACCGCGGCCATGGTGCGCTTTACGGGAAACGGCAGCTCGCGCGCCCCGAGTCGCGCGGCCATGTCGGCGTGCCCCGCCTCGTCGGCCTTCATCTGCACAACGATCTCGCGCGTGCGCACGTCGTCGGGATCGAGCCGCTCGAGATGTCCTTCCAGGTGACGCTCGACCTGACGCTCGGTTTCCTTGAGGAAGCCGAGGCTCCAGGCGTCGCCTGCCTTGCCCGCGGCGTATCCCATCGCGAGCGATCCGATGTACCAGAGCGGATTGAGCAGACTCGTTTGCCCGCCGAGCTCGCGGATGCGTGCCTCGGTCCAGGCGAGATGGTCCTCCTCCTCGCGCGCCGCTGCACGCAGCTTGCTGGTGAGGGCGTCGTTTCGCGAAGCGAGCGCCTGGCCCTGATAGAGCGCCTGCGCGCACACTTCCCCGCAGTGGTTGACGCGCATGAGCCCCGCGGCGTGCGAGCGCGCGGAATCACTCAGATCAGCCTCGGGGATATCACGCCCCGGCGTGGGCCGCGCGTCGGTGTGAACTCCGAAGACCGTCCGGATGCCTTGGTCCATTTCGATGATCAACCGGTCAAACGCGCTCAGCATTGGAGGCATGTGCAATAACGGTTCGAAAACACCTTCAAGCATACCGCGGGCTACGGGAAGGAGGGTAACGTTGCCTTCTCGCTTGGGCGGCGGCGATGAGCCTCGTTTCGCCAAGGCGAAAAAAAAACGGGCGCCGAAGCGCCCGTTTCCATCCTAGCCTGGTCTACGCCAGGTCTTAGAAGTGGTGGAAGAAGCCCAGCGCGATCATCTGCGGATCCGCGCCATAGGGCGTCGTGCCGCCCGGGCCGACCGACGTCTGCGCCGCGCCGGTGAAGTCGATGAAATCGCCGTCCTTGTTGGTCACCTGCATGTAGCTGAGGTAGAGCCAGGTGCGCTTCGACAGGAGGTAGCGTCCGCCGACCATCCAGGCCTTCGACGAGGAGCTGCTGCAGATCACGTTGTCCGCTGCCGCGCAGTTCTTGAGGTCGCCGGTCCAGCCATACTGCGCCATCGCCTGGATGTTGCCGAAGGTCTGGTACCAGTTGATGGTGTAGCCGTCCTTCTTCACCTTGGTACCCGCGGTACCCGGCGCCGTATTCAGGCCGGTCGGCGAGTTGTTCTGCGTGCGAACCCAGATGACGCTCACGCGCGCGCCGGGCATGTAACCCCAGCCCAGACCCGCCTTGTACAGCTGGCCCTTCTTCTGGAAGCCTCCAACCGTGCCCAGGCTTGGCTGGGCATAGTCGAGCTGAGCATAGATCGGGCCGAACGTGCCGCGCCACGTTGCGCCCCAGATGCTGCCGTTCGTGTCGGAGGTCACGCCGGCGACGGTCTGGTCTTGCACCGCTTCCGACGTCGGTGCCCAGCTGATCGTGAAGTTGTTGCCGGCCCAGGTCGGCGACGTGTACTGGATCGTGTTGCTCACGCGCGCCGTGATGATGCCGCCGTTGCTCACGCGACCGAGGTTCGTGCCGTTGGTCCAGGGAATCTCGCTGTTGATCCAGGCGCCCGCGAATGGCGCGTTCACGCCGTTCACCCAGTAGATGTTCTGGCGTCCGTAGGTGAGGCGTCCCCAGCCGGCCTGCAAACCACCGTACGTGGTGCGGCTGCCCCAGAAGCCGGTCGAGCCGTTCGTCTGACCGCCCTGGCCAAAGTTGTTGCCGTTGTCGATGTTGACGCCGGTCTCGACCTGGAAGATCGCCTTCAGGCCGTTGCCGAGATCCTCGGTCCCACGAATACCGACCCGCGAGCTGTTGTCGAACACCCGCAAGCGGCCTTCACGGTTCGCGCAATCGGTCACCGTGCAACCGGCCGCGCCGTCCGCCTTGTAGTAACTCAAGCCGCCGTTGATCCGACCGTACAGCTGCACGTTGCTCGACTGCGCGAACGCAGCGGGAGCGACGAGCACGCCGGCGACCGCGGCTGCCATCAGTTTCTTGTTCATCAAAGAGTTCTCCTCATGAGATTGCCTAGAGCGCCGGGTCCCCCCTGCGCCGTCCACTCCTCCGAGCGTATCGGGAAGCTGAAAGCATTCTGCCAAACGGGCAAAACCACCCGCAAGACAACCCTTCGAAAAAGCCCCTTCGAGGTGCTTTTTTGTTGCGCGGGCGCAACAATTAGAGCTGGAATCTGAAATTCATATAAATCAAACAGATAAAAACAGCTCTTCAAGTGCCTTACCAGGATCGGCCGCGCGCATGAAAGCTTCCCCTATAAGGAAGGCTTGCACGGCGTTGGCCCGCATTCGCGCGACGTCGCTCGGCGCCAGAATGCCGCTTTCCGTGACGACCAGCCGGTCGTCCGGAACGCGCGCCAGCAGGCCGAGCGTCGTCTCCAGCCGGGTCTCGAAAGTGCGGAGATTGCGGTTGTTGACCCCGATGAGCGGGGTCGCGAGGCGGAGCGCCGTCTCGAGCTCGGCCGCGTCGTGCACCTCGACGAGCACCGCCATGCCGAGTGATTGGGCCGTTGCCTCGAGTGCCAGCATGCGCGACAGGTCGAGCGCCGCAACGATGAGCAGGATGCAGTCCGCGCCCAGCGCGCGGGATTCGTGCACCTGGTAAGGGTCGATCACGAAATCCTTGCGCAGTGCGGGCAGACCGGAGCTTTCACGCGCGACGGCGAGGTGCTCCGGCGCACCCTGGAAGAACTGTACATCGGTGAGCACCGAGAGGCAGGCGGCGCCGTGCGATGCATAGGACCGTGCGATTGCGGCCGGATCGAATTTCTCCCGGAGCACGCCCTTGCTCGGACTCGCGCGCTTGATTTCCGCAATCACCGCCGGACGGCCCGCGGCGATCTTCGCGCGCAACGCACCGGCGAAATCGCGCGGCGGCGGGGCGGCAGCAGCTTCCGCGCGCACGACTTCAGGCGGCCGGTCACGCTGTGCGCGGGCCACCTCGGCGCGCTTGACCGCCAGGATGCGTTCGAGAATATCGCTCACTCGTTCTCCCGTTGCGTGCCCGGGCGCCATCGCCCGGCGGCTCCCCTACGCTTTCGCGAACCGCTGAGTGAACTTCACGAACTCGTCGAGCTTCGCACGCGCCGCGCCGCTCGCGATCGTCTCGAATGCGCGTTCCACGCCGTCCTGCATCGTCGCGGCCTTTCCGGACACGTAGATCGCCGCGCCGGCATTGAGCGCGACGATGTCGCGCGCGGAGCTGGCCTTGTTCTCGAGCGCCTTCAACACCGCGTCGCGCGATTCCTCGACGGTCGTGACGCGCAGCGTGCGCGGATCGTGCACCGGTAGACCGAAATCCTCGGGGTGGATCGTGTACTCGTTGATCCGCCCTTCCTTGAGCTCGCCCACCATGGTCTGACCCGAGATCGAGATCTCGTCCAGGTTCTCCATGCCCCACACCGTCATGGCGTGGCGCGCGCCGAGGCGCTGCAGCACGCGGATCTGGATGCCGACGAGATCCGAGTGGAACACCCCCATCACCTGGTTGGGGGCGCCGGCCGGATTGGTCAGCGGTCCGAGGATGTTGAAGATGGTGCGCACGCCGAGCTCGCGGCGCACCGGCGCCGCGTACTTCATCGCCGCGTGATGGTTCGGCGCAAACATGAAGCCGACGCCCAGCTCGTCGATCGCGCGCGCGACCTCTTCGGGCTTCAGGCTGATGTTCGCCCCGAGCGCCTCCAGAACGTCCGCCGCGCCCGACTTGCTCGATACGGCGCGCCCCATGTGCTTCGCGACCCGCGCGCCTGCCGCCGCACAGACGAAGCTCGCCGCGGTGGAGATGTTGAAGGTGTGCGCGCTGTCGCCGCCGGTGCCGACCACATCGACCAGATTCTCGGGGTCCTTCACGACGACCTTGGTCGCGAGCTCGCGCATCACCTGTGCCGCAGCGGTGATCTCGCCGATCGTCTCCTTCTTGACGCGCAGTCCGATCGTGACGGCCGCGATGAGGACGGGCGACATCTCCCCGCTCATGATCTGGCGCATGAGATCGAGCATCTCGTCGTGGAAGATCTCGCGATGCTCGATACAGCGGGTCAGTGCCTCCTGCGTCGTGATGCTCATGACTGTTCTCCCGGGGATTGGAGGAAGTTGCGGAGCAGCGCGTGCCCGTGCTCGGTGAGCACGGACTCCGGATGGAACTGCACGCCCTCCACTGCAAGCTGTCGATGGCGCACACCCATGATCTCGCCGTCGTCGGTCTCGGCGGTGATCTCGAGGCATTCCGGCAGCGACTCGCGCTCGATCGCGAGCGAGTGGTAGCGCGTCGCGCTGAACCCCTCGGGCAGATCGCGAAACACGCCCTGGCCGCGATGATGAATCGCAGAGACCTTGCCGTGCATCAGGGTGCGAGCGTGGCCGATCCGCGCGCCGAACGCCTGGCCGACCGACTGGTGCCCGAGGCACACGCCGAGGATCGGGATGCGGCCGGCGAACTCCCGGACGAGCGACACCGAGATGCCGGCCTCGTTCGGCGTGCAGGGTCCGGGCGAAACGACGATCCGCTCTGGCGCGAGCTGTGCCACCTCCTCCAGCGTGATCGCGTCGTTACGCACCACGTGCACGTCCTCGCCCAGCTCGCCCAGGTACTGGACCAGGTTGTAGGTGAACGAGTCGTAGTTGTCGATCATCAGCAGCATGTCAACTCCGTGCGACCGATTTTACTGTCACGCATAGTATGGGCCTCGCTCATCCCTCCAGCCGCGTGTCGAGGCCGGCCAACGCGATTTCGGCGGCGCGCTGCAGCGCGCGGGCCTTGCTGCAGGTCTCCTGCCATTCGCTTTCCGGAACGGAGTCGGCAACCAGGCCAGCGCCCGCCTGCACGTGCAGCGCGCCGTCCTTCAGCACCGCGGTGCGGATCGCGATGGCGAGATCCATGTCGCCGCTGAACCCCAGATAGCCGACCGCCCCCGCATAGACACCGCGCGCATCCGGCTCGAGCTCGTCGATGATCTCCATCGCGCGCAGCTTGGGCGCTCCGCTCACCGTGCCGGCGGGAAACGTCGCCGCGAGGACGTCGAGCGCGTCGAGACCCGGTTTCAGCCGGCCTTCCACATTCGAGACGATGTGCATCACGTGCGAGTACCGCTCGACGGTCATCGTCTCGGTCACCTTCACCGTGCCGATCTGCGCGACGCGGCCAACGTCGTTGCGGCCGAGGTCCACCAGCATCACGTGCTCGGCGCGCTCCTTGGGATCCGCGAGCAGCTCGGCGGCGAGTCGCGTGTCTTCGTCCGTGTCCGCGCCGCGTCGCCGCGTCCCCGCGATCGGGCGCACGGTGACCGCATCGCCCTCGAGCCGCACCAGGATTTCCGGCGAGGCGCCGACGATGTGAAAGTTGCCGAAGTCGAAGTAGAACATGTACGGCGAGGGATTGAGCGAGCGCAGGCTGCGGTACAGCGCAAGCGGCGGCGCGCCGAAGGGCTGGCTCATGCGCTGCGAGAGCACGACCTGCATGATGTCGCCGTCGTAGATGTAGCGCTTGGCCCGCTCGACCCAGGCGCGAAAAGTGGCGTCCCCGACATTCGACTCGCCGGAAGTGGGCGCGGACGGCTCCTGGGGCCTCAACGGCAGCGGCAGGCGCAGCGCGCCGAGCAGCTCGCGCAATCGCGCCTGCGCGTCCTGGTAGGCGCCGGGTTTCGCCGGATCCGCGAAGACCACGAGATAGAGCTTTCCCGAGAGATTGTCGACGACCGCGATCTCCTCGGACAGGAGAAAGAGCGCATCGGGGCAACCGACGGTGTTGGGTTTCGGCGGCCGGCCACCGAGGCGCGCCTCGTGCCAACGGGCCGTCTCGTAGCCAAAGTAGCCGACCAAGCCACCGCAGAAGCGAGGCAGCCCCGGTCGCGCGTAGGAGCGGAACCGCTTGAGATATTCGCGAATGAACGCGAGCGGCTCGTCGGTCTCGAGGCGCTCGGTCTCCGCCTCGCCGTGCAACACACTCACTGCGCGTCCGATCACGCGCAGTCGCACCGGTGACGCGAGCCCGATGAAGGAATAGCGGCCGAAACGCTCGCCGCCGACCACGGACTCAAGCAGGTACGTGTTGGTCCGGTTCGCCAGCTTCAGGTAGATCGAAAGCGGCGTGTCGAGATCGGCAAAGGTCTCGAGCACCAGGGGAACCCGGTTGAAACCTTGCGCGGCGAGCCGCTTGAACTCGGCTTCGGTCATGAACTGCTCCTGTAGGACGCTCTTCGGGGTGCTTCGGGGCGCGCGGCGGGCGCGCGAACTGCAGGCTTACGGGCGCCAGCGGCGCCAGCCGTGCCAGGCGGCAAATCCCCGAATCCCGAAGAGCGGGCAGCTCATACTGATCGGCGCGTCGAATGGAAGGAATGCAGCGTCTTGGTGGACTATAGCACCCTGTAACGCGCCGCAGCAACGACGTGGCTGCAAGGCTTGCTGCGCTCCTCTGGGTCTACGATTCTCGACCCGGTCTCAGCAGATCATCCAGAACGCGAGCGTCAGCCGCGGGAAGTCATAGAACGAATTCTGCGGATGATAGGCGGCGTGAAAGTACTCGGAAGGAAAGATCACCAATCGCCCCGGCACCATGTCGATCGATCCGACCATTTCCCAGAACTCTTCGGCATTTTCCGGCCAGTAGTCCCGTCCGGTTTCGGCGACGCGAGGATCCTGTTGACTCGCCCGGTCGTACGCCGCGTCGTGGACGAGCGAGCTCGATTTCTTGAACCGGAAGAACGCCGTGCCGCCGGAACACTCGTCGCGGTCATTGAGATAGACGATGCACGTGAATGACCGACGCGCATTCGCGGTCATGTCGCTGTGGGGCACGGCGCAATCGGCCCGCTTTTCGTTGATCTGCATGAACCAGTTCACGTCGACGCTCGCGTCCGCGGGCCGCGTGTCGACCGAATAAACGGTCTGCACGGCCTGATGCGCAACCGAGATCATGTTGTTCGGAAACCAGACCGGGAAGCGCAGGCGACAGTCGTAGTAATCGACGAAGTTGCGACCGCCCTCCACGTATTTCCAGTTGGGCGCCGGGGCGCTTCCCACGACCTCCCGGACCCGGCTTGGGTGTTTCAGGAAATCGTCGATCATGACCGCGGGCATCAAACCCAGCCCGGCGTTCTTGATGACGAGATTGGTATGGACGTCGAACAGCTCGTTGAAGAGGAACGGTTTCATTTCAGCGCTTCCCGGTGACGGGTGCGGACGAGCACCCCGCCTCCCGGCAGATAGTGCTCATCGATCGCCGCTTGCGCAAGCTTCAAGAAATTGCGCCGCCTCGGCCAATGTCGCGACCGTCCGATCGCACGCGAGCGATTCGAACGGGCGGCCTTCGTTGTAGCCATAGGGCACGCACCAGACCGGACAGCCGGCCGCGCGTGCGGCCTGCACGTCGTTCTCCGAGTCGCCGATGACGAGCGCTTCGGCCGGCGGCACCCCGAGCCGTTCGCATGCCAGAAGACAGGGCGCCGGGTCGGGTTTTTTTCTCGCGACCTGGTCTCCGCAGATCGCGAACTCGAAAGCATCCAGGAAATTCGTGTCGCGCAGCAGCTCCAGCGTGAAGCGCTCGCTCTTGTTGGTCACACACGCGAGCCGCAGGCCCTGCGCGCGCATCCGGGCGATGCCTTCGCGCGCGCCCGGATAAGGTTTCGCCTGCCGCCCGGACTCGGCTGCATAGTGTCCGTCGAATAGCTTCCACGCGCGTTGAAAGAGCGCTTCGTCTACATCGCCTTCGAGCGTCCCGGCCAGCGCCCGGCGCACCATCGTCGGCAGCCCTTTGCCCACGTAGGTTGCGATGAGAGTGGGATCGCGCGCAGGCAGTCCGAGCTCGGCGTGTACGCGATTGATTGCAGCCGCGAGATCGGCGACGGTGTCGAGCAGCGTGCCGTCCAGATCGACGAGGACGGCCCGGATCGGGCCCATTCAGGCGACTTTGGCGAGCTCGGCGCGCATCGCGTCGATCGTGGCCTTGTAATCCTTGGCGCCGAAGATCGCCGAGCCAGCGACGAACGTGTCGGCCCCGGCCCGCGCGATCTCGCCGATGTTGTCGACCTTCACCCCGCCGTCCACCTCGAGCAGGATCTCGCGCCGGGACTGCTTGGCTTGCGCATCGACACGCTTGCGGACTTCGCGCAGCTTGTCGAGCGAAGCGGGGATGAATTTCTGGCCCCCGAATCCCGGATTGACCGACATCACGAGCACGAGGTCGAGCGCGTGCAGCGTGTAATCGAGCCAGTTGACCGGCGTGGCAGGGTTGAGCACCAGGCCAGGTCGACAGCCGTTTTCGCGAATCAGTCCGATCGTCCGATCGACGTGTTCGGTCGCCTCGGGATGGAAGCTGATGATGTTTGCGCCGGCTTTGGCAAAATCGGGCACGATCCGGTCGACCGGCTTCACCATCAGGTGCACGTCGATCACCGCGTCGGTCAGCGGCCGGATCGCCTCGCAGACGTGCGGGCCGAAAGTGAGGTTCGGAACGTAATGGTTGTCCATCACGTCGAAATGAATGAAGTCCGCGCCCGCCGCCACCACCGCCAGGATCTCGTCGCCGAGACGTGCAAAATCGGCCGACAGGATGCTGGGTGCGATGCGGTGTGTGCGGGCGGGCATGGCGTCGGGAACCGGCGGTTGCGGAATGATTCTAATCGTAATCCCGGATGACGGGCCGAGCTTGTGCAGTGGGAAAATTTGATGTGGAATAAGTAGCATGGATACCGATCCGGATCGCCGGTACGAGATCAGCGTGGCAACCAGGACCCAGTACCTCGCCGACCAGTCGGACGAGGAGGCCGGACGGTACGTTTTTGCCTACACGATCACCATTCGGAACACGGGCAGCATCGCCGCGCAGCTGATCAGCCGCCACTGGGTCATCACCGACTCGGATAGTCAGGTCCAGGAAGTGCGCGGGCTCGGCGTGGTCGGCGAGCAGCCGCTCATCAAGCCGGGCGAGGCGTTCGAGTACACGAGCGGGACTGCCATCGCCACCCAGGTCGGGACGATGCGCGGCGCCTACCAGATGGTCGCCGAGGACGGCACCCGCTTCGACGCGGCGATCCCGGAGTTCACGCTCTCGGTGCCGCGCGTCCTGCACTGACGCGGCAGCGAACGCAACGGCGTTTCGCCGTTAGCCGAAAGGATCGTGGGTCGCGGTCCAGCCGAGCTCGTCGTGCGCGCGCGTGCAGTCCAGCGTGAGGGAGTGTGCGGCACCTGACAGCCAGCCCGGTTCCCCGCCCCAGCCGCCGAGACGCCAGGCTGTCCAGACGCCCGCGCGCAGCCAGGGCAGCGGAAGCCCCACGGCGCGACGATGCTGCGCGCGCGCGAGCGCCTTCCAGGTGAACGACTCGGGACGGGCGAGGTTGAAGGCTCCGGTCGACCCGGAACGCAATGCGAGCAGGATGGCGCGCGCTACGTCCGCCTCGTGTACGCATTGCAGCCTCGGCTGCGGATCGGGCACGCGCGGGTACACGGGCATCGCTGCAATTTGCCGCAGCAAGGGCAGCGCATTCGGGCCGAGGATGATATGCGGCCGCAGCACTGCCGCACGCGGCGCATGCGCCGCGATCCAGCATTCCATCGCAACCTTGTTCTCGGCGTAGAGAAATCCCGGCAGGGGCGCGAGCGGCGCCGTCTCGGCGATACCCTCACCGCGCCCATATACGGCTGCGGACGAGAGCACGACCACGCGCGCGCCCGTCGCATCGGCGGTGCCGATGATCGTCTTCGCGGCGTCGACGTTTACCCGGCGCATTTCCCGCGCGGACGTGCGCCCGCGAGTGACGACATAGGCAAGATGAACGAGCGCTTGGGCTCGCTCCGCCTCCGCGGTAGCGGAGGCGTCGGCGATGTCGCTCACGACCGATGCGAATTTCGGGTGACGAAATCCGGGTTGCACGCGGTCGACGCCGACCACGCTCTCGACCCAGTCTGCTGCGCAGAGCGATGGCAACAACGCGTGGGCGAGGTGCCCGGCCGCGCCCGTTACGCAGACGCGCATTGCGGCCGCGCCGCGCCGAGCGCCGGCATCACCTCCTCGGCGAGGCAGGCCATCGATTCGCGCACCACTGCACTCTCCACGGCCCCGGCGCCGATCGCACAGAGAAGGTGCGTGACGCCCGCATCGCGATAGCGCGCGAGACGATCGATGCATTCTGCGGGTGACCCCGCCACCGTCATCCCCGCCGCCTCGAGCAGCCGCGGCCGTGCACCGAACCGCAGCAACGACCGGAATCGGCCGATCTCGCGGAATCGCTCATACGAGGGATAAAGCCGCTCGAGCACCGGGGCGGTGGTGCGCAGGAGCTCGGAATAGAACCACGTGAACGCGGGTCGCGCGAGTGCTCTTGCGCGCGCGCCGTCCCGAAGGCACAGGATACCGATGGTCATGCCGATGCGCGCCGGCTCGGGGTGGCGCCAGGCCTCCCGGTAGCGACGGATGTCCTGCTCGATCATGAACCACGGCTTGAACGGCCCGGCGAGCACGCCGAGCCGCGCCTCGGCCGCCCAGTCGAAGCTCTCCGGGCTGACGGCCGCGGTCCAGAGTGGCGGATGCGGGCGCTGCACGGCAGCGGGAACCACATCGAGATTCTCGAATCGATAATGCTTGCCCGAATGGTTCAGCGGCCCACCGGCGAAACTCGCCCGCAGCACCGCGAGCGATTCTTCCGTGAGCTCGCGGCTCTCGGCCATGCGCGCGCCGAACACATCATATTCGCGTGGCGAGAATCCGCGCCCGATTCCGACCTCGAGCCGTCCGGCAGAAAGCAGATCGAGCGTCGCGACACGCTCGGCGACGTGCACGGGGTGGTGGTACGGGAGAGGAATCACGGCAAGGCCCAGTCGCAGGCGCTCGGTACGCTGCGCGGCGGCCGCGAGGAAGAGCTCGGGCTTGGACGAATGCGAGTACCCGCGCATGAAGTGGTGCTCGACCAGCCAGGCGCAGCGGAACCCGGCGCGATCGGCGGTCTCGAGCTCCTCCAGCGCCGCGTCGAACACCTCTCGCTCGGTCCGCCGGAGGAGCGGCGGCATCGCAAGCTCATAAAATAGGTCTAAGTGCATATCAGGAAACACCGGGCTGCAGTGCTTTTCAGCCCGGGCCGGCTCACGTTAGATTCGGGTATCGCCACGGAGACGTCTGCAATGCCGCCCGCGCTGGTTCATTCTCTCAATGACGACAGCCTGCCTTACCACGATCCGCTGGGCAAGCTCAACTGGGACAGCGTTGCACGCGACGCCTGGTGGCTGCCGCCCGAGGCGCTGTCGCTCGCAGGGGTGCCGGCGTTCGAACGCCTGCCGCTTGCCGACCGCCAACGTCTCTCGCATTTCGAGTTCGCGCACCTTCTCGAGACCGGTATGTGGCTCGAGTCCCTGTTTATCAGCCGGCTCGCCTCCGATCTCGACAAGACCGCGGACACCGCGCTCAAGCGCCGCTATCTGCACGAAATCCGCGAAGAAGCCGGCCACAGCCTGATGTTCATCGAGCTCATGGCGCGCAGCGGCGTCTCGATTCCCGATGCGCGCGCGCATCGACCGCGACTGGCGCGTCTGGTGGGCCGCCATGCTCCGGCTGACGGGCTCCTCTTCTGGACTACCGTGCTCGCCGGTGAAGAATTTCCGAACCGCATGAACGCGATGGTGCGTGCAGGCATCGAGCAGTCCACCGTCTCCGCCGTCGTCTATCGCATGGTCGATCTGCACATGCGCGACGAGGCACGCCATATCGCGCATGCGCGCACCGCGGTGGAGTCGCTTGCCCGGGAAGCTTCGAGGTGGCGCAAGCGGCTCACATCGGCGGCGCTTGGCATCGTGATCGACCAGTTCGCACGCGTCATGTTCTTTCCGCCGCCGCCCGTGTACCGGCTCGCGCTCGGAGCGAGTGAGACGAACAGTGCGAGCGGCATCCAGTGGGCCGCGCTTGCCGCGGCAAGCACCGCACGCAGCGAGCTGGTGAGTCAATCTTTGCAGCCGACACTCGCGTTTCTCGACCGGCTGGGATTGCAGGTGCGATCGCGTTTCGCGTGAGCACGCTGAAGCGCGCGTTCAGTCGTCGTCCCGCTTCTTCTTCGGAAGCGTCCACCAGACGATGAGAATCGCGATCGCCAGCGCGACCAGGCCCTCGAGAATGAAGATCCAGAACCCGCTCTGCATGGGCCTCGCTATACTGTCCCGGCAATGCGACGTGACACGAGGCCGATGATACGCGACCTGCGCCGGCTCCTCGCGGCCGCGTCACTGGTGTTGGCAGCCTGTAGCAGCACCCCGACGAAAGACACGGTGCCTGGGCAGAGCGCTTGCCCGGCCGTGACGTCCTGTTCCGTGTGCCCGGTCTGTCCCGTCGAGCCGGCCAAGCCCGACGCGCCGCCCCTCGCGCTCGCGAGCTATGCGGATCTGCCGGGTTGGGACTCGGATGATCTCGCCGGGGCATGGAACGCTTTCCTGCGCAGCTGCCGTGCGCTGCGCTTTCGCGACAGCTGGGTTGCCGCATGCGGCAAGGCGGCGGAGATCGCGACGCCGACGAGCGATGCCATCCGCGCATTCTTCGAAGCGAACTTCACCCCTTACCGCGTCACGAACCCCGACGGCACCACCGAGGGTCGCGTCACCGGGTATTACGAGCCCTTGCTCTCCGGAAGTCGCGTTCGCGTTGCGCCCTTCGAGTATCCGCTTTATGCCCCGCCCGACGACCTGCTGATCATCGATCTCGCCAGCGTGGCGCCGGACACCAAGCACCTGCGCCTTCGCGGACGCCTGGAGGGGCGACGCGTAGTGCCCTACTACACCCGGGCGGAAATCGACAGTGGCGTGGCCCCGGTCGTTGGAAAGGAGATCGTCTGGGTGGACGACCCGATCGAGGCGTTCTTTCTCCAGATCCAGGGCTCGGGGCGGGTCCGGCTGCCAAGCGGCGAGACGATTCGAATCGGCTACGCCGACCAGAATGGTCATCCTTATGCCTCCATCGGGCGCTATCTCGTCGAGCAGGGCGAACTCGCCCTGGACGAAGCCTCGATGCAGGGAATCCAGGCATGGGCGCGCGCCAATCCGTCACGCGTGGCGCAATTGCTGAACCAGAATCCGAGCTACGTCTTCTTTCGCGAGCTGCCGCCCGACGATGTCGCTCAGGGAGCCGATGCGGCGACCGGATACGTGGGTCCGATCGGCGCGTTGGGTGTACCGCTCACCGCGGAGCGTTCGATTGCGGTCGACCGGCGATTCGTCCCGCTCGGTGCGCCCGTCTATCTCGTCACGACCTGGCCGAACTCGGACGAGCCGCTCCGGCGATTGATGGTCGCCCAGGACACGGGCGGCGCGATCCGTGGGCCGGTCCGCGCGGATTTCTTCTGGGGCACGGGTCGTGAGGCCGGCCGCCTGGCCGGCCGCATGCGCCAGGATGGCGCAATGTGGGTGCTGCTGCCGAACGGCTATCCTGTGCCACGCGAGCCCGCAACCGGCAATTGACGGGCTGCGCGCGCCTTGCTCCGGCTAGCGGGACGTCTCGTCCAGGATCGCGGAGAGCTGCTCGGCATTCCGCCAGCCTCGCACGCGCCGCCCGTCCTTGAAGAAGAGCGTCGGCGTGGAGTTGACCCTGAGCTTCTGTCCCAGCGCGAGATTCTTGTCGATCGGGGTCGGACAGTTCGCCGAGGCCTCCGGCACCTTGCGCCTGAGCGCCAGATCGAAATAAGCCTGTGACGGGTCCTTCGAGCACCAGATCGCTTCGGAGTGCTTGCGAAGCTCGGGATGGATGACCGGGAACAGGAACGTATAGATTGTCGCGTCCGTGACTTCCTGGAGCGCGGTATCGAGCTGCCGGCAGGCTGGGCAGTGAGGGTCGGAAAACACGGCCATGATCCGCTTGCCGTTTCCGCGCACCGTCTTGACCGCTTGGTCGAGCGGCAGATCGCTCCACTTCACGGCAGTCAACTCGTCGAGCCGCCGCTCCGTGAGATCGATGCGAGTGCGCGCGTCGATCACGCGCCCGATGAACAGATACTCCGCCTTCTCGTCCGTGTAGACGACATCGCCTTGAACGAAGATCTCGTACAGCCCGCCGTATGGCGTCTTGGTGACTTTCTCGACCTTGACGCCCGGGTGGCGCGCCTCGAACGCACGCTTCACGTCAGCCTCGTCCGCCAGCGCGGGCAATGCCGCGCCGAGCAGGGCGATTACGGCCGCAAAAACCATCACTCGCTTCATTCAGGATCCTTTCCGGCCGGCGTACCCCGCCGGCATGCTTCAGCCCAGCGCCTGGCGCACAAGCAGATTCTTCAAGACCGGCATTCGGTCGGTTAAGTTCAATCCCGCGTTTCGTATACCGGAAATAAGTCGTCCGCGCGCGGAAAAGAGCTGCTGCAGCCCGTCGGTGACCCGGCGCATCGCCAGGATCGCCTCGGCCCGCGAGCGGGCGTAGCGGCGCAGCAGCGCGATCTCCCCGCAATCCCGGAACGGCTCTCGCGCGCGCAGCACGTCGGCGAGCGAGCGCCCATCGCCGAAACCGAGATTCACGCCCTGCCCCGCAAGCGGATGGACCACGTGCGCCGCGTCCCCGATCAGCGCGATGCGCGGCGCGACGATCCGCTCGGCCACCAGCAACTGAAGCGGAAAGGCCACCGGCGGCGTCAGGATCTCAAGATCGCCCAGCACGCCCCGCCCCGCCTCGGCAACACGTTCGCACAGCGCATCGGGCCTCAGATCGAGCAACTCGTGGGCATGCTCGTCCGGCGTGGACCAGACCATCGACATCCGCGCCCCGGGCAGGGGGAGGTAGGCGAGCACGCCATCGGATCGAAACCACTGATACGCAGCACCGTGATGCGAACGCTCGCATGAGAAGTTCGCCACGACGCCGCGTTCGCCATAGCCAGCGGCCGTCGCGGTCAGCCCCGCGTGCTTTCGCAGCCAGGATGACGCGCCGTCGGCGCCGATCACCAGCTTCGCCGCGATCCGTTCGCCGTCCTCCAACTCGAGCGTCGCTTCGCGCTCCTCGACTGCTAGAGCCGCACATCGCGCGGGACTGAACAGCGTGACGTCATGCTGCGCGGTCAATCCGTCCCACAGTGCGCGCTGCAGGCGCCCGGATTCGACGATGAAGGCGAGCTCGGCCACGCCGGTCTCGTACGCGCTGAACGACATCTGTGCGCCGGGCGCGTCACCGAAGATTTCCATGCGCCGGACGGCTTGGACGCGCGACGCGTCCAGCGACTGCCATGCGCCGACGGTGGAAAGAAATGCCGCGTTTCCGGGACTGATTGCATAGATGCGGCTGTCCCAGGGTTCGGCGGGCTGCGGCACCGCACCGGGCTCGACGAGCGCAATCCGCAAGCCTGCCCCATCCAGCGCCCGCGCGAAGCTCGCGCCGACGAGGCCCGCGCCGACTATTGCGACATCGAAGTCCATGGGTAGATTATGACAACGATGCCGCGAAACCGGTGCACTCAGCGGGAAGGAGGGTAACGGGAGGAAACCGGCGGGTTTCCTCCTGTCCGCAACCTTCTACTCTGCGATATGGCACTGAACCAGAGACGAAGGCATGAATAGAATGGTGGCGAGTCAGGGATTTGAACCCCGGACCAACGGATTATGATTCCGCTGCTCTAACCGCTGAGCTAACTCGCCACGCGGGGTCCGCATTATAAGGTGGCTAGGCCTCTTGCATCTAGAGGCCCGTCTGCGAACCGACCCGCGGTGCAATTGGCTGCAATGCGCGGTAGGACACGAACAGGAGGAAACCGGCCGGTTTCCTCGACCGCAAGGGCAGAACGTTTCGAACAGGAGGAAACCGGCCGGTTTCCTCCCGTTACCCTCCTTCCCGCTAAGAGCGGGCCGCGCGGAGATGCAAGCCGCACTACTTTGCGAAGGCGCGCGCAGCCATGAAAGACGGCGCCCACGCGGCAATCACAAGCGCGAGTCCTGCGAATTCGATCCAGGGAAGAAGCGGGAATAGCAGGCACAGGGCCGCAAGCAGGAACATCGCGCGGCGCCACATGCTGATACGGCCGCGCACGAACTCCGTGCCCTGAAGTCCGATCGCGAGCGCTGCGTATCCGAACACGTACCGAACCGTTGCGTAGGCGATCGCACCGGAGTCACCCTGTAAGAGGAGCTCGGGCACGTACACGAAGCTGAAGGGTATGAGCACCAGCGTGGCGCCGAATTTCAGCGCCGCGAATCCGGTCCTCATGGGATCGGCCTGGGCGATCGCGGCCGCCGCGAAGGCCGATACGCACACCGGTGGCGTGATGTTCGACAGGCACGCCGCGTAGAAGACGACGAGGTGGGCGGGAACCTCCGCCACGCCGAGCTGAATGAGCGCCGGCGCCGCCACCACGGAAAGAATGATGTATGAGCCGGTCGTGCTGCTCCCCATGCCGATGATGATGGAGATCAATGCGACGAGCGCCACGGTGAAGAAGAGCTGACCGCCCGCAAATTCGACGAGGATCGCCGAGAACTTGAGCCCGAGGCCCGACAGGACGATTCCGCCGATGATGACACCGAGGCTGCCGATGGCGGCGCCGGCCGAAGTGTTGTTGTGGGCCCCCGCCACGATCGCGTGGAAGACTTTTCGCGGCCCCATTCTCGTATCCGCGCGCAGCCAGGAGAGGACCAGCGACGAGACGATTCCCCAGAAAGCGCCGAGATCGGGTGAATAGCCCATGAAAAGCATGCCGATGACCACGACCAGCGGCACGAAGAAGTGCCACCCCCGCCTCAGCACGACCCACACTTTCGGAATCTCTTCGGCGGGAAGCCCCTTGAGCCCGGTGCGCAGCGCTTCGAGATCCACCATGAGCAGGACGAACATGAAGAAGAGCAATGCCGGGATCACGTTCATCAAGGCGATGCTGAGATATTCATGCTGCGTCAGGGTCGCCAGGATGAAGACGCCGGCGCCCATGATGGGCGGCATGATCTGACCGCCCGTCGAGGCAATCGCCTCGATGGCCCCCGCATGGTGGGGCTTGAACCCGATGCGCTTCATCATCGGGATCGTGAATGTGCCGGAGGCCACGACGTTGGCCACGGAGGACCCCGAGATGGATCCGAAGAGCGCCGAGCTGAGCGTCGCGATCTTTGCCGGGCCACCGCGCCACTGACCCGTCAGGGCGGTCGCGAGATCCATGAAGAATGCCCCCGCGCCGCTGCGCTCGAGAAACGCGCCGAAGATCATGAACGGAAAGACGAAGGTTGCGAACGTGGCGGTCACGACGCCGAACATCGCCTCCTGCGTGGAATAGGTGAACTCGATGATGCGGCGCACGTCCATTCCGGAATGGGCGAGTTTGCCCGGCAGGTACGGCCCGTAATAGAGCTGCGCCAGAAAGAGCAGGCAAAGGATCGGAATGGCCGGTCCGAGAACGCGGCGGCTCGTCTCCAGGACCACGGCCACGGCGATGATCCCCATCGCCAGATCCCACTGGTTGGGATCGCTCACGCGATTGATCGCGTAGTCGACGTACTGGTCCATCCAGTAGCCGATGGATGCGACGGCGAGAACGATGAAGACGCCGTCGACGAGCGTGGGGCGATTATTCGGCGAGCCGCGCCGGGCCGGATAGCCGAGGAAAACGAGGATCGACGTGAACAGCAGGTACAGCCCGCGGTTGCTCTCGGTCGATACGAGCCCGAAGCCGGAGGTGTAGAGATACCAGAGCGAGAAGGCCGCGGCGACCAGCGTGTAGAAACCCGAGAACGCGCCGCTCAGCGTCCGGTTCTTGGTCTTGATCGGCTCGAACCAGCGTTGTTCAGTCATCGTGCACGGCGCATCGCCGCATGAGATTCCGGCCAGGCGACTGCCGGGCGAAGTGACGGGTGCGGGCGCCCGAAAAAACGCGGGCCGGGGCAATCGCGCCGCGGCCCGCGTTGTGACCGGCTGTTATTGCTGCCAGAGGCCCTTCGACTTGTAGTAAGCCTCGGCGCCGGGATGCATCGGTACGCCGAGCGCGAGGAAGTTCTTGGTATCCGGCTCCATCTGCGCCCAGGCCTTGTGTCCGGCGGCCAACTGCTTCTTGATCTCCGGCTGGTAGACCAGGGTAAGAATCTCCTCGACCGCCTTGGCCGGAACCCGCTCGTGTGCCACCCAGTAAACGGTCAGGAACGGCAGGTCCACCGCGGGCACGCCCTTGTACGTCGTTGCCGGCATGGTGTCCTTCACGTAGAAGGGGTAGGTCTTGGTCACCTGCGCCATTTCCGCGTCGGAATACGGCAGCACCAC
Organism: Betaproteobacteria bacterium; assembly: GCA_022340285.1. Classification (GTDB taxonomy): domain Bacteria; phylum Pseudomonadota; class Gammaproteobacteria; order Burkholderiales; family SG8-39; genus JAABRB01. The sequence continues at coordinate 190,595 of JAJDOG010000024.1, forward strand.
CGCGCCGCGGGTCTCCGCGATCTCCTTGACTGCCGCAGCCGGTGCGGACGACTGGCAAAGCGCATCGATCTGGCGATTGCCGAGCGCCCGTCCTGCATCGGCAAACGTCATCATCCGCGGTTTGACCTTGTCGAGAAGCCCGAGCGCACGCAGGATGTTCGAGCAGTTGAACACGGTGCCCGATCCCGGCGGTCCCAATGCGACGGTCTTGCCCGCGAGGTCGCCGAGCTTGTTGATACCGGACCCCGGCAAGGTGACAAAGTATGTCGGACCCTTGTACGCCTTGGCGACGCCCCGCATCATGGTGCCTTTCGCGCCGCCCGCGAACGGTCCCTCGGGCTTCTGCGCCATGAACACGTGCGCGCCGTAGACGATGCCCATGTCGAGCTCGCCCTTGATGATGCGTTTGGCGTTCTCGGTGGATCCTCCAGTCGTGACCTGATTGATGTTGTATTGGGGAAGCTTCTCGGAAATGATCGTGCCGGCGGCTCCGACCATGTAGTACATCACTCCTCCGGGATTGGAACCGCCCCAGGCGATGTTCATCTTGTCCTGCGCAGCGACCGTCTGGGTCAAGCCAAGGCTCACTGCCAGCCCGACTACCATGGTGAATACTTTCACTTTCATGGTGATTTCCTCCACTTTCGTTTTTGACGTGAGCGAAGCGCGACGGCTTGTGTTCGCCGCCTGAAAAGAGGCTTGAGAATCGATGCCGCCTCGCCGACCGCCTCGGGGGACGATGATAGTATGAATAGGGTCTACGCGCGGCGGACCCGCCTGGAGAGAGAGGGTCGTCCGCGTCCCCCCCTGACGCGCCACGGCGTGCCATAGCGTGTAAGAGGACCGCGCCGGAACGCGGGAAATCTCCTAGAATACGGCGTACGTCCAAAAACCAGCGATGAAACAAGTACTAAACGTCCTGTTGGCCCTGCATGTTGCGCTGCTCGCGGCAGCCGCGTGGGCGCAGCACCGGACGATTCCGAAGGACGCGCGGCGCGGCGAGATCACGCACGTCATGGAGAATATCGTGACGGTCAACGGGCAACGAATGAGGCTCGCACCCGGCGCGCAGATCCACGCACAGAACAATCTCACGATCGTGCCCACCGCGATTCCGCGCAATTCGCTCGCGGATTACACGCTGGACCGGAACGGCAACCTTTTCAAAGTGTGGATCCTGACTCGCGACGAGGCGGCGCGGCCCAATCCGAATTCGCCGGGCGGCAGCTGGCCCGCGGAAGGGCCGACGGGCACGCCGATCCGCCAGGTGCTCCCCAACTCCCCGAGCGGTAACGGCTCCCCAAGCGGCAACGGGCAAGCCACGCAGCAATGAAGAAGACGAAGCGGGTCTTCATCAAGACGTTCGGCTGCCAGATGAACGAGTACGACTCGGCCCGCATGGTCGACGTGCTCGCAGCCGAAGAAGGCATCGAGGCGACCGGGTGCCCGGAAGACGCCGACGTCATTCTCTTCAATACATGCTCGGTGCGCGAGAAGGCGCAGGAGAAGGTTTTCTCCGATCTCGGCATGGTCAAGCATCTCAAGCGCGCCAACCCCGAGCTCGTGATCGGCGTGGGCGGCTGCGTAGCGAGCCAGGAGGGCAAGGCGATCGTCTCGCGCGCGCCCTATGTCGACGTGGTCTTCGGCCCGCAGACGCTGCACCGCCTGCCGGAGCTCATTCGCGCCCGCCGCGGAACCGGGCAGCCGCAGGTCGACGTGTCATTCCCCGAGATCGAAAAGTTCGACCGCATGCCTCCTCCGCGCGTGGAGGGACCGGCGGCATTCGTGTCGATCATGGAGGGCTGCAGCAAGTACTGCAGTTTCTGCGTCGTGCCCTACACGCGCGGAGAGGAGATCTCGCGCCCGTTCGATGACGTGATCGCCGAGATCGCCGAGTTGGCCGAGGGCGGCGTGCGCGAAGTCACCCTGCTCGGGCAGAACGTGAACGCATACCGCGGCGCCATGATGGACGGGGAATGGGCCGACCTCGCGCTGCTGCTCGAATACGTTCAGGAAGTGCCCGGAATCGAGCGGGTGCGCTACACCACGTCGCACCCGAAAGAGTTCACGCAACGGTTGATCGACGCGCACGGCGCGTTCGACAAGCTTGCGCCTCACGTGCATCTCCCCGTTCAATCAGGGTCGGATCGGGTGTTGACCGCCATGAAGCGCGGCTACACCGCGCTGGAGTACAAGTCGATCATTCGCCGGCTGCGTGCGGCCCGTCCCGATATCTCGATCACTTCGGATTTCATCGTCGGGTTTCCGGGCGAGACCGACGAGGACTTCTCGAGAACCCTGCGGCTTGCCGAGGACGTTGGATTCGACGGCTCGTTCAGCTTCATCTACAGCCCGCGGCCGGGCACACCGGCGGCAGGCCTTTCCGATCCGACACCGCGCGAGGTAAAGCTTGCCCGTCTTGCACGGCTCCAAGCTGCGCTGGAGCACGAAGCCCGCCGGATCAGCGCCGCGATGGTCGGCAGGGTCGAGCGCGTTCTGGTCGAGGGCCCGTCGCGGAAGGATCCGGGCGAGCTCGCCGGGCGCACCGGCAACAATCGCGTGGTGAACTTCTCCGGCAGCCCGCAACTGGTCGGGCAGATGATCGAAATGCATATCGAGGCTGCGTTGCCTCACAGTCTGCGCGGCCGCGTTGCCGCGCCGTGTCATCAGTAGTTCCCCTGCGGTGCGTAGCCCAAGCGATTTGAAAGCAAAACCCGTCGAAGTCCTGCTTGCCCCGGCGGACAACCAGCGCCTCGCGAACCTTTGCGGCGCCCTGGACGAGAACATCCGGCAAATCGAGGCCGCGCTCGACATCTCGATCGCGCGGCGCGGCGAGCGCTTCACTCTGCGCGGAGCCCCGAGCCAGACCGCGCGCGGGGCACAGCTCCTGCAGAAGTTCTACGCCGACGCCCGACGAGAGCTCACGCTGGACGACATCCAACTGGGCCTGGTCGAAGCCCAGCAACCGGCGGAACCGGAAGGCGACGACGCACCGACGCTCGTCACCCGGCGCGCCGATCTGCATGGCCGTACGCCGCGCCAGCGCAGCTACCTGAAGAGCATCTTCGCAAACGACGTCACATTCGCCATTGGTCCAGCCGGAACCGGCAAGACCTACCTAGCCGTGGCATGCGCAGTGGATGCGCTCGAGCGCGATGCGGTCAAGCGCATCGTGCTGGTGCGGCCTGCCGTCGAGGCCGGTGAACGCCTCGGCTTTCTGCCCGGAGATCTTGCGCAGAAGGTCGATCCCTACCTGCGGCCGCTCTACGACGCCCTCTACGACCTGATGGGCTTCGACAAGGTCGGGCGAATGTTCGAGCGAGGTGCGATCGAGATCGCGCCTCTCGCCTACATGCGGGGCCGGACGCTGAACCATTCGTTCATCATCCTCGACGAAGCGCAGAACACGACGCCGGAGCAGATGAAGATGTTCCTGACGCGCATCGGCTTCGGAACGAAGGCGGTCGTCACCGGCGACGTGACCCAGATCGACCTCGCGCGCGGCCAGACGAGCGGGCTCGTCGCCGCCCGCGTGATTCTCGACGGCGTGCGTGGCATCGCGTTCACGCAGTTCCAGTCGAGCGACGTGGTTCGCCACCCGCTGGTTGCACGGATCGTCGATGCCTACGAGCGGCATGAGCGGGACGGCAGTTAACGCCGTGGCACGGCGTGCAGACGCCGCGCTACGGCGCATGAACCATGCGCGGCGCGTGCGGCGTCTTGCGGTGACGGTGCAGTACGGGGTACCCCGCGCGGGGTTGCCGGGCCGCGCGAGCCTCGAGCGCTGGGCACGCGCAGCACTGCGCCGCGCCGCGGACGTGACAGTCCGATTTGTGGGTATCGCGGAATGCCGCGCGCTCAATCGCAAGTATCGCGGGCGGGATTACGCTGCCAACGTGCTAACGTTCGCGTATCCCGATACGGGACGCACCCTCGAGGGCGACATCGTCCTGTGCGCGCCGGTCGTGGCGCGCGAAGCGCGCGATCAGGGCAAGCCGGTCGCGGCGCACTTCGCGCATCTGCTGGTGCACGGGCTGCTTCACCTCCAGGGCTACGATCACGAGGAGAACCGGAAGGCGCAGCGCATGGAGGCCCTGGAGAAGCGGATCCTCGGGGAGCTCGGCTATTCCGATCCCTACGGGAGGGAGGAGTAAGGAGTGGACGAAGACGGCAGTAGTCCCAAACCGAACTGGCTGGAACGACTGAGCGCGCTCCTCGTGCGCGCACCGGAGGACCGGGAGCAGCTCATCCGGCTGCTGCACTCCGCGTTCGAGCGAAGTCTGCTCGATGCCGATGCGCTATCCATGATCGAGGGTGCTCTCGCGGTATCCGAGCTGAAAGTGCGCGACGTCATGGTGCCGCGGACGCAGATGGACGTGATCGATATCAACGAGACTCCGGACAAATTCGTCCCCCACGTGATCGCCACCGCGCACTCGCGTTTCCCCGTTATCGATCGCAACCGCGACCATGTCATCGGCATCCTGCTCGCCAAGGACCTCCTTCGGTACTACGCCGGCGAGGAGGAGTTCAACGTCCGCGAGATGCTCCGGCCGGCGGTGTTCGTCCCGGAGTCCAAGCCGCTGAACGCGCTGCTCCGCGACTTCCGCGCGAATCGCAACCACATGGCGATCGTCGTGGATGAGTACGGCGGGGTCGCGGGCCTGGTGACGATCGAGGATGTGCTCGAACAGATCGTGGGCGACATCGAGGACGAGTACGACTTCGACGAAGTCGAAGACAACATCCTGCGCGAGAAAGCCGGCCGCTGGCGCGTGAAAGCGCAGACCGAGATCGCCGATTTCAACGAGCGCTTCGGCACGGGCTTCCCCGACGATGAGCACGACACCATCGGCGGCCTGGTGATCAGCAAGTTCGGCCGGCTGCCGAAGCGCGGCGAGTCCATCGTCGCCGAGGGACTGCGGTTTCAGGTGCTGCGCGCGGATTCGCGCCGGCTGCATGCGCTGCTCGTCGAGCGCGCCCCGGCACCCGCGCCCGCCTCGTCTTGATCGTTTCCCCCGTCCGCGCCCGGCTCGTCGTCGCACTCTTTGCGGGCGCGGCCTCGATTGCGGGCTTCGGCGACTGGGCCGCGTTCTATGTTCCGCTCGCCGCGTTCGCGGTCCTCGTATGGCTCTGGCTGCGCGCGCGCTCCGCGCACGAAGCCGCGTGGCTCGGCTTCGCGTTCGGCGCGGCCCTCTTTCTCGGTGGCGTGAGCTGGGTATACGTGAGCCTGCACGACTTCGGGCTGATGCCGGCGCCGCTTGCCGCGCTCGCCACGGTCGTGTTTTGCGCGTTCCTCGCGCTGTATCCGGCCGCCGTCGGATACCTGCAGGCGCGCGTCGGCGGGACGGCGGCACTGCGCGCGCTCGTGCTCGTTCCCGGTCTCTGGACGCTCGCCGAGTGGCTGCGCGGGTGGATATTCACGGGGTTCCCATGGCTTGCGCTCGGCTACTCCCAGCTCGATTCGCCGCTCGCGGGATACGCGCCGATCTCCGGCGTATTCGGGGTTTCCTTCATGACCGCTGTGGCAGCTGGCTGCATCGCCCTCGCCGTCCGGCGCGAAGGCCCCGCATGGCTCCCGGTCGGGCTGCTAGTGGTCGTCGCTGCGGCGGGCTTCGCCCTCGCGCAAATCGGCTGGACCACGCCGCGCGGCGATCTCGTATCGGTCGCCCTCCTGCAGGGAAACATTCCGCAGTCGCTGAAATTCGTTCCGGGCCGCTACCAGAGCACGCTCGCGACCTACGCGCGCCTCGCCGAGTCGACGGACGCGCGCTTGGTCGTCATGCCCGAGACCGCGATTCCGCGGTTTCTCGAAGCGGTTGATCCGGAGTACCTGGAGCGGTTGCGCCGGCGAGCCGCGGCGGTAGACGGCGATGTGCTCGTCGGCGTTCCGATGCGCGACACCCGCGGCCGGTACTACAACGCCGTCGTGAGCATCGGCGCGTCGCCCAGACAGGCTTACGCGAAGGACCATCTGGTGCCATTCGGCGAGTTCATCCCGCCGGGCTTCGGCTGGGTGCTGACGATTCTGAAGATCCCGCTTTCCGACTTCTCTGCAGGCGGCGCTCAGCAACAGCCGCTCGTGGTCGCCGGACAGCGCGTCGCCGTGAACGTTTGCTACGAGGACGCCTTCGGCGAGGAAATCATCCGGCAGCTACCCGAGGCGACACTTCTTGCCAACGTGAGCAATGTCGCCTGGTTCGGTGACTCGCTTGCGCCCGCTCAGCATCTGCGCATCTCGCGAATGCGCGCCCTCGAGACGGGACGACCCATGCTGCGCGCCACCAACACGGGCGTGACGGCGATCGTGGATGCGCAGGGAAAAGTTCTCGCTCGACTGCCGCAGTTCACCGAAGGCGTGTTGTCGGGAAAGATCCAGGGCCGCACCGGCGCGACGCCTTATGTTCTCGCCGGCAATTACTTGCCCGTTCTGATCTCCCTCATCTGCATCGGCGTGGGGATCTTGGCCGCGCGGCGCAAGCAAGTTTGACGCAGCGACGCGACGGGTGCGAGGTGGCCCGTGTCGGGCTCATGGTGCCGCAAGGCATGTCCTCGAGCGCAGGGAGGGTAAGGAGGGGCCCTTCCCCTCCTTTGCCGGCTCGCGGCGGCCAGTCGTGGGTTGACTGCCCGCCGCAAACCGGGTCACCCATAGGAGGGCGTTTGCGGCCTCAGGCGCCGGACGGGCATGGTCGCTGAGCCGGCGAAGCACGCACGTTGTCGGGTGAAGACGAGCCTGTAGAATTGCGGGCTGCTTCGAACACTCGCGCTCATGAAGACCTTCCAAGACATCATCCTCGCGCTCCAGACATTCTGGAGCCACCGAGGTTGCGTGCTGCTACAGCCCTACGATCTGGAAGTCGGCGCGGGAACGTTTCACACAGCCACATTCCTGCGGGCCATCGGCCCGGAGCCGTGGAATGCGGCGTACGTGCAGCCTTCGCGGCGCCCGAAAGACGGCCGCTACGGCGACAACCCCAACCGGCTGCAGCATTATTACCAGTACCAAGTCGTGCTCAAGCCGTCACCGGACGACATCCAGGACGTCTACCTCGACAGCCTCCGCGCGCTCGGGATCGACACGTCCGTGCACGATATCCGCTTCGTCGAGGACGACTGGGAATCGCCGACACTCGGCGCATGGGGTCTCGGCTGGGAAGTGTGGCTGGACGGCATGGAGGTCACGCAGTTCACCTACTTCCAGGAAGTGGGGAGCCTGCCGTGCAAGCCCGTGCTCGGCGAGATCACGTATGGCCTCGAGCGACTGGCCATGTATCTGCAGGGCGTCGAGAACGTGTTCGACCTGGTCTGGACGCCGGGCGTGACCTACGGCGACGTCTTTCACCAGAACGAGGTCGAGCAGTCGAAGTACAACTTCGAGGAGTCGAACGTGCCGTGGCTGTTGCGGCTCTTCGGCGAGTTCGAGTCCGAAGCGAAGCGGCTGCTCGAGGCCGGGCTGCCGTTGCCCGGCTACGAGATGGTCATGAAGTGCTCTCACACCTTCAACCTGCTCGACGCGCGCGGCGCGATCTCGACGACCGAGCGTGCGAGCTACATCGGACGCGTGCGCGCCCTCGCGCGCCAAGTGGCGCAAGCTTATCTCGCCTCGCGAGAGGCGCTCGGCTTTCCGATGCTGAAGAACAAGCAATGAGCGCGGCGCCTCTCCTCGTCGAGCTCCTCACCGAGGAATTGCCGCCCCGGGCGCTGCGAAACCTCGGCGTCGCGTTCGCCGATGGCCTCGTCCAGATGCTGCGCGAGGACGGATTCGCGCCGCAGGAGGCGTCGATTTCGGTGTTCGCTACGCCACGCCGCCTGGGCGTGCTCATCGACAAGGTTGCGGAGCAGGCGCCGGACCAGGCGCGTACCGTGCTCGGTCCCTCCGTGAGCGCCGGACTCGACAAGGACGGCAAGCCGACGCCGGCGCTGCAGGGCTTCGCCAGGAAGCAAGGCGTCGGCGTCGAAGCGCTCGCACGGGTGCAGGGCGCGAAGGGCGAGCAGTTCGCGCACCAGTCAGTCGTCGCCGGCGGCAGAATCGACAATGCGCTCGCTCCGTACGTTGCGGACGCGCTGCGACGACTGCCGGTCCCGAAGCTCATGCGCTGGGGCGCGGGCGACGCGGAGTTCGTCCGTCCCGCGCACTCGCTGGTCATGCTGCACGGCGACCGCGTCGTGCCGGGTACCGTGCTCGGGCTCGCAAGCGGTCGCGTGACGCGCGGCCACCGGTTCCTTTCCGCGGGCGACATCGAGCTTCGCCACGCTGCCGAGTACGAGCGCGACCTGGAAGACAAGGGGCGCGTGATCGCGAGCTTCGATCGACGCCGCGCGAAGATCGAGACGCTGTTGCGTGAGCACGCCGGCGGTGCATCCCTGGCTGCGGGTGACGAGCTGATCGACGAGGTGACCGCGCTGGTGGAGTGGCCGGTGGTTCTCGAAGGCCACTTCGAGAAGGCGTTCCTGGACGTGCCTCAGGAGTGTCTCATGCTCACCATGCGCCAGAATCAGAAGTACTTCCCGCTGATCGACGGTCAGGGCAAGCTGCTCAATCGCTTCCTGCTCGTCTCCAACCTGCGAACCGAGCATCCCGGTCACATCATTCACGGCAACGAGCGCGTCCTGCGCGCGCGACTTGCGGATGCCAAGTTCTTCTATGACCAGGATCGTCGCCGTCGTCTGGACAGTCTCGTCCCGCAACTTGCCGCCGTCGTGTACCACAACAAGCTGGGCAGCCAGCTCGAACGCGTCGAACGTATCGAGCGACTGGCCGGCACCATTGCCGAGCGGCTGGGTGCAGACGAGGCACTCGCCCGGCGCGCCGCGCATCTCGCAAAGGCCGACTTGCTCACCGGGATGGTGGGCGAGTTTCCCGAGCTGCAGGGCGTCATGGGCATGCAATACGCCCGCCACGACGGCGAGCCGGAAGCCGTCGCAACGGCGATCGAGGCGCACTATCGTCCGCGATTCGCGGGCGACGACTTGCCCGGCGACCCGATCGGCGACGCCGTCGCGCTCGCCGACAAGCTCGACACCCTGGCGGGCATCTGGGGCATCGGCCTGGTGCCAACGGGCGACAGGGATCCGTACGGTTTGCGCCGCGCCGCCCTCGGCGTGCTGCGCATCCTCGCCGAGCACGCGCTGCCGCTCGATTGCGTCGAGCTCCTCGGTCTCGCGCGCGCGGGCTATGGGGCGACGAAGCTCGCTGCCGAGACAGTCGAGCAACTGCACGATTTCATGCTGGATCGCTTGCGCTCCTATCTCCGCGACCAGGACTTCGCCGCGGACGAGATCGAGTCCGTGGTCGGCCAGCGTCCGACGCGAATCGATCGCGTCGTGCCGCGTCTCGAGGCGGTGCGCGCTTTTCGCAAGCTCCCCGAGGCCGAGAGCCTCGCCGCCGCGAACAAGCGCATACGCAACATCCTCAGGAGAGCGGGCGCAGTGCCGTCTCAGCCCGACGCCGGCCTGCTTCGCGACGCGGCCGAGCGGGCGCTCTTCGCGTCGGTGCAACAGCTGGCGCCCGCCACGCGCGCGGACGTCGAGCGCCAGGCCTACACCGAAGCGCTCAAGCTTCTCGCCGGCGCGCGGGCGGATGTGGACCGGTTCTTCGACGAGGTGCTCGTGATGGCGGAGGACGCGGCGTTGCGCGACAATCGCCTGGCACTGCTCGCGCAACTCGATGAGCTGATGAACCAGGTCGCCGACATCTCCAAGCTCGCAGCATGAAACTGATCATTCTCGACCGCGACGGCGTGATCAACCACGACAGCGCACAATTCGTGAAGAGCCCTGACGAATGGGTGCCCATCGATGGCGCGCTCGAGGCGATTGCACGGCTCACTCACGGAGGGTACCGCCCGGTCGTGGCGACGAACCAGTCCGGAATCGGACGCGGGCTGTTCGACATGGCCACGCTGAACGCGATCAACAGCAAGATGATCAAGGCGGTGAGCCAGGCAGGCGGCCGGATCGAGGCGGTGTTTTATTGTCCGGACACCGGGGAGTCGAGCTCGGTGTTCAGGAAGCCGGCGCCCGGGATGCTCCTCGAGATCCGCGAGCGCTTCAATACGCCGCTGGAGGAAGTGCCGGCGGTGGGAGACAGTCTGCGCGACCTGCAGGCGGCCGCTGCGGTCGGCGCGCAGCCGATCCTCGTGCTCACCGGCAAAGGCGAATCGACTCGGGATTCGGGAGGCTTGCCGGAGCGCACGCTGGTGTACCCCGACCTCGCGGCCGTCGCACAGGCACTGTGCCCATGACGGCTCTTCGCTCCGCGCTCTATCAGCTGATTCTCGTCATCGTCGTCATCCCTTACTTCGGGCTGGTGCTGGCGTCGTTTCCGCTGCCCCGCATGCCGCGCTGGAAGGTGGTTGCCGGCTGGCCCCGATTCGCGCTGTGGCTCGCCCGGCATCTTCTCGGCATCGAGTACGAAGTCATCGGACGCCACAATATTCCTCCCGAACCCACGGTGATCCTGTCCAAGCACCAGTCCGCGTGGGAAACGATCGCTTACACGTCGATCTTTCCGCCGCACGTCTACGTTCTGAAACGCGAGCTGTTCTGGATTCCGTTTCTGGGATGGGGTCTCGCGCTGATGAGTCCGATCGCCATCGATCGTGCGCGGGGCAAGGAGGCCATCCGCCGCATGATCGCGCTCGGCGGGGAGCGGCTCGCGCAGGGATTCTCGATCATGGTCTATCCGGAGGGCACTCGCATCCCCGTCGGCCGGCGCGGAACCTACAAGATCGGCGGGGCTCTCCTCGCCGTGCAGAACGGAGTGAGGACTCTGCCGGTCGCACACAATGCGGGGCTGGTCTGGCCGCGTAACTCGTTCGTGAAACACCCCGGCAAAGTCACCGTGGTGATCGGCGAACCGATCGACACCACGGGCCGGACTGCAGAAGAAGTGATGCAGCAGGCGGAAGACTGGATCGAGGGACAGATGGCCACGCTCACCCCTGCGCACTTGCGCGATGCGCCCCATGCAGCTCGAACTGCCGTTCAGAGTTGAGCCGCTGGCGCCGCCGAAGGGCCGGACCCGCCATATCCAGCTCGGCGGTCAAATCGTCCTCTACACCTTTCGCCGCGCGCGTCGCCGCACGATCGGGATCGCCGTCGACGAGCAAGGGCTGCATGCGTCGGCGCCGCGCTGGGTCACGCTGACCGAAGTGGAGGCATTCATTCGTGAGAAGCAGGCGTGGGTGCTGCGAAAGCTCCGCGAGGCGCGGGCCAATGCGCGCCCCCCGTTCCAATGGCGGGAAGGCGCGCGCTTGCCCTACCTCGGCGCGGAAGTCGGCGTATTCACCGCGCCGGTCGGTGCGCCCTCGCGCCTGATGGGCGACCGGCTCGAGCTCGCTGCTGCATCAAGCACGCTGCGCGAATCGGCGCTCGATTGGCTGCGGGCGCGTGCGCTGGCGCTCTTCGGCGAACGCGTCGCGGCGCTCGCCCCATGCGTGGACGTCGGTGTGCGCCGTCTTTCGCTTTCGAATGCGCGCACCCAATGGGGATCGTGCACGACGGATGGTCGCGTGCGACTCTCCTGGCGGTTGATACACCTGCGCATCGCGCTGATCGACTACGTCGTGGCACACGAACTCGTGCACCTTCGCCACATGAATCATTCCGCGCGCTTCTGGCGCACGGTGGAGCGCATCTGTCCCGATTACCAGGCTGCCCGCGGCGAGTTGCGCGCACTGTCGCACTCTCTCCCCGAACTCTGAAGGAGCACGTTATGCGCATCCTGCACACCATGCTGCGAGTCGGCAATCTCGAACGCTCGGTGGCCTTCTATACCGAGGTGCTCGGCATGAAGCTGTTGCGCACCACCGACCGGCCCGACCAGAAATACAAGCTCGCGTTCGTCGGTTACGACGACGAAGTCCGGGCCTCGGTGCTCGAGCTCACCTATAACTACGGTGTCGACAAGTACGATCTCGGCTCGGCCTATGGCCATATCGCGGTCGCGGTCGAAGACGCCGCGAGAGCGTGCGCTGACGTCAAGAAGCGCGGCGGCAAGGTGACGCGCGAAGCCGGTCCCGTCAAGGGCGGCACGACCGTGATCGCGTTCGTGGAAGATCCAGACGGCTACAAGATCGAGCTGATCGAGCGCGATTAGTTCCGCCGAGCGGCGACGTGATTTGCGATGGCGATGTAATCGCTCACCGCGAGGTTCTCGGGACGCAAACCTGGATCGATGCGAAGCCGGGAAAGGGTATCGCCCTCGGCGATTCCCGCGAGGGCGTTGCGCAGTGTCTTGCGGCGCTTCGTGAACGCGGCCGTCACGACGTCGCGCAACATCCGTTCGCTGGTCGCCGTGAGCTCGCGCGCGGGTCTTGGCGCCATCCGGACCACCATAGACTCCACCTTCGGCGCCGGGCGGAACGCTCTGGGTGGAACGCCGAACAGCTTCTCGACGTCGAAGCGGTACTGGATCATTACCGACAGACGGCTGTATGCAGGCGTCGACGGCGCGGCCGCCATGCGCTCCACCACCTCGCGCTGAAGCATGAAGTGAGCGTCGCGGATCCGACCGGCGTACCCTGCGAGCCTGAAAAGCAGCGGTGTCGAGATGTTGTAGGGGAGATTACCGACCAGGCGCATCGACGCCGGAAGGCTGTCGTAGTCGAATTCGAGCGCATCCCCGACGTGCACGGTGACCCGGTCGGCACCATAGCGCTCGGCCAGTGCTGCAGCCAGGTCTCGATCGATCTCGATCAAATGCAGATGCCCGGAATGCTCGGCCAGCGACCGGGTTAATGCACCGTGTCCGGGACCGATCTCGACCACGATCTGATCGTGCGCGGGCGCCACGGCCGCGATGATGCGGTCCACGATCGTCGGGTCAACGAGAAAGTGCTGACCGTACCGCTTCCGGGGAACGTGGCGCATGCGGAATCCAGTCTGCAGGTCCGGAGTGACTCGAAACGCTCCTGAAAGTCCGGGCCAGGCTTCCGGGACTCGACCTCCCGGAAAGGCGCCGGAGAAGCGGCACGCGATGCCTCAGCTTTCTTCCGCCCGGTACTCGACGTACGCGCGGTCGCGAAGCTGCCGGACCCACTCCTCGTAGGCTTCCTCGGCGCGTCGCGAACCGAGCACGCGCCGCGCCTGGAGGCGTTTGCGGTCGACCGCCACGTCGGCGGTGCGGCGCCCAAGCACTTCTATGAGGTGAAAGCCGAAGGGGGTGCGCACCGGCGTGCTCACTTCCCCCACCGCCAAGGCGTCCATCGCCTGCTCGAACGGCGGAACGGTATCGCCGGGCAAGATCCAGCCGAGATCGCCGCCGCGCGCAGCCGACGCATCGTCCGAATTCAACCGCGCCAGCTCGGCAAAATCGGCGCCCTGCCGGATACGCTCGCGCAGGATATTCAGCTTGCGCAGCGCATCGCCTTCCGAGACGAGCTCGTTCGTGCGCACGAGAATGTGTCGCACATGCGTTTGCCGAACCTGCTTCGGGGCGGCCGCCCCGCCCCGCCGGTCGTTCAGCCTAAGTATGTGGAAGCCGGCCGGGCTCCTCAGTACGGGTGTGACATCTCCGGGCTTGAGACCGACGACCGACTCGACGAAGAGCTCGGGGAGACGCTCGGCGGGGCGCCATCCCATGTTGCCGCCCTGCAGCGCGTCGGCCGCGTCGGAGAAGCTCACCGCAACCTGCCGGAAATCGGCCCCCGAACGCAATTCGGCCAGGGCTTCGTCGGCGCGCTTGCGGCGCGCGTCGATCTGAGCCGGTGAGGCCTGCTCCGGCACGCGCACCAGGATGTGAGAAAGCGACAACTCCTGCTGTCCGCCTTCACTCGCGTCGTTGGCTTCGAGAAATGCGTCGACTTCGGCGTCGGAAACAACGATCTTCCGGTCGACCTCGCGCTCGCGCAGGCGCGAGATCAGCATCTCGTTCCGGATATTCTCGCGAAACGTCGCCCAGGCAAATCCCTCACGCTCAACGGCGCGCCGGAAATCCCGTACCGATAGCTTGTTCCGCGCCGCGATCTCCTCGATCGTCCGGTCGAGCTCCGCTTCGTCCACGACGACACCGGTTTCCCTGGCGAACTGGAGCTGGACCCGCTCGGTGATCATGCGCTCCAGCACTTGCCGAGCCACCACATCCGAGCCCGGCAACGGCGTCCCTTGGCTTCTGAGCTGCGCGACGACCCGCCGGACGCGCTCCTCCAGCTCCCGGTAGGTGATCACCTCGTTGTTGACGACCGCGACGATCCGGTCGGCGAGCTCGATGCGCGGACGGCTGGAGGGCGCGGAAGTCGCAGGCGCAGAACTCCCAGGCGCGGAGCTACCGGGCCAGGAGCTGCCGGGCGCGGAGCCGCCGGGCGCGGAGCCGCCGGGCCAGGAGCCGCCGGGCGCGGGATTTGGCTTCAATTGCGCGAGCGCCGGCCCGCACGCGAGAAGCAGCGCGATGAGCAGGACAGACTTCATGCTCTGGTTGCGGCCATGAGACAACTCGATCGACGGCTCAGTGATAGTGACCGAAAGGCGATGTATCCGACTCCCCGCTTTCGAAAGCGTCCGCATCGCTGCGCGATGCCGGGGCATTCGTGCGGGTGTATCCCGGAATGCTGCGGCGCAGTGCGTCGAGCGGGCTGGTGCCGATCCGCGCCAGGCCGTTCAGTTCCAGCTGGACGAAGAACTCGTACGTTCGCTGAGTCGAGGACGTCACGAAGCTCTGCACAACCCCACGAACGATCCAGCACCCCGCATTATATTCGATCCCACCCAACGCCTCGACGAACTCGTCTGCATAGAAGTCGTAGTTGACGCGCGCCAGCGCGTAAATGCCCCGTCCGAGCGGCCATTGCGCGGAGACGTCCACCTGCTTGATCTGCGGCTGGGTCGACGTCTCACGCGCGTAACGATAGGCGGCGTTCAGCACCTTTGCGAACTCGGGGGAGAATCGCGCGCCGATGCTGAACCGCTCCAATTGCACGTCAGACCACGAGTACTGCACGGAAGTTTCACCGCGCCAGTGCGGCGCGATCTGACCACCGATGCTCGCGAGAATCGGCGAGGTCCGTGCCGTGCGCAGTGGGGTTTGCGGATCGAGCCGGACCTTCTGATCCTCGAAATAGAATCGCTGGCCGACGAACAAACGCACGGCCTCTTGCCCGGTGTCGGGACGGATGAGCCGCGAGGTGGCGGCCACCGTAACCTGATTCGCATTGCTGATCCGGTCCCCGCCCACATAGTAATTTTCAGAAAAGAGCTGCGCCGCGTTGAAATCAGGCACTGACGTGTCGAAAATCGGGATGTCGTTCTGGTTGCGATACGGCACCCAGAGGTAGTAGACCCGCGGTTCGAGCGTGTGGATGAATTCCTGGTCGAACCACTGTGCGTCGCGATCGAAAAAGAGCCCGGAGTCGAGCGACGCGATCGGAAGAACCCGAGTCGGGTTCGTGTCCGCGCCGGCGGGAAGGTTGCTCAGACTATAGTAGGTAGCCGACACACCGACCTTGGGGGTGATGTATCCATAGGGCTTCACGAACGGGCGCGCGACATAAGGGTAGACGATGCCGCGCTTTCCGGTCACCCCGGCCTGTCGCTCGAACGAGACCGCCTCGGCGCTCGCGCCGAGATCGAATCCGCGCCCCACGGTCCGTAGCGCGCTTGCCGTGAGCTGAGGCATACGCTTGTAGGGAAGCGGCACCGGGTTGTCGGGATCCTGCAGAGTCTGGAACTGTTGCACACGCAGAGTCGAGTTCCACCACCCCGCACCGTAGGTGATCGACGCCTCCTCCGGGAGATAGACCTGGGTGGCGGTGGCGAGGCGACCCGACAGCTCGCGGAAGTAGTTGTTGTCCGACACCCGGGTGTAGTTGATGTTGGTCGTCCAGTTCCCGCCGAACCGCGAGCTATCCTGCAGCGACGCGCCCCAGCGGCTGGTCCCGAGCTGTTTGTCGCGAGGCAGGTATTCGAGGCGCGCCTCGCCGACGGAGGTCGGAAGGAGATAGCGGAACTGCGAGAGAATCTGGAAGCCACGCCGTTGCATATATCGCGGCGCGATCGTCGCATCGTAGTTCGGGGCGAGATTCAGGTAGTACGGCGCGATCACTTCCCACCCGCGCGCGTTGCTGATGCCGCCGCTTGGGGGCAGCAATCCGCTCTTGCGCCGGTTGTTGAGTGGAAAATCGAAGTCCGGCAGCTTGGGCGTCGTCAGCCCCAGAAAAGTCAGCTGCGCACCACGGGCGGTGCCGACTTCGCGGCCCAGGTCGAGATCGAGCTCTTCCGCAGCGATCTCCCAGTCATCCTGACCCGGCTTGCACGTCGTGAAGGTCGTCTCGCTCGCCCGCACATGATTCTGGCCGTCGAATCGCGCCACTTTGGCCGTGCCACGACTCCCGGTCGGAGCCGCCGCGCGGCCCGTTGCGCCCAGCGTGCGCGGCGCAAGCGTGAAGGTCAGATCGTCGATCACGCCGGCGTTGTCGGAGACACGCAGGCGCAGCCGGGGTCCGCGCAGCTCGTCTTCGCCCATGCGCAGACGCACGTCGCCCAGCGCCTCGGCCTCGTCGAACTCGTTCACGTACCGGATGCGGTCGGCAAAAAGCGTGGTTGCTCCCTTGCGCAGCTCTGCGTTCCCGATCGCATCCACTTCCACACCGGCTATGCCGCGGATGCGATCGGCGACGACGAACGCCGGAATGTCCTCGCCCGGCGGGGGAGGCTGCGAGGGCGGCGTGCGGTGCAGTCTCAGACCCTGTCCCTGGGCAGCGGCATGACCGCAAAGGGCAAGAGCGAGAATCGCCGCCACCGCAGCGTGGGCGCGAACGGGCTGCATGAGATCGAGTTAGATGTCGTTCTTTTGCTTGCTAAAATCGCACAATTCCCGTCACCAGGCAACGACGCGATGGAGCGGCTTGAGGAACTCGAGGACTGGCTGGCCGGGCATTACCGGACCGGCAGCTTCCATCTGACGCCCGCTTCCGCCGACGCGAGCTTTCGGCGCTACTTCCGCGTCCATCTTGCCGAGGGCCCGATGCCGAGCGTGATCGCCATGGACGCGCCTCCGGAGCACGAGGACTGCCGCCCCTTCACGCACGTTGCCGGGCTCCTCGCGGCGGCGGGCCTCAACGCCCCCCGGATCCTGGCGCAGGATCTCGAGCGCGGCTTTCTGCTGCTCACGGATCTGGGCTCGACCACCTACCTGTCGGCGCTCGATGACTCGAACGCGGACGCGCTCTTCGCGGACGCGATCGACGCCCTCGTCACCTGGCAGCTCGCAAGCCGCCCCGGAGAGCTGCCGCCGTATGACGAAGCGCTGCTCCGGCGCGAACTCGATCTTTTCCCGGAATGGTACGTCGCCCGCCATCTCGGTGTCGCGCTCGCGCCAGCTCAGCGCCAGGCGCTCGAGTCTGTTTTCCAGTTGATCATCGCAAGCAATCTCGCGCAGCCACGTGTATACGTGCACCGCGACTACATGCCGCGCAATCTGATGGTCAGCCAGCCGAACCCGGGCATCCTGGATTTTCAGGACGCCGTATTCGGGCCGATCAGCTACGACGTCGCATCGCTCTTTCGCGACGCGTTCATGAGCTGGCCCGAAGAGCGCGTACTCGACTGGACCATCCGCTACTGGGAAAAGGCGCGTCGGGCCGGGTTGCCGGTCGATATGGACTTCGGCGCTTTCTACAGGGATCTCGAATGGATGGGGCTGCAGCGCCACCTGAAAGTGCTCGGAATCTTCTCGCGCCTGCAATACCGCGACGGAAAACCGGACTACCTCGACGACACACCTCGATTTCTCGCGTATGTCCGCGCCGCATGCGAGCGCTATGCCGCGCTCGCTCCGCTCACTCGGCTGCTCGACGAGCTCGAAGGTCGGGCGCCCGAAGTGCGGTACACATTTTAGAAGCCGTCGCGAAATGCACGCTGGCCCTTCTTCCCGGGTGAAGGCGATGATCCTCGCGGCCGGCCGCGGTGAGCGCATGCGCCCGCTGACGGACCAGGTGCCCAAGGCCCTGCTCGAAGTGGGCGGACAGCCGCTCGTGGCCTGGCTCATCGAACGCCTGCGCGAAGGCGGCGTCCGCGAGATCGTCATGAACCACGCTCATCTCGGCGCGGCGATCGAATCGGCGCTCGGCGACGGCGGACGGCTCGGCGTCTCGATCCGCTACTCGCCGGAAGCGCCCGCGCTGGAGACCGCCGGCGGGATCGCGAATGCACTGCCGCTGCTGGGCGACGATCCATTTGTCGCGGCCAACGCCGACGTGTTCTGCGATCTGGATTTCTCGCACCTTGTCCGCCGGAAGCTCGGCGATTCGTTGGCCCACCTCGTGCTGATCGACAATCCCGCCCATCACCCGCTGGGCGACTTCACGCTCACGGGTGACCGCGTCGGGAACGCCACGGCGGGCCGACTGACGTTCGCGGGAATCGGCCTCTATTCACCGGTGCTCTTCGCCGGCGTCCGCCGCGGCGAGAAGGCGCAGCTTGCCACGCTCTTGCGCGATGCAGCCGAGAAGGGACTCGTGAGCGGAGAGCACTTCCGCGGCCGCTGGGTGGATGTCGGAACGCCTGAGCGCCTGGCGACGCTGAACCAGTCGCTGGCCAACCGATGAGCGCCCTCGACCCGGAGGAGGTCGCGCGGGCACTTAAGCTCGACCCGGCGTGGGCCACGCAACTGCGCGAGCAGTGGCTGGACGTGATGGCGCTCGCGATGTTCGGCGACCTCAAGGCGCAACGCCTGGGCGCGCTCCCGCGCCTGCGCAAGAAGGGGCTCGATTGCGGCGAGAAGTTGCGCTCCATGCTAGCAGACCGCGGCTGGATCCCGCAGCCGCGCGAGCAGCTCAAGAACGCTCTGGCTTCCGCGCTCGCGCTGGAACAGGCTCTAAATGACCTCGAGACCGGCGCGCAGGAACTCGACGGGGGGGTGGACCTCGTTGCGTATCGCGATCTGGTGTCCAAGCTGAGCGCCACGGCTCGCGAGGTACTGCGCGGCCGGAGTAACGAATGGGCCTCGCTGCTTGATGCTTGATCAATGCTCCTAGCCGAAGATAGCTGGGCGGCGCCCAGGGCCGCAGGGGTGTCCTCGTATGGGTGCCCGGCTCGCCCCGCGAAGCAGCGGAATCAATGTGTGAAACCTAAGTCTTGCCAAGTCACCTCTGCGCCCCGACACTTGGGATATGCGTCATATTGAGCCTTATCGCGCGCGCCGAGTGCGCCTGCTCGAAGCCATGGAGGCCGGCGTTGCCGTCGTCCCGACGGCGCCGGAGCGCCTGCGCAACCGCGACAGCGACTACCTCTATCGATTCGACAGCTATTTCTATTACCTGACCGGCTTCCCGGAGCCCGACGCGCTCCTGGTACTCGTCGCGGGCAGCAAGCCGAAGTCGGTGCTGTTTTGCCGCGAGAAGAACCCCGAGCGGGAGCTTTGGGACGGGTATCGCCACGGCTTCGAGGCAGCGCGCGACACGTTCGGATTCGATGAAGCGCATCCGATCGCCGAGCTCGACACCAAGCTGCCGGAACTTCTCGCCAATCAGCCGACACTCTTCTTTGCGCCGGGGATGGATCCCGCTTGGGATGCGCGGGTGATGGGATGGCTCAACCAGGTGCGCGCCAAGGCGCGCATGGGCGTCGTCGCGCCTGCCGACATCCGGGACATCCGCTCGATCCTGGACGAAATGCGCCTGGTGAAGGACGAGCACGAGATCGCAACCATGCGTCGTGCTGCCGAGCTCTCGGCGGGCGCACACGTGCGCGCGATGCGTGCGGCGCGGCCGGGAATGATGGAGTACGAGATCGAGGCCGAGCTCCTGCACGAGTTTCGCCGGCATGGCGCGCAGTTCCCGGCCTACTGGCCGATCGTCGCGAGTGGTCCGAACGCGTGCGTGCTGCATTACCGGGAGAACGACCGGTTGATGGGCGAAGGGGACCTGCTTTTGATCGACGCGGGCGGCGAGCTCGACGGGTACGCGGCGGACATCACGCGCACGTTTCCGGTGAGCGGGACGTTCAACGGGCCTCAGCGGGCCATCTACGAGCTCGTGCTCGCCGCGCAGACAGCCGCCGCTGCACAGGTCAAACCGGGAAATCGCTGGGACATGCCGCACGAAGCGGCAGTGAAGGTGATCGCGCAAGGACTCATCGACCTGGGCCTGTGCACGGGCACGCTGGACTCCGTCATCGAGTCGGAGGATTACAAGCGCTTCTACATGCATCGGACGGGGCATTGGCTGGGCCTGGACGTTCACGACGCGGGCGATTACAAGGAAAGCGGCGAGTGGAAGCTGCTCCGACCCGGAATGACGCTCACCGTGGAGCCGGGCTGTTACATCCGGCCCGCCGAGAACGTGCCCGAGGAATTCTGGAATATCGGCGTCCGCATCGAAGACGACGCGCTCGTTACCGAGAATGGGTGCGAGCTGATCACCGCGGCAGCTCCGAAAACGGTAGCGGACATCGAAGCGCTGATGCGCGATGCGCGATCGGTTTGACATCGTCGTAGCCGGCGGCGGTCCGGTCGGCGCGGCGCTGGCGCTCTCGCTGCGAGAGAGTGGCCTCGCAGTGGCGCTGGTCGAGCCGCGGCAGCCTGATCAGGGCGAATCGGCAGCCGCGCCCTTCCGACCTATCGCGCTGTCCCATGCGAGCCGATTCGTGCTGGAGCAAATCGGCGTGTTCGGGGCGCTGCCCGTCACGCCGATCCAGAGTGTGCACATCTCGCAGGCTGGCGGTTTTGGCCGCACGCTGATTCACGCCCGGGAGCTCGACGTGCCCGCACTCGGCTACGTCACCGACCTCGCGCCTCTCGTCAGGAGCCTGCTTACCGCTGCGGCCCCCGAGCACATCGCGTCGCGGGTGACGGGCTGGGAGGATGCGGGCAACGTCGTGCGCGTGCGGCTTTCCGGCGGCGCGCTAGACGAGGTCGTTACGCGACTGCTGGTACTCGCCGACGGAGGACACTCGGCCGCCGACGATCTCAGCCTGCGCGACTACGGCCAGACCGCCATCGTCGCGCCGGTGCGCCCCGAGCGCGTCGCGGCGCACACAGCGTACGAGCGCTTCACCTCGGAGGGGCCCGCAGCGTTACTGCCCTTCGTTGATCGCTATGCACTCATCTGGAGCGTGCGCACCGATCGGGCGCCGGAGCTGATGAACGCGCCGGACTCCGCGTTTCTCGGCGAGATCAAAAGCCTGTTTGGCCGCCGGTTCGGTGATTTCGCGGAAGTGGGCACTCGCGTGGGTTATCCGCTCGTGCTGCGGTTTTGCCGCACGACAGCAGTGGGTCCACGCACTATTGCCATCGGCAACGCCGCGCAGACACTGCATCCTGTCGCGGGTCAGGGGCTCAATCTCGGATTGCGCGACGCAGCCGAGCTTGCCGAAGCAGTCCTGCGTGGCGGGCAGTCAGGACTTGAATCTGCCGGATTGGCCGCGCGCTTCGCCGCGCAGCGCCGCCGCGATCGGTACGCAAGTATCGGAATTACCGAAGGCTTGGTACGAGTGTTCGGCTCCGATCGTCCGTTGGCACGTGCACTGCGCGGTGCCGGCTTGGTGGCGCTCGATCTCACGCCGCCCGCGCGAAGGCTGCTTGCGCGCCGATTCGTGTTTGGTTTGCGCGCGCTGCCCTGAACTTGCGCGTGCGTCGCACGAGCCTTTTCCGCATTACGCGCGCCGCTTCCGTAACTTAGCTTCGTAAATTCACGAGACCATCAAGAACTGAGCGCTGCTTGCGCGCGCGTCGCTGCGACCCGACATCGAATAAAATTTTTCCGACGTGCGAAAAGTTTGCGCTGTTCGATCGAGATCATACCCAACCGCCGTCGTTTGCGAGTAGAATCCGCTCCCGTTTCTCTTCTGTTCGACCCACCCCACAACGACAATGCGGATCGGCCCGCACATGCTGCGGAACAATCTCTTCGTCGCCCCGATGGCGGGTGTCACGGACCGTCCGTTCCGGAATCTGTGCCGTCGCTATGGCGCCGGCCTCGCGATTTCCGAGATGGTGACGTCCCGGCGCGAGTTGTGGCAGAGCGACAAGACCCGCCGGCGCCTCGATCATACGGGCGAGACGGATCCGATCGCCGTGCAGATTGCCGGCGCCGAGCCGCAGCGGATGGCCGACGCGGCGCGTTTCAACGTCGATCAGGGTGCCCGGATCATCGACATCAATATGGGGTGTCCGGCGAAGAAGGTCTGCAACACTGCCGCCGGGTCGGCGCTCCTGCGAGACGAAACGCTCGTCGGTCGGATCATCGAGGCAGTCGTCGCGGCCGTGGACGTGCCGGTGACCCTGAAGTACCGGACCGGCTGGGACCCGCAGCACCGCAACGCAGTCAGGGTCGCGCGCATCGCGGAAGAAGCGGGAGCGCAGCTGCTTACCCTGCATGGACGCACGCGCGCCTGCGGGTTCTCGGGGGCCGTCGAGTACGACACGATCCGCGAGGTGAAGCGCTCGACCCGGCTCCCGGTCGTTGCGAACGGCGACATCGGGACGGCCGAAGAGGCCAGGCGCGTCCTCGACTATACCGGCGCCGACGGCGTGATGATCGGCCGCGCCGCGCAAGGCCGTCCATGGCTGTTCCGTGAGATCGCCACCTATCTGGCCACGGGCGAGAAGCCCGCGGGGCCGTCCATCGATGAAGTGCGCGACGTGCTCGTGAATCATCTTCACGAGCTCTACGGCCTGCACGGGCGCGACGCCGGTGTGCGGATTGCCCGCAAGCACATTCACTGGACCACGAGAGGCCTCCCGGGCTGGGCGGAATTCCGGCACGAGATCAACGGGCTCGACACCTGCGAGGCGCAGCTCGCGGCGGTGGAACGATTTTTCAAAAAGCTCGCGCAGGGAGAACCGCACCTGCGTCCAGAGGAGGAGCTTCCGGCATGAAACAACAGACCAGCGAGATCGCGGACTGTGTTCGCAAATCCCTCGACCGTTACTTCACCGACCTCGACGGGGCGCGGCCGCGCGCGATCTATGACATGGTCATCAAAAATGTCGAGAAGCCCTTGCTCGAGGCGGTGCTGATCCAGGCCGAGGGGAACCAGACGATCGCCGCCCAGATGCTCGGGATCAACCGCAACACGCTGCGCAAGAAGATGGCGCAGCACAAGATCAAGCTCTGAGCGCGCGCGTAGTGGGGTATGCGGGGAGCGGGGTACAATTCGCGCTCCGCACGCGGCCGCCCCCACGACTCCTTCCGGCATGGACATCACGATCAAGCAGGCGCTGATCAGCGTCTCAGACAAGTTTGGCATTGCAGACTTCGCACGTGCCCTCGCCGACCGGGGCGTCAAGATCCTCTCCACCGGCGGAACTGCCAAGCTGCTCAAGGATAAAGGCGTCGCGGTGATCGAGGTCGGTGACCACACCGGCTTTCCCGAAATGCTCGACGGTCGCGTCAAGACGCTGCATCCGAAGATCCATGGCGGCATTCTCGCGCGCCGCGACACGCCGGCGCACCTGGCCGCGATCGACGCAGCAGGCATCGCGCCGATCGACCTCGTGGTGGTCAATCTGTATCCCTTCGCGCAGACCGTCGCACGGCCCGAGTGCACGCTCGCGGAGGCGGTCGAGAACATCGACATCGGCGGCCCGACCATGGTGCGTGCGGCAGCCAAGAACTATCCCGGCGTTGCGGTCGTCACCGATCCCGGTGACTACAGTCGCGTGATGGACGAGCTCGATGTCCGCGGCGGCGCGCTCTCCGCCGAAACGCGCTTCGAGCTCGCCAAGAAGGCGTTTGCGCATACTGCCGCCTACGACGCCGCGATCGGTAACTATCTCACCAGCCTCGACGAGAGAAACGACGCCGCGAGCTTTCCCGACCGGCTGACGATACAGTGGCACAAGGCGCAGGAGATGCGCTACGGGGAAAATCCGCACCAGCAGGCCGCCTTCTATCGCGATGCCGTCCCACCACAGGGCAGCCTTGCTCAGTACACCCAGCTCCAGGGCAAGGAGCTTTCGTACAACAACATCGCCGATGCCGACGCCGCATGGGAGTGCGTGAAGACGTTTGACGGTCCCGCCTGCGTGATCATCAAGCACGCCAATCCGTGCGGAGTGGCCGAGGCCGCCGACTGCCTGACGGCATACCAGCACGCTTTTGCAACCGACCCGACTTCCGCTTTCGGGGGCATCATTGCCTTCAACCGTGCAATCGATGGCCGCACCGCCGAGGCGGTGGCGAAGCAGTTCGTGGAAGTCGTGATCGCCCCGGAGATCAGCGCCGAGGCGCGCGCGGCATTCGCGCCGAAGACGAACGTGAGGGTTCTCGCCGTCCCGATGGGCAACGAGGTTCAACGCCACGACTTCAAGCGCGTGGGTGGCGGATTGCTGGTCCAGACACCTGACGCGAAGAACGTTGCGAAGACGGATTTCCGGGTCGTCACCAAGCGCGCGCCGAGCGACGCCGAATTGAGCGACCTGCTGTTCGCCTGGCGTGTCGCGAAGTTCGTCAAGTCCAACGCGATCGTCTTCTGCGGCGGCGGGCGCACGCTCGGCGTGGGCGCGGGCCAGATGAGTCGTGTCGATTCGGCGCGTATCGCGGCAATCAAGGCGCAGAACGCGGGCCTTTCGCTGGCGGGCTCGGTGGTCGCCTCGGACGCGTTCTTTCCGTTCCGCGACGGGGTGGACGTGGTGGCGCAGGCCGGCGCAAAGACCATCGTCGAGCCCGGCGGGAGCGTTCGCGACGACGAGGTGATCGCGGCGGCGGACGAATTGGGGATCGCGATGGTCTTCACGGGCATCCGGCATTTTCGACACTGATTGGGGACGAATGAATCTACGAACGGGCCCGATGCGATTTCTGTTAGGGGTGGCGTTGTGGCTGCTGGTTTTCATATCCAACGCAAACGCGTGGGAGTGCAAGGATTGGGGCGAGTGGTTCAACGACCGGTGTATCGGCACGAAAGCAGCCTGGAAGGAAGGGGACTGGAATCTGTTCGTTCCCTTTTACACTTGGCACGCGCCCTACGCATATGACAACCGGGACGTGCAGAACAGCTTTCCCCTTGGAGGCGGCATCGCGCGATCGGTGTACAAGGAACGCCAAACCGACATGCTCTATGGCATGGCTTTCCAGGATTCCCACTACAAGCCGATGTACGTCGCCGGGTACGGCTACCTGTACAACTGGGGCGAGCGCGCATCGTTTAATTCCGGCATCGGCTTCACCGCATTTCTGTGGGCACGCTCCGAAAACAACTACATCCCGCTTCCGGGCATCGCGCCGATTGCCTCGGCGGGCTATTCACGGGTTTCGGTGATGGGCACCTACCTCCCGTTCATCAACGTGGCGATGTTCTGGGCGCGGGTGAGGTTCTAGCACCGTCATGAAGGTGCTGGTGATCGGATCGGGCGGCCGCGAGCATGCACTCGCCTGGAAGCTCGCGCGCAGCCCGCGCATTCAGAAGGTGCTGGTCGCACCCGGCAACGCCGGCACCGCGACCGAGGAAGGCGTCGAGAATATCCCGATCACGGACCTAGACGAGCTCGCGGCGTTCGCGACTCGCGAAAAGATCCAGCTCACGGTGGTCGGCCCGGAAGCGCCGCTTGCCGCGGGGGTCGTCGATCTCTTCCAGGCGCGCGGACTGAGGATTTTCGGACCCACACGCGCCGCGGCGCAGCTCGAGAGCTCCAAGGAGTTCGCCAAGAAATTCCTCGTCCGTCACGGGATTCCAACCGGTGCGTACGCAAGCTTCACCGCACCGGGCGACGCCCATGCGTATGTCGAAACGCGCGGCGCGCCGGTCGTGATCAAGGCGGACGGCCTCGCAGCCGGCAAGGGCGTGGTCGTCGCGACGACGGCGGCCGATGCGCATGCGGCAATCGACCATATGCTCGTTGAAGGCGGCATGGGAGAGGCCGGCGCACGCGTGGTGATCGAGGAATTTCTCGCCGGCGAGGAGGCGAGCTTCATCGTCCTCGTCGACGGCAGGAACGTGCTCGCGCTTGCCACGAGCCAGGATCACAAGCGCCTGAAGGATGGCGACACGGGCCCGAATACCGGTGGAATGGGCGCGTATTCCCCGGCGCCGGTCGTCACGCCCGCGCTCCATGCGCGCGTGGTGCGCGAGATCATCGCACCGACGGTGCGCGGCATGGCGGCCGACGGTATTCCCTATTCGGGATTCCTCTATGCCGGCCTCATGATCGACGCCGCCGGCAATCCGAAAGTGCTCGAGTTCAACTGCCGGTTGGGCGATCCCGAGACCCAGCCCATCATGATGAGGCTGCGCTCGGACCTCTTCGAGCTCGTCGAGCAGGCGATGAACGCAAAACTGGACGAGACCGAGGCCGAGTGGGACCGTCGCGCTGCCCTCGGGGTAGTGCTGGCCGCCGCGAACTATCCCGAAGCCCCGCGGAAGGGGGACCTCATCAGCGGATTAGGCGAGCGAGGCGAGGATTTTCACATCTTTCATGCCGGCACGACCCTCGCCGATGGCAAGATCCTGACCGCGGGCGGGCGCGTGCTGTGCGTCACGGCGCTCGGCGATTCGATCAAGATGGCGCGGACGCGTGCCTACCAAGTCGTCGACGCCGTACGCTTCGACGGGATGCAGTACCGAACGGACATCGGGTATCGCGCCATCGAGACGCGCAAGCCAGGCTGATCATGCACACGCAATCTATCGTCGATTACCTGCAAGGTCTGCAGGACCGGATCGTAGCGGAGCTCGAGCGCCAGGACGGCGGCAAATTCCGCACCGACAGCTGGAAACGAAAGGGCGGCGGCGGCGGAATCTCGCGGCTGATCGAGGATGGCCAGCTGCTCGAGCGCGGTGGGGTGAACTTTTCTCACGTGACGGGCGCGAACCTGCCGCCTTCCGCCAGCGCCGGCCGGCCAGAAGTGGCCGGGCGCGCGTTCGAAGCGATGGGAGTTTCGCTCGTGCTGCACCCGCGCAATCCGTTCGTTCCGACGGTGCACCTCAACGTGCGCTGCTTCATCGCCACGAAGGAGGGTGCCGAGCCGGTCTGGTGGTTCGGGGGCGGCATGGACCTCACGCCTTATTACGGATTCGAGGAGGACGCGCAGCATTTTCACAGGACCTGCAAGGCCGCACTCGACCCGCTCGGGACCCCGTACTACCCCCGTTTCAAGCAGTGGTGCGACGAGTATTTCTTCATTCACCATCGCCGCGAGCCGCGTGGTGTCGGCGGGATCTTCTTCGACGATCTCAACCAGGGCGGCTTCGACCACTGCTTCGAGCTCACCAAGCGAGTCGGCGATCATTTCCTGCCTGCTTATGCGCCGATCGTCGAACGCAGGCGCGACACGCCGTACGGCGAGCGCGAGCGGGACTTCCAGACCTACCGCCGCGGACGCTACGTGGAATTCAACCTGGTCTACGATCGCGGCACGGTCTTCGGGCTGCAGTCGGGCGGCCGCACCGAGTCGATCCTGATGTCGCTGCCGCCGGTCGTGAAATGGCGGTACGACTGGAAGCCGGATCCAGGCACCCCGGAAGAAAAGCTCTACGCCGAATTTCTGAAGGCGCGCGACTGGGCGTAGCGAATCCTCAACACCCGAGTTGCCGTGCGAGATCCAGAAAGTTCTTCGCGTTCGCGTCGAACCTCGGTTCCGGCACCACGTCCTTGAGCGCGGGATCCCCGAACTCGAGCGGTCGTGCCACGAATGCGGTGCGCAGACCCGCCCGGGCGGCGCCATCGAGATCGTCCTTGTGCGCGGCGACCATCAGCACCTCACCCGGCTCGATGCCCAGCAGTCGCGGCACCGAGAGATAGGCCTCCGGATCGGGCTTGTAGTGCCGCGCGATCTCGGCGGAAAGCACGACGTCCCACGGCAGTCCGGCACGTTTCGCCATGTTGACGAGCAGCGCCACGTTGCCGTTCGACATGGTCGCCAGAACATAGCGCTTCTTCAACCGTTTCACTCCCGCGACGGCATCCTTCCACGGTGCCAGCCGGTGCCATGCCCGGTTTAAGTCGACGCGCTCGTCCTCGGAGAGCGAGGTGAGACCGAACTCTCGGATCAATCCATCGAGAATCATCCGGTGCAGGTCGTCGATTCTCGTCCAGCCGAGTTCGCCGCGCCGCACCCGATCCATCGCCGGCCGATATCCGGCGCGCCATGCGTCGGCAAACGCGGTCCAGTCGACCTTGATCCCCTTGCGTCGTCCGAGCTTGCGACCTTCCTTGATGAGCGAGCCGCGCCAGTCGACCACGGTACCGAACACGTCGAAGGCGAGCGCCTTGACTTGACGCAGGCTGCGATTCATCGAGACACTTCTCCATCCGTGCGTGCCGACGCCGGCCCCGGCAGGAAAAGCTGCAGGAGATCATTCAGGAAGCGCTGTCCGAGCGCGGTCGGCCGGATGAGCTGGTGGTCACGCTCGATCAGGCCCTTGGCCTCGGCGACGGCGAGCTGCGCCTGCACGGCGGAGACCGGCAGACCGGTTCGACCCGTGAACGTTGCAACCGGGATGCCATCCGTCAGGCGTAGCGCGTTCATCATGAACTCGAAAGGCAGCTCGCCACGCTCGATCTCGCGTCGCTCGACGATCTGTTCGCCTTGACCGACGCGTCGCATGTATTCCACCGGTGTGCGCGTCCGGACCTCGCGCACGATCCGATCCGCGAACGAGATCTTCGCGTGCGCCCCGGCACCGATTCCGAGGTAGTCGCCGAAGCGCCAGTAATTGAGGTTGTGCCAGCACTCCCTTGCCGAACGCGCGTAGGCGGAGGTCTCGTAATGCATATAGCCCGCCTCCACGAGCCTCTGCACGACGCGCTCGTGGATGTCGGCCTGGGTCTCCTCGTCCGGAAGGCGCGGCGGATGCCGGAAGAAGAGCGTGTTGGGTTCGAGCGTCAGGTGGTAGAAGGAGAGATGCGGCGCACCCGTGGCGACGGCCGCAGTGATGTCGGAGGTGGCCTCCTCGACCGTCTGCTCAGGCAACGCGTACATGAGGTCCAGGTTGAAATTCGCGAAGTGCGTCTGCGCGATCTCTACGGCGCGGTGCGCCTCGCGCGCGTCGTGAATGCGGCCGAGCGCCGCAAGATGCTTCGGGTTGAAGCTCTGGATTCCGACCGAAAGCCGATTGACGCCCGCAGCGGCGAAATCGCGGAACTTGTCGGCCTCGAAGGTGCCGGGATTCGCCTCGAGCGTAATTTCGGCGTCGGGGTCGACGTTCAATCGGGCGCGAACCCCCGCGAGCAGCGCATCGATCGCGCGGGCCGAGAAGAGGCTCGGCGTGCCCCCGCCGAAGAAGATGGCGTGCACCCGGCGACCCCATACTGACGGCAGCGCCGTCTCCAGGTCGGCGAGCAGCGCCGCGACGTAATCGCCCTCCGGCACGGCGGCGCGCAGCTCGTGTGAATTGAAGTCGCAGTACGGGCACTTCCGCATGCACCAGGGCAAATGCACGTAAAGCGCGAGCGGTGGCAGGCTCGTGAGCCGGATGCCCTGGGCCGGGGGCGAAACCTGGGTGACCGAATCGGGCATGGCTCTGTGCATTGCGCCATGATACGCGCAGCACATGCTCCTTCCGAAGGTTCAGGGCTCCTCGCGCAGCAGCGCAATCAGTCGCGCAAGCGCTTTTCCGCGGTGACTCAACGCGTTTTTTCGGGTCGGTTCAAGCTCGGCTGCCGTTCTTCCAAGCGCGGGGACGAAGAAGTACGGGTCGTAACCGAATCCCCCGGCCCCGCGCGGGTTGTCGATGACCTCCCCATGCCACCGTCCTTCCGCAATCAGGGGCTCCGGGTCCTCCGCGTGCCGCACGAGCACCACGACGCAGTAGTAGTGGGCGCGCCGATCCGCTTCATGCTTCAGCAGTTCGACGAGCCGCTCGTTGTTTCGCGCGTCCGACCTGGGCTCCCCGCCGAATCGCGCCGAATGCACGCCCGGCTCGCCTCCAAGCGCTGCGGCGCAGATTCCCGAATCGTCGGCCAGCGCAGGCAGCCCCGCATGGCGGGCCGCGTTGCGGGCCTTGCCGAGCGCGTTTTCTACGAACGTCGAGTGGGGCTCGTCGGCCTCGGGCACGCGTAGCTCCTCCTGTGACACCACCTCGATGCCGATGGGCGTGAGCAGCTCGCGAAATTCACGCAGCTTGCCGACGTTGGAGGATGCGAGAACGAGCCGTTTCACCGCCCTGGTTTCACGCCGTGCCGAGTGCAGAACGCTGGCAGGCCACAAGCTCCCGGATGCCGCGCTCGGCGAGCGCCACCAGCGCGTCCAGCTCCGAGCGCGAGAACGCGTGCCCTTCCGCCGTGCCCTGGATCTCGATGAATCCGCCGCTGCCGGTCATGACCACGTTCATGTCGGTGTCGCACGCAGCGTCCTCGGCATAGTCGAGATCGAGCACCGGGATGCCCGCGTAGACACCGACCGAAACGGCGGCAACAAAGTCGCGGATGGGTGACGCGTCGATCACACCGATCCGCAGCAGCTGGGAAACGGCATCATGCACGGCGACGAAGGCCCCGGTGATGCTCGCGGTGCGTGTGCCGCCGTCCGCCTGGATGACGTCGCAGTCGATCTGGATCGTTCGTGCGCCCAGCTTGGTCAGGTCCGTGACAGCGCGCAGCGATCGGCCGATGAGCCGCTGGATCTCCTGCGTGCGGCCGGACTGCTTGCCTCGCGCTGCCTCACGATCTGTCCGGGTATTGGTGGAGCGCGGCAGCATCCCGTACTCCGCGGTGACCCAGCCCTGGCCGCTCTCCTTGAGGAATGACGGAACCCTGTCTTCGACGCTCGCGGTGCAAAGGACCCGCGTGTCGCCGAACTCGACGAGTACGCTGCCTTCCGCGTGCTTGGTGTACCCGCGCTGGATGCGTACGGCTCGCAGCTCGTCGGCTCGCCGACCGCTCGGCCGGCCGCCCTGCGTCAGATCAGCCGCCGCCGCGGTCATTCCCGCTGTGCTTCCGGATGGCGTTCCGGATCTCGTCGATCGCGCGCTCGATCTCGTCATCGGAGAGGTAGCCGGGCGCTGCGGGCGGTGTGGTCCTGTGGAACTGCGCCACCGTGCTCTTGTATTCCTTCTCGTCCATCGTCACCGTCGAGATCCACGTCGGTGCCTCGTCCCCTAGCTCGTCGGCCCAGGTCATTGCGAGTGCCGAGAGGTTGTCTCCTTCCCTGCCGGCGCGCGCCTCGGCCATGTCGAGAAGCTTGGGCACCGCGGTGAGCATGTCGGCGCGCAGCAATTCTTCGCAGATGATCTTCGAATTCAGCGCGCCCCACAGCCCGTCGGTGCAGATGAGGATGATGTCGCCATGCTTCAGCGCCACGCGGCGGGAGAGATCGACACGCGGAACCGTCATCTGCCCGAGACAGTTAAAGATCTTGTTCCGGTCCGGATGCGCGGGGACCGCCTCCTCGCGAATTCGTCCGGCGTCGACCAGGATCTGCACCCGCGAGTGATCCTTGGTCACGTGCTCGACGCGTCCCTCGCGGATGAAATAGAGGCGCGAATCTCCGACGTGCGCCCAGTGAGCGAGCCCGTCCTGCACGATGCAGGCCACGCAGGTCGTGCGAGGCGTCTCCAGCAGGTTCCGCTGGTTCGCGTAGTCGATGATGGAGTGATGCGCATTGGTGATCGCGTTCAATAGGAAGCGGAACGGATCTTCGAGCCGCGGTTTCGCTTCGCGCTGGTACGCCTCGCCGATGAACTGGGTGGCGATCTGCGCGGCGACCTCTCCATGCAAGTGCCCGCCCATGCCGTCCGCCACGACCATCATCAGCGAGTCGCGCGTGTAAGCGTAGGCCACGCGATCCTGGTTCATCTTGCGTGGGCCTTGGCGGCTGTCCTGGTAGATGGAGAATTTCATCGGGGCGGACTCCGGATCAGGCTGCAGACTTGCGTGCTAGCTTTAGGAGCGTGCCGCGCAGCGACGAGACGAACGTCTTGCGGCGCGGCGTCTCGGGATCGCGCTCGCGTAGCAGCACCTTCTGGAGGGCGAGCACGCTTTGCGGCCGTTTCATGTGATCGAGCTGTAGGCACCAGTCGATGGTCTCGAGCAGTTGGTCCGAGTACCTCTTTCCAAACAGCTTGGTGGCGGACACGTAGCGGTCCTTGTCCATGCGCTGGTCCGCCGCCTGCGGGGCAGCACCGGCAATGCAGGCGAAGATGCTCGCGCCCACGGAGTAGACGTCGGTCCAGGGGCCGAGCAATTCGCGGTTCTTGTAGTGTTCGGGCGACGCGAATCCCGGCGTGTACATCGGATTCAGTTTGAAGCCTTCCACGGTGAGCATCTGGCGCGCCGCACCGAAATCGATCAGGACAGGCGTGCCGTCGTTTCGGACATAGATGTTAGCCGGCTTGATGTCGAGATGCAGGAGCTTGTTCAGATGCACCTCGCGCAGGCCGTTCATGAGCATCGTGAAGATGCGCCGGATGAAGTTCTCCTTGATGGCGCCACGCCGGGCCAGGATGTGCTCTTGCAGGGTGCGCCCCCGCTCGTATCGCATCACCAGGTAGACCGTCTCGTTGGCGCGGAAGAAGTTGAGAACTCGCACCAGATTCGGATGCGACAGCTTCGCAAGCGCCCTGCCCTCCTCGAAGAAGCATTTCATGCCGTAGCGAAATGTCGCAAGATTCTCTTCGGAGATCGAAGGCAGGACGTCACCCGCGTGCCGCAGCGCGAGCGAGCTCGGGAGATATTCCTTGATCGCGACCGGCTGGGCGTTCTCGTCCTCCGCGAGGTAGACGAGCGAGAAACCGCCGGCGGAAAGCACCTTGGTGATGCGGTAGTTCTGGAGCTGGTACCCCTCGGGCAGCGGAACGTTGGATTGGCTGGCCATCGGCTGCGGCTAGTGGGCCCAAAAGACGGTGCCGCGAGCGGCCCGCGCGCCGCAGGCACACGACCCGGCTTCGGAGGCCCCCCCTTCGGTGACTCGAGCGGCTGGCATGGATAATCGATGCGCGACTTAGCTGGAAACGACCCGAATTTCGGCTTTTTCGAAGCCCTGTTTAGCGGGCTAGAATAGCGGCATACGCGGCGGATTGTCTGGGTTTGACCCGCCAAAGTAAAGCGGAACGACCCCTCCAGCGACAACGCTTCCACACACGAACATGATTCGAAGCATGACTGGCTATGCCGCCGTGACCCGGGAGTTACCCCAGGGGCTGCTGCAGCTCGAGCTCAAGACCGTAAACGGCCGCTACCTAGACATGCAATTCAGGTTGGCGGAGGAGTTCCGCTGGTGCGAGCCGCAGCTGCGCGACCTCGCGTCGGGGGCCCTCTCGCGCGGCAAGCTCGATTGCCGCCTTTCGTTCGCCAGCGCCCCGCTGGCTCGCTCGGGGGCGGCCTTGGATGTCGCACTGCTCGAGCACCTGGCGCGACTCTCCGCGGAAGTGCGCAACGCGATCCCGGATGCCCAGCCGCTACGCGTGTCCGAAGTGCTGCATTGGCCAGGCGTGCTGGGCGAGCCCACAGGGGCGGTCGACGACCTGCGTCAGGCGGCGATCGCGCTGATGCAGGAAGCGCTGACGGAGCTCGCGCAGAGCCGCGCCCGCGAAGGCGAGAAGCTCGCCGGGATGATCCGAGAGCGCGTCGCCGGCATCCGCGCGCGGCTCGTGGAGATAGCGCCGCTCGTGCCACAGGCGATCGCGGCATACGAGGAGAAACTCATTGCAAAGCTGCGCGAGGTTCTTGCGACCGCGGACGAAGAGCGCATTCGTCAGGAGATCGCGGTGTTCGGCGTGCGCATCGACGTGGCCGAGGAACTTTCGCGTCTCGGCGCCCACCTCGACGAAGTGGATCGCGCCCTGGAGGGGGGCGGCACGGTCGGCAAGCGCCTCGATTTTCTCATGCAGGAGCTCAATCGGGAGGCCAATACGCTCGGATCGAAGTCGGCGTCCCGGGAGCTCTCCGCCGCGGCACTCGACTTCAAGCTGCTGATCGAGCAGATGCGCGAACAGGTGCAGAACATCGAGTGAACGGCCCGGGGGCTCGGCAGGCGAAGAATGGTGAATAGTTAACGGCGCGGTACGGTTTTACGCCTCCGGATTCTCCGGTTCACGAATTGCCGTTTACCATTCGCTACTATTCTCCATCCATCGAGAGCCACGCGCATGCTAGGTCTGCTCTACATCGTCTCTGCGCCGTCGGGGGCGGGCAAGTCGACGCTCGTCGCCGCGGCGATCGCAGAAGACCCGGGGCTTGTGCTCTCGATCTCCTACACCACACGCGCGCCCCGGCCGGGTGAACAGGATGGGCGGGAGTACCACTTCGTCGACCGCGCGACGTTCGTCCGGATGCTCGAGGCGAGCGAATTCCTCGAAAGCGCGGAGGTTCACGGCAACCTTTACGCGACATCGCAGAAACAGATTGCCGCCGCGCTCGACGCCGGCCGTGACGTGGTGCTCGAGATCGACTGGCAGGGCGCGGAGCAGGTGCGCCGCGCTTTCCCCGACGCGGTGGGCATCTTCATTCTGCCGCCGTCGATGGACGAGCTGCGCAAACGTCTCGTCAACCGCGGCCAAGATCCCGAACCAGTGATCCGGAAGCGTCTGGCCGCCGCGGAAGAAGAGATGAGTCATGCCGCAGAGTTCGATTATGCTATAGTTAACAATAACTTCGATGAGGCAAAACGGGATTTTCTGGCAGTCGTGCGCGCTGCGCGTCTGCGTCTTTCCCGGCAGTGCGCGCTTCACCCGGAAATTTTCGATTTGAAGGAATAGGAACTGCCATGGCACGCATCACCGTCGACGACTGTCTCAAGAGAATTCCCAACCGTTTCCAGCTCACCCTCGCCGCGACGTATCGAGCGCGCCAGCTCGCTCAGGGTGGCTCGCCGATGATCGAGACCTCGCGGGACAAGGTGACCGTCATCGCGCTGCGCGAGGTCGCTGCCGGCAAGGTCGGGCTGGAGATGCTCAATCGCGTCAACGTGAGTTGAACTCCGGCCCTGTCCGTGAACGCATCGCGCTGACCTGGCTCGCGCCGGGCGCGCCGGCGCATGGGTCGGGGCCTCCCACCCGGAAGTCACCATGAGCGCGCTGGCCGAACCGCTTGCAGAGCTCAAGGCGTCGGTTGCGAGCTATCTCAAGCCGGCCGATCTCACGCGGCTCGAAGAGGCCTACCACTTCAGCAATCGCGCTCATCACGGCCAGTACAGGAAGAGCGGCGAACCCTACATTCACCACCCGGTGGCCGTCGCCGAGATCCTCTCCCACTGGCATCTCGATCCGCAGACATTGGTCGCTGCGCTTCTGCACGACGTTCTCGAGGACACTGATGTCATCAAGGACGATATCAGCGAGCGGTTCGGCAAGCCGGTTGCCGACCTCGTAGACGGGGTCTCCAAGCTCGATCGCATCGAGTTTCAGACCGCGCTGGACGCGCAGGCCGAGAACTTCCGCAAGATGCTTCTCGCGATGGCGCGCGACGTGCGCGTCATCCTCATCAAGCTGGCCGACCGGCTGCACAACATGCGCACGCTTGAGGCCGTGTCGGCCGCGCAGCGCACGCGCGTGGCACGCGAGACCCTGGAGATCTACGCTCCGATCGCCAACCGCCTCGGGCTCGATTCGCTTTACCGAGAGCTCCAGGAGCTCGCCTTCAAGTACCTCTATCCGCTGCGTTACGCAACACTCGCCAAAGCCGTCAAGGCGGCGCGCGGCAATCGTCGCGAGGTGGTCGGCAAAGTGGTTGATTCGATCCGCCAGAAGCTTGCAGATTCGGGTATCGAGGCGATGGTGACCGGTCGGGAGAAGCACATCTTCTCGATCTACAAGAAGATGGTCGAGAAGCATCTTTCGTTCTCCGAGGTGCTGGACATTTACGGCTATCGGGTGGTGGTGAACGATGTGCCCTCCTGCTACATCGCGCTCGGCGCGCTGCATGCGCTCTACAAGCCGGTGCCCGGAAAGTTCAAGGATTACGTCGCCATCCCGAAGGGCAACGGCTACCAGTCCCTGCATACCTCGCTGATCGGCCCTTACGGCATGCCGCTCGAAGTGCAGATCCGCACCTGGGACATGCACCGTATCGCGGAAACGGGCGTCGCCTCGCATTGGGTCTACAAGGATGACCAGGGCACCCTCTTCGAGGTGCAACAGCGCACTCACCGATGGCTGCAGTCGCTCGTCGAGATCCAGGACACCAGCGGTGATCCGGCCGAGTTCCTCGAGCACATCAAGGTCGATCTCTTCCCCGACGAGGTATACGTGTTCACCCCGGCGGGAGAGATCAAGTCGCTGCCGCGCGGCGCGACGCCGGTGGATTTCGCCTACGCCGTGCACACCGATATCGGCAACCGATGCGTGGCGGCGAAGGTCAACTACGAGCTGGTCCCGCTGCGCACCGAGCTCAAGAACGGCGACCAGGTCGAGGTCATCACGGCGACCCACGCCAACCCGAATCCGGCGTGGCTCTCGTACGTCAAGACCGGCAAGGCCCGCTCGCAGATCCGGCACTTCCTGAAGACCATGCAATTCGAAGAGTCTGCAGCGCTCGGAGAGCGGCTTCTGAATCAGGCGCTGCGCGGTCTCGATGCCGAGCCCAATGTGATCGATGCGGATCGCTGGGAAAAGCTGGTTCGAGAAACCAGCGCTCGCTCGCGCCAGGAGATTCTGGCCGACATCGGGCTCGGCAAGCGCCTACCGGCAATCGTCGCCCGGGAGCTCCTCGTCACCCCGGGCGCCGAGGCGTCCGACGACTCCCGTCCCGGCGGCTCGATCGTCATTCGCGGCTCGGAAGGAATGGCGGTCCAGTTCGCCAAGTGCTGCCGGCCGATACCGGGCGACCCGATCGTGGGCTTCATCAAGAAGGGTCAGGGACTGGTCGTGCACAACCACGACTGCGCGACCGCGGCCAAGGCGCGTTCCGACCCGGAAAAATGGATCGACGTCGAGTGGGCCACGGACACCGAGAAGATGTACGACGTCGGCATCCGGGTCACTGC
Organism: Betaproteobacteria bacterium; assembly: GCA_022340285.1. Lineage (GTDB taxonomy): Bacteria > Pseudomonadota > Gammaproteobacteria > Burkholderiales > SG8-39 > JAABRB01. Next base: position 227,389 of record JAJDOG010000024.1, read on the forward strand.
GGCGAACCAGCGGGGGGTCCTCGCCAAGGTGGCGGCCGCGATCGCCGAAGCCGGATCCAACATCGAGAACGTCATCATGGACGAAGAGCGTGGCATGTACACGACGATGCATTTCACGATCCAGGTCAGCCACCGCCAACATCTGGCGCGAGTGATGCGGAACCTGCGGCGCGTTCCGGATGTCGTACGCATCTTGCGGCAGCGGGACTGACGTTGGAAGCGCCGTTCCAGCGTCCAAACCAGGATGAAGGATAATCAAGGAGAGGCACTATGAAAGCGTGGATTGCGATAGGGGCCATGTGCGCGATCATGCTGGCGGGCTGCGCCGCCGTGGTCCCCCACAGCGTGAACGCCGGCATGTCCGAGTCGGAAGTTCTTCGCGCCGGCGGCAAGCCGGCGCGCGAGCACAAGCTGTCTGACGGGGAAACCGCCTGGGACTATACCCTGCAACCCTCCGGATACTTTACGTGGCGGGTCGTATTCGGGCGCGACGGTCGGGTGCGCGAGGTCCGTAACCTGACGACCTACGAGAATTCCCTGAAGGTCGCACCCGGAATGACGGAATCCGAGGTGGAACAGATCATGGGTCCGACCTTCATCCGCGAGAAGTACTGGACGGGCAACTATTCGATCGGCTACCGCTACATGGACGACGCAACCTTCATGATGATGACCGTGCTCATGAGCAAGGACGGCCATGTGACGACGGCGGTCTGGCAGCCGGACAACATCATGTACGACGCCACCTCGGACGTGAAGTAGCGCGCGCAAGGAGGCTCCGGCGTCGGTACTGCCGGAAGCGAGAGGAGGGAAAAATGAAGATTCGCGCGAACGGCATCGAGATCAGCTATCTCGCCGAAGGCGACGGGCCGTGGCTCACGATGAGCCATTCGCTTGCCTGCGACCTGCACATGTGGGACGAGCAGGCGGCGGTGCTGGCCAAGCACTTCAAAGTACTTCGTTTCGATACCCGCGGTCACGGGGGTAGCGATGCGCCGAAGGGCGCCTACACGCTGGAAGCGCTTGCCGACGATCTCAAGGGACTGCTCGATGCGCTGGGCGTCAAGGAGACTCACTATGTCGGGCTGTCACTCGGCGGGATGATCGGGCAGACGTTCGCCCTCAAGTATCCGGGCATCCTGAAAACCCTCGTTCTCGCCGACACGACGAGCCGCTATCCCGCGGAAGCGGCGTCGGTGTGGGCTGAGCGTGTCAAGATCGCCGAGACGCAGGGCATGGAGCCGCTGGTGCAGCCGACGCTCGATCGCTGGTTCACCGAGCCATTCCGCAGCGCGAATCCGGGCAAGACGAAGCGGATCGGCGACATGATTCGGACGACCCCCGTAGCGGGTTATGCCGGATGCTCGAACGCGATCCCGAAAATCAATGTTACCGCGCGGTTGCGGGAAATCGACGTGCCGGGCCTCGTCATCGTCGGCGAGCAGGACATGGGCACGCCGATCGCCATGGCCCGGGAGATACACGAAAACTATCCGGGCTCGGAGCTGGTCATCATCCCGTCGGCCGCGCATCTCGCGAACGTGGAGCAGCCGGAAGCGTTCAACTCGGCGCTCGCGGACTTTCTCGCCAAGCATCGCTGAGGGGCGTGGCGGTGCGAAACGCGGCGCCCGTCACCCGTGAGGAGTCAACATGTCCGGATTGACGGGACGCCACGCTGTCGTAACGGGCGGCGGGCGCGAAGATTTTACGCCCGCACCCGCACATGAGGAAACGATATGTCCGGGTTAACGGGACGCCATGCCATCGTGACGGGCGGCGGGCGCGGCATAGGCGCGGCGATCGCGGAGATGCTTGCGCGGGAGGGCGCCTCCGTCACGCTGATGGGCCGGGACCGCGCGAGGCTCGAGGCCCGCGCGCGCGCGCTCACTGGACCCGGGCCGACCGACTTTGCCGTCTGCGATGTCGGCGGCGAGGATTCCGTCGCGCAGGCGTTTGGGGAGATCCGGGGACGGCATTCCCAAATCGATATTCTCGTCAACAACGCCGGCCAGGCTGACAGCGCGCCCTTTCCGAAGACCGATTCCGCACTCTGGGCGAAAATGCTCGCGGTGAATCTCACCGGCACGTTTCTCTGCGCCCGTGAGGTCGTACCGGAGATGGTCAAGCGAGGGTGGGGCCGCATCGTGAACGTGGCCAGCACGGCAGGCCTGGTAGGCTATCCATACGTGGTCGCCTATTGTGCGGCGAAGCACGGCGTCATCGGTCTCACCCGTTCGCTCGCGCTCGAAACGGCCAAGACCGGCGTCACGATCAACGCGGTGTGCCCCGGCTATACCGACACGGACATCGTGAAAGATGCCGTGGCCAACATCATGCAAAAGACCGGCAAGACCGAAGCCGAGGCACGCGCCGCGCTGGTGCGCCACAATCCGCAGGGGCGGATGGTGCAACCCGACGAGGTGGCGAACGCGGTGCGCTGGCTTTGCCTTCCGGGTGCGGAGTCCGTGACGGGACAGGCGATCGTCCTTGCAGGCGGGGAGGTAATGTGATGCCTCGAGAAAACGAAAAGCGCATGGCGTATACCGCGCACGTGGACACTTTCGCGCGCGACAACCTGCCGCCGCCGGACCAGATGCCCGAGTTCCTGTTCGAACGGCCCGAGGTGCACTATCCGAAGCGATTGAATTGCGCGGCGGAGCTTCTGGACCGGATGGTCGCCCGCGGACACGGCGACCGGCCCGTCATCCACACGATGCTCGGCGGGCAGAAATTTCACGGAACGTACGCTCAGCTGCTCGCGCGCGCCAACCAAATCGCGCATGTCCTCGCCGAGGATCTGATGCTGGTTCCGGGCAGCCGGGTGCTGTTGCGCGGTCCGAACAATCCGATGATGGCCGCATGCTGGTTTGGCATCATCAAGGCGGGGTGCATCGCGGTCGCTACGATGCCTTTGCTGCGGGCCAAGGAGCTCAAGCAGATCATCGACAAGTCGAAGTGCGCGGTGGCTCTGTGCGATGTCCGGCTCGATGAGGAGATGCAGCTCGCCCAGGCGCAGTGCCCCGAGCTGAAGCAAGTCCTGTATTTCAACGACGGCGCGCCGGGATCCCTGGAAGATGCGATCGCGCCCAAGCCGCAGACATTCGACAACATCGAGACCGCTGTAGACGACGTGGCGCTCATCGCGTTCACTTCGGGCACGACCGGTCAACCGAAAGGCTGCATTCACTACCACCGGGACGTCGTGGCGATGTGCGACCTCTTCCCGCATTCCTGCCTGAAGGCAAAACCGAATGACATATTCTGCGGAACGCCTCCGCTGGCATTCACATTCGGGCTCGGTGGCATGCTGTGCTTCCCGATGCGCGCCGGCGCATCCACTGTCCTGATCGAGAAGCTCACGCCCGAGGAGCTTCTGCAAACGATCCAGGATTTCCGCGCCACGGTGTGCTTCACCGCGCCGACCTTCTACCGGCAGATGGCCGAGCTCGCGCCGAAGTACGATCTCTCGAGCCTGAAGAAATGCGTTTCCGCGGGGGAGGCCCTGCCCGACCCGACCCGCCAGGCGTTCAAGTCGGCTACCGGAATCGAGATTCTCGACGGCCTCGGCTCGACCGAGATGATCCACATCTTCATCTCGCACACCGCGGAGCGGGTGCGCCCGGGCGCAACTGGCTACGCGATCCCCGGGTACCGCGCCACCATACTCGACGACGACGGCAAGACCTGCGCTCCGGGTGTCGTCGGTCGACTGGCGGTGAAGGGGCCGACCGGATGCAAGTACCTCGCCGACGAGCGGCAGACAGCCTACGTGCAGAACGGCTGGAACGTGACGGGCGACGCGTACTCGATGGACAAGGACGGCTACTTCTACTACCAGGCGCGCACCGACGACATGATCATCTCCGCGGGCTACAACATCGCCGGGCCGGAAGTCGAGACCGCGCTGCTCACGCACGAGGCGGTCGCCGAGTGCGGCGTGGTCGGTGTGCCCGATGCCGCGCGCGGCATGATCGTGAAGGCCTACGTCGTGCTGAAGCCGGGCCACCGGGACGACGCCGCGATGGCGAAAGCCTTGCAGGAGTACGTGAAAGCGACGATCGCCCCCTACAAGTACCCGCGCGCGGTCGAGTTCGTCACCGCGCTGCCGCGCACCGAGACAGGCAAGCTGCAGCGCTTCAAGCTGCGCGATATGGCGTTGCAGGGAGCCGCAGGGACCTAATCACCCACTCGCTATTCACGCGTCGCGGCGGTTGCCGCGCGCCTTGCGCGCGGTCCATCGTTCGGCGAGTGTCGGCGCGCGTCCGGGCGTGCTCCAAGGACAGACCGCGATACAGATTCCGCAGCCGTATGTCTCGTTGAAGTACGGGATGCAGCGGTCGAAATCGACGTACCACTTCTCCACCCCGCGGACGAGCTGCTTCACGGGCGAGATCGCATCGGGTGGACAGGCGTCGATGCAGACCTGGCAGCGCGTACAGAAATCGTCGGCGCCGAACTCGTCCGGCTGGTCCGGGACGAGCGGTAACGCCGTAGTGACGGCAGCAAGGCGGAACGACGAGCCGTAGGTCCGGTTGATGAGCGAGCCGTGCTTTCCGAGTTCGCCGAACCCGCACGCCATCGCTGCCGGCATCATGCTGAGCGCGCCGGCCCACGGCCCCTGGTGGGGATCGGCCGCGTGCCCCTGACCGCGAATGAAGTTCGCGAGGTCCATCGCGGCCCGCGCGCCGCGGTTGTACTGCTCGGCGATCTCGACCTGCGCGGTGACGTTGTCGGCGGTCGACGGCTGGTCGGCGAGCCGGGTGTGATCCATGGCCACTCCCAGGACGACGACCCACGGGAGATCAAGCTCGTAACCCTCGTACACCCACGACGGATCCATGCGCGCGATGCCGACGAGATCGGCGTCGTGCGCGAGCGCAAATGATTTTACGATTGCGGTCCATTCCGCGGCGGCGCGCGTCACGCGCTCGCCGGCAATCGGGTCGGGCCGACGCGGTCCACGATCACCCTTGGCGTAGGCATCGCGAAACGCCGTGACCGAGTTGAACCGCGCGACGACATGCTCCTGCATCGCGCCATGTGTTTCGCGCTCCGGCCTGTGCCAGAAGATCGGCGTCGGCCGACGCTCTGCCGGCTCGCCGACCCCGTTCACGCTGTTGCCCGAAACGGCGGGCTGCAGCGCGAGGAACGCCGGGTCCGGCTGGAACGTGCCGCGCGCCTTGCGCTTCATTCCGGCATCTCCTTCATTCGAAGTGTCGCTCGCGTAGAGTTAGCCCGCAACGTACACCGAGCGCGCGGGAATGCAAAGCCCGACCCTGCGTAGAATGGCGATGCTCGGTCTGTTTCGACCGCGCGGAATCGATGCGGGGAACAGTGCTCATGAGAGCCTATCAACTCCAGGATGACTGGTCGATCGACAACCTGAGACGAGTCGAGCGCCCGGATCCGTCGGCGGGCCCGGGGCAGGTTCTCATCCGGCTGCGCGCCGCGTCGCTCAACTTTCGCGACCTCTTCGTGCTCAAGCGCGGCTACGGCGCCTCGACCGGCACGCTCCCGCTCATACCCGTGTCGGACGGCGTTGGCGAAGTCGTCGCGCTCGGCGAGGGCGTCACGCGGGTCGCGCTCGGTGACCGGGTCTGCCCCATGTTCTTTCCCGACTGGATGGGCGGCGCGCCGCGCGCAGCGCTCCTCGCCGCGATCCTCGGCGGACCGCGCGACGGCACGATGGCCGAGCTCATGGCGATCGACGCCCGTAGCGTGTCACGAGTGCCGGCGCATCTTTCCGATGCCGAGGCGGCAACCCTTCCCTGCGCGGCGCTCACGGCCTGGCGGGCGCTCGTCTCCGAGGGGCGGGTGAAAGCCGGCGACACGGTGGTTGTCCAAGGCACGGGCGGTGTGTCGCTGTTCGCACTGCAGTTCGCCAAGCTGCTGGGCGCCTGCGCGATTGTGACCTCGTCGAGCGACGCGAAGCTCGAGCGGGCGAAGGCATTGGGCGCGGATGCGCTCATCAACTATCGCCGCACGCCCGAATGGGGTGCGGCTGCCCGCGACATGGCGGGCGGCGAAGGGGTTGACCATATCATCGAGGTCGGAGGCGAGCAGACGCTTGGCCAGTCCCTCCGCGCGGTGCGCGTCGGGGGAACACTCAGTCTGATCGGCGTGCTTTCCGGCGGCAAGATGGACGTGCGTCTCGGTCCGATCGTGACGCGCGCGGTGCGCCTGCAGGGAGTCACGGTCGGCAGCCGTGAGGACTTCGAGGCCATGGCGCGCGCGATCGAGCAGCATCGCCTGCGGCCAGTCATCGACAAGGTCTTTCCCTTCGACGATCTGCGCCCGGCACTGGATCATCTCTCGAGCGGTGCGCAATTTGGGAAGGTTTGCATCCGCCACGATTCCCGCTGAAGCCGATCAACCACCCCGGCTGCTTCGCAGCCACCCCTCCTTGGAAAGGAGGGGATGGAAGATTGCGCTTACGCGCGCCTACCGCGGCTTGAGCAATCGCTTCACCGACCCCGACGTCACCACGCGCGCCTCGCGCGCGTACGCCTCGTGCCTAACCGAACAAGGGGGCGACGCCCCCTTGTCATCCCCCCGAGTCAGAGGCGTCCGCGCGCCCTACCGCGGCTTGAGCAATCGCTTCACCGACCCCGACGTCACCACGCGCGCCTCGCGCGCGTACGCCTCGTGGTTGTCTTCGATCTCGTCCAGCTTGTAGAGATAGTTCACCATGAGGCCGCAAGACTGCTTCAAGCCGCGTGGCGATGTGTCGGATAGCCAGTTGATGCGCTCGAGACGCGCGCCGTTTCCGAGGTGAAAGCGCGCGACCGGGTCGACCGGCTGGGCGCCTGCGCCTTCGCCTTCTTCCATCTCTGCGAGATAGTGCGCACAGAGATGCAGAAGGATCGGTTCCAGCGTGACCGCCGCCTCGGGATCTTCAATGAGATTGCGCTTCATCAGATCGCCGAACGCCTCGTACGGATCGGTGGTGATCGCGACCCGGCATACCCGGTCCTCGTCCGACTTGGCGAGCAGCCCCGGTCGCCGCGCCTTGATTTCGCCTTCCAGCCAACGCCTGAAGCCGGGCACCGGCGAAAGCGTCGCGAACTGCTTCAGCTTCGGGAACTCGACGAGCAACTGCTCGACCACGCGCTTGATGAGGAAGCCACCGAACGAGACGCCGCGCAGGCCGGCCTGGGTGTTCGAGATCGAGTAGAAGATCGCCGCCTGCGCAGCACCGGGCTCGAGGATCGGCGCCGCTTCGTCGAGAAGCGTCTGGACGTTCGCGGCAATGTCCCGGGTCAGCGCGATCTCGACGAAGATCAACGGCTCGCCCGGCATCCGCGGATGGAAGAACGCGTAGCAGCGCCGATCGGAATCGAGGCGGTTGCGAAGATCTCCCCATCCTCGGATCTCGTGCACTGCCTCGTAGGCGATCAGCTTCTCGAGCAGGGCGGCGGGCGAAGCCCAGGAGATGCGCGTCAGCTCGAGATTGCCCACGTCGAACCAGCTGCCGAGCAGCGAGTAGAGCTCCTCGTCAACAGCATCGAGCTCCGGGGCGTCGCCGACATAGCGCAGCACGTCCGTACGCAGATCGACGAGGAACTTCACCCCGTCGGGGAGCAGGTTGAATTGCTTGAGGATCCGGATCCGCGGCGAGCCCAGCGCCAGCCGGAGTCGGGACTCGGCTTGGCGCCGGTCCGGTCCGGGCGGGGTGTGAAGGTAATCCTGGATCGCAAGCGCGATCGCCCGCTCATCCGGGCCGAACTCGTCGGCGAGGACCTGGAGAAAGCGGGTACGGGCCGCGTCCGTCAAGCCTCGATAGGTCGCGGCGAGCCATTGCACGCGCCCGCGGGCCGATGCCTCCCCGCCTACTTCAGCGAGAGCGTCGCGGAAGGTATCCCGAAGCTCCTTGAGCTCGGAAGTTCCGAGATCCCTCAGCGTGGCCCGGTCCGGCCGAGCCGCGCTCTTCAGCCAGTTCCATAGCGCGCGAACACGGCCCGTGCGGGCCGATTCATCGGGGCTGGGGCCGGCAACCTGCGCGTCCACTGCGGTCTCCGTCTGAGAAGTGCGCTTGTTCATCCTCAAGCAATCCCCTTGCCAGGCAAGGCGGTCCATGCCGTCCCAGGCGCCGAGATTAGCAAACTACCGCCGCACGACCCCTCTGGCGTTCGGGGGGGCTATTCGATTGCGGCAGCGCGGGTGCCCCGGCCAAGCCGTTGCTTGAGATCCTCGACCCACATGGCGAGCGCCGGGGTGAGCAGCATGAGAAGCGCCGTGCCGAGGAGCACGCCGACGCCGATCGAGATGGCGAGCGGAATCAGGAATTGCGCCTGGATACTGCGCTCGACGATCAGTGGCGCGATGCCCAGAAACGTGGTGACTGCCGTGAGCAGAATCGGCCGGAAGCGACCCTTTGCGGCAGACACGATCGCCTCCTGCGGTCTCTTGCCGCGCCGCAGCTCCTCGTTCGTGAAATCGATCAGCACGAGCGATCCGTTCACGATGATGCCCGCGAGCCCCACGATCCCGAAGAGGCTCGTGAGCCCGAGGCTCAATCCCAGCAGGAGGTGGCCCACGGTCGCCCCGACCAGGCCGAAAGGAATCGCCGCCAGGACGATGATCGGCTGAACGTACGAGCGGAATGCGAGCGCGAGCAGCGCGTACATGCAGAACATCGCGAGCACGAAATTGCGCGCGAGCGCAGGCAAGGTCTTGCCCTGCTCGCGCTGCTCGCCGGCCATCGTGTACGTGAGCCCGGGCACCTCTTCCTGCAACCGGGGGAGCACATCCGAGACGAGCCTAGCGTTGACGAGTTGTCCAGTGACCACCGCGGGATCCACCTCTGCGAGCACGGTCGTGACGCGTCGCCCGCCCTCGCGCACGATCGTTGCGGGGCTCGACCCCTGCTCGACCGTCGCGAGTTCTTGCAGTGGCACATAATCGCCGGACGGCGTGCGGATACGGTACCGCGAGAGATCGGAGAGCGCATCGCGTTCGCTTCTCGGCAGGCGCACATAGACCCTGACTTCGTCGCGCCCTCGCTGCACGCGCAAGGCCTCCGCGCCAAAAAACGCGGCGCGGACCTGCTGCGACAGGCTGTCGACGGTTATGCCGAGCGTGCGCGCGTAAGGTTTGAGCCGGAACTGTATTTCCCGTTTGCCCGGCTCGCGGTCGTCGCGGACGTCGAACACGCCGTCGATACGGCCCAGCTCGTCCTGCAGCGCCTGCACCGCCTGTGCGAGCCCTTCGGCAGTGCGCGCCGAGAGCTCCACCTGGATCGGCGACCCCAGGTTGATCACGTTCGACGCAAACGAGAGCTTCTGGACCTGCGGGAGCATTCCGACCCTGCGACGCCATTGCTGCTCGAACTCCCGTGAGGTGACCGTTCGGATTTCGGGGTCGAGCAACTCGAACACCACCGACGCCTTGTTCCCTTGCAGGACATTGAGCGCCGCGGCGGCTCCCGGGCCGCTCCGGTCTTGCATGCCGACGGTGAGATACACGGCATGCACCAGCTCTTGCCCGCTCGGATCCTTCAATTCCGCGCCGACGGCGCGTCCGGCTCGCTCCACCTCCAGCGCCGCAGCGAGCGTCGACTCCGCGGTCGCACCCTGCCGCAGATCGAGCGTGGCCGTGACGTAGCGTCCTTCCACCTGCGGAAAGAAGATAAAGCGGACGTAGCCGCCTCGGATCACGCCGAGGGTCAGCACGAACACGGCGATGCCGGTCGCGATGACGACGCCGTAATGAGTAGTGGCGAAGCGCAGGCTGCGATCGAGCGGGCCGTTGACGAACCGCCGCAGCGCAGCGTCCATGCGATGGCGGAGGTCCGCGATCCAGGCCCCGGCGCGGGTCCGCGGGACATGACCGACGATCTGCAGTCGCGACAGGTGGTGAGGCAGGATCAGCAGCGCCTCCACCACCGATACGGTCAGCACGATGATGACGATCGCCGGAATCTGGAACAAGAACTTGCCGATGGTCCCCGGGACGAAGAGGAGCGGCACGAACGCCGCCACGGTCGTCGAGACCGCGAGCACGACGGGGAGCGCCACCCGCCGGGCGCCCGCGACGGCCGCCTCCATAGGAGGAACGCCGCGCTCGTTCTCGGCGTAGATGTTCTCCCCCGTCACGATGGCGTCGTCGACGACGATGCCGATCGCCAGGATGAAGCCGAAGAGCGAGACCATGTTGATCGAAAGGCCCACCAGCGCCATGACGCCGAATGCGCCGATGAATGCTACGAAGATTCCCGCCGACACCCAGAACGCGAGCCGCAGGTCGAGGAACAGCGCGAGCGCCAGCATCACCAGCCCGAGCCCCATCAGGCCGTTCTTCACGAGCAAGTGCATCCGATTCTTGAATTCCGTGGCGTCGTTGCGCCAGATCGTCGCCGAAATGCCCGGCGGCAGGCCGGGAATCAGCGTGGTGTCGACGTAGGATTCGACTGTCTTGACGATGTCGAGAACCTTCTCGTCCCCGACGCGGAACACCTGCACGAAGGCGGCCGGCTTGCCCTGGAACCGCATGATGAGATCGTCGTCGCGAAAACCGTCATCGATCCGCGCAATGTCCGCGAGCCGCACGTGCGCGCCGGTGCGCGCGGATACGACGACGATCTCCTCGAAGTCCTTCCGGTCGTAGTTACGGCCCTTGGTCCGCAAGAGGATCGACTCGCTGGTCGTCTTGATATCGCCGCTCGGCAGATCGAGGCTGCTGCGCCGGACCGTTGCCGCAATGTCCTGCAGCGTGAGACCGTAGGCGCGCAGCGCGTCGTTCGGCACCTCGATGGAAATCTCGTAGTCGCGTACGCGCGCCACCTGCACCAGCGAGATTCCGGGCGTCGCGGACAATTCGTCCTTGATGCGGTAGGCGTACTCGCGCAGCGTCGCCTCGCCTACGTCCCCGTACACGACGAGCTCGATCACCCGCTGGCGGTTGACGAGCTCGCGCACCTCGGGGCGCTCCGACTCGTCGGGGAAGGTCGTGATTCGATCGACGGCGGATCTGATCTCGTCTAGCTTGCGTGGCGCCGACACCCCGCGTGCCAGCTCGGCGCGGACGACCCCGACGCCCTCGGCTGCATAGGACGTGATGCGCTGGATGCCCTCGATACCCTCGATCTGCTCCTCGACGCGCTGGACGATGGACTCTTCGATCTCGTCCGGTGCGGCTCCTTGGTAGACAACCCGCACCTCGATGACATCGAGATCGATCAGGGGAAACACTTCCTGCTTGAGCGTGATCGCGCTGGTGATCCCGGCGATCACGATGAACAGCATCAGCAGATTGCCCGCCACCGGGTGCCTGGCCATCCAGGCGATTAGACCGTTCACGGCTGGACGCGTCCTGCGGACAATTGACGGTTCGCGCCGTCGACGACGCGTACGGGCATTCCCTCCGTGACGACCTTGAGCTCGCTCGTGATGACTCGCGCATCGGTCGGGAGACCCTCGGACGAGATCGCGACGGTGTCCTTCGATTCGTGCAACACGCGAACCTGGGTGATTGCCACCGTGTCGGTACTCCCGAGCAGCCACACCACCCCGCCATCGCGCAGTGCACGACGCGGGACCACTGCGTAACGCCCCTGGTCACGGCCGGCGATCTCGACGGTTGCGTACATTCCGACCAGTAGGGGCGGTCCGTCACCGCCGGCACCCGACACGGACCTTCCGCGAGCGTCCGGATTGTCCACGCGAACGACGACGTTGAACGTGCGGGTCGCGCTGTCCACGGAAGCTTCCACTCGGTCCACGGTTGCCGGCCATTGGTAGCGCTCGCCGCCGTGCTCAATGATCACCGTCGCCGACGCACCGCGCCCGCTCTCGTTTCCGGTGTTCGCCGCGCGCCATGGGTCGGCGATCAGCGCAACATCGCGGTCAGTGAGCGATACCGCGATTTCGAGGGCGTCGTCGGAGAAGATCCGGGCGAGCTCCTTGCCGGGCTGCACCGTCTCGCCCAGGTCCACCCGCTCCGAGAGCACGCGTCCCTTGAATGGCGCCTTGATGACCGCGCGCGTCAGATCGATACGGCGCTGCTGCTCGAGCGCCTCGGCGCGCGCCAGCGCGGCGCGCGCCTGGTCGCGATTCGCGACGCGCTCGTCGAGCGTTTGCCGAGACAGGAATCCCTTGGCGATGAGCTCCCCGGTCCGTTTGAGGAGCTGCTCGGCCAGGCCCAGGCTCGCCTGTGCCGACTGCCGGTCGGCGATCGCCTGCCCGAGCGCCGCCTCGAAGGATTCGGGATCCAGCCGGATCAGGACATCGCCCTTCGCAAATGCGCCGCCGGTAACGAGCGCCGGGCTGACATAGGTCACGCGCCCCGAAACCTCGGCCCCGAGAACGACCTCCGCGCGCGGCTTCACCAGCCCGTTACCCGTCACCGTGAGCGCCCCCTCGCGGAACTCGATGGGCGCTGCCCGCACCAGCGGCAGCTGCTTGACCGGCGCTCGCACCGCAGGCCGTGGTTTCAGCACCTGCAGGGCGACGTAGCCTCCGATCCCCGCGACGAGAATCGCCGCGGTCACGACGCGCCAGAACCAGCGCGAGTGCGCCTCGCGTGGTCTGGATTCAGGGATGGTGGGATCTACCAAGATTGCCGGTTGCCGGAGCGAGGAGTCGAAGGAGCTGGCATTGTAACGGGTCGCTCCTGCGCACCATGTTAAGAAACGTTTCCTTCATGCAAAGGGAAAGAGCGGTTCGACTCCCTGGGTCAAGAGTCGGACTCCATCGCTTCGTGGGTCGCCGGCCGCCGCACCAACGCTTCCCTTCGCTGCGTCTCCGCCTTCGCTCGCTCCACGAGCACGAAGAGCTGTTGTTTCCCGGAAAGATACTGTTTGGGCCAGGACGTGCCGTGATACCCGTACTCCGCCGCGGCATGCAAGGTGAAATAGGGGTCCGTGAGGTGCGGGCGGGCGAGCGCTGCCAGATCGGCCCGTCCGGACGCCACGATCGTGTTGACCTGGTCGGCCGAGGTGATCGCACCGACCGCCATGGTCGCGATGCCGACTTCGTTGCGGATCTGCTCCGAGAAAACGAGCTGGTACATCCGTCCGTATACGGGCTTCGATGCCGGATCGGTCTGGCCTGTCGAGACGTCGATCAGATCGCATCCGTGAGCCTTGAACGCTCTCGCGATCTCGACCGCGTCAGCGCCGGTGATGCCGCCCGGGATCCAGTCGGTCGCGGAGATGCGAACGGACATCGGCTTGTCCTTGGGCCACACTGCACGGCACGCAACGAATACCTCGAGCGGAAAGCGCAACCGGTTCTCGAGGGACCCTCCGTATTCGTCGACGCGTCGATTGGTGATCGGCGAGATGAATGACGCATGAAGGTACCCGTGGGCCATATGCAGCTCGAGCATGTCGAAACCGCACTCGATGCCCCGCCGCGCGGCGGCGACATACTGGTCGCGCACACGCGTCATGTCCGCACGCGTCATCTCGCGCGGCACCTGGCTTTCGCCCGGGAAGTAGGGTAGCGCCGACGGCGCGACAACCGGCCAGTTACCGTCCCGCAGCGGTTTGTCCATCTCCTCCCACATCAGCTGGGTGGATCCTTTGCGTCCCGCATGGCCCAGCTGCAGGGCGATCTTCGCGTCGGTGTGGATGTGCACGAAATCGACGATCCGTTTCCACGCCAGCACGTGTTCGGCCTTGTATATACCGGTGCAGCCAGGCGTGATGCGTGCATCCGGCGCCACGCACGTCATCTCCGTGAAGAGCAGGCCTGCGCCACCCACGGCTCGGGACCCGTAGTGCACGAAATGCCAGTCGGTGGGCGTGCCGTCCTCGGCGCAGTACTGGCACATCGGCGAGACCACTACGCGATTCGCGAGCTTCATGCCGCGCAGATGAAAGGGCGCGAACATCGGCGGGGCGGTGAAATGCTTCGGAAGACGCAAGCCTTCGCGCGCTGCGACATGCTGCGCCCACCAGCGATCCAGATCGTGCACCACCGAAGCGTCGCGCACGCGCAGATTCTCGTAGGTCACGGCCTTTGCGCGCGACATCAAAGCGAAATTGAACTGGATCGGCTCCATGTGCCAGAACCGGCGGACATTCTCGAAGAAGACGAGGCTCGTGTTGGCCGAGTGTGTGATCCGATCGGCCTCGGCGTGACGCTCTTCCTCGTAGGTGCGCAGTGCACCCTTGATGCTGCGCCGGTGGCGAGCGACGGCGTGATGCAGTGCGATCGCGTCCTCGAGCGCAAGCTTGGTGCCCGATCCGATCGACCAGTGCGCGGAATGCGCCGCATCGCCGAGCAGGACCACGTTTTCGTGGCTCCATCGCTCGCATCGCACCGCCGGGAAATTGCGCCAGAACGAGCGATTGGTCTGGATCTCGCCGTCCCCGATTTCCTCGTTGAACAGCCTTCGCGCGTACGCCACCGTCGCGCGCTCGTCCTGGATGCCGATGCCGGACTTCTCGAACGCTTCGCCGGTGGTCTCGATGATCAGCGTGCATTGGCCTTGCGTGAACATGTAGGCGTGCAGGTTCCAGATTCCGTCTTGGTTCTCCTTGAAGCTGTATGTGAACCCGGGCAGTGTCGCCTTCGCCCCGAGCCAAACGAACTTGTTCGGCCGCCAGTCGATGGTCGGCCGAAAGTGGTCCTTCCAGTTTTCGCGAATCACGCTGTTGATGCCATCCGCCGCCACGACCAGGTCGGCGTTCAGGTAGGCATCGACGCTCGTGATCTCGGTCTGATATTGAATATCGATGCCGAGCTGGGCCGCGCGCCGCTGGAGGATCTCGAGGAGCGTGAGCCGCTTGAGGCCCGAGAAGCCGTGCCCGGATGACTTGATCGCCGTGCCCTTGTAGTGCACGTAGATGTCGTCCCAGTATGCAAAACTCGCTGCGATGTCGTGGTAGGTCGGCTCGTCGGCTGCCCTGAGGTTTCCCAGCGTCTCGTCGGAGAGCACGATCCCGAATCCGAAGGTGTCGTCGGGCCGGTTGCGCTCGAACACCGTCACCTCGGCCTGCGGGAAGCTCTTCTTGTGGAGAATCGCGTAGTAGAGCCCGGCCGGGCCACCGCCGATAACGTTGAGCTTCATGGAGGTTCCCCTACTGCTGTTGTTGCTCGCGCTCACGCCGTCGGTCGAGTTCCTTCACGAGCGCGCCCTTGATCACTTTCCGTGTCGGTGTCATAGGCATCGCGTCGATGATCTCGAGCCGCTCGGGCCACTTGACCTTGCTCACGGCATGCTGGGCGAGCCATTCCTGCATCGCCTCGAAACCAAACGTCCGCCCCTCGCGGAGCGTGACAAAACAGCAGGCGCGCTCCCCAAGGACCGGATCGGGCATCGGGATGATCGCGCACATCTCCACGGCGGGATGGGTGATCAGCAGATGCTCGACGTCGAGGGGATTGAACTTGACGCCGCCGCGATTGATGATCTCCTTGGTGCGGCCGGCGATCCGCAGGTTGCCTTCCGCATCGAGCGACGCGAGGTCACCGGTGCGGAACCAGCCGTCCGCGGTGAACGCGGCGGCATTAGCCTGAGGATTTCCGAGATAGCCGGCGAACAGCGAGCAGCCCCGCATCTCGAGCTCACCGATCTCGCCGGGCGCTGCGCGTGAACCGTCGTCGCGCGTGATCCGCAGCTCGTTGCCGGGTGCCGGCCTTCCGGCTGATCCGACGCGCACTTCCCGGGTGTCGCCGAGACGTGTGAACGCGCCGGCCTGCAGCTCTGTCATGCCCCAAAGCTGCAGCACCTTTCCGCCGAGAAGCGCGCTCTCGATCTCTGTAGCGAGATCGGGTGACACGGCGGCGCCGGAAAGGATCACGAAGCGGACTGCCGAAAGATCCATGCCCGCGAGCAACCCCGCATTGAGGCAGCCCGCCATGTGCGCAGGACCGGCGTAGATCACGCTCGGCCGGGCGCGTTGCAGCACGTCGGCGAACTCCTGCGGCGAGAAGGCGGGTAGCAGAATCGAGGTCGCTCCGCCGCACAGCGCGACACTCAGCGCCGAAAGACCATACAGGTGGGTGAAGGGCGCCGCGCAGAGCACCTGGTCGGCGGACGTGACGGCAAGCTCCTGCGCCGCGACTCGGAAGTTCGAAAGGAACGTGCACGATGGATGCGGCACGCCCTTCGGCGCAGCCGTGGTGCCGGAGGTGTAGAGCAGCACGAAGGGGTCGGCCGCCGAGACGGTGACGGGCTTCGGATCCGCGTGGCTCGTCGCCGCGTCGGCGGTGAGATCGTCGAATGCGACCGCACCGGCCGGCGGCTCGCCCACCGCAATGACGTGCGCAAGCCGCGGCAGACCGGCCTTGAGCTGCAGCGCCAGCGCTGCTGCAGCGTAATGCTTCTGCTGCGCAACGCAGATCATCGCGACCGCCCCGCTATGCCCGATGAGGGTCTCGATCTCGGCGCCGCGGTACGGCATGTGAACCGTCTGCATCACCGCGCCGCGCGATGCGAGCCCAAGATACGAGACGATGAACTCGAGCGTATTGGGAAGCTGCACCGCCACGACATCGCCCTTCACGATGCCGAGGCGATCCATTCCGCGCGCGAACGCGCGAACGCGGCGCGCGAGCTCCGCGAAGCTCACCGTGCGCGTGCCCTGCACAACGGCTGCCTGGTCCGGCGTCGTGCGGGCGGCGCGCGCCAGCCAGTCGCCGAGCAGCTCGTCGGTCCACCAGCCCTGGGCGCGGTGAAATGCGGCGCGCTCCGGCGGAAAATCGATGCGGAGGGTCATCCAGTGGGTCCTTGGAGATTCTGGGTGCACCGCCCCTGCGCGCAACGGCTGCCGGTGGGGCAACTCCCCGCGAATTGTAACCCCGGCCAAAAATTCGTTGGAATCCCGAACAATTCGGGGGCCAGATGGTTGCCCCGACCTCGCAGCCCGCGGCCCGGACGGATCGGCTACGCTTGCGGTCCGCGGTGATGAACGGAAGGGGCGAACGCGTGAAGCTCGGGTTTCTGGGACTTGGAATCATGGGCACGCCGATGACGTTGCGCCTCCTCGAGCGAGGTCATTCGGTGACCGTATGGAACCGCACGCCGTCGAAGCTGGCGCCTGCCCTCGAACAGGGCGCCCGCGCCGCCGCCACGCCTGCCGAAGTCGCAACGGCTGCCGATGTCGTGCTCATGAGCCTGCTCGATACCCGCGCTGTCGAGGAGATCGTGTTTGGCGTAAACGGCATAGCGTCGGCGCGGGGGGAAGGCAAGGTGCTGGTGGATCACGCGAGCATCCGACCGGACGCGACTCGCGAGTTCGCCGCGCGGTTGAAGCGCGCGAACGGCATGGAGTGGATCGACGCACCCGTCTCGGGTCGCGTCCCCGGCCCGCAGGGCGGCTCGCTCGCGATCATGGCCGGCGGCGATCCGGCCGCGTTCGAGCAGGTGAAGCCGGTGCTTGCGGCCTACGGGACGAACATCACCCGCATGGGTCCGATCGGCGCGGGTCAGACAACCAAGCTCTGCAACCAGATCATCGTGGGGACGACCATCGCGATTGTCGCGGAGGCGGTGCGCCTGGCCGAGAGCGCCGGCGTGGACGCGAGCCTGCTTCCCGCCGCGCTCGCCGGCGGGCAGGCCGATTCGCGGCCGCTCCAGACCTGGGCCCCGCGAATGGTGGACGGCTGGACCGAGCGTCTCGCCGCGGCCAATCTGTTCGTCAAGGACGTGGGCACGGCGCTCGACGTCGCGCGCGAGACCGGCGCGCCGCTGCCGGTAGCCGAGCAGGTCCTCGCGCTTTACCGGGAGCTCGATGCGCGCGGCGAGGGAGAGTTGGATCCAGCGGCGATCGTCAACCTTTACCCGCGGCCGAAGGCGCGCCGCCGGTAGCCGCGCTCAACCGCGCTGCATGACGCCGGCGTCGAGGTCGCGCACGACGGTGCAGCCGAGCAGAGCCATCGAACGCCTGATCTCGGTCGTGAGAATCTCGAGCGCGTGGTGGGCACCCTCCTCGCCCGCGGCGGCGACTCCGTAGAGCGTCGCCCGGCCGATCATCGCGGCCGTCGCGCCGAGCGCACGCGCCTTTATCACGTGCGAACCGCGGCGCACGCCCCCGTCGATCAGCACTGCGAGCTTTTCACCCGCAGCGCGGACGACCTCCGGCAGCGCATCGAGCGACGCCACGGTGCAGTCGAGCTGGCGACCGCCGTGATTGGAGACCACCACACCGTCGGCCCCCAGTGCCACCGCCTGTTCGGCATCCGCGGCCGTGAGCACGCCTTTCAAAACCAATTTGCGCGGCCAGGCGTCGCGCAACTGTTTGAGGGTCTCCCAGTTGAGCGCGGACTCGAACTGCGTCGCCGCCATCGCGGCAAGTGTCTGCGTTCCGACGTTCGCGATCGACCAATCCGCGAGGTTCTCGATCTTCGGCACGCCGTGCGTCGCGATCTGCCACAACCACTTCGGATGGCCAAGCAGCTCGATCATGTTCTCGACGCGCGGACGCAGCGGCACGGTGAAGCCGCTGCGCGGATCGCGCTCGCGCTTGCCGGCGACAGCGACGTCTCCGGTGATGACGAGCGCCTCGTATTCCGAGGCGCGCGCGCGCTCAACGAGCTTCATGGTGTAGTCGCGATCGCGCAGCACATAGAGCTGGAACCAGAGCCGGCCGCCCGCCTCGCGCGCGACGCGCTCGAGGGACGACGTAGAGGGCGTAGCGAGCGTGAACGGGATGCCATAGTGTGCGGCTGCGCGTGCGAGGGCCACCTCGGCCTGCGGCCACGCGAGGCCGGCCAGTCCGGTCGGCGAGATGGCCAACGGGAACCGGATCGGCGTGCCGAACAGGTCCACCTCGGTATCGATTTCCGATACGTCGACGAACACCCGCTGGCGAAACTTCCACTTGTCGTACGCGGCACGATTGTCGGAAAGCGCCACCTCGTCCTCGGCGCCGCCGTCGATGAACCCGAAGAGCGGGTGCGGAACGTGCCGCCGCGCGAGGCGCCGCAGATCCTCGATGGAGACGACCCGAGACCAGTCGATGCTCATCCCCTCTCCTCCCTGCGCCGCGCCGCGAGCTCGATGGCGATCCGCAACGCCTCCAGCATGCTGCGCTCGTCGGCAATTCCCTTCCCCGCAATGTCGAAGGCGGTGCCGTGGTCGACGGACGTGCGGATCACCGGCAACCCGACCGTGACATTCACCCCATGCTCCACGCCCATCACCTTCACGGGGCCGTGCCCCTGGTCGTGGTACATCGCCACGACGATGTCGAAGTCGCCCCTTCCCGCGCGATAGAAGAGCGTGTCGGCGGGAAGCGGTCCCTCCACGTTCCAGCCGCGTGCCCGGCTTGCCTCGATTGCAGGCAGGATCTTCGCTTCCTCCTCGCCTTGCCCGAACAGCCCGCCCTCGCCGGCGTGCGGGTTGATCGCGCAAACCCCGATCCGTGGTTCGGGGATTCCCGCACGCGTCGCGACGGTATGCGCACGCTCGATGGTCCTGCCGACGATGCCCGGCTCGATCTTTGCGATCGCATCAAGCAGGCCCATGTGAGTGGTTACGTGAATCACGCGCAATCCGGGCGCCACCAACATCAGCGAGACTTCGGGCGTTTGCGTAAGGTCCGCGAGCATCTCCGTGTGACCCGGGTAGTGATGCCCTGCGAGGTTTAACGCTTCCTTGTTGAGCGGCGCGGTACAAATGGCGTCGACCTCACCGGCCACGGCAAGCGCCGTTGCTTTCTCGACGTACCGATATGCCGCTTCACCCGCCGCCTCGGCGAGCGCACCGAATGCAAGGCCCTTGGGAACGAGACCGACGTCCAGGCAGTCAATGGCGCCCGTTCTATACGCGCCCGCACCCGGGTTCGGGATGCGCGCCACCTTCAGCGTAAGCTTGCAGAGGGCGATGGCCTCCTCCAACCGGTTGGCATCGCCGATCACGACCGGGCGGCACCGCGCGTAGACATCGGCATGCGCGAGGGCCTTCGCGACCACCTCGGGCCCGACGCCGGCGGCGTCGCCCATCGTGATGGCGACGATCGGTCGTGAATCGGTTCGGGTCATCGGAATGCAGATCGCTCAGCGCACGGGACAATGGGAGAATCGCGCGGCGGTCGTTCCGCCGCCGGCGCGGAGATTATCTCAGGCAAGACGACGTTACGTGCGGGACTGCGGCGCGAGACCTTCCCGACCCGGTCGCAAAGCGCAAGTTCGCGGATAATCGGCAGCACAGCCGATATGAGACAGTCCTACTTCAACCGCAAGCGCCTGCTGTTCCGGCAGCTCATGCCGGTACACCTCAGCGAAGCGTGTTTGACGTATCTTCGCGCCGGACCTTGGAACGAGGACTCGGCCGAATATGCCTCGGTGGATCGGGAAGGATTCGAGCCACGGGCGGTAGGCGAGGCGTTTTTCACGCACGGGCCGGGCTGGACGGTGCGGCGGATGCTCGGCATGCCGGACGACCTTTTCGTCTCCGATGTCCTGCTCGTCTACACCTCTTGCCTCGGGCGTCACAACGACGAACCCTGGGAGGGAGAAGTGTTCGTCTACTGGATGCTCGCGAGCGACGGCCTGGGCCTGCAGGTGGGCGGCGAGGTGACCCGCGCGGACCGCCCGGGGGACGTGATCGCATTCGACCCGATGCGCCGTCACGCGGTGCTTCCAGGGGGACGCCGCAAGCTTGGCGCGCTCCGACCCAAGGATTGGGAGCGAATCTGGTGCGGCATCCACTTTGTGATGCCGCGCGGCGAGTTCGAGCGCTGGACGATGTGCCTCGCCGGCGACGACCCGCTCGCGCGCTTCAGGGCAAGACACCAGTCCTGCTTGCCCACCCTGCCCGCGCGCTAGCGTTCTTCTTCCTCGTCCTCGCTTCTCGCCTCGTCCTCGTCCTCGGCGGCGGCACGCCCCTCGCGGACGCGCGTCTCGAGAAAGCTTTCGAACTCGTCGATGTCGGCGAATTCGTCGATGAAATCCTGCAGAACCTCGATGACGGCCGCGTCGTCCCAGCCGCACTCGTCGGCGGCATCCTGAACAATGGATTCGATCGATTTGCTCGGCATGGCTCTTGTCAATACTGGTCAGTGCTGCATCGGACGCTTAAAGGCTAGCATGCGACGCGCGGCCTCGCCACCCGCGTGGCGCACTGCGGCTGCGGAGGAATGCCGAGGTCTGCTAGCCGATCGTCTTCTTCAGGAATGCGAGTGTCCGTTCACGAGCAACCTTCGCAGCGGCCGCGTTGTAGGAACCGCGCTCGTCGCAATTGAAGCCGTGACCCGCGCCTTCGTAGACGTGGATCTCGACGTCGTTCCGGCCCTTGAGTGCGCTGCGAGTTTCTTCCACCGCGCTGAGCGGAATGTGCTCGTCCTTGTCGCCAAAGTGCATGAGGATGGGGCAAGTCGCGCGCGGTGCCTGGACGAGCGAGCCGTTGATGCCTCCGCCGTAGTAGCACACCGCGGCGTCCACGCCGGTATTGGCCGCGGCGAGGAAGGAAAGCCAGCCGCCCATGCAGTAGCCGATCGAGGCCAACTTGCCGGCGCATTCGCTGCGTGCGCGCAACGCGCTGACCGTAGCGGCCAGGTCGGCGACCATCTTGGCAACGTCGGTCTGCCCCCTGACCGCACGGCCCTTCGTGACGGAGTCCGGGTCGTAACCGACTTCGAACATGGGTTGGACGCGCCAGAAGATGTCGGGCGCCAGCACGACGTAACCGTCGGCGGCGTAGCCGTCGGCCACCGATCGAATGTGATTGTTCACCCCAAAGATCTCTTGAATGAGCACGATGCCCGGCCCCTTTTTCGAGGCCGGGAGGGCGAGGTAGCCTTTAAACGCGCCACCATCGGCGGCAGGGATGTCAATGAAGGTTCCGGCCATGGCGTGTCTCCGCTTTGGTTGGGATTGCGGTCGCGCGCGGCGCGCGCGGCGGAACCGAAGAGTAGGCCACTCGGGAAGTCACTGCAACCACCACCCGCTCGAATGCGCGGTCGGCGAACGGCGGAGGATTGCCGCAGGACTAGGCCGCGGCGAGGCCGTCGTTGGGCGAACCGCGATCCTTCAGCGAGGCCTTTCGCCAGCGCACTCCGCAAGGGCGCTCCGGAGTGCCGTTTTCGCTGCGCGCCGTCTCGACTTCCACCGCAGTCTCGCATCCAAGGAGTTCGCCGGTAGGCGTGATCACGACCGCGACGCACTGGTGAACGTCGAACATCAGATAGATGCCGAGCGACTTCAGGGTCTCGCGCGAGAGCATGACCGTCACCAGCTTCTGCTCCTGCGCGGTCTTTGCGAGGTCGACGATGGTGTCGCTGGCGCGGGTCGCGACGTTCAATCCCAGGAATTCGCGCACATGCTGGGCGCCGTCCTCCGTCAGCCGAAAGAGATAGCGCATGCCGTACGGACAGGCTCGGCCGGTAACCAGGTCGAGGCCGTACTGGCGGAAATCGCGAATTCTGCGAATGGCCTGCATAGCTGGGCGCCTAACAATCTAGCATAGCGCAACGGCGTCGCCCGGCGGACGCCTGACTGGGCTCGGACGGGCACATTTCCTCACTCCACACCGGCTGGCGAGCAGGTGAAAAACTAGCCGCGAAATGCGGAGGCAAATCGGCCTCCAATCGCGCGCAGGGACGCCAGGATCGTCCGGCCGGCCGTGGATTCGGCAACCTCCCGCGCGGCGATCGCCTTCTGGGTCCTCATCAGCGCAGGCGCCTGCTTGAAGCTGTGATAGCGCTCCAGCGCCGCCACGATGTGGCTCTGCAGCAGGGTCAGATTGACCGGCTTGTTCACGAAGCGGAAGATGCGCGCCTCGTTGATCAGGCTGATGATGAGTTCGGAATCCGACGCCTTGGTGGTTACGATCACCAGCGTGCCGGGATGTTCCTGCTTGAGAAGCTTGAAGAGCACGGTGTTGTCGACGCGGCGCGACTCGAGGTCGGCAACCAGCACCGCCACCTCGCGCTCACCGAAGATGCGCAGAGTCTCCTCCAGCGTGACCGCATGCTCGACGTGCGCGAGGTCGCCAAGCATCTCGCGCGTCGCGCGAGCAAGCGCAGGATCGTCGAGCACGAGCACCGTGACGTCGTCTTCGCTCTTCGTCGCCGTGCGCGGCGGCGGACTCGCTTCGAGCGCGATGGCGATGGTCACTGCCTCGGCAACCGTCGCCATCAGGTCTTCCTGCTGCCATGGCTTGTGGATGAAGCGGTATACCTCGCCCTCGTTCACCGAGCCCACGATTGCGGCAAGATCCGAATACCCGGTTAGCAGGATGCGTACCGTGTTGGGTGCGATCCCCTTGACCTCGCGCAGCAGATCGACGCCGAGCATCTCGGGCATGCGCTGGTCGCTTACGACGACATGGAACTTCTCGCGACGGACCATTCCCAGCGCCTGCTCCCCGCCGGTCGCCGTCACCACTCGATAGCTGTCCTTGAACACGGCGCGCAACGCATTGACAACCCGCTCTTCGTCGTCGACGAATAGCAGCGCCGGGCGGCGCGTCGCCGTGAGTGGCGACCCGGCCGAGGGCTCGGCCTTGCTTTTCTCCGGCTTCTGATCGCCCAGTTGGCGCCGCAATGCCGCGGCCTTTCCGGAAATGGTCCCGCCTTCGGCGATTCCGCCATCGAGCTGCTTACCGCTTTCGGTCTCCTCGGGCACGGCCAGGGGCTGCGAGATCCGTCCGCGGTTCTCGAAAGCCTGCAGCAGCGCCCCGGCGAACTGGCGAGCGTTTCGAAAGCGATCAGCCGGATCCTTCGCGAGCGCCTTCATCAGGACCGCATCGATCTCGCGGGGCAACCGCGGCTCGAGGCTCGAGGGCGGCTGCGGCGTATCCTCGAGAATCTTCCTCATGAGCGGCGCACCCGCGCCGTCAAACGGCCGCTTTCCGGTGAGAACTTCGTAGACGATCACGGCCGCGGAGTAGATATCGCTGCGCTCGTCCGCCGACCCGCTGAATTGCTCGGGGGCCATGTAGAACGGCGTTCCGAGGACCTCGCCCAGCTTGGTGAGGTGGGATGCCTCGACGCGCGCGATTCCGAAATCGCTGATCTTGGCAACACCCATGTCGCTGATGAGCAGGTTCGCGGGCTTGATGTCGCGATGAACGACACCCTGGATGTGCGAATATTCGAGACCCTCCAGCATGTGGAGCAGGATCTCCGGAAACTCCTTGAGCTCTGGCCGGTACCCCGACCGGATGTGCTCGCGCAGCGGGCGGCCGCTGACGAGCTCCATCGCGATGAATGCGAACTCTTCGTCTTCGCCATAATCGTAGATCGCTACGATATTGGGATGATGGAGCTTGCCGACCGCCTGGGCCTCGCGCTTGAAGCGCTCGAGCACCGCCGCGCTGTCGGCCGGATCCAGGTCGGCCTTGCGGATGACCTTGAGGGCGACGTGACGCTGGATCGACGGGTCGTAACCCTTGTGTACGACGCCCATCGCGCCCTTGCCGAGCTCGCCGACAATCTCGTATTTTCCGATCTTGCGCACGGTGTTCATTCGGAACGTTGTCGAGTGATCACGCCGCAGCTGCCTCGCGGGTTGCGGGTTTTGCGGGAAGGATCACGCGAAACCGCGTGCCGACGCCCTGCTTCGAGTCGACCTCGATGCGCCCGCCGTGGCTCTCCACGATCTTGTAGACGATGGAAAGCCCCAGACCGGTGCCCTTGCCGACCTGCTTGGTCGTAAAGAACGGGTCGAAGATCTTCGGCAGCATGTCCTCCGGAATGCCGTGCCCGTTGTCGCTCACCTCGACCATCACGTGATCGGGGCCGTGCATGGCGGTGCGCACCGTGATCGTCCCGCCCTGGTCGGGGGTGGCCTGCGCCGCATTGGTGACGAGATTCAGGAAGACCTGGTTGATCTGCGAAGGCGAGCAGCTGATCGCCGGAATCGTTGCGAACATGGTACGGACGGTCTTGGTCTTGAGCTGGTTCTTGGCGATCTTGAGCGCGCTCTGGACGCCCTCGTTCAGGTCGAATTCTGCCACCTTGCTGCGATCGAGCCGCGCGAAGTCTTTCAGGTTCGTCACGAGCTCCGAGATCTGCCCGATCCCATGCAGTCCGTCCTTCACCAGTGTGTCGAGCTCCCGGAGCATACCGTGCCGCTTGGCCTCTTCCAGCATCCCGGACACGCGCTGGAATTGCGCCGACAGGTCGGCTTCAGGGGTCGAGCTGGACTGCAACATGTCGAGCAACCGGTCGGTGGCCTCGGCAAGCTCGGAGAGCTCCGGCATGCGGTTGTTCACCATGTCGAGGCTCGATTTGACGTAGGCGAGGGGCGTATTCACCTCGTGCGCGACGCCTGCCACCATCTGTCCGAGCGAGGACATCTTCTCGCTCTGGATGAGCAGCATCTCCTGCTCCTGGAGCTGGCGCAGCGCGTCGGACAGCTCGCGCGTGCGTTCCACTACGCGTTGCTCCAGGGTCTCGTTCGCCTCGCGCAGCTGCAGATTGATGCGGTTGATGACGGCATAGCTGTGCGACAGGCGCCAGCCGAGATAGGCGGCAAGGATCAGGAGCAAGCCCGAGTACACGAGGAGATAGACGCGGTACCGTTCGGACTCGTCGACTGCGTTGCCGAATTCGCGCTCGAATGCCTTGGTAAGGGTGTCGAGGCGCGGACCGGTCGAGGCGAGCAGCGCGCCCCGGAACAGGCCGCCTTCCGCGCGGCGATCGTCGATGACTTGGCGCGCGGCCGCGGCAAGCTCCTCGAGCAGGCCGCGCTCCGGATCGGGAACCTCGAGCGCAGCAAGGCGTGTGATCGCTTCCTGGGCACTCGCCCTCGTCGCCGGTCCGGGTTGCGCGGCATACGTGAGCGTCGCGGCCGTGGTGCGCTCCGCGTCGCGCTCGACCACCGCAGGCAGCGCGTCGCGTGCGCCGCGCGCTCTCGCGGCGCGGGCTACCGCATCGCTGCGCCGGATCAGCTGCTCGAGTGATGCGCGGTACGCGCGATTCGCATTCAGGAAGGCGTCCATGTTGCGCGCCTTTTCGGCGAACGCCTCGCGCAATGCGGAAAGGCTCTGCGCGGAGAGCAGACCGCCCAGCTGATATGAGCGCTGGGCAAGTTGTGCCTGCACCCGCGCGACGGCGGTCACGCTCGCAGTCCCTTGCGTCGCGGTGAGTGCTCCGTTGTCCTGCGCTTCCGCTGCCAGCCGGGCGCCGATGAGCCGGTCGTTCCAACGCTGATCGATTTCCTTCAACTCGCGCAGCATGCCGAGCACGCCGCTTGCCGCCTGCAGATCGAGCGCGCGCGCCTTGAAATAGAGCGACACCCATCCGCCGACGACCAGCACCACGAGTGTCAGGATCGCCAGGTAACGGAATGGCTTGCCTACGAGCTCGCGCACCCGCGACGGGCGCACGGGGCGCACGGCGGATTCAACGGCTTCGGCGGAAATGGCCTTCGGCCAGAGCTGGAACACGGCTTCGATCGGCTTTGCTAGTCGGCTGTTTTTCTTCGCAAAGTATATGCCAACGGAATGCCGGCGGCACTGGCTTTGGGAGGCCCCGGCGGAACGATTCCGCGTCGTGCTCCCGATCCGCTCGGTGGACGAATCCCCTGACGCGTCAACCCCGTGCCCCGTTCGGTCGCCACGGAGCGGTTCAGAGGTTCCCCACAGGTTCCCGGTTCATTATTGCAACAGGGCAAGCACCACGCCTGCGACCTGATCGAGCGCTTCGTCCACGTCTCCAACCCCCCGCGCACCCGGAAGGGGCGGGACCTCGAATAGACCGAAAACCGGCACACCGAACTGGAGTGCGAGCGCCATTTCGGACACCGTTCCGTACCCGCCGCCGACCGCTACGACGCAGAGCGAGGCGCGCGCGATGATCGCATTGCGCGCCTCGCCGATTCCCGTTGCGATCGGGACGGTGACGTACGGGTTGGCGTCGCGCCAATCGCCCTGCGGAAGTAATCCGACGACCGTGCCACCGTTCTCGCCCGCGCCCTTCGACACCGCACCCATCACGCCCGTCAGGCCGCCGCACACCACCGTAAGGCCCATTTCGGCCAGCCCTCGCCCGAGCCGTTCCGCAAAGATGAGGTACTCGGGTTTGGCATCGCGCGGACCGACCACGCCTACCGGAGCGCGACAAGGCGTACCGCTCTCCCCCTGCAGCCAGCGCACCGCGTCGCGTACGCCGATGCGCTCCCCGCGTACCGTGCCCTCGCGCCAGGCGCGCGTGCGCGGGTCGAATTCCCCGCGCGTTGCGTCACACAGGCGCCGGTTTACGCGGTCGAGCAGCAATTGGGTCATCGGAGCTCCGAGCGGGATGTCGCCGGCCCGATGATAGGCGTGCTTCCCGCGAAGCGCGAGAAGCCGGGTTTGGACTGCTCGAGCGGAAGGGAGAGGCCCCGGTCAGGCGGCCTGGCTGCCACCTGGACCGTCAATGAAACCGGCCGCGGCCTCGACAAATGCCGCCGGGACGTCGGCCGACTCCTCTTCGAACCATGTCCGCGCGGCGAGGCGCCCCGCCGCAGCGACGCGATCAAGGCCGTGGTATTGATCGATCCGGTCTTCGTTGGCGAGATCGCGCCATGCGTCGCCGATGCCGTACAGATCGATATCGGCTTTCTTGCCGAACACGCCCTCGACGTCCACGTACGCCAGATAATAGGTGGCGATTTCCACGCCCCAGGTTTCGGTGATCCCCCCTGGCGTCGTCGCGAGCGCCGCCATGCCCGGTCGCAGCGCCATCAGCTTCGAACGGTGCGCCTCGACCAGCCCCAGCGCGAATCCCAGCGTGAACGCCGCGAACGCGTGATGGAACAGCATATGCTGGGTAAGATCCTCGCGATTCTCATTGAGCACTACCACGGCGTGGCGCATGATCGCGTGCAGATCGCGCAGATGCTTGAGCGCGAATGGCACATCGAGCAGGTGATCGAAAGTCTCCTCCTCGTGCACCATCCGGAAGAGCGCTTCGTCGGCATCGGAGTCGAGCGCTTTCGCATTCGAGCTCTTTCCAAGCGAGACATAGTCCTCGTCTTTCACGCCCGCTTCCGCCCGGGCGCGACGTAACCCCAGCGAAGAAACCAGCGACGATGCGTTCAATGTCTTGCTCACGGCCATGATTTCGTGTCGTGACACGGCGCCCAAGTGCTCACAATTGTGTCACGCGGGGGGCGGGGGCGAGCGGCGCCGAGCACGTCGACCCACCCGTCCCACACCCATCTACCGCGGACGATCGCTAGTACTAGCAAGAACGATACCGGGAATCCGGAACGGCCACGGTTCCTGCGCTGCAGCAGGACTGCGAAATCGAGGCCCGCGGATGCCAAGTACTTGATTCTGGTAGGCCGTGTAGGATTCGAACCTACGACCAACGGATTAAAAGTCCGCTGCTCTACCAACTGAGCTAACGGCCCAGAGAAAGGGCTGAATTGTATTTCCGCGACGTTGGGGGTGTCAACGAACGGACGCTTCCGACGCGCTTGCAAGACGCCGAAATCGCCCCGGAACGCCGCGCGCGCGAAGGGTTCTTTCTTCGACGGGGACACGCCAGAGTTGTGAACGCGCTTGAAAACCCTAGGCTTCGCGCATCATTCTCCAGTATTCAACCTTCATCGTGATTGCCGCGCCCACGATGATGGCGCAGAAGGTGATGATCGATCCGAGCGCGAGCGTCGAGAAGCCGGTGATGCCCTGTCCGATCGTGCAACCGAGGCCGACGATGCCACCGAATCCCATCAGGATCCCGCCGACGATGTGTCGGCCCATGTCCCCGGCGTCGCGAAAGCTTTCCCAACGGAATGTCCGCGAGACGAGCGCGTAACATGCCGACCCAGCCACCACGCCGATTGCGGAAGCGATGCCGAACGTAAGAATTCTCGACGTGTCCGTCCACAGCATGAGGAGCTCGAGAAAGAACGCCTGCGGGGCGACAAAGGAGAGTGACTCCATCCGGTTGGTGTTGGTGGCGACCCACGCCTCCTGCAGCGACTTCGGGTCTTCGGCGACGTAGCCCAGCTTGCCGCTCACGTACCATCCGCCGACGATCACCAGTCCGACGACCACGCCGCCGAGCAGGTTGTCGAATGTCCAGAACTCGCGCCTGACAAGCGCGAAAGCGCCGAGTGCACCGGCGACCACGATCATCGCTGCCCACACCATTGTCGTGCGCTCGGCGCCGAGCAGCCGCGACGCAAGCGACGGCAGGTCCTGCCCTCCGGCGAGCTGGACACTCGCCTGCTCCAGCACGCCGACACGGAACACCCCGAACAGCCCGCGCAGGGTCATGTAGGCTGCGATCGCCATGAAGACCACCACGACCAGCGATTTCAGATTGCCGCCGCCGACGCGGATCAGCGTCTTGGAGCCGCATCCCGAACCGAGCGTCATGCCGATGCCGAACAGCAATCCTCCGACGATGTACGAGAGCCAGGTGAAGTTCGGGCCCGGATAGATCGAGTTCGAAAGCTTGATGACGCCGCCGAGCTCGAGAAGCTGCGCACCGACGATCGCGACGGCGATCGCAAGCAGCCACATCCGCATGCGGTTCCAGTCGCCCATGTTGACGACGTCCGATACAGCCCCCATGGTGCAGAAGTTCGTCCTGTTGCCGACGAAGCCGAATATGAACGCGAGAACGAAGGCACCCCAGGTGACGTAAGGCACCAAGGTCGCGGGATTCACTTCCGTCATGGTCCTCCCCTCCGAACGCCCGGTACGAGCCGTGGGATTCTAGCCAACAGCACACGCGCCACGAGCAAATAAGCTTCGCGGTGGATAACCGCGTTCTATGTGGCGGCCGCGCGCGGTAGCGAAGCCGCATGCCGAGTTCCCGTGGCTAGAGCGCTCCGCCGGGGAGCTCGCCAGAAGGTCCTGTCAGCGTCGTGCCAGGCGTTGCTTGGCCTGCTCCGCCGCCGAGCTGTTCGGGTACTTGCTGACCAGGGCGCGCAACGTGTTCCGCGCACCATTCACGTCACCGAGCTCGGCCTGGCTGCTTGCGATGTTCAGCATTGCATCCGGTGCCTTGGCATGGTCGGGCCAGGTGGCCACGACCTTCTGCTGCTCTGCAATCGCGGTCTTGTAGTCGCGCAGCGCATAGTGCGCGTTACCGATCCAGTATTGCGCGGAGGGTGCGAGCGCGCTGTTCGGGTAGGTCTTCAGGAACTCCTTGAGGCCCTGGATGGCCGAGCCGAAATTGTTCGCCTTGAACTGCGCGAGCGCCGCCTCGTACGTCTGGGTCTCGATCGCCAGCTGCTGCGCATCCTTCTCCTTGTCTGCGCCGGCGAGCTCGATCTTCCGCAGCCGCGTGTCCAGATCGACGTACAGGTCCTTCTGTCGCTTGTCGAGACTCTCGACGCGGTTGGTGAGCACTTCGATCTGGCCGCGCAGAGCTGCCATATCGCGCCTCAACCCCTCGATCTGGTTCACGATCTCGAAGAGCGCCTTGCGGTCGCGCTCGCCCGCCTCGGACTCCATTCGCGCGACGCGGGCCTCAAGCTTCTTGATCTGCGCGCGCGCGTCCTCGTCCTCGAAGAGCGCGTGCGCGGGCAGCGCAGTGCCGAGCGCGATGGCGAAAACCAGAGCCCGGGCGCGCATCAGAATTCACCCGAGTAGAGAAGATCGGCCCGCCGATTCTGCGCCCAGCATTCCTCGGTCTGCTCGGTGCAGCGCGGCTTCTCCTCGCCGAGGCTCACCGACTCGATCTGCACCTCGGCGGCGCCCATCAGCACCAGGGTGCGCTTCACCGCGTCAGCGCGACGCTGCCCGAGCCCGATGTTGTACTCGCGGCTGCCGCGATCGTCGGCGTTGCCCTGGATCAGCATCTTCTTGCCCTGGTTCTGCGCGAGGTAGCGGGCGTGCGCCTCGAGCACCGGCCGATATTCCTCCTTGATGTCATCCCGATCGAAGTCGAAGTAGACGCTCCGCTTGGCGAGGGGGCTCGACGGATCCTTGAGCGGATCGCCGGGAATGGTGGTCGTCGTGATCGGCTGCGTCGAGGTGCCGCTTCCCGCGCCGGACCCGGCGCCGGGCGTGCGATCCTCGACTGCCGCACCGGAATCGCTTTCAGGCGTGCTCGAGCAGGCTGCAAGCATCGTGGCCGCCGCAACGACGAGAAGCAATCGTTTCATCAGACTTCCTCCTTGATTCGATGGATGGTTAGTTCAGGAACGGTCCCCACGCTGGCTCGCGGACATCACCAGCCTGTACCGACAAGCGCTGCTTCACTCGACCGTCGCTCGACACCGCGGCGAGAACGCCGCGCCCTCCCGTATTCGTTGCGTACAGAATCATGCGCCCGTTAGGCGCGAAACTCGGCGACTCGTCGCGGCTCGTATCAGTGAGCACCTGTATCTGCTTCGTGGCGAGATCCATGATCGCGACCTGGAATCGACCGTCGTCCCGGCGCACGAACACCAGAGACTTTCCGTCTGGACTGATGCGCGGCGTGACGTTGTAGCTGCCCTGAAACGTGACCCGCTGCGGCCCGCCTCCCGCCACCGGGATGCTGTAGATCTGCGGGCTGCCGCCGCGATCCGAGGTGAAGTAGATCGTCTCGCCGTCGCGCGAGAAATAGGGCTCGGTATCGATTGCGTGCGAGGAATTCAGCCGGCGCACGTTCGAGCCATCGGCGTTCATCAGGAAGAGCTGTGATCCGCCTTCCCGTGAGAGCACGACCGCGAGCGTCCGGCCGTCGGGAGACCATGCCGGCGCCGAGTTCGACCCGCGGAAATTCGCGACGGCCCGGCGCTGGCCGGTCGCAAGCGAATGAACGTACACCACCGGCTTCTTGTTCTCGAATGAAACGTACGCGAGGCGATTCCCGTCGGGGGACCAGGCCGGCGACAGGATCGGCTCGTTCGAGGCGAGCGCAGTCTGTGCATTGGCGCCGTCCGCATCGGCAACCTGCAACTGGTATCGGGGGCCGGTCTTCACCACGTAGGCAATGCGCGTGGCGAATATTCCACGCTCGCCCGTCAGCCGCTCGTAGATGAAATCGGCGATGCGGTGAGCGGTGGCGCGCGCTTGCTGAGCGTTCAACGTGAACGCCAGCGCGCCGAGTTGCGCCTGCTTGGGCACGTCGTAGAGCCGGAAGCGCGCTTCGTACCGTCCGCCGCCGATCGGATACACGCCGCCGACCACGATTGCGTCGGCGCTTTTCTCACGCCACGGCAGGAAATTGATGTTGGAGGCATCGGTCAGGTTCTGGGGACCGGTGTAGAGCGTGCGAAACCGCCCGCTACGCGCAAGGTCGGCCTCGACCACATCGGAGATCGCCGGCGTCAACGCCCCTTCGCCCGCGAACGGCACGACCGCGATCGGAATCTGGTTCCCGCCGGCGCCGGTGATCTCGATGGTGAGCTGCGCGAAAGCCGGACTCGCCAGCAGCGTTGCGAGAAAGAGGAATGCGGCAAAGGCGACGCGCAGCAGTCGATTCACCGGCTCGACGATATCAAGATGGCTTGGAGCGGCAGCAGATGGCATGACGAGGGCATAGCAATGGCGCGAAACGGCGTGGTAGGCGTGGTGCGCGCACAGCGACGCGAAATTATACGTGAGATCCTGCCGCGCTCCGATTGTCGTGATACGCCGACAGCTCGCGGCACGCGTCATCGCGCATTTCATCGTTTGTCGCTCGGACGGAATTTCAGCAGCAGCGTCGCCTGAAATACCTCCCGCTGCTCCGGCAGCGGCAGGGGCGAGCTCTTCAGGATGGCTCGCTCCCACGCATCGTCGAGCGCCTTGTTCCCGCTCGAGCGCGTGAGCTTGACGCTGAGGATCTCGCCAGTCGGAAGCTGCTGCACGATGAACTCCGCTTCCGGATCTCCGGTGACCGCTGCAGGCAAGATGACGTTGCCGCGAATTTTTGCGCTGATCTTGTCTCGATAGCCCGCGATTGCGTTCGGGTCGCCGGGCACCGAAACCGGCACGCCTTCGCGCCCTCCCGTCTGCGCGGGGGCCTTGGCAAGCTCGCGCGCCATGCGCTCGCGCGTCTCGCGCTCGAGCTCGGCCGCGAGGCGCTTGTCCGCGGCGATGCGGGCTGCGCGCTCCTTCTTTTCCCGCTCGGCCTTCGCGCGCGCTTCTTCCTCCTTCTGCTTCTTCTCCGCTTCCGCGCGCCGACGCGCTTCCTCTTCCTTCCGTTTCTTCTCCGCTTCCTCGCGCTTGCGCGCTTCTTCCTCCTTGCGGCGCTTCTGCTCGAGCGCTTCGAGCCGCTTGCGTTCCGCCTCGAGCCGCTGGCGCTCCTTCTCCTGCTCGAGCGCGATATCGACTTTTTCCGGGGCTTTCGTCTCGACCTTGGGCTCCGGAGGCGGCGCGGGCTTGGGCGGGGGCGCGGGCTTCGGCGCGGGCTTCGGCTCGGGCTTCGGCGTCGCAGCAGGCGGCGGCGTCCACAGTTCGGCCACCACCGGCGCCGGCGGTTTCGTCTTCCAGCTGATTGCGAAGAACAGCACCGCCACGAACAGGAGATGCATCGCGACGGAGAGCGCGAAGGACATCCCGCTGCGCGATTCGGTTCGGACCTGCCTCTGCACCGCGCGACTCCTACCCACGTCCCGAGAAACTCTGCGCAAGTGCGCGAGAGGATATACAAGGGGGCCGTCCCCCTTGTTCGTACGATCGGGGTTTGTCCGTCATTCTGAATTCGTCACTCGAAGCCGCCACGGCCGGCATCCTTCAGCAGCCTGTTACTGCTCG
The DNA here is from genome assembly GCA_022340285.1 of Betaproteobacteria bacterium. Lineage (GTDB taxonomy): Bacteria > Pseudomonadota > Gammaproteobacteria > Burkholderiales > SG8-39 > JAABRB01. Next base: position 260,896 of record JAJDOG010000024.1, read on the forward strand.
GCGGGCTTGACCATCAGGCCGACACGCTTGACGTTGAGTTTCTGCAGCTCGTCCATCACCTTGAGCACCGCCTCGTACCTCACTTCCTTGTCGGCCGCGATCACGACGGGCTGGTCGGGCTTGGCAGCCTGCCGCACCTTAAGGATCTCGATGAGCTCGGGCATCGTGACATCGCGCTCTTCCTTCGCGCCCGGCTCGCGCTCGCGCAGCACCATCGAAGTGTCCCGCTTGACGACCACCTCGAGCGGCGGCGGAGTCTGCTGCGGCTGCGAGGACTTGCCCACTGACGGCAGCTCGATCAGGCCGGGGTTCACGAGCGGCGCAGTGACCATGAAGATCACGAGCAGGACCAGCATCACGTCCACGTAAGGGACGATGTTGATCTGGTTCATCAGCTTGCGTTGCCTCATCGCCCCGCCTGCCGTTGCAGGATGTTCGAGAACTCCTCCATGAAGCTTTCGAAGCGGTTGGACAGCCGGTCGATGTCGTGCGAATAACGGTTGTAGGCGACCACCGCCGGGATCGCGGCGAAGAGCCCGATCGCCGTGGCGACCAGCGCCTCGGCGATGCCCGGCGCCACAGCGGCGAGCGTCGCCTGCGCCACATTAGCGAGACCGCGGAACGCCTGCATGATTCCCCAGACCGTGCCGAGCAGCCCGACATAGGGGCTCACCGAGCCGACTGAAGCGAGGAACGCGAGGTGCGACTCGAGGAAATCCATCTCGCGCTGGTAGGTCGCACGCATCGCCCGTCGCGCCCCGTCCACGAGCTCGCCCGTATCGGGTACGCGGGTCTGGCCCCTGAGCTTCACGTAATCGCGGAATCCCGCCTCGAAGATGCGCTCGAGACTGCCGGTGCGGTGCCGCGAATTGACGGCGCTCTGGTAGAGCGCGTTGAGGTCGGGCCGGCTCCAGAACGCGCGCTCGAAGTCTTCCGTCTCGCGCCGCGCCTGCCGGATGGCGAAGAGCTTGCGGAAAATGTAGTACCAGGACATCACCGACACGGCGAGCAGCAGGACCATGATGGCCTGCACGACGAAGCTCGCGTTGACGATCAGCGACAGGATCGAAAGGTCGTGGGTGACGTTCATGCGAGCGCTTCCAGGCTTTCCCTCAATTCGTCGGGCAGCGGCACGGGTCTGAGCGTGCGTGGATCCACGCAGGCCGCTTCGACCGCTGCCGAGACGAGGACTTCGCCGCCCCGCAACACGCGCTGGCCGAAGATCACGCGCGCGCGACCGACTCGCCCGATATCGGCCGTTACCGAGAGCTGGTCGTTCAAGCGGGCGGGCTTATGGTAGTCCACCCTGATCCGGTAAACGATGAACATGGCGTGGCGCGTCTCGGCCATCACGGCAAGATCGAAGCCGAGCGCATGCAACAGCTCGATCCGCGCAGCCTCGAAGAAGTCGAGATAGGTGCCGTGGTAGACCACGCCACCCGCGTCGGTGTGATGGTAATAGACCCTGACGGGCCATGGCTGGGCGCGCGTACGTTGATCCTGGTGCTCCAAGCCTCTAAGCCTTTAACCTAAGGTCGTTGTCGTTCTTGGCGCTGGCGACCCGGGGGTCGGCAAGGCGCGATTGTCGCGCCAATTGAACCGTTCTGCACGAAAAACCCGGTCCAGAAGGGGCACCAGGGGCGTCGCGATGAAGAGCGCCCAGACGAGCCCGTTCGGCAGGAACAGGAGGAACTGCCATGCAAACGCCCCCGCCGCAACGACTGCCGCATGGGCAACACGCGCGCCGCGATGATTCGGCGTGGTCATCGGGTCCGAGATCATGAAGAACGCAAAGAGCAGCAACGCGCCGCTCTCCAGCTGGTGCACAAACACCGCCCACTCGTAGCCGAGCCAGGCGACGCGGGCCGCCACGAGGCCCAGATAACAGGCGAGGAACGCCCAGCTCGTATCGAGCCGCTGCGCGCGGCTGGATACCACTGCACCCAGCGCCAGGAACCAGGCCGCGTAGGCGACGTCGCTGCCCCACTGTCCTGGGGAGATCCAGGCGCCCGGAATCAGCGCGACGCCGGCGATCACGCCGAGGTTCCCCGGGTTGAAGAGATGCTTGCCCCCCGCCCGGATCGAGAACTTGCTTGCGATCGCGAGCGCTGCCGCCAGCGGATGGACCCAGAGGCTGTCGGCGCGCAACAGGATGGACAGGCCGAGACAGGTGATCAGCGCGCTCAGAACTCCGACACGCTGCAGGCCCAGGGCTCGCACGCACGCGAGCTGCGTCGCGAGTCCCGCGGCGAAAGTGAGCGCCATCTGCTCCGGGCGCAGTGTGAAATCGCGGACCAGCGCGCCCGCGCCGAGCAGGACGCCCAGGAAGAGAATCTGGACCATGCGAGCATCGCGAGGCAAGCGGGCCGCGAGCGAGCGGCCCTTGCTTAGCATGTCGTGGCGTCCCGACATCACGGCGCCATCCCTACCCACCATTCCTCCCACCACGGTCTTTGCCGCTGGGTAATGCCCATGCGATCACGGATCTCGTCGACATCCCAGTTGGTGAGCGTCGCGAGGACTTTCGCCTCCCGCTCCTGGCGCGCGGCGACCCCGTCGAGATACGGTCCGGCAGCAGGGCACGCGTCGGGCTTGACCTTGGCCGGATGCCGCAGCACGTAGCGCGCCTGGTAATTCGCACGATCCTTCGTTTCCTGGAACACGAGGTCTTCGGGAAACGTTTCCGCGGTATAGCGGACGTGCAGCCGGGTCAGCATCACCGGCTGGGCGCGCGCCGCACGCCGCCCACCCGCCGTCACCCAATCGACCCCGAGCCCACGCAGCTCCGCCGGAGTCAGGGGATTTGCGGCGCAGGGATCGCACCAGCTCATGTTCCAGACGTACTCGGTGAAGAGCACGCGGTAGTCCTCCCGTTTCGCCTGCGTGTCGAACAGCGCCTTGTAGAAGGTCCGGAAATCGCCCTTCACGTAGGTCGGGATATCCATGTTCGCGGGCAGGCGGATCGTCCGGTAGTTCGTCGCCTCGACGCGGCCCGTGCGCGTCAGCACCCAAAGCACCAGGTCCTGGGGCCCGCGCGCGTTCAGCATCCCGAGCCGGATCGGCAGCATGAACTTCTCGGTGTGGAAGCTGAACTGCATCGGTCGCAGGTATGTCGAGCCCGTCTTGGCCTGCTCGGCGAGATTCACCTTCGCGACGAAGAACTTGAGGTCTTGCCGGATGTAGGGCGCGAGCGCCTGCGCTGCGCCTTCGGGAATCCGATAGCCGTTCTCGCGCAACCAGATCTCGAGACCACTCGACTCCTTCGCCGAGAGGATCACGACGTCGTACTCGCCGATCGTATACGTGGCCTCCACCGTCACGCCACGGTCCTCTTCGACCTTCAACTGCGCGGCGTCCATCGCAAGAGACTGCGGGAGCCTCCCCAGCATGCTCTTCCGCTCGCGCAGCGCGTGGCAGGGATTCGCGTCGTAGTACTCGGCGAGCCGCGGTGCGCTGTAGGCATCGATGCGCTGGAAGAGCACGTCGTCGACGACCTTGATGCTCTCTTCCGCCAGCACCTCCGGGACAGGCACGACCATCGCGAACTCCTTCAGGTCGCCCTCGTACTGGTTACGCATGGTGATCGTCGTCCGGTCGCCGTCGCGCACCATCACCACCTGCGAGGCATCGTTGAAGAGGTTCGCGTCGGCCTTGCCGACATAGAACCCGCAGAAGGCGTGTGCACCGGGCGCCGAAAGCGTAAACGCAGCCGCTGCAAGAATCCGGGCAAACCCCGGGCGAATCAGGGCGTTCATGGGACCTCCGTGAGTGTTGACGCCTGGGTGTAAACGGCGTCGGAGGCCAGGTGGGGTTAAAACGTGACTCAACGTGGCGACAGCGGGTCAGCGACCATGCCCGTCCGGCGCCTACGGCCGCAAACGCCCTCCTATGGGTCCCGGTTCGCAGCGGGCAGTCAACACACGACTACCCGCTCGAGGACGCGCCTTGCGGCACCATGAGCCCGCACCGGGCCGGCTCACCCCGCGCTGTACCGCTTCCGCAATCTTGAACGTCTTACTCCCCGTCCTGCCAAAGGTCGGGAGTCTGATCGCGCGGAGGAATCGTCAGGCCGAAATGGCGGTAGGTCGTGGCGGTGGCCACGCGCCCGCGCGGGGTACGTTGGAGATAGCCTTGCTGGATGAGGAACGGCTCGAGCACGTCCTCGATCGTGTCGCGCTCTTCACCGATGGCGTGGGCGAGGTTTTCGACGCCGACCGGGCCGCCCGAGAACTTCTCGATCACCGCGAGGAGCAGTTTTCGGTCCATCACGTCGAGGCCGAGCTGGTCTACTTCCAGCATGCGGAGCGCGGCATCGGCCACCTCACGGGTGATCTCGCCGCCGGCGCGAACCTGGGCATAGTCGCGCACGCGACGCAAGAGCCGATTCGCGACGCGCGGCGTGCCGCGCGAGCGTCGCGCGATCTCGAGCGAGCCTTCGTTCGAGACGACGACTTCGAGCACGCCGGCCGAGCGGGCCACGATGCGCTGCACCTCTGCGGGGGTGTAGAACTCGAGCCGCGCGACGATTCCGAACCGGTCGCGCAGCGGGTTGGTGAGCATTCCGGCGCGCGTCGTCGCACCGATCAGCGTGAACGGCGGAAGATCGAGCTTCACCGACCGCGCGGCCGGGCCCTCGCCGATCATGATGTCGATCTGGTAGTCCTCGAGCGCAGGGTAGAGAATCTCCTCCACCACCGGCGAGAGGCGATGGATCTCGTCGATGAAGAGCACGTCGTTCGGCTCGAGATTGGTGAGGAGCGCCGCGAGATCGCCGGGGCGCTCCAGCACCGGTCCCGAGGTCTGGCGCAGGTTCACGCCCATCTCGCGCGCGACGATGTGCGCGAGTGTCGTCTTGCCGAGGCCCGGTGGGCCGAAAAGCAGCACGTGGTCGAGCGCTTCCTTGCGGTTGCGCGCCGCCTCGATGAAGATCTCGAACTGTCCGCGAATGCGCTCCTGTCCGACGTACTCGTCGAGGGAGCGGGGCCGGAGCGCGCGGTCGAAAGCTTCCTCCTGCGCGCTCGCGCTCTGGGGAGCAATCAGGCGATCGGTCTCGATGGTCACCCGGCCATTATGCCGCGACCCGGCCCCCTAAGGCAGTGGGACCGGCGGGACTATTACCACTCCCTCAGGTGTTACTGGCAAGGTGACTGCGGAACGGCGCAGCATCGAGGGGACTGCCGAAGGCGGATGAACATGCCCGACAGTTGTTGCAAGAGGTGCGGCGGCAGGTCCGCGCTGCAGAGGAGAAAGAGAAGAGGAGGCAAGTATGGCAACACAAACACAATACATCATCCCCGGGCTCGGAAAGATCTGGGACAAGCTCGTTGGATACACCGGGGCGTTCCTGCGAATCGCGATGGGTCTCTGGTACATCCCGCACGGCATGCAGAAGCTGTTCGGCGCATGGGGTGGAAGCGTGGCCGGACTCGCCAAGGGCATCGAGAACGTGCTTGGCTGGCATCCCGGTATCTTCTGGGCGTACTACATCGGCAGCCTGGAATTCTTCGGCGGAATCCTGCTTGTCCTGGGACTTTTGACCAGGCCGGTGGCGGCCCTGTTTATCGGCTTCATGTACGTCGCGGCGTTCCACTTCAACATCACCCGCGGCTATTTCTGGACCCAGGGCGGCGCGGAGATGCCGCTTCTGCTTCTCGCGATAGCGTTGGTGATACTGGTGCGCGGCGGAGGCGAGTACTCGCTCGACCGCAAGTGGGGCCGCGAGTTTTAGCCTGACAGGGGCCGCCCGGCGATACGCGCCGGATTAGCCCTTCGACAGCTGCTTGAGGGCCTGGCGAATGCCGTCGGCGACTGACAGGCTCTCGGGCAGCTGCTTCACCACGCCGAGCGCCTCCTTCTCGCTGTAGCCGAGCGCGACGAGCGCGCGCAGCACATCACTCGCAGCCGGCGCCGGACGCTGCACCGCGATTCCCGCGAGCGACTCCGCGCCGAGCTTGTCCTTGAGCTCGAGGAGCAGCCGCTCGGCGGTCTTCTTGCCGATGCCGGGGACCTTCGTGAGCCGCCCCGTGTCCTGGGACATGACCGCGTCCGAGAGCTCGGCGACGCTCATGCCGGAGAGCACGGCCAGGGCGGTACGCGCGCCCACTCCCGCGATCTTGAGGAGCTGGCGGAACAGGCGCCGCTCCGCTTCGGTGCCGAACCCGAACAGAAGATGCGCGTCCTCGCGCACGACGAGGTGCGTGAGTAGGGTCACCCGCTCGCCGGTCGCGGGCAGATTGTAGAAGGTGCTCATCGGCACCTCGACGTCGTAGCCGACGCCGTTCGCGTCAACGAGGATCTGCGGCGGGTGCTTCTCCAGCAGCACGCCCTGGATGCGCCCGATCATACGAGGCGCCCCCGGCGCACGCGGTAGCCGCGCACCGTCGGCGCGTTCGGCACCGCAGAACGTGTGGCGTGGCGCCCGCCCCAACCCTGCCCGCCGTGCGCATGGCAGATCGCGCACGCGAGCGCGTCCGCCGCGTCCGGACTCGGGGATCCGGCCAACCTCAGCAGGCGGCGGACCATTTCCTGGACCTGCTCCTTCCGGGCATGTCCGGTGCCGACCACCGCCTGTTTGACCTGTAACGCCGTGTATTCCGACACCGGAAGCTTCGCAAGGACCGCGGCCGAAATCGCCGCGCCGCGCGCCTGGCCGAGCGCGAGCGTGGATTCCGGATTGACGTTGACGAACACTTTCTCCAGCGCGACCTCACCAGGGTGATGCGTCTCGATGACCTCGCCGAGCGATTCGAGAATCACTGCCAGCCGGTCCGGGAGCGTTCCGGATTGCGGCGCCTTGACGCACCCGCTCGCAACGTAGGCAAGGCGTTGGCCGCTCTTCTCGATGACGCCGAAGCCCGTGACCCGAAGTCCGGGGTCGATGCCGAGGATCCGGACGGTGTTGTCAGCCACCGGCGCGCTCACTCCTCGATCGCCGCGGTCGTGTACACGTTCTGCACGTCGTCGAGGCTTTCGAGGGCGTCGAGCAGGCGCTGCATCTTCTGCCCGTCCTCACCCGTCAGCACGCTCTCGGTCGTCGGTCGCATGGTGATTTCCGCCATCTCAGGCTTGAAACCGGCGCCGTCGAGCGCCTCCTGCACCCTGGCGAAATCGCCCGGAGCGCAGACGACCTCGACCGACCCGTCCTCGTTGGCCACCACGTCTTCGGCACCCGCATCGAGCGTGGCTTCCATGACCTGCTCCTCGCTCGTGCCCGGCGCGAAGAGAAAGAGCCCGCAGTGCTTGAAGAGGTAGCTCACCGAGCCATCGGTGCCGAGATTGCCGCCGTGCTTGGTGAACGCGTGGCGCACCTCGCCGACCGTGCGAGCGCGATTATCGGTGAGGCAATCCACCATCACCGCGGCGCCGCCCGTCCCGTAGCCTTCGTAGCGGAGCTCCTCGTACGCGACACCCTCGAGCTCGCCCGTGCCGCGCTTGATCGCGCGCTCGATGTTGTCCGAGGGCACGTTGCCTGCCTTCGCCTTGTCGATCGCGAGACGCAGTCGCGGGTTGAAGTTGGGATCGCCCCCGCCCAGCTTGGCCGCGACGGTGACCTCCTTGATCGCTCTCGTGAAGACCTTGCCGCGCTTGGCGTCGGCAGCCGCTTTCTTGTGCTTGATGTTGGCCCAGCGGGAATGTCCAGCCATAAACGTCGGTGCGTCGATGCAGAATCGGGAAGCCTATAATTCTACGCCCGCCGTCCGCCCTTTCCCCGCAGAAACGCAAAAGGAAACCTCCGATGATCGCGCCACTCCCCATCGCCAAGGCCGCAGGCGTAGAGCTCGCCCTGCTGCCGGGCCTCGCCAACCGTCACGGACTGATCGCCGGTGCGACGGGTACGGGGAAGACCGTGACCCTTCAGGTGCTCGCCGAGCGGTTTTCGTCGATCGGCGTACCGGTGTTCATGGCCGACGTGAAGGGCGATCTTTCCGGCATGGCCGCGGCGGGCGCGCCGTCCGAGAAGATGAAGAAGCGCCTCGACACCCTCGGATTCCCCGAGCCCGCCTGGCGCGCCTGCCCGGTCGTGTTCTGGGATGTCTACGGCGAGCAGGGCCATCCCGTTCGCACGACGGTCTCGGACATCGGGCCGCTCCTTCTCGCGCGCATGCTCGGCCTGAACGATACGCAGGAGGGCGTGCTGGCGCTCGCGTTCAAGATCGCCGACGACAACGGGCTCCTGCTGCTCGACATGAAGGATCTGCGCGCGATGCTCGAGTTCGTGGGCGAGAACGCGAAGACGCTGCGCACCGGTTACGGAAACATCTCGGCGGCGTCGGTCGGGGCGATCCAGCGCGGCCTGCTGCAGCTCGACCAGCAGGGCGCCGATCGCTTCTTCGGCGAGCCGATGCTCGACATCGCCGATCTGATGCAGACGGCCGAGAGCCGCGGAGTGGTGAACATCCTTGCCGCGGACAAGCTGCTGAATTCTCCCAAGCTCTACGCGACGTTTCTCCTCTGGCTGCTCGCCGAGCTCTTCGAGCAGCTGCCCGAAGTGGGCGATCCGGAGAAGCCGAAGCTCGTGTTCTTCTTCGACGAGGCGCACCTTCTGTTCGACGACGCACCCAAGGCGCTGCTCGACAAGATCGAGCAGGTCGTGCGACTGATCAGGTCGAAGGGCGTAGGGGTCTTCTTCGTCACACAGAACCCGCTCGACATCCCGGACACGGTGCTCGGCCAGCTCGGCAACCGCGTCCAGCACGCGCTGCGCGCATTCACGCCGCGCGACCAGAAGGCGGTGAAGACCGCCGCCCAGACGATGCGCCAGAATCCGAAGCTCGACACCGTGCAAGCGATCACCGAGCTCGGCGTCGGCGAGGCGCTCGTCTCGCTGCTCGACGAGAAAGGCCGTCCGAGCGTCGTCGAGCGCGCGTTCATCCTACCGCCCGCTTCGCAGATCGGGCCGATCACGGCCGATGCGCGGAAGAAGATCGTCGCCGGATCGACGATCGCGGGGCATTACGAAAAGGCGGTGGACCGCGAGTCGGCCTACGAGATGCTCAAGGCGCGGGCCGGCAAGCAGCCGAAGACGGGCGCCCCGACAAAGCCAGCGCCCGGCACGCCGCAGAGTGGTGGCGGCACGTTGAGCGACATCCTTTTCGGCTCCACCGGGCCGCGCGGCGGAAAGCGCGAGGGCATCCTGGAAGCCGCTGCGAAGAGCGCCGCACGCTCCGCAGGCTCACAACTGGGTCGATCGATCCTGCGCGGCATGCTCGGATCGATCCTGGGCGGCGCGAAGCGTCGCTGAACCCAACGCCCGCTGCTCGCGACGGTCTGCAAGGTGGGCGCGATCGGTCCGGTCACGACGATCCTGCTAGGATTCATCATTCTCGACGAGACGATGACCGCGATCCGCTCGCGGGGGCGGCGCTGGTGGTCAGCGGCGTCCTCCTCGTCAGCATCCGGCCCGCGGCCTAGCGAACGACAGGAGGAGGAAGAATGGACCTGGGGATCAAGGGAAAGAAGGCGCTCGTCTGCGCGGCGAGCAAAGGGCTCGGTCGAGCCTGTGCGGTCTCGCTCGCACGCGAGGGCGTGAACGTCACGATCATTGCGCGCGGCAAGGAAGCGCTCGACGAGACCGCTCGCGAGATCGGCAAACTCGGCGTCGACGTGAAGGCGATTGCCGCGGACGTGACGACGCCGGACGGCCGCGCCGCGGCGCTCGCCGCCTGCCCGGATCCGGATATCCTGGTCAACAACGCGGGCGGACCGCCGCCCGGCGATTTCCGCAACTGGTCGCGCGACGACTGGATCAAGGCGCTCGACGCGAACATGCTCACGCCGATCGAGCTGATCAAAGCCACCGTCGACACGATGATCGCGCGCAAGTTCGGCCGGATCGTCAACATCACGTCCGGAGCCGTGAAATCGCCGATCGACGAGCTCGGCCTCTCGAACGGCGCGCGCAGCGGGCTCACCGGCTTCGTCGCCGGGCTGTCCCGCAAGACGGTTCGACACAACGTCACGATCAACAACCTGCTCCCGGGCGCGTTCGATACCGATCGGCTGAAATCGAACTTCGCGTTCACGGCGAAGGCCCGGGGCAGCACGCCGGAAGCAATGCGCGAGGCGCGGCTCGCCGCGCAGCCGGCCGGGCGGTTCGGCTATCCGGAAGAGTTCGGCGAGCTCTGCACGTTCCTGTGCGGCGTGCACGCCGGGTTCATCACCGGGCAGAACTTCCTGATCGACGGCGGGGCCTACCCGGGCACTTTCTGAAGGTGAAGGGACACCTGCCGTGAGCGCGCGTCGGTCCGCCGGAGAAGAGCGGGATTTCGCGCGCGGATTCCAGCTGACGCGCGTCCCGTCCGGCTTCATCGACGACCCCTACCCGTATTACGCGATGCTGCGCCGCCACGACCCGGTGCACGCACTGGAAGGTGGCGGCGTATTCCTCGCGCGTTACGAGGACGTCGTTGCCGTGTACCGCGATCCACACGCGAGCTCGGACAAGCAGAAGGAGTTCGGGCCGAAGTTCGGCGCGACGCCGCTCTACGAGCACCACACCACGAGCCTGGTCTTCAACGATCCGCCGCTGCATACCCGGGTGCGCCGCCTGATCATGGGCGCGCTCAATCAGCGCGCGATCGCGCGAATGGAGAGTGGGCTCGTCACCCTGGTCGACGGCTTGCTCGACCGGTTGAGCGAGAAGCGGCATGTCGACCTGATCGACGATTTCGCCGCCGAGATCCCGATCGAGGTAATCGGCAATCTCCTCGGCGTGCCGCGCTCTGAGCGCGGTCCACTGCGAGGTTGGTCCCTCGCGATCCTTTCAGCGCTCGAGCCGGCGCCGGACGCGGATCTTCTCGAGCGCGGCAACCTGGCGGTGCGCGAGTTCCTCGACTACCTTGCGGTGCTCGTCGCCGACCGGCGCACACACCCGAGAGACTACGAGACCGACGTCCTCACGCGCCTCATCCAGGGCGAACAGGACGGCGAGCGCCTGACCGAGACGGAGCTCTTCCACAACTGCATCTTCATGCTGAACGCCGGCCACGAGACGACCACCAACCTAATCGGCAACGGAATGCACGCGCTCCTCACTCACCGGCGTGAGTTGGAGCGGCTGGTCGCCGATCCGGGGCTGATCACGACGGCGGTCGAGGAGCTGCTCCGTTTCGAGCCTCCCCTGCAACTCAACAACCGGCTCGCGACCGCCGCGATTCGGATCGGCCATGGAGAGATTCCGGCCGGCACGTTCATCACGCTCGGCATCGGCGCCGCGAACCGCGATCCCGAGCAGTTCCCGGATCCGGACCGCCTCGACGTCGCGCGCAAGCCGAATCGGCACGTCGCATTCGGGCACGGCGATCACGCCTGCGCCGGAATGAACGTCGCCCGGCTCGAAGGCCGCGTCGCCATCGGGAGGCTGATCGCGCGCTTTCCGGAAATCGAGTCCGACGGCGCGCCGGAGCGCGATCGGCGCGTACGGTTCCGGGGGTTCCGGCATCTGCCGGCGAAGGTCGCATAAGCACCGTCAGTCGCAGTCCTGAGATTTCGGGAGGAATACGCATGAGTGTCGATCACTACGCAAAGTACCGGCGGCTGAAGGTGAACCGCCATCCGGACGGCATCGTCGAGATCGTGATGGGCGAACCGGGCAAGCTCGCCACCGCCGATTCGGAGACCCACGCCGAGCTCACGGAGATCTGGCGGGACGTGGACGCCGACACCGAGGCGCGCGTCGCGATCCTGCGCGGCGAAGGCAAGGGGTTCTCCGGGGGCGGCGACTTCAAGATGATCGAGGGGATCATTGCCGACTTCCACACCCGTGCACGGTCCTGGCGCGAGGCGCGGGATCTCGTCTACAACCTGATCAACTGCTCGAAGCCGGTCGTATCGGCGATGCACGGTCCGGCGGTGGGCGCGGGACTCGTCGCGGGGTTGCTCGCCGACATCTCGATCGCGGCGAAGAACGCGAAGATCATCGACGGACACACGCGTCTCGGTGTCGCGGCCGGTGACCACGCCGCCATCGTCTGGCCGCTCCTCTGCGGCATGGCGAAGGCAAAATACTACCTCCTGCTCTGCGACGCCATGTCAGGCGAAGAGGCCGAGCGAATCGGACTGATATCGCTCGCCGTGGACGAGGCGGAGCTCGTACCGAAAGCGTTCGAGGTCGCAAAGCGCCTGGCCACCGGCGCGCAATCGGCGATCCGCTGGACGAAGTACAGCCTGAACAACTGGCTGCGCCTGGCCGGTCCGTCGTTCGACACGTCTCTCGCACTCGAGATGCTCGGCTTCACCGGGCCGGAAGTGCGCGAGGGCCTGGCGTCGCACCAGGAGAAACGAGCGCCGAACTTCGACCCGAAATGCTCGTTCTAAAGGGCGAGAATACCCTCGGCCGCCCGCACCCCGACCACGGCGATTTCGGCCGCGACGGACCCGGTTGCCCGACGTCCCTGGGACGGGTCGACGGGCCCAGTCCGCTATAATTGCCGCATTGGCGAGACGCTCAAGCCGCCCGGCTCCCCTGCGGCTCGCATGGAGACGTCCCATGAAGCATCCCGCGCTGTCGATCCTCCTGAGTGCTGCAATCGCGTTGGCCGCGGCCCCGGTGCCAGCCGCGCAGGAGAAGGTCTCCGGCGACGTTGTCCGGATCGGCGTGCTGACAGACCTGTCGGGCATCTATTCCCAAATCGGCGGCCAGGGCTCGGTGGTGGCGGCGCAGATGGCCGTCGAGGACTTCGGCGGCAAAGTGCTCGGCAAACCTATCGAGATCGTTTCCGCAGACCACCAGAATCGCGTGGACATCGGCGCGAAGACGGCCATCGAATGGTACGAGCGCGACGGCGTCGACATGATCACCGATGTCCTCAACTCGGCCGTGGCGATCGTCGTCTCGCAGGTGGCCGCAAAGCGCCGGCGCATCGTGATGGTGACCGGCGCCGCGACGACGCAGCTGACGAACGAGAGCTGCACGCCGTACACGGTTCACCATACCTACGACACTTACTCGCTCGCGCACGGCACGGGTGGCGCGTTGGTCAAAGAAGGCGGCAACGTCTGGGCATTCCTCACGGCCGACTACCCCTTCGGCCATTCGCTGGAGCGCGAGACCGCGGCCGTGGTTCGGGCGAGCGGAGGCAAGGTGCTAGGGGCCGCGCGACATCCGTTCAACACGAAGAAGCTCGACCCCTACCTGTTACGGCTCGAAGCTTCCGACGCGAAGATCATCGGACTCGCCAACGCGGGCGGCGACACCGTCAAAGCGATCAAAGCAGCGAGCGCGCTAGGCGTGACCAAGCACCAGTCGATCGCCGCGCTGCTGCTCTTCATTAGCGACATCCACGATCTGGGTCTACCAACCGCGCAAGGGATGTTCGTGACGAGCGCCTGGTATTGGAACCTGAACGACCAGACCCGCGCCTTCGCTCGACGCTTCTACGCGCGCACGAAGCGAATGCCGACGATGGTCCAGGCCGGCACCTATTCGTCGGTCACGATGTATCTGAAAGGCGTCCGCGCGACCGGCACCGATGACGCCGACGCGGTGATGACCTGGATGAAGTCGACTTTGCATACCGACGTTTTCGGCAAGAACATGCGGGTGCGGGCCGACGGACGGCTCGTGCACGACATGTATCTCATGCAGGTGAAGAAGCCCGCCGAGTCGAAGTCGGAGTGGGACTACTACGATATGCGCCGCACGATCCCGGGTGCGGAGGCGTTCCAGCCCTTGTCCGCGTCGCGCTGTCCGATGGTCAATAGAAAGTGACCGCCCACGGCCGCGCGCTCGAGAGCAAGGTCGGTCTGATCACGGGTCGACCTTTGCTCCGATGCGGCCGCCCAGTTTCGCGGCGCCGCATTGTCCGTCGACGGCGGCTGGCAGGCTCAGTGACGCCGCACACCCGGTAGGGTGCGCGGTCCCAATGCGCTAAAATCATCTTAGTGACGGCCCCTCGGGACCGTGTCCTCCTCATCCTTTCTTCTAGCGAGGGCCCCATCATGAACGCACCGACCACACTTCCCGCGCTCAAGCTCAAGGACGGCAGCCTCTTCCGCCAGCAGTGCTACATCGGCGGCGAATGGGTGAACGCCGACAGCGGCAAGACCATCAACGTGACCGATCCCGCCACCGGCGAGGTGCTCGGCACGGTACCCAACATGGGCGCGGCGGAGACCCGCCGCGCGATCGAAGCGGCCAACGCCGCATGGCCCGCGTGGCGCGCCAAGACCGGCAAGGAGCGGGCCGCCATCCTGCGCAAGTGGTACGAGCTGATGATGGCCAACCAGGACGATCTCGGCATGCTCCTCACGGCCGAGCAGGGCAAACCGCTCGCCGAAGCGAAAGGGGAGATCGCCTACGGCGCGTCGTTCGTCGAGTGGTTCGCCGAGGAGGCGAAGCGCGTCTACGGCGACACGATCCCCGGCCACCAGGCGGACAAACGCATCGTCGTGCTCAAGGAACCGGTCGGCGTCTGCGCCGCCATCACGCCGTGGAACTTCCCGAACGCGATGATCACGCGCAAGGCGGGCCCCGCGCTCGCCGCGGGATGCACGATGGTCGTCAAGCCGGCCACCGCCACGCCGTACTCCGCGCTCGCGATTGCCGAGCTCGCCGAGCGCGCAGGCATGCCGAAAGGCGTGTTCAGCGTACTGACCGGCAGCGCCAAGGCGATCGGGGGCGAGATGACCGGCAATCCGCTGGTGCGCAAGATCACGTTCACCGGATCGACCGAGATCGGCAAGGTACTGATGGAGCAAAGCGCGAAGACGGTGAAGAAGGCTTCGATGGAGCTCGGCGGGAACGCGCCGTTCATCGTGTTCGATGATGCGGATCTCGACGCCGCCGCCGACGGCGCAATGGCCTCGAAGTACCGCAACGCGGGCCAGACCTGCGTGTGCGCCAACCGCCTGCTCGTGCAAGACAAAGTCTACGATGCGTTCGCGAAAAAGCTCGCCGAGCGCGTGGCCAAGCTCAAGGTCGGTAACGGCATGGAGACCGGCGTCACGACCGGTCCGCTGATCGATGCCGCCGCGGTGGCGAAGGTCGAGGAGCACATCGAAGACGCCGTCAAGAAGGGGGCCAAAGTCGTTGCCGGCGGGAAGCGGCATACTCTGGGGGGTCTCTTCTTCGAGCCGACCATCCTGGCCAACGTCACGCCCGAGATGAAGGTGGCTCGCGAGGAGACGTTCGGTCCGGTCGCTCCGCTCTTCCGCTTCAAGGAGGAGTCCGAAGCGATCCGCATGGCGAACGATACCGAGTTCGGCTTAGCGGCTTACTTCTATGCGCGCGACATGGGTCGCGTGTGGCGCGTCTCCGAGGGACTCGAGTACGGCATCGTCGGCATGAACACTGGGCTGATCTCCACCGAGGTCGCACCGTTCGGCGGCATGAAGGAGTCGGGGATCGGCCGCGAGGGCTCGAAGTACGGGATCGAGGAGTTTCTCGAGATCAAGTACGTCTGCATGAGTATCTGACCGAAAGGAAGCGCCGGCGATGCTCGGCCGCCTGTTCAAGCAACCAAAGGCGCCGGGCAAGCCGGCGAGCCCGCCGCGTCCCGACGTGCGCGCGGACAGGCCGGCGATGCTCAATGTCGGGGGCAACTCCAAGACGGTTCCGATTCCGGCTCATTACGCGGGCTGGCAGCACTTCCTGCTCGACATTGACGCGACGGGCGACGCCGACATCGTGTGCGACGCGCGCGAGCTGGGTGGCTTCGACGCCGCCCGATTCGATGCGGTCTACTGCTCGCACAATCTCGAGCATTATTACCATCACGACGTACCGCTCGTGCTGGCGGGATTCATGCACGTGCTGAAGTCCGACGGGTTCGCCGAGGTTCGCGTTCCGGACCTCGAGGCCGTGTTTCGCAAGGTGTCCGACGGCGAATTCGGCCTGGAGGACGTGCTCTACGACTCCCCCGCCGGGTCGATCACCCCGATCGACGTGATATACGGGTATGGCAAGGAGATCGAGTCGAGCGGTCAGGACTTCTACGCGCACAAGACGGGTTTCACGGCGAAGACCCTCACTACGACGCTGCAACGTGCGGGATTTCAGGAGATCTGGATGGCTCCTCCGCTCTCCGACTACGAGATTCGGGCGCTCGCGTTCAAGCAGGCCTCGACGCCGGAGCAGCGCACGCTTCTCGGCATCCCCCTCGACGCGCCCGTGGGATGAAATTTCCGCCGCGGATGGCCCGCGCTTCCGCGGCTATTTCTTGTCGAGCTTCGTGATCTTGTTGCCCTGCAGCCCCAGCCCGGCCATGAGTCCCGACTGGCTGAAGATGAAGGCGTAGATCTCGTCCTTCAGCGTTGTCGTGGTCGCGGATTTCGCCATGCCCTCGTCCATCACGACGACACTCGGTCCGACGCCGACCTCGAAGCCGTCACTCGAGCCAAGATAGGCCAGCGCCGAATCAGTCATGAAGAAGAGCGCATAGCCGAATTTCTGCGCACCGACCTGCAAGCCGTACGATCCACCGGCCGTGTTGTAATAGCCGGCGACCTTACCGCCCTTGTACAGCACGCCCTCGCCGTACTGTCCCCCCACGATCAGGCCGGCCTTGACGATGCCGGGGAACACGAGAATGCCCCTCGCCTTCTTGGCCAGCTCCCTGGCGGCGGGCACCTTGGCATAAAGGGCCTTGAGCGCCGCTTGGGACTCGCGATTCAGCTCGGCCGCACTCGCTGCAAGCGCTGTCTGCGGAGCGAGCGCAGGCATTGCCGCGACGGCGAGTACTGCAACCAACGAAATGATCCTCTGCATCATCACTCCCCCCACAACGGAATTTGACTGCGCGGCACTGCCTCCTGCTTCGAACGGCCAACCTCGAACGCGCGCGTGACAAGATATCAGACGTTGAAGCGGAAGTGCATCACGTCCCCATCCCCCACCACGTACTCCTTTCCCTCGACGCGCATCTTCCCGGCTTCCTTCGCGCCCTGCTCACCGCGGCACGTCACGTAGTCCGCAAAGTTGATGACCTCCGCACGGATGAAACCCCGTTCGAAATCGGTGTGAATGACCCCGGCGGCCTGGGGAGCGGTCGAGCCGACCGGGACGGTCCACGCGCGGACTTCCTTGGGTCCCGCCGTAAAGTAGGTCTGCAGTCCGAGCAGCTCGTACCCGGCGCGGATCAGGCGCGCGAGACCCGGCTCCTCCAGACCCATGTCGGCAAGAAAGACCGCCTGCTCCGCTGCGTCCAGGTCGGCGAGCTGTGCCTCGATCGCCGCGCAGATCGGCACGACCGGAGCACCCTCGCGTGCGGCGTATTCCTCGACGGCGGCGAGCATCGGATTGCCGGTAAACCCGTTCTCGCTGACGTTGGCAACGTACATGACCGGTTTCATCGTGAGCAAGAAGAGGGGCTTGAGCACCGCGAGCTCTTCTTTCGCAAGCTGTGCGGTCCGGGCCGGGCGCGCCTCGTTCAGGACGACCCGCACTTTCTCCAGCACGTCGACGAGGCGCTGCGCCTCCCTGTCGCCACCCGAGCGCGCGACTTTGGAGTGCTTCGCGAACTGCTTCTCGACCGCGGCGAGGTCCGCGAGCGCGAGCTCGGTATTGATCGTCTCGATGTCCGATACGGGATCCACCTTGCCGGTGACGTGCACGACGTTCGGATCCTCGAAGCACCGGACGACGTGCGCAATGGCATCGGTTTCGCGGATGTTGGCGAGAAACTGGTTGCCCAGTCCCTCCCCCTTCGAGGCACCGGCCACGAGGCCAGCGATGTCCACGAATTCCACGGCGGCGGGCACGACCTTCTGCGGTTTCGCGATGTGCGCGAGCTCCGCGAGCCGGGGATCGGGAACCTCGACGATACCGATGTTGGGGTCGATCGTGCAGAACGGGTAGTTCTCGGCGGAGATTCCCGCCTTCGTCAGGGCGTTGAACAGGGTCGACTTGCCGACGTTTGGCAAGCCAACGATGCCGCATCTCAGAGGCATTGGCGTCGCTCACTTAGCAATTTCTCAATACGAAACCGGAAGGTTACGGACAGGAGGAAACCGGCGGGTTCCCTCCCGTTACCTTCCTTCCCGCTGAACCGAACACCGCCAATTCCTGTCAACGTTTTCACTCTTCAGACTTCTCATCCGCGGGCGACGGCGGCAGTTTGGGCTTCGTATGCAGCCGGTGCATCGCGCCGGTCAGGTCCTCCGCGAGGATCAGCGGCGCGACGTCCAGCGCCCGGTCGATCGCCTCCTCGATGAGCGCATTTTCCTCGGGGCGCGGCGGGTGGAGCACGTAGTCGGCGACCTGGCTACGATCGCCCGGGTGGCCGATACCGATCCGTAGCCGCCAGAAAGCCTGGGTCCCGAACGTGGCGTGAATGTCCTTCAACCCGTTGTGCCCCGCGACGCCGCCGCCGAGCTTGAGCTTCACCGTGCCGGGTTCGAAGTCGAGCTCGTCGTGGACCACCAGAATCTCCTCGGGGACGATCTTGTAGAAGCGCGCGAGCTGGGCGACGCTCCGTCCAGAATCGTTCATGTACGTTTGCGGCATCAGCAGCCACACGTCGCCCGTGGCGGCGGCGATCTTTCCGGCGATCCCGTGGAACTTGGCTTCGCTGCGCAGCGACACGCGCTCCCGCTCGGCGAGGCGCTGCACGAACCGAAAGCCGGCGTTATGCCGGTCGCGCTCGTACCTGCGGCCAGGGTTGCCCAGCCCTGCGATGAGTCGTATCGCCATGATCCCGCGCCACAGGTGTCCGGAGTTCGTGAAGAAAGCGCCTCGTCACGACCGGACCGGCGCAGCCGCACGCCGCGCCGGCCTCCCACCGTGCATCGCGGGCGGGCGTGAGAACTACTTCTTCTCGCCTTTCTCCTTCTTGGGTTCCTCGGCGGGCGCTGCGGGCTCCTCGGCCTGCTTCGCGGCAGGTACCTCGGAGGCGGCCACCACCTCGGCAGCTTCGGCAGCCTCTTCCTCGACGGTGATCTCCTTCGGGATGCTCGTCGTCACCACGACAGGATTCTCGTCCGCGGAGAGCGCGGCCTCCACGCCCTTCGGCATGGGAATGTCCCGAACATGGATGGTATCGCCCAGGGCGATGTTGGAAAGGTCCACCTCGATGAACTCGGGAAGGTCGACCGGCAGGCACGACACTTCGAGCTCCGTCATGACGTGGCTGATGACCGCCGCGGACAGCTTGACCGCCGGCGAGCCTTCCTGGCCCATGAAATGGAGCGGAACCTTGGTGTGGATCTCCTGGTCGGCGCGCACCCGCTGAAAATCGATGTGCTGCACCTGCTTCTTGTAGGGATGCATGTTGACCGCGCGAACCAGAACCTGCTGATCCTGGCCATCCAGCTTGAGCGTCAGGATCGACGCGTGAAAGGCTTCCTTACGCAGATTCTGATAGAGCTCGTTGTGGTCGAACTCGATCATCTCGGGTGATTCGCCTCCGCCGTAGACGATGCCGGGTACTCGCCCGGTACGGCGCAGGCGGCGGCTCGCTCCGGTCCCTTGCGCCTGGCGCTTCACAGCGCTGATTTCGATCTTCATTGTTTTCTCCAGGTGTGCACGGCCCGCGACCAGGCCCGCGCGGTTAATAGACTCTTATCAGTGTGTCGAAAGGCCCCGCGCATCCGCGCGAGGGGATAGACAAAGGGGCCTTTCCCCCTTGTTCGTACGACCAGGGTTTGCCATGCAAGCTGGATTCTCTACTCGAAGCTGCCATGGCATGCACTCTGATCAGCACGCTTACTCCATGAACAGCGAGGACACCGAATCCTCGTTGCTGATGCGCAGGATGGTCTCGGCCAGCAGCCCTGCCACCGAGAGCACCCTGATCTTCTTGCATGCCTGCGCATCGGCGCGCAGCGGGATGCTGTCCGTGACGACCACCTCGTCGAGCGCAGACTCGGCGATACGCTGCACGGCGTTGCCAGAAAGCACCGCGTGCGTGCAATACGCGAGCACGCCCACCGCCCCCTGCGCCTTGAGCGCTTCGGCCGCCCGGCACAGGGTGTTGGCGGTGTCGACCATGTCGTCCATGATGACGCAGGTGCGTCCCTCGACGTCGCCAATGATGTTCATCACTTCCGACACGTTCGGTCGCGGCCGGCGCTTGTCGATGATCGCAAGATCCGATTCGAGCCGCTTGGCGAGCGCCCGCGCGCGCACGACGCCTCCGACGTCGGGCGACACCACCAGCAGGTTCTCGTGATTGTGCTTCCAGACGTCGCCCAGCAGCACCGGCGCCGCATAGACGTTGTCGACCGGCACGTCGAAGAATCCCTGGATCTGGTCGGCGTGCAGGTCCATCGTCAGCACGCGGTCTACGCCCACCGCGACCAGCATGTTCGCCACCACCTTCGCGCTGATCGCCACGCGCGCCGAGCGCGGTCGGCGATCCTGCCGCCCGTAGCCAAAGTACGGGATCGCGGCGGTGATACGCCCCGCGGAAGCCCGACGCAGCGCGTCGACCATCAGGAGGGTCTCCATGAGATTGTCATTGGTCGGCGTGCATGTCGGCTGCAGGACAAAACAGTCCTTGCCGCGCACGTTCTCGAGAATCTCGACCATGATCTCGCCATCGGAAAACTTCCCCACTACCGCATGCCCGATCGGGATGTTCAGGCGCTTGCAGACGTTGTGCGCGAGCAACGGGTTGGCGTTGCCCGCGAACACCATCAGGCTTTCGTAGGCCATCTCGGCGCCTCCAGTCTCATCGCACGCGCGGCGATCCGCGTGTTACAGCGGTGGCTGGGGAGGTAGGATTCGAACCCACGCATGTCGGAATCAAAATCCGATGCCTTAACCAACTTGGCGACTCCCCAACGCGAACTCTCACCAGACGGCAAGCGGATGGCGGTCGAGTCCTCTGACCGTAAAACCGCGCATGCCTTCGGGAATTCTTGCGACGACTGCTTGCGCTTCGGCCTCCGACGCGAACTCCGCAAAGACGCTCGATCCCGAGCCGCTCATTCGCGCGTCGCCGAAGTCCTTCAGCCAGGCGAGGTGCATGGCTACTTCGGGGTACCTCGCACACACCACCGGCTCCAGGTCGTTGCGGCCGAAGCCATTGAAAAAGGCCGTAATTTTGATGGGTTTCGCATCACGTGTCAATTCGGGAGCAGCGAAGATTCCCGACGTCGGGACAGCCACTTGCGGCGTCAGAACGACGTACCAGGCGGGCGCCAGATCGAGCGGGGCGAGCACCTCTCCGATGCCTTCTCCGAACGCGTTGCGGCCGAACAGAAAGAACGGCACGTCCGCACCCAGCGTGACTGCGATCGTCGCGAGCTCGCCGCGCGAAAGCCCGGTGCGCCAGATCCGGTTCAGCCCAATCAGCGTGGTCGCGGCATCCGAGCTGCCGCCCCCCAGCCCCGCGCCCATCGGGATCCGCTTCTCGACGCGGATCGTCGCGCCGGCCCGGACACCCGCCACGCTCTTGAGCGCCTGCGCGGCGCGGACGGCGAGATTCTGCTCGGCCGGCACGCCGGGAAGATCGCTTTCCAACCGGATCGCGCCGTCATCGCGCTGCGCGAGTGAAATTCGATCGCAGAGGTCGATGAGCCGAAATGCGGTTTGCAGCAAGTGAAATCCGTCGGAGCGGCGTCCGACGACGTGCAGGAACAGGTTGAGTTTCGCCGGCGCGGCGAGCCGCTGGGCTTCGATCATCGCGGGGCAGTGGCCCAGGAGTCGATCGTCAGGCGGATGTCCAGGCCGTCGCGCGTGAGGCGAAGGCGGCTCGGAAGGCCGACCCGCTCATCGTAGGCAAGGTACTCGATCATCCATCCAAGCTGGCGAATGACCTGCACGCGCGCGTCCTGCCCGTAGCGCACCTCGCTTGCTGCTCGCGGATAGGCTTCTCCGCGCACCCAATCTGGCAGTCCGGCAAGCGGGAGCCTCCAGCCAAGCGCCTGCTCGGTCAGCGCCTCCGGGTCCGTTGCGCTGATGCGCCGCGAGTCGGCGGTGGTCAACGTGTAGTGCTCTGCATGACGCGTGATTTCGGCAATACCCTGCCCGAGCGGGGTGCTGATGATGAGATCGTCGAAGGCAGGACCGTGCCGCCAGAACAGCCTTCCCGACGCGGCTTCCCGGTCGGAACGCACTGCAACGCGGCCAGTGAGCTCGAACGACACGCCGCTCGGCAAGGGCGCCGGTGCCGTCGCACAGGCTGCGAGGAGCGCAAGCCACAACCCTGCGGAGGCGCTGCGCCATGAAGGCATTATTCAGGTTTGAAGCGCTTGATCGTCTTGATAAGCGTGTCGTTGTCCGGCGCCTTGGCAAGCGCCTCGTTCCAGACCTTCTCGGCCTCCGAGTGATGACCGGTCGCCCACAGCACCTCGCCGAGATGCGCGGCAATTTCCGGATCCTGGCGCTCGGCGTAAGCCTTGCGCAGATACTCGAGCGCTTTCTCGGAATCACCCAGCCGGTATTCCACCCACCCCATGCTGTCGATGATGAACGCGTCGTCCGGCGAGAGCGCCAGCGCCTTCTCGACCAGCTCGCGCGCCTCCGGCAAGCGCATCGAGCGGTCGGCCAGCGAGTAGCCAAGCGCGTTGTACGCGTGCGCGTGGTCCGGCTTAATGCTGATCACCTTGCGCAGCGAGGATTCCAGAATGTCGATCCGATCGATCTTCTCCGCGAGCATCGCGTAGTCGTACAGCAGATCGGTGTTGTCCGGAAGCTTCTCCAGCGCGCGTCCGACGACCGCAAACGCCTCCTCCGGTTGGCCCGCCTCGCGCAGCAGCTGGGCTTCCGCGAGAATCAGCTGGACCCGCTGCTGATTGTTGCTTGCGTTCACGCTCTGCAGGAACTTGCGCGCACCGTCGAGGTTTCCCTCCTTGCTGAGAACCTGAGCCTGGCGAACCTGCGCCGGAATGTACTGTGCGCCGCGCGTAACCTCCCGATACCAGTCGAGCGCCTCCGGATACCGCTTCTGCTCTTCGGCAACCTGCCCCAGATAGAAGCGCACCGCGTTCCGGTCGCCGTAGTTGAGCGCGAGCAGCCGCTTTAGGTAATCCTCGGCGGGCCCCCAGTCCTCGAGTTGCATCGACAGCAGCGCCACCGCAAACAGCACGTCGGTATTGTCGGGAAAATCCTTGAGCAGGATGCCGAACTCGCCGCGCGCCGCCTCGTATTTCTTTTCATTGACGAGAACGCGCGCATAGTTCAGCCGGACGTCGCGCGACTGCGGATGGCTCTCCAGGAAGGTCGCCAGCACTGCAGCCGCCTCGTCGTTGGAGCGCTTCTGAAGAAGCTGCGCCTCGTAGAGGACCGCGAGCTCCCAGCCCGGACTGAGCCGTTTCGCCTCGCGCACCTCCTTCAAAGCGAGGTCGGGTTCGTCCGCGTTGGCCGCGGCCTGCGCGATCGCAAAATGCGCCTGCGCGAGATCGGGGTACGTGGCAGCGAGACGCTGGACGATGGCGAGCGACGCGGTCTTGTCGCCGTGGTTTGCCAGCAGGCGGTTGATCTGCATGAAAGCGTCGGCGCGCGTCGATTCGTTGGCCGCCAGAATCTCCTGCAGATGCGGTTCCGCCTCCTCGATGCGGTTCGCGGCGAGCAACAGGCTGGTCAGCGTCCGCTGCGCTTCGGGCGACTGCGGGTCCGTCTCGAGCCAGATGCGCGCCGATTCCAGTGCAGTCTCCGGCATCTGGGCCCTCAGGGCCGCGTCGGTGGCCGAGCGCGCGATGCGCGGATCGCGAGTCCGCTTGGCGAGGTCTGCGAACGCTTGCGCAGCGACAATGCGATTGCCGCTGTTGCTCGCGATCTCGGCGAGGAGCAGGCCGTAAAGGAGCTCGTCCGTGAGCTCCTGACGCGGCAGGTTGGGGCCTTTCGGCTGGTTCGCCTGTGTGGGGGCGGGGCGCACATCCTTCGCCTCGGCAGCCGCCTGCGTGACGGGCTGCTGCGCGCAGCCGGACGCGGCGAGCACCACGGTGATAGCGATGATTGGATAGACGTGCCTAGACACGAGTCGCAATGCGGATCGCAATTCGGGTCGCAGTGCGCGACCCCGGTACAGTTTCTGGGCGGGGATCATCTGAAAAGTCTACGGTGAAGTGCGGCAGCCATCTTAGGTATATTTGCGGCTCCTCACAAGAAAACCCGGTACCCGGCACCAAATATCCCTGGCACACCAGGGCGCGGCGTATGCCTGAGCTTCCCGAGGTCGAAATCACGCGCCGCGGCATCGAGCCGTTTCTGGTCGGCCAGACCCTCACCGGTGCCATCGTCCGGCACCGCGGATTGCGTTGGCCCGTCCGGCGTACGCTTGCTGCCGCGCTGCGCGGCGAGCGAGTGCGCGCCGTGCGCCGGCGCGGCAAATATCTGATCATCGAATGCGAGCGCGGTTCGCTCATCCTGCACCTCGGCATGTCCGGCAGCCTGCGTATCCTGCCTGCGAGCGAGCCCCCGGGGCCCTACGACCACTTCGACCTGTGTATCGGGGAAAAGGTCCTGCGATTGCGCGACCCGCGGCGTTTCGGGGCCGTGATCTGGTGGCAGGGCGACGCCAATGCGCACCCGCTACTCGCAGGACTAGGCATCGAACCCCTCACCGAGGCATTCGACGGCGATGCTCTCTATAAGGCAGCGCGCGGCCGTCGCGTCTCGATCAAGCAGCTGCTCATGGACGCGCGGCTCATCGCGGGTGTCGGCAACATCTATGCGAGCGAGTGTCTGTTCCGCGCGGGGATCCGCCCGGCGACTCCGGCGGGAAAAGTCTCACGCGCCCGCTGCGCACGCCTGGCGACCGCGCTGCGCGACACGCTCAACGATGCCCTTGCCGCGGGTGGGAGCACGCTACGGGATTTTGTCCATACCGACGGGGGCTCGGGATACTTCCAGCAACGATACTTCGTCTACGACCGCGCGGGCGAGCCGTGCCGGGTGTGCGGCCGGGCGATCCGAAGCGTCGTTCAGGGCCAGCGCACCACGTACTATTGCGCGGTCTGCCAGCGCTGAGCGGTGTCGTCCCCGCTCCGTCCCGTGCTACATTTGACCCTAGGGAGATTCCGCAGAGGGGGCCACGACCCCTTCGCAAGACCGCCATGGCCAGTCTCGTCAAGCGGTTCCAGGATTACAGCGCCTGGCGCGCCGGGGTGACATTGCGCGTGCGCGCATATCGCCGCTGGCTCGGGGAGAACGAGCTGCTCGACGGTCAGACCGACGTGCGCCTCGGACAACTCCTCGAGCGACTCGCGGACGACAAGCTCACCATAGCGTTCGTGGCGGAGTTCTCGCGCGGCAAGTCGGAGCTGATCAACGCAATCTTCTTCGCGGACTACGGCCGGCGCCTGCTGCCTTCCTCCACGGGGCGCACGACGATGTGCCCCACCGAGCTCGCCTGGGATTCGACGCGGCCGCCCTGCATCCAGCTGCTGCCCATCGAGACACGCGCGGCCAACGTGACGATCGCCGAGCTGAAGCGGTTTCCCGACGAGTGGAGTGTCGTGCCGCTGGACGTCACGGATGCCCAGGGGCTCGTCGAGGCGTTCCAGGAAGTACGCGTGACCAAGCGCGTTCCGATCGAGGAGGCCAAGCACTACGGTCTGTTCGTCTCCGAGCCGCCCACCCGCGGCGTGAAGCCGCCCGCGGACGGGATGGTGGAGATCCCGTGCTGGCGTCACGCGATCATCAATTTCCCCCATCCGCTGCTGGAGCAGGGGCTGGTGATCCTGGACACGCCCGGGTTGAACGCGATCGGAAGCGAGCCCGAGCTGACCCTCAACCAGCTCCCGAATGCCCATGCACTGCTCTTCGTCCTGTCCGTCGACACGGGCGTGAGCAAGAGCGACATCGAGGTGTGGCGCGACCATCTCGCCGCGGCACCCGGGAGGGAAAAAGCCCGCTTCGTCGTGCTGAACAAGATCGACTCGCTCTGGGACGGTCTGCGCACGGACGAAGACATCGACGGCGAGGTCGGCAGCCAGGTCGACGCAGTGAGCGACGTGCTCGGCGTGCAAAAAGACCACGTCCTCGCGGTCTCCGCTCAGAAAGGCCTGGTCGCGAAGATCACCGATGACGATCAGCTGCTCGAGCGCAGCCGCCTGCCGCTGCTCGAGCACTCCCTTTCCGCGCAGCTCATTCCGGCCAAGCACGAGATCGTGCGTGATGCGACGCGCCAGGAAGCGTTCGACCTGGTCAGCAACACCCGTGCGATCCTGGAGGCGCGGCTTGCCGGCGTGCTGGAGCAGCTCTCGGAGCTGCGCAGCCTGCGCGGCAAGAATCTCGGCGTCGTCGAGGGAATGATGCGCCGGGTTCGCCGGGAGAAGGAAGATTTCGAGCGCGGGCTCGCGCGTTTCCAGGCGCTGCGTGGCGTGTTTGCGCAGCATACCAACGAGCTCTTCACCTATCTGGGCATGGACGCGCTCAACGAGGAATCGCGGCGCGCGCTGCGTCACATGGCGAGGAGCCAGTTCACGCCCGCGTTGCGCTCTGCGATGCTCGGCTACTTCGAGGGCGTGCGCACCAAGCTCGCGAGCGCGGGGGAGGTGATCGCGGAGATCCATCGTATGATGGATGCGATGTACCGGAAGTTCAGCGAGGAGCACGGACTGCGCCTCGGCAGTCCGCCGAGCTTCTCCCTGTTCCGTTTCGTCAAGGAGTTCGACCGACTGGAGCGTAGCTTCCGCAGCCACTTCGATACCTTCTACACCATGGTGACGCACGAGAAGCTCGTCCTCACGCAGAAGTTCTTCGAGACGATGGCAAGCCAGGTGCGCCGCGTCTACACCTATGCGAATCGCGAGGCGGAGTACTGGCTGCGGGCAGTGATGTCCCCGATGGAGACCCAGGTGCGCGAGCACCAGATTCAGCTGCGCCGCAGACTCGAGTCCATCAAGCGCATCCACCAGGCGACCGATGCGCTCGAGGATCGCATCCGGGAGCTCGAGGACGTCGAGACCGAGCTCGTGCGGCAGCTCGAGGCGCTTCACCGGCTGGGGTTCGAGCTCGAGCACGCGCTCGATCTGGAACCGATGCCGCTCGCCGCGGCGGCCTGACGCGGTAGGTGCGTCAGGCGGCGCGAATCAGGCGCCGGAAACCTTCTCGTTCTTCCCGGTCAGAGCCATGTACTTGGCCTCGAGCGCGTCCCGGCTCTCCACGTGCGCGGGGTCGACGGGGATGCAGTCGACCGGGCAGACCTGGACGCATTGGGGCTCGTCGTAGTGGCCCACGCATTCCGTGCATTTCCCGGGGTCGATGACATAGATCTCGGGACCCTGGGAAATCGCGCCGTTCGGGCACTCGGGCTCGCAGACGTCACAGTTGATGCATGCATCGGTGATCATCAGCGCCATCTCACGCTCCCCGAGCCGTCTTGCGGTCGAGCCAACAAGGTTCCTGTGGCGGCGTCAATCACCCACACCCTGCGTCCTGGCACGCAGGCGATCGAGCACCTGCGGTGGAACGAACCGGCTCACGTCGCCGCCGAGTACCGCGATCTCCCGCACGATCGTCGCCGAGATGAACATGTATTTCTGGTCCGGCGTGAGAAACAGCGTCTCGGCTTCCGGGATGAGGCTGCGGTTCATTCCGGCCATCTGAAATTCGTACTCGAAGTCGGACAATGCGCGGAGTCCGCGCACGATCACCCGGGCTTCGCACTCGCGCACCATGTCGCGCAGGAGACCCTTGAACGCGCGCACGGTGACATTCGGGTACACGGCGAGGACCTCGCGGGCCATCTCCACGCGCTCGTCCATGGCGAAGAACGGGCGCTTGCCCCGGCTGTCGGCCACGCCGACCACAACCTCTTCGAACAGAGCGGACGCGCGGCGCACGATGTCCTCGTGGCCCCGCGTAAGCGGGTCGAATGTTCCCGGATATACGGCCTTGATCATGATTCTTCCCCTGCCTCCCGCAATGCGCTCGTGCGCTTCTCGTGCTCTTCCTATTCCTCGCCCCACCCGATCAGGCAGTAGTGCGCGGCCCCGGCGCGCCCCTCTCTCACACGGCGCCACGGCTGCGGAGCGGAGAATGCGCGATCGCTTTCGACGTACACCAGCGCGTCGACGTTGAGCAATCTCGGCAACTGCCGCAACGCCGCCTCGGCGAGGCCGCTTCCGTACGGCGGGTCGACAAACACGATGTCGAACCGCTCCGGCGTGGTCGCGGCAAATTCTAGCGCATCGCCCGCAATCAGACGCATCCGCTCCGCCCCGAGACGATCCGCATTGGCTGCCAAAGCGCGGCGAATCGGCATGGATCGCTCCACGAGCACCACCTCGCGGGCTCCTCGCGATAGCGCCTCGAAACCGAGCGCGCCCGACCCGGCGAAGAGGTCCAGGCAGCTCTTTCCGGTCAGATCTTGTCCAAGCCAGTTGAACAGCGTCTCGCGAACACGGTCGGGCGTGGGTCGCAGGCCCGCTGCCGCGGGAAAGGTGACCAGCCTGCCGCGCCATTGGCCGGCGATGATGCGCACCGAGTTCGTTCTTCTCGCCGCCATGCCCGGAGCCGCCTGTTCGGGCCACTCTACACTGTCGCAATCGTTGCTGCCGGCACGGGCGGCGCTCGCGAGTCGTTGCAGATCGATCTGCTAGAATCGCGGCTCCCGGCCGGTCATTCTGGCCGCGCAATCACGCGGCCTGCCACGTGTTGAGCATCTCCAGGAAATCAAGCGAGGAAAACGAGCGCGCGTCGTGGTTCAGTCGCCTGAGGCAGGGCCTCAGGAAGACCGGCGCGCAGCTTTCCGGGCTGTTCAGCGGCGGCAAGATCGATGCGGCGCTCTTCGAGGATCTCGAGGCAGCGTTGCTCGGCGCCGACGCCGGCATCGATGCCACCGAGCATCTGCTGGGCGCGCTGCGCGCGCGCATCAAGCGCGATCGCCTGGAAACCCCTGCGGAATTGCAGCAGGCGCTTGCTGCAGAGCTCGAGGCGCTGCTCGCCCCGCTCGAAACCGTCGTGAGCGCGGATGCCCACAAGCCGTTCGTCATCATGATGGTGGGTGTAAACGGCGCAGGGAAGACGACCTCGATCGGGAAGCTCGCCAAGCTCTATCGCGACGGCGGCAAGGCAGTGATGCTTGCGGCGGGCGATACCTACCGCGCCGCCGCCCGCGAGCAGCTGGCGGAATGGGGCGAGCGGAACGCGGTGGAGGTGATTTCCCAGCAAGGCGGCGATCCTGCTGCCGTGATCTTCGACGCGATTTACGCCGCGCGCGCCCGCGGCGCCGACGTCCTGATCGCGGATACGGCCGGCCGTCTACCGACCCAGCTGCATCTGATGGAGGAGCTGAAGAAGGTGAAGCGGGTCATTGCGAAAGCGGAGCCGACCGCTCCGCACGCCATCTGGCTCGTCCTCGATGCGAACACGGGGCAAAACGCACTCAATCAGGTCAAGGCGTTTGACGACGCGCTCGCCCTCACGGGATTGATCATGACGAAGCTGGACGGCACAGCGCGCGGCGGGGTAGTCGCCGCGATTGCGCGCGTCCGCCCGCTGCCGATCGTCTTTGTCGGCGTGGGCGAGGGTATCGACGATCTGCGTCCTTTTTCGGCGCGCGACTTCGCGCGCGCCTTGCTGGGCAACCCGGGGGAAGAGCGGGCCGGCGCGTAGGCGTCCACGCGCCTCGGTCGCCCGCCAGCCGCCCCCGTCGGGTATCTGCCGCGCCACACGTCAACCATGCGCTCGATTCGCGCTTTCTCTATCCAATGATCATCAGCCTCAGCCGCATCAACAAGCGCTATCCGGGAGGCTACGAGGCTCTGACGGGCGTGTCGTTCGGCATCGAGGCGGGCGAGATGGTCTTCATCACCGGCCATTCCGGGGCCGGTAAGACGACGTTGCTCAAACTGCTTCCGGGAATCGAGCGCGCAACGTCTGGAACATTGCTCATCAATGGCCAGAACGTCGGCGCATTGCGCGATCGTGCAATTCCCTACCTGCGCAGAAGCTTCGGTCTCGTCTTTCAGGACCAAAAGCTGTTGCACGATCGTTCGGTGTTCGAAAACGTGATGTTTCCGCTGAGTGCGACGGGTCATCCGCTCCGCGAGGCCGCCCGCCGCGCACGCGCGGCCCTGGACAAGGTCGGCCTGCTCGACCGGGAAAGGGTGCGCCCCATCACGCTGTCCGGCGGGGAGCAGCAGCGTCTTTGCGTGGCGCGCGCGGTCGTGAACCGACCGTCGATCCTGATCGCCGACGAGCCCACTGCGAACCTCGATGCGGAGTCCGCGCAGGACATTCTGGAAATATTCCGCGCGTTCAACCAGGTCGGCGTGACGGTGCTGGTTGCCACGCACGACCAGGCACTCGTTGCGCGCTACGCGTCCCGCATGCTGGCGCTCGACCATGGACGGCTCGTGTCATGACCCCGTGGCTTCGCCATCATGCACAGAGCGCCGCCGATTCCCTGCGGCGACTCGGTCGCGCGCCGCTGGCACTCACGCTGAACGTCATCGCGGTCGGCATTGCGCTCGCGCTGCCGCTGGGCGGATATGTGATCCTGGAAAACCTCGGGGCGCTGGCCGAACGCGTCGGCACCGAACCGCAACTCTCCGTGTTTTTTGCCCTGGACGCCGACAAGTCGGAAATCGACCGGGTCGAGGCGGAACTCAAGCGGGCGTCGGCGATCCGCGCAATGCGCTTCGTTCCTCGTGACGAGGCGCTACGCGCGATCCGGAGGTCCGAGGGCCTCGGGGAGATCGTCGCGACCCTGAAGGCGAACCCCTTGCCGGACGCCTTTGTCGTCGATCTGGCGCCGGGCGAAGCCGACGCGGCGGAGCACCTCGCCGCGACGCTGAGGCAGATGCCCAAGGTTGCCCGGGTTCAGTTCGACGCGGCCTGGGCGCGACGCGTGAGCGGTCTGTTGCGCTTGGGCCGGCTGGCGGTGGGGCTGCTCGCCGCGGTGCTCGCAGTCGGCCTCGTGGCCGTCACGTTCAACGCCGTGAGATTGCAGATTCTGACCCGGCGTGACGAGATCGAGCTCGCTGGACTGGTCGGTGCGACCGACGCCTATATTCGCCGGCCTTTCCTCTACCAGGGCTCCGCGCTGGGGCTGCTGGGAGGGCTGGCGGCAGCCGTCATCATTCTCGGCATGGTCACGCTGCTCAACCGCGAGGTCACCAACGTCGCCCAGGCCTACGGCTCGGACTTCCGGCTGCGCCTTCTCCCCCTGCGCGATTGGGTGACGATGCTGGGCTTTTCTGCGGTCATCGGCTGGGCTGGCGCGTACGCCTCTGTAAGTAGGTACTTACATTCACCCGGGCGTGAGTAAGCCGGACCGTGACCGGGGTCGCATGAACCAAAGGCGCCATTAGCACTCTAATTGTGAGACTGCTAAAATGCCCCGTGGAGGATCTAACGAAGTGACGACCAACACCCTGAACTTGCCAGTCCCCGTCCCGTCCGCGGTAGGAAGCCTGGATCAATATGTCCAGAGCGTGAACCGCTTCCCGATGCTCACCGCCGAACGCGAGCAGGAGCTTGCGCGTCGGTACCGGGATGCCGAGGACCTGGACGCGGCCCGGGAGCTCGTCCTCTCGCATTTGCGGGTCGTGGTGGCGATTGCCCGTAGCTATCTGGGTTACGGCCTGCCGCACTCGGACCTCATCCAGGAGGGCAACATCGGCCTGATGAAGGCCGTGAAGCGCTTCGACCCCGACCGGGGCGTCCGGCTGGTGTCTTTTGCGATTCACTGGATCAAGGCCGAGATCCACGAATTCGTCCTGAGAAACTGGCGGCTGGTACGCATCGCCACGACAAAGGCGCAGCGCAAGCTCTTCTTCAACTTGCGCAGCATGAAGCCGGGACTCGACTCGCTTACGCAGGGCGAGATTGCGGACATGGCAGAGACGCTCAGCGTCAAGCCCGAAGAGGTCGCCGAGATGGAAACCCGCCTCTCGGGCCGCGACGTATCCCTCGAACCCGTGGGCGAGGACGACGAGCGCAGCTTTGCCCCGATTGCCTACCTCGCGGATCCGAAGGGCGAGCCATCGCAAGCGCTGGAGGCCGAGGAGTCCGCGCGCGTGCGCACCGAGGGCCTCGCTACCGCGCTCGAGAGCCTGGATCCGCGCAGCCGCCGGATCATCGAGGCGCGCTGGCTGCGGGAAAAAGACAGCGCCACGCTGCACGACCTCGCGCAGGAGTTCAACGTCTCCGCAGAGCGCATTCGCCAGATCGAGTCCAAGGCGATGCAAAAGATGCGTGGCCTGCTCGCCGAAGACTGACCTCCAGCCGAACCCCTTCCGACGCCCGGCCTTTGAGTCGGGCGTTTTGTTTTGCGCGTGCGCGTGACAATGGGTCAGCGACCATGCCCGTCCAGCGCCTAGGGCCGCGAGCGAGCCCTTCTAAGCCCGACACGGGCCGGCTCGCCCCTGAAGAGCCCTACCCTTGCGCGAGCAGTTGCTTGATGTCGGCGGCGATCTTGTCGGCCGACTGGCCGTGTCGCACGAAGAGGCGGAGGTGTCCCTGCGGGTCGAAGATGTAGCTCCCCGCGGTGTGGTCGACGGAATACGAGTCGGGGGTGTTGCCCGGCACCTTCTGGTAGAAAACCTTGAAGTCCTTGGCGACCTTGGCGGTCGTTTCCGGATCGCCGCGCAGACCGAGGAAGGTCGGGTCGAACGCTGTGACGTACTGGGCAAGAAGCTCCGGGGTGTCACGCTCGGGGTCGACGGTCACGAAGAGCACCTGGAAGCGCTTGGCGTCCTCGCCCAGCAGTTTCTTGACCGTCTTCATCTCGGCCAGGGTGGTCGGGCAGACGTCCGGACACTGCGTGAACCCGAAGAACACGACCACCACACTTCCCTTGAAATCGGCGAGAGTGCGGATCTTTCCGGAGGGATCGGCGAGGCTCAACGCCTTGCCGTATTCGGCCCCGGTAATGTCGGTATTGTTGAACTGCGGCTGATCCAGCCCGCACGCGGTGAGGGCGAGCGCGAAAAGAACGGCAGCGATGCGAGCCATCACACTGAAAATGGAACGTAGTGATCGATCAGGAGTACCGCGAACACGAGCGCGAGGTAGACGATCGAGTAGCGGAACGTGCGGCGCGCGAGGGCGTCGCTATAGCGCACATACAACCCCACCGCATAAGCAATGAATATCCCGCCGAGCACAACGGCTGCAGCGAGATACAGCCAGCCGCTCATGCCATACCCGAACGGCAGCAGGCTGCAGGCGAACAGGATGAGGGTGTAAAGGAGCACCTGGAGCTGTGTGTACTTCCTGCCGTGCGTCACGGGGAGCATCGGCAGGCCCGCTTTGGCGTACTCCTGCGTCCGGTACAGCGCGAGCGCCCAGAAATGCGGCGGCGTCCAGGCGAAGATGATCAGGAACAGCAGCAGCGCCTCCGTCCCGATGTCGCCGGTGACCGCGGCCCAGCCGAGCACCGGCGGCATGGCGCCCGACGCCCCGCCGATCACGATGTTCTGCGGGGTGAGCGGCTTCAGAACGACGGTGTAGACGATGGCGTAGCCCACGAACGTGCCCAGCGTGAGCCACATGGTGAGCGGATTGACGAAGTCGTACAGCAGCCACAGCCCGATCCCGCCGACGAGGCCCGCGAAGACCAGTGTCTGAAGGGACGTGAGCTCCCCGCGCGGCAGCGGGCGCGCCCGGGTGCGCGCCATCACGGCGTCGATCTTCTGCTCGATCAGGCAGTTCACCGCCGCCGCCGCTCCCGCCACGAGGGCGATTCCCGCCGTGGCGGCGAGCAGTACCGGCAGCGAAATCCACTGCCCCGCCGGCACGGCGAGAAACATGCCGATCACGGCGCAGAAGACGATGAGCGAGACGACCCGCGGCTTGGTGAGCTCGTAGAACTGCCGCAGGAGATGGGACTTGGCGCGAAGGGCGGTCGCGGTCATGGCGGATTACCTGAAGAAGCCGAATTTTATCACGCGCACTGCCTGCGTCAGCCGATTCGCGAGACCTTCAGGAGCCGCTGCAGGTCCTTGAGGATGCGTTTCGGGTCGGGGTCCTTCGGAAACCGCAACATGAGGTTGCCGAGCGGATCCACGAGATAGACGTGATCGCTTGGATCGCGCACGGCAGGGAGCGCAGCGACCAGCGCAGATCCCGCCGCACTCACGAGATCAACGCCGTCGTACAGCGTCGCGATCTCGGTCGCGGGCCGCCGATCGTCCGTGAGGAGCCAGACGCGCTCGACGCGGTCACGGTTGGCGCCGAGGGCCAGGCGGACCTGGCGCATATAGTAGAGCTGCTTGCGGCATGACTCCGCGCACGCGCCGCTGTCCGCATGGATCAGCACCCACTTCCCCCGGTGCTCGTCGAGCCGGAACGGCCGGCCGTCGAGCCGCGCGAGGGGCGCAACCGGGAGCTGGTGGGGCTCGATCAGCTCGCCGTGATTCATGTGCCGCTCGGGTTCCCAGAACAGATAAGCGACCCACGCGAGCACGAACGGTGCGACCGCCACCGCGAAGATGAGGAGCAAGGTCGTCCGGCTGCGGCGCCGTGCGCCCGGAGTCGCCGACTCAGCCGGCGCGGTGGCGTTTGAGGTTGAGTGCGACATAGAGTACGACCGTCAAGAGTGCGAAGATGTACCACTGCAGGGCATAGGCGCGGTGCCTGGCGGCTCCCGATTCGGCGCGCGGCCAGCGTCTCACCAGTCCGTCGTCCAGGTCGCTCGTCTGGAGAACCACGATCGGCTGCAGCGCAAGTCCCGACCACGAGCGGAACCGGGCGAGATCCAGGTGCGGCCAGACCCGGCTCGCCGACGCCGTGTCGCCGAGCTCGAAGACCTGCACCGGCGGAAGGACTGCGATGCCCTCCAGCCGCACCGGGCCGGCCGGCGTGCGCACCGAGGGCAACGCATCCCGCGTGCGCCCCTGTGCGACCCAGCCGCGGTTGACGAGCACGTATCGATCGCTCCCCCCGATACGCATGGGCATCACCACCTCGTATCCTGCACGGCCCTCGCGCGTCCGGTTGTCGATCAGAATAGCGTAACGGCTTACAAGTTCCCCGCGAACGGCAACGCGTCGCCAGGTCCAGGCTTCGGCGTCGATCGGAGCTGCGGGCAGCGTGACGGGCTCGGCGCGCGCGCGCGCTTCGCGTTGCGCCTGCGCGGTCTCCTTCTCGGCTGCGCGCCGTATTTGCCAGTTCCCGAGGGAAACGGACAAGGCGCAGAATGCCACCGCCGCAGCAGTCGTGACGAGCCGCGGACGAAACGTCCAGCGCGGGGCGGACTTCATGATGGTTTCGCCGACGAGCCGCGCGTTCCGCTACACTGGAGAGGTCGGATCGACACGTTCGCCATGCGCTATTTCGTGATCGGCATGCTCGCGCTCATCGTGCTTTCGCTCGGTTCGGCGCTGTTTTACCTGGTGAAGGATCGCGGTCAATCCATGCGTACCGTCAAGGCGCTCGCGGTGCGGGTGGGGCTGTCGCTCGCGCTGTTCCTGATCCTGATGGCGAGTTACTACTTCGGATTCATCACCGACAGGATTCGCTGACGCCGCGTCAAAAAAAGACGCCGCACGAAGGTGCGGCGCTCCACAAGCCCCGTTTCCGGGGTCAATTCCCCCTCCCCAACTCGTCGTTCGACGTCCCGGCCCTGCCTCAGAGCCAGTAGACCAGAATGAAGAGCAGCAGCCATACCACGTCGACGAAGTGCCAGTACCACGCGACGCCCTCGAAACCGAAGTGGTGCTCGGGCTTGAAGTGGCCGGCGATCGAGCGGCCCAGTATGGCCATGAGCATGATGCACCCGATCGTGACGTGGAAGCCGTGGAAGCCCGTCAGCATGAAGAACGTCGAGCCGAACACGCCGGTGGTGAGCTTCAGGTTGAGAGCGTGGTAGGCATGCCCGTATTCATACATCTGGACGAAGAGGAAGGTGAGGCCCAGCGCAATCGTCGCGGCGAGCCAGCCGATCAGAGCGCCGCGCTTGTTCACCTTGAGGGCCCAGTGCGCGATCGTGACGGTTACACCGGAAGTGAGCAGCAACAACGTGTTGATCGCAGGTAAGCCGAACGCGGCAATCGGCGTGAACTGATCGCCCACGTTCGCCGGCCCGAAGCCGGCCGCGGGCCAGGCCCCCGAATAGTCGG
Organism: Betaproteobacteria bacterium; assembly: GCA_022340285.1. GTDB lineage: Bacteria > Pseudomonadota > Gammaproteobacteria > Burkholderiales > SG8-39 > JAABRB01. The sequence continues at coordinate 296,791 of JAJDOG010000024.1, forward strand.
GCCACAGGAGCTTGTTCTCGGCGTCCGCCAGCCACGGTATGGAGAACGTGCGGATGTAGAAGAGCGCGCCGAAGAAGGCGGCGAAGAACATCACCTCCGAGTAAATGAACCAGCTCATCCCCCAGCGAAACGAGGCGTCGACCTGCTGATTGAAGCGGCCGCCCTCGGATTCGTGCGCCACGGTGCCGAACCAGCCGAACATCATGTAAGCGAAGATCACGAGCCCGATCGCCAGCAGCACATAACCGAGAGTCAGGTGATTCACCGTGAATGCCGCGCCGAAAGTAACAAAGAGCATGGCGGTCGCCGCCGTGATCGGCCATTTGGAAGGCGCAGGGAGGTAGTAGCGGCTGGCGGAGTGGGTGGTGCTTGCCATGCGATTCTCCTAGAGAGAGCTTGTTTCTCTTGACTCCGGTACTGGATCAGCGGGTCACGAAGTGCACGACCGACACGATGGTCAAGACGAACAGCGCCGCGCCGATCACCGCAGCCATGATGATCTGAAGTGGCGTCAGCTTGATCGAGGCATGGTCCTTGCCGCGACGCACGCCGAAAAACGCCCAGAACACGGTCTTCGCGGCCTGCAGCGGCGTGGCGCGGCGCGGTGAATCTCCGGAATTCGCGGTCACGGCCCCCATCCTCAGCTCTCGCCGCCGGCGCGTGGTGCCGCTGCGGCGGCGTTCACCTCGAAATACGTGTAGGACAGCGTGATCGTATTGACGTCTCGCGGCAAGTCGCCGTCGAGCACGAATTGCACCGGCATCCTGCGGACCTCACCCGCCTCGAGCCGCTGCTGGCGGAAGCAGAAGCATTCCAGCTTCTTCACGTACCCGGCGGCGGTCTTGGGCCCGTAGCTGGGAATCGCCTGTCCGACGACCGGCACTTCTGACAGGTTGGCCACCTCGTACTCGATCACCGTCATCTCGCCCGGATGCATGCGGACGTGGCGCTGCAACGGCTTGAATTTCAGCGTTGTTCCTCGCGTGTTCGCGTCGAACTGGAAGGTCACCGAACGCGTCATGTCAACTTGCGTGTTGACCGGTGTCCGGTCCGCATTGAGCAGGTTGTTGAGGCCGGTCACATTGCAGATCGCCTTGTAGAACGGCACCATGGCAAAGCCGAAGCCGAACATTCCCACTGCGATGACGGTGAGCTTGAGCAGCAGCTTCCGGTTTTCCGCCGCGAGGCTCATCGGGCGAGGAACACGTACTTCGCCATGATTGCAAAGAAGAACAGCGCGACGATACCCCACAGCACCGCCGCAGTGATCCGGTTGTTGCGCGTGATGCGCTCGCGTCGTGTTACGCCACTCACTTCAGCACCGGCGGAGTCTCGAAGCTGTGATAGGGCGGCGGCGACGGCAGGTGGGTCCATTCGAGGCTATCCGCCCCATCCCACTGCTTGTCTGCGGCCTTCTTGCCGCTTCGTATCGTCGACACGACGATGTACAGGAACAGCAGCTGGGACAGCCCGAACCCCCACGCGCCGATGGACGAGATAACGTTGAACTCGGTGAACTGGAGGCTGTAGTCCGGGATGCGCCGCGGCATTCCTGCAAGGCCCAGGAAGTGCTGAACGAAGAAGGTCATGTTGAAGAAGATGAACGACAGCCAGAAATGCCACTTTCCGAGCGTCTCGTTGTACATCTTCCCGGTCCACTTCGGCAGCCAGAAGTAGATGCCCCCGAAGGCGGAGAAGAGCGCCCCCGCGACCATCACGTAATGGAAATGCGCGACGACGTAGTACGTATCGTGCAGCTGGACATCGATCGGCACGATCGAGAGGACCAGGCCGGTGAACCCGCCCATGGTGAAGAGGAAGAGGAAGCCGCAGGCGAAGAGCATCGGGGTCTCGAACGTGAGCGAGCCGCGCCACATCGTCGCCACCCAGTTGAAGACCTTCACCCCCGTGGGTACCGCGATCAGCACGGTGGCGTACATGAAGTACAGCTGCCCTTCGACCGGCATGCCGACGGTGTACATGTGATGCGCCCAGACCAGGAAGGACAGCACGGCGATCGATGCCGTCGCGTAGACCATGGACGTGTAGCCGAAGAGCGGCTTGCGCGCAAATGCCGGGATGATCTGGGAGATCACGCCGAATGCCGGAATGGCGATGATGTACACCTCGGGGTGGCCGAAGAACCAGAAGATGTGCTGGTAGAGAACGGGGTCGCCGCCCCCGGCGGCGTTGAAGAACGTGGTGCCGAAGTGGCGGTCCGTGAGAGTCATCGTCACCGCGCCGGCCAGCACCGGCATGACCGCGATCAGCAGGTAGGCGGTGATCAGCCAGGTCCAGCAGAAGAGCGGAATGCGCATCAGCCCCATTCCCGGCGCGCGCATGTTGAGGATCGTCGTGATGATGTTGATCGAGCCCATGATCGACGACGCGCCGAGGATGTGCACCGCGAAGATGGTGAGGTCCATCGACATCGGGGCCTGGACCGTCAGGGGCGCGTACATCGTCCAGCCGACTCCGGCCCCGCCGCCCGGAGTGAACTGCGCGACGATGAGCAGCAGCGCCGCTGGGGGCAACAGCCAGAACGACAGGTTGTTCATCCGTGGGAACGCCATATCGGGCGCCCCGATCTGCATCGGGATCAACCAGTTCGCGAATCCGACGAAGGCGGGCATGATCGCGCCGAACACCATGATCAGCCCGTGGTAGGTCGTCATCGCGTTGAATCGCTCCGGGTCCACGATCTGCAAGCCCGGCGCGAAGAGCTCGGTCCGGATGACGAGCGCCATGATCCCGCCGACGAGGAACATCGTGAAGCTGAACCACAGGTACATCGTCCCGATGTCCTTGTGGTTGGTCGTGGTCACCCACCGCATGATCCCGGTGGGATGATGCGCGTGGTCGTCGTGGCCGTGCGTGTCGAGAACAGCGCTCATTGGGTTCTCCTGATACGAAGCTCTATTTGCGGGCAGCCTTGATCTCGGCGGGCTGGATCACTTCGCCGGTCTTGTTCGCCCAGCTGTTGCGGACATAGGTGATCACCGCGGCGAGGTCGGTGTCCGAGAGCTGCTTGAAGGGCGCCATGGCCGTGCCCTGCTTGCCGTTCAGCTCGAGCGCGATCTGCGCTTCCTTCGGCCCGTTCACCACTTTCGATCCGGAAAGAGGCGGAAATGCAGGCGGCGTTCCCATGCCGTTTGCTTGGTGGCAAGCGACACAGTTGGTCTGATAGACCTTCTCGCCGCGCTGCTTGAGCGCGGCGAGATCCCAGACCTTGTCCGCATCCTCGGCGGCCGCCGCAACCTTCTTCGTCCGCTCGCCGACCCACGCCGTGTATTTTTCGGCTGACACGACTTCGACGACGATCGGCATGAAACCGTGGTCCTTCCCGCAGAGCTCGGCGCATTGTCCACGGTAGGTGCCTTCCTTGTCCGCCCGGAACCACGTATCGCGAATGAAGCCCGGATTGGCATCCTGCTTCACGGCGAGCGCCGGGACATACCATGAGTGGATGACGTCTGCGCCCGTGGTGAGCACGCGCACCTTCTTGCCGACCGGAACGACCAGCGGATTGTCCACCTCGAGGAGGTAGTGCTCTCCCTTCGGCGCCGTGCCGTGGATCTGGTCGGCCGGCGTGGCGAGGTTCGACAGGAACGAGATGCCCTCGCCTTCGCCGCTGAGGTAGTCGTAACCCCACTTCCACTGGTAGCCGGTCGCCTTGATCGTCAGGTCCGGCTGCGCCGTGTCGCGCATCGCGAGCAGCGTCCGCGTAGCCGGCCATGCGATGAGCACGAGGATCACGAATGGTATGACCGTCCACAGAATCTCCACCAATGTGTTCTCGTGGAACTGCGCGGCAACGTGGCCCTTCGACTTGCGGTGCGCGTACATGGCGTAGCCCATCGCGCCAAACACGCCGATGAAGATGACGACACAGATCACGAGAATGATTGTGTGCAGTTCGTGAACGCTCACGCCCTCCTTCGTCGCTGGCGTCTGCAGGTTCAACTGGTAAGCAGCGTGTGCCGTCACACCCCACGCTGCCATGCTCAGGCCGGCGACGACCCTGGCGAACTTTCCGAACATGCTCACCTCTTCTGATAGCTTGATAACCGTTGCCCAAGCAGCGCGGCAAGCTCGAGCCGCCCCGCCTCCGGCAGGTGGCGGCCGATCTCGAGCTCGCGCCCATGCGAGCGCAGTGCGAGGCGAGGTTCCCGGCCGTGCTTTCTCAGCACGAGCCGCGCCCAGTAGGGATTGAATTCGTACGCGCTGGTCCTGCCGGCGTCCCGAATCTCGACCTTCAACGCTCCCTGCTCCTCTACGAACTTCTCGTAATCACCGGCGTGACGACTCACGCAGTAGAACGCCGCGGTGAGCGCCACTATCTCCAGTCCGGCGAAGGGCAGGATGACCCAGGCGCCAAACACGGCAAAGCCGATCCCGATGCCGAACGACACGGTCGTCGTCGCGCCCAGCAGCAACCACAGCGTCCGCGGCGCGATCGAGCAATTGCGCTGGATCGTCAGCCGGAGGGCCGCCTGCGGCCCCGATGGTTGCAAGTCGGGGCGGATCTCGTCCCTCATCGGTGTGCCTGCCTGGACGCGAGCGGGGGAAACCGCCTTCTTCTTGAAGCGCGCAAATTTATCACATGCCGTCGATTACGGACAAGCATGCGCCCTCTGCCGCAAGTCGGGCGCCGGCGTCGCTCCTGCGATCAATCCCGCTACCGACCGGAGGCCGCTCGATCAAATTTGATTATCTGCCGGCCGTCCGCCGCGACGCGGGGTCGCGGCTTCCAAGCGTGCCCGTACACGATTTCGAAACTCGCGGGCACTCGCCCTTCGCGCATTCTTTGCGCGTACGCCCGCCGGGCACGATCCCAGATGCGTCGACCGGTCAAGCCGCGTCGCCGGGCGGCGAGCGAGTTGATTTGGCCCGATGCCCGCAATTCCGCAATCAGCTCCTCGAAACGTGGATACGTGAAGGTCACGACCTCCATGTCCATCACGGGATCGGCGAATCCTGCGGCAACCAGCATATCGCCTAGGTCATGCATATCGACGAAGGGATGCACGTGCGGTTGCGGATCGTCCGCGAACGCCGACCGCAGCTCCTTGAGCGTATCCGGTCCCAGCGATGAGAACATGAGCAGCCCGTCGGTGGCCATCACCCGGCTCCACTCATGCAGCACCGCCCCTGGGTCGTCACTGTGCGCAAGTGCGAGGTTCGACCAGACGAGATCGCAGGACTGCGAAGCCAGCGGCAACCGCTCTGCGTCGGCAACCAGCCTGCACGGCAAGCGCGGTGCAAAGAGGTGCCGGATGCGTGCGCGCCAGCCAATGCGGCGATCCGTGCCGAGACTTGCCGGCGCGAAGCCGACTGAGATTGCGGTTGCTCCCGGGTAGCGCATGCAAAGCCCCGCGGCGTCCCCGCCGACGTCGACCACGCGCCGCGGCGTGAGCTTGATGTATTCGAGCCGCTCGAGCATTCGTCGCCCGATTTCGTCGGCCAGCGGGTCGCGAAACGCGCCGCGCCGCCGCGCGCGCGCATTGGCACGACGCACCGCGTCACGATCGAGCCAGCACGGCGCGGGAGCCGGCATCAGCGACTTCGCCCTCGCATCGCCGCAGTGGCCGCACCGCGGGTCGCCTGCCGTACACTCGGGCGCGCGTACCGGTCAGGCCGGCCCCAACTCATCTTGGTCGAGGGAGCGCATGCCGAGCTTGGCGAGCAATTCGCGGTCCTTGGCCGCCTCCGGGTTCCCCGTGGTGAGGAGCATGTCCCCGTAGAAGATCGAGTTGGCGCCGGCGAAGAAACACAGCGCCTGCATCGGCTCCGGCATTTCCTGGCGACCCGCGGAAAGCCGCACATAGCTCCTCGGGAGAGTGATTCGTGCCACCGCCACCGTCCGGACGAACTCGCTCCAGTCGAGTGGTTCGGTCGCTGCCAGAGGCGTCCCCGGAACCCTGACCAGCATGTTGATCGGCACGGATTCCGGCGGCGGCTCGAGCTCCGCCAGGGCGGCGATCAGCCCCGCGCGCTGGCGGCGGCTCTCGCCCATGCCGATGATGCCGCCGCAGCAGACGCGGATTCCGGCGGCGCGCACGCGCCCGAGCGTCGCCAGGCGGTCGTCGTAGGTGCGCGTCGAGATGATCTGCGCGTAATGTTCCGGAGCCGTGTCGAGATTGTGGTTGTAGTAGTCGAGCCCCGCGTCCCGAAGCCGCTCGGCTTGGCCTTCGCGCAGCAGTCCGAGCGTCGCGCAGGTCTCGAGCCCGAGCGCCTTCACCTCGCGGATCATGGCGAGTACCGGTTCGAGATCCCTCTCCTTGGGCCCGCGCCAGGCAGCGCCCATGCAGAATCGCGTCGCCCCCGCTTCTCGCGCCGCGCGTGCGGCGCGCGTGACCTCATCCAGCGCGAGCACATCCTGATCCGGGACTCCGGCGTCATACCGGGAAGACTGGGGACAATATGCGCAATCCTCGGGACAACCACCCGTCTTGACGGACACCAACGTGGACAGTTGCACCGCGTTCGCGTCGAAGTGCGCGCGATGCACGCCGTGCGCACGATAAAGAAGATCGTTCAGCGGAAGCTCGAACAGCTGCTCGACCGCCGTACGCCCTGCGATGGGCCCTGCGGCAATGTCCGATTCGGCGGGTTTGACCGTGATTGACGGCAAGGCTACGCTCGTCGCGCAAAAGATTGATGGTGTCCGAGGCTGCTGCGGCTGTCAAACTGGTCGCCAAACCATGACCATGCACATATCCAAGATCTGGCGCGCCGTGACCCGGTCGGTGTTGGCGCCGGAATGCCTGCTATGCGGAGCCGCCGCCGGAGACGCCATGCTGTGCGAGGCATGTGCAGCGGCGCTGCCGCAGCCTCCGCCGGCCTGTCCCGTCTGTGCCGCCCCGAGCCCGGGTGCCGCCGTTTGTGGCGCATGTCTTTCGCGACCGCCCTCGTTCGATGCAACGTTTGCGGTATGGCCCTACGGATTTCCGATCGACCGGCTGGTTCAGTCCCTCAAGTACCGGGGAAATCTTCCGGTCGCGCGCATGTTCGGCGCTGCGCTCGCGCTGCGCGTGGCCGGACGCACCGTGGACGTCGTCGCGCCGATGCCGCTCGCGCGCGAGCGGCTCACGGCGCGCGGTTTCAACCAGGCCATGGAGATCGCGCGTGCGACGGTTGCTCGCTCGGCGCTGGTCAACGCAAAGATCGAGCGGGTGCGCGACACGGCGAGCCAAACGGATCTCCCGTACGTCGAACGCGCGCGCAACGTGCGGGGCGCGTTCGCATGCGGCGGCACCTTGCGGGGGCTGCGCGTTGCCGTCGTCGACGACGTGATGACCTCGGGCGCGACCCTCGACGAGCTGGCGGAGACCCTCAAGCGTGCCGGCGCGGCGTGGGTGGAGAACTGGGTGATCGCGCGCACGCTGCCGCGAGATGTTTGAGATCGTTCTCTATCAGCCCGAGATTCCGCCGAATGCCGGAAACGTGATCCGGCTCGCCGCGAACACCGGCGCAAGGTTGCACCTGGTCGGCCCAATCGGCTTCGGGTTGGACGAGCGGTCGCTGCGACGCGCGGGACTCGACTATGCCGATCTCGCGTCCACCGAGCTGCACGCGGACTGGGCGAGCTGCGTGCAGCGTCTTGCCGGGCGGCGCGTGTTCGCGCTCACGACCCGCGCCACGCGGTACTACACGGAGGAGCACTACGTGCCGGGAGACGTCTTCTTGTTCGGGCCTGAAAGCCGTGGACTTCCCGCGGATCTGCTCGGGGCGCTGCCTGCCGATCGACGCATGCGGCTCCCCATGTTGCAGGGCAACCGCAGCCTGAATCTGAGCAATGCCGTCGCGGTCGTCGTCTACGAGGCCTGGCGCCAGGTAGGCTTCGCCGGTGCGGATTCCGGGCCGGACTGAAATCGCGCCATCTGGAGAGATTCGCGTCTTCGGGGCTATCATGCCCTCCGAGGCCGCACGTGCGGATCTCGAAATCGGCAAGAAAGCCGGCGAAAAGGAGGAAAACATGGCGAAGAAGCGAGGCTCCGGCGAAGCCGTCTACAGGGTCGTCGACGTGGTCGGTACGAGCCCTGTGTCGTGGGAGGACGCCGCCAAGCGGGCGGTGAGCACCGCATCCGGGACACTGCGCGATCTGCGAATCGCGGAGGTGCTGCAGATGGACATGAAGGTCGATAAGGGCAAGGTCGTCGCCTTCCGCACCCGCGTCGCGCTCTCGTTCAAATACACCCCGGAGTAGACGAGCGGGGCTAGCTCTCCGCCTTTGGGTCGCGCGCGAGCAGCTGTTCGACGGCATCGCGGGGCGCGACGCCGCGAAAGAGGACGTCGCACACCGCGCCGGTGATCGGCATGTCTATGCCGGCGGCCCCCGCGCGCGACTCGACTTCGCGCGCGGTGTGGACGCCCTCGGCGATATGCCCGAGACCGGCCAGAATGGCGTCAAGCTGTTCGCCGCGTCCCAGCGCGAGCCCGACCCGACGGTTCCGCGAGAGCTCCCCGGTGCACGTCAAGATCAGATCGCCCGCACCCGCGAGGCCCATGAAGGTTTCCCGGCGACCGCCCAGTCGAACGCCCAGGCGCGTCACTTCCGCGAGCCCGCGGGTGATCAGCGCGGCGCGTGCGTTCAGCCCCAGACCGAGGGCCTCGGCAATGCCGGTGGCGATGGCCATGACGTTTTTGACCGCGCCGCCGACCTCCACGCCCACCACGTCGTCGCTGAAATAGACGCGCAGATTCCGTTGGTGCAGCGTTTGCGCCGTCGAGCGGGCGAAAGCGGCGTCCGTCGACGCGAGCGTGACAGCGGTCGGCAGGCCGCGCGCGACCTCCAGAGCGAAGCTCGGCCCCGAAAGCGCCCCGAAACGGGCGCCCTCGCCCAGCACGTCTGCGGCGACCTCGTGGGGCAGACATCCACTCGCCCTTTCGAACCCCTTGCAGCCCCAGACGACGGGAACGCCCTGCGCCGCACTGCGCACGAGCACGAGCGTATCGCGCAGCCCGGCAGTGGGCGCTGTGACCAGAGCGAGTTCCGCCCCGGCAAGTGCCGTGGCCGCGTCTGCGGTGACCCTTACGGCGTCGGGAATAGAAATGTCGGCGAGATAGGCGGTGCGGCGGCTGACGGCCATCTCCGCAGCCCGACTCGGGTCGCGCGCCCAAAGGCGAACGTCATGCTGCTTCGAGAGTGGAACGGTGAGCGCGGCACCCCACGCGCCCGCACCGAGGATCGCAATCTTCATCGACCTCCCGTGCCCGGCGCGCCCCGCCGATCAGAATCCCCAGACCTCGGAGAGGCGCACGTAACCGGTGGCGCCGTCACGGTGTCGCACGTGCACCCAACCGATGAGGTCCATATCAAGCAGCTCCAGCAAGACCCCCTGCTGCGCCCGGAACGCGAGCGGGGCCTGGTCGTCGGCCTTCTCGCGGACGTCGGCGACCGGAGCAGTCACGACCACGGTGCGGTTCTCCGAAAGCGCCTTCTTGTCGATCCAGGCAAGCTCGCCGGAGACATCGCGCACCTTGACCCAGGTGCCGTCGCTCGCGATCAGCTCCACTGGCACCTGGCGTCCGATCACGTAGAGCTTGGTCGCACGCAGCGACGGCGCATCGTAGAGCACCGCCGGCTCGGCGATCGAACGGTAATCGCCGGCCGCCGCAGCGCCGGCAACAAGGAACAGGAGCGCGGCGATCGTGCGAGACATCAATGCGCGATCTCGATGCGCGACTCGCCGCCCTGAGCTTCCTGCTGGGCCTGCAGCCGTTGAACGTAAATCGCCTCGAAGTTCACGGGCGAGAGATGCAGCGCCGGGAAACCCGCGCGTCCGACGAGATTGGCCACCGCCTCGCGGGCATAGGGAAACAGAATGTTCGGACATGCGATGCCGAGGACCGGCTCGAGATCCTGCTCCGGAACGCCGGAGATCTCGAAGATGCCCGCCTGCGCGACCTCGACGAGAAAGCTTGTCTTGTCTTCCTGCTTCGCCGTCACGGTCACCGACACCACCACTTCGAAGATGGTCTCGTCGAGCCGCTCGGCGCTGCTCTCGAGCTGAACCTCGATCTGCGGGGTATGCGGCTCCATGAAGACGCGCGGCGCGTTCGGCAATTCGACCGAAGCGTCCTTCACATAGACCTTCTGCATGCCGAATACGGGTTGTTGCGGTTGCGCTTCGCTCATTGCTGCTCCAAATTGTTGGCCACGGCGCCGAGCAGGGGATCGAGATGCCCTGCGCGGTCCAGCGCCGCGAGATCGTCATATCCGCCGATATGTCGGTCGTCGATCCATATTTGCGGGACGGTTCGGCGCCCTGACTTCTCCATCATCTCTTTGCGCCGTTCGGGGTGAAGATCGACTCGAATCCGCTCGATGTCGACGATTCCCTTGGCGCGGAACAAGCGCTCGGCGCGCTGACAGTAAGAGCAGAGCGCCGTGCTGTACATGAGGATACGCGCCAATTACTTCTCCGTGGGAAGACCGGCTTGCTGCCAGGCACCAAGCCCGCCCGAAAGATTGTAGACCTGGGAGAAACCCAGTTTTTTCAGCGCTGCCACGCCACCGCGCGAGCGATTGCCCGTATCGCAGGTGACGATGACCGGCTTCTCCTTGTACCGTGCAAGCTCCTTGACCCGGGAATCGAGCTCCTTCAGCGGCACGTTACGCGAATTGATGATGTGCGCCACGGCGTACTCGTTCGGCTCGCGTATGTCGACGACGACGGCGTCGTGCTTGTTGATGAGCTGCACCGCATCGCTTGCGCTGACGCGTGGCCCGCCTCCACTTCGGCGCAAGAGCGGCCAGACGAGCATCGTTCCGCTAACCAGCGCGACCACGACCAGGTAAATGTTGTCCATCACGAACTTCATGACCGAACTGCCCTCAAGGGTAAGCGGGGGATCGGGAGGAATCGGCGTCCCCGGCGTCCGGGTCGACGAGTCCGCCGTCGCGGATCTCGCGAAGATTACCTAACGATCAGGCGTTGCGCAGAATACCTCACGCATCATCCCGATCAGCTGCAGCACTCGCACGTCGCCGACGCGGTAGTACACCCGGTTGGCATCCTTGCGCGTCTTCAGCACACCCTTGTCCCGCAGGATGGCGAGATGCTGGGAAATGTTGCTTTGCGACGTTCCCACCGTGTCGACGATATCCTGGACGCTGATCTCCTGGTCGCCGAGCACGCAGAGAATCTTCAGCCGCAGCGGATGTCCCATTGCCCGCAAGGAGCGCGCCGCGAGCTCGATTTGGTCCTGCTTGCCAATCAGGTCGAAGATGTCGCGCTTCATGGGCCCGCCCAACGGTAAGTTAATCACTATATTATAAAATCTCCCTATTCGACGGGACAAGGAAGGCCCATGCATAGAATCGTGCTTCTCCGACACGGCGAAAGCGTCTGGAATCGGGAAAACCGCTTTACGGGCTGGACCGACGTCGGCCTGACTGACCATGGGCGAGAGGAGGCGCGCCGCGCTGGCCAGCTGCTCCGCGAGGCGGGGTTCACGTTCGATGTCGCCTACACGTCGGTCCTCAAGCGGGCCATCAAGACCCTGTGGATTGCGCTCGAGGAGATGGACCTGATGTGGATCCCAGTCCACAACTCGTGGCGACTGAACGAGCGGCACTATGGTGGCCTCCAGGGCCTCAACAAGGCCGAGACGGCGGCAAAATTCGGCGAAGCGCAGGTCCTGGCATGGCGCCGCAGCTACGACGTACCGCCCCCCGCGCTCGAGCCAGGCGACGCGCGCAGTCCTGCGGGGGACCCGCGCTACCGCGAGCTCACGCCGAGCCAGCTGCCCGCTACCGAGTGCCTGAAGGACACCGTCGAGCGCTTCCTGCCCTACTGGCACGAGACCATCGCGCCTGCCGTGAAGGCCGGACGTCGCGTGATCATTGCGGCGCACGGAAACAGTCTGCGCGCGCTGGTGAAGTATCTGGACGCCCTTACGAACGAAGCGGTCGTCAAGCTCAACATCCCCACCGGCATTCCGCTGGTCTATGAACTCGACGAGCACCTCAAGCCGCTGAAGCATAACTACCTGGGCGATCCCTCCATGGTCGAAGCCGCAACCCAGGCGGTCGCGAGCCAGGGAAAGGCGCGCGCCTGAGCGGACGCCGGCTACGCCGTACCTTGGCAGGTCTCTGCGTTGCGGGGACGCTCGCCTGTGGCCCGGCCGATGCGGCGCGCGAAAAAGAAGCGCTCGAGCAGCTGCGCAGCCGGATCGAGCAGGCACAGAAGGATCTCGCCGCGGCGGAAAGCGCGCATTCCGAGGCGACCGACCAGCTGCGCGAGAGCGAGACGGCCATCTCGGAAGCGAACCGCTCGCTCCGGGACCTGGCGCAACGCCAGCGTCAGGCGCGTGCTGCCCTGCGCGAGCTGGCTTCCGACAGCCGGAAAATGCGCGATCAGATCGAAGCCCGGGAGGAACAGGTGGGCACGCTGGTGCGGGCCCACTATTTCACGGGAGACCAGCGACTATTGAAGCTGCTGCTTTCGGGCGACGACCCGAACCGGATCGCGCGCAGCCTGGCTTACTACGAATACGTTTTCCGGGCGCAGACCGCGCTGATCAGTGAATTGCGCGACCGGATGGACGAGATCGCGTCGCTCGAGCAGCGCTCGCGGGAGGGGGCCGCTGCGCTCGCGGAGCTGGAGCGGCAGGCGCAGGCCGAGCGCGCCAAGCTCGTGGCGACGGCGGCAGAACGGCGCAAGGTGCTGGCAACCATCTCACGCGAGATCAGCGGCCAGCGTCGCCAGATCCAGACGCTTCAGCGCGACGAGAAGCGCCTCGCGCGGCTGGTCGACGAGCTCGCCAAGGCCCTGCGGTCGGTACCGGCTCCCCCGCCGTCGTCCCGTCCCAGGAACGAGCGGGTGCCCGGGGCGGGGGACGTGGGGCCCTTCTCCCGGGCCAAGGGCCAGCTGCGACTACCCGTCCGCGGGGAACTTGCAGGGCGATTTGGGGCTCCCAGACAGGGTAGCTCGCTCACCTGGAAGGGGGTCTTGATCCTTGCCCCCGAAGGGGAGGAGGTTCGGGCGGTCGCGTCGGGCCGAGTGGTATTCGCCGACTGGATGCGGGGGTTCGGAAACCTCCTCATCCTCGACCACGGTGAGAACTACCTGACGATTTACGGGTACAACGAGGCCCTCCTGAAGAAAGTCGGTGAACCAGTTCACGCTGGAGACGTGATTGCGACGGTCGGTGCGACCGGCGGGGCGGGTACTTCGGGTTTATACTTTGAGATTCGGCACGAGGGTAAGCCGTTCGACCCGCTTACCTGGGTTTCATTGAAGTAACGGCGCTAAGGTAGCTCAATGTCCCAAATATCGATGGGCAGCAAATTCAAGCAGATCAGCCTCGTGCTGTTCGGTGTGCTGGCGGGCGTTCTGCTCTCGTTGAATTTCTCCGCGGTCGCGCAGCGCGAGGAGGCGCGGTACCCGCTTCCCGTGGACGAATTGCGGGCATTTGCCGAGGTGTATGGCGCGATCAAGACCGGCTACGTGGAGCCCGTCGAGGACAAGAAGCTCATCACCGAGGCCATCAACGGAATGCTCACCGGGCTGGACCCGCACTCCGCCTACCTCGACCAGGAAGCGTTCAAGGAGCTGCAGGTCGGCACCCAGGGCGAGTTCGGCGGGCTCGGTATCGAGGTCGGCATGGAGGACGGATTCGTCAAAGTCGTGTCGCCGATCGAGGACACGCCGGCGTTCCGCGCGGGACTCAAGCCGGGCGACTTGATCATCAAGCTCGATGACACGCCGGTGAAGGGAATGACGCTGGGCGACGCGGTGAAGCGCATGCGGGGCAAGCCGAAGACGGCCATCCGTCTCACCATCGTGCGCAAGGGCGCAGCGCAGCCGTTCGAGGTCACCGTGGTGCGCGACGTCATACGCGTGCAGAGCGTCAAGTCGAAGATTATCGAACCGGGTTATGGCTACCTGCGCATCTCGCAGTTCCAGGAGCACACCGGCGAGAACTTGGTCAAGCACCTGAACGAACTGTACAAGGACGGTCAGCTGAAAGGGCTGGTGCTCGATCTCAGGAACGACCCCGGCGGACTGTTGAACGGCGCGGTCGGCGTTTCGTCGGCTTTCCTCCCGCGCGACGCGATCGTCGTGACGACCGACGGGCGTACCGAGGACGCGAAACGCAAGTATGCGGCAACGCCGGTGGATTATCTGCGTGGGCGCGGCGAAGACTACTTGAAGGATCTTCCGGCCGGAGTGAAGACCGTCCCGATGGTCGTGCTGGTAAATGGTGGATCGGCGTCTGCCTCGGAAATCGTCGCGGGCGCGCTGCAGGATTACAAGCGCGCGACCGTGATGGGCACGCAGTCGTTCGGCAAGGGCTCGGTGCAGACCATCATGCCGCTCAAGAACAACACTGCGATCAAACTTACCACCGCGCGCTACTACACGCCTAGCGGCCGGTCGATTCAGGCGAAGGGCATCACGCCGGACGTCGAGGTCCAGGAGCCGGGCGCGCCGCGTGACCGGATCCGCGAGGCGGACCTCATCAAGCACCTGCAAGGCACGGACGAGGAGGCGCAGAGCAAGCAGGAGGGCGCGCCCGCGCAGAAGACGGGCGAAGAACCGCAAGATTCGGGTTCGGCACCGACGAAGCCGATCGTGCTGGGCGGCCCCGACGATTTCCAGCTCAAGCAGGCCTTGAATCACCTGAAGGGCCTGCCGGTCATCGCCAAGCTAGAAGAGCCGGTGCAGCAGGCCGGCAGTGCGCAAGCCGCAACCAAGAAGTAATGCCGCCAGACCGGCACGCGCGCCTTTCGGTGCGGGTGCCGGGGTCCTTTCCCCCGTCCTTTCAGGCATGCTCCCGCATGCCGATCGCGCGTGACCGCGCCCAAGCCATGAACGACGAGCAGCTCCTGCGCTA
>JAJDOG010000035.1 GCA_022340285.1 Betaproteobacteria bacterium
CCGGCGAACGCGTACATGCCACCCGAGATATCGGCCACCGGGATTCCTGCCTTGCTCGGCGTTTCCGACGTGCCGGTGATCGAAAGCAGCCCGGCCTCGCACTGGATGAGGAGATCGTAGGCCTTCTTGTCGCGGTACGGCCCCGAGGTCCCGTACCCGGAGATGCCGCACACGATGAGCCGCGGGTAGCGCGCGCGCAGCGCATCGGCGCCGAGCCCGAGGCGGTCCGTTGCGCCTGGCGCGAGGTTCTGGATGAAGACGTCGGCGCGCGCCAGCAGCTTGTGGATCACCTCCATGCCCGCAGCGTGCTTGAGGTTGAGGGTGATGCTCTCCTTGCCGCGATTGGTCCACACGAAATGGCTGGAGAGCCCCTTGACGGTCCGATCGTAGCCGCGTGCCGAGTCGCCACCGTCCGGCCGCTCGATCTTTATAACGCGCGCGCCCAGCTCGGCGAGCTGCCGCGTCGCAAAGGGTGCCGCGATTACCTGCTCCAGCCCGATGACGGTGATGCCTTCCAGCGGCGCGTTGCGTGGCGACGGCGTGAACATACCCCGGATTCTAGCGGCTGCGACGGGATTGCAGGCTCACGCCGCTATCGGTCGAAATTTCGTAATACCTGCTACTCCTTGACGGCCCCGGTCATCGCCGCGACGTAGTGCTCGACGAAGAACGCATAGAGGATCACCAGTGGCAGCGAGCCGAAGAGCGCCCCCGCCATGATGGAACCCCAGCGGTAAACGTCGCCGTCTGTGAACGCCGTGACAATGGCCACCGGGACGGTCTTCGAGGGCGAGCTCGAGATGAACGTGAGCGCGTAAATGAACTCGTTCCAGCACAGCGTGAAGCAGAAGATGAACGCGGAGATGAGACCTGGTACCGCGAGCGGGAGGACGATCTTCGTCAGGATCTGCCACCGGCTCGCCCCGTCGATCAGCGCGCACTCCTCCAGCTCGAACGGAATGGTCTTGAAATAGCCCATCAACAGCCAGGTCGCGAACGGAATCAGGATCGTCGGATAGACGAGGATCAGCGCAAGCGTCGTGTCGAACAGTCCGTAGTTGTAGATGACGGTCGAGAGCGGGATGAACAGGATCGAAGGCGGCACGAGGTAGGCGAGAAAGATCGCCCCGCCGATCCACTGGGCGCCCCGGTATCGCAGCCGGACGATGGCGTAGGCTGCGAAGACGCTCGACACGAGCGACAGGATCGTCGCGCCAACCGCGATGTACATCGTGTTCCAGAGCCAGCGCGGATACTCCGTCTCAAAGAGCAGTACGTAGTAGTGCTTGAGCGTCGGCGTCGGCGTCCAGAACGGATTCACCGTGTCCATGTCGAGTAGCTGCGCGTCGGGCTTCACCGACGTGAGCGCCATCCAGTAGAAGGGAAAGAGCAGCACGAAGACGATGATCGCGAGCGGGAGATAGGTCGTGACAAGCCGCCGCGGCAGCGTTTCCAGGTAGCCCATGCCCTCCGTCGAATCGCCGGCCCCCGCCTTAACGTCAACTGGAGCTCTCGGATTGGCGATCTCAGTCATTGGCTTCCCCCTGCTGCCACTTGCGGCGCTGCAGACCGAACCAGGAGATCAGAATGGCTGCGAGCAGAAACGGAATCATCGCCGTGGCAATCGCGGATCCTTCGCCGAGATAGCCTCCCAGTATCGCCCGCTGATACGAGAGCGTTGCCATCAAGTGGGTCGCGTTGACCGGCCCGCCGCGCGTCAGCACCCAGATCAGCTGGAAATCGGTGAAGGTGAAGAGCACCGAGAAAGTCATCACGACCGCGATGATGGGCGTGAGCAGGGGGTAGGTCACGAAGCGGAACATCTGCCAGCGGCTCGCACCGTCGATCGTGGCGGCCTCGTAGAGCGAGGGCGAGACCGTCTGCAGGCCGGCGAGCAGGGTGATCGCCACGAACGGCACGCCGCGCCAGATGTTGGCGAAGATCACCGACCAGCGAGCGTTCCACGGATCGCCGAGAAAGTCGATGTTGGTCTCGAGCAGGCCGAGTTCGCGCAACGACCAGCTCACGATCGAGAACTGGGGATCGTAGATCCACCAAAACGCGATCGCCGAGAGCACCGTGGGCACGATGAACGGGATCAGCACGACCGCCCGGATCATCGCCTTGAACGGCAGGTGCCGATTGAGCAGCAGCGCAAGGTACAGGCCGATCGCGAACTTGAAAACGCTCGCCACCGTCGTGTAGAGGAGCGTGTTGAAGACCGAGAGCCAGAACACCGGGTCGTCGGCCAGCCAGACGTAGTTCTCGAGGCCCACGAACACGCCGGCCCGGCCGATCCGCGTTTCCG
This sequence comes from Betaproteobacteria bacterium, assembly GCA_022340285.1. Lineage (GTDB taxonomy): Bacteria > Pseudomonadota > Gammaproteobacteria > Burkholderiales > SG8-39 > JAABRB01. The sequence continues at coordinate 2,309 of JAJDOG010000035.1, forward strand.
TGAACGATAGCCACACGCCGAGTCCGAGCGGATAGGCGAGAAACAGCAGCAAGAAGGCCGCCGCGGGAACCATGAACCAGAACCCGAGCCAGTTCCGGTTCCACGTGAGGCGCTGCCAGCGCGAGGGCGAAAGCCCGGCGCCGGCACGAGCAGCGACCGCCGCTGCCGGGTCGGTCGAGGACGGCACTGCCGACATTCGAGATCAGGTCAGGCGGCGCCCGAGGTTCGCCCGGGCACCGCTTGCGCCCGATTACCGATAGACGCGCCGCGCCTGACGCTCGGCCTGCTTGATCGCGCCCTCTACGCTCTCGCGGCCGGTGCAGGCATTCGCGAACATGTCGACGACGATGAACTCCGCCAGCGCGGAGGCCGCCTTCTCGCCGATCGTACCGGGGTAACCGGCCCACAGCGAGCGCTTGGTCGCGTCGCGGAACACCGCCCGCTTCGGGTCCTCGGTCCACACCGGGTTGTTGTCATAGGCGTTGAGGGTGTGGGTCATGTAGCCGACCGAGCCCTCGAGCCACTTGTTGTACTGGTCGGCTTCCATCCAGTAGGCGAGGAACGCCTTGCACGCATTGGGATATTTCGAGTAGCCCATCGCCATCACCGGGAAGCAGACCTGGAACTCGGTCGGCTTGCCCACCGGCCCGATCGGCCAGAACGCGTGGTTCATGTCCGCGGCGATCTCCTTCAGCTTCGGATCTTTCGCGGCCTCGCGTTGGGCGGCAGCGTAGATCGAGATGCCGTTGTTCGTCAGATGAATCTCGCCGGCGAGGAAGGCCTTGTTGTTGAACGAATCGTTCCATGCAACCGTCCCGGGTGCGAAGGTCTCGTAGAGCTTCTTGCAGTACTCGAGCGCCTGCGCGGTTCCGGGCGAGTTGATCGCCACCTTGTCATTCTTGTCGACCAGCGATCCGCCGAACGCCCAGAGCAGCCAGTGCGTCCATGCATTGCCGTCGCCGGAGGCGTGGCCGAGCGCGAAGCCACCCGGGGTTCCGTTCTTCTTCAGCCCGGTCATCAGCGCGAGGAAACCGTCCATGTCCTTCGGCACCTCCTTGAACCCCGCCTTCTCGATCGAGGACTGGCGGTAGTTGATGTAGTTGCCGCTGATCGTTACGGGCAGGGCGATCCACTTCTTGCCTGCCTTGCCGTAGGTTTCCGCGAGCGGCACCCACCCGCCGTATTTCTTGCCGAGGTAGGCCGCGACATCGGAGATGTCGAGCGTCTTCGCCGGGAAGAGTTGCGGCGTCGAATAGATCGCCCAGAACATGTCGGGGCCTTGCCCGGTGTTCGCCGCGACCGAAGCCTTGGGCTGCACGTCGTCGAAGCCCTCTTCTGCGACAGTGACCGGACAGCCGGTCACCTTCGAGAACGAGGCGACGATCGCGCGAAACGCGTCGTCCTCGGACTGCACGAAGCGCTTCCAGCGCGTGAACTGAAGCTTGGCGCCCTTCTCGGGCTTCCACGGCGCGCTCTGCGCCCAGGCCTTTGCGAAGCCGAATAAGTCCGTGCCGAGCGCCGCCGCGCCGGCGATCGCGCCGGTTCCCTTGAGCACGTCGCGGCGAGTGAATTTTCCGTTCGTCATGATCGCCATCCTCCTTTGAGTCGTCGTTGTAAGAGCGCCTTGCGACGCTAGAGCCGTTTGCCCGTTGTCCTGTCGAAGAGATGCGCGAGATCGCGCCGCGGCCGCAGCCGGATGCGCGCCCCGGGAGAAAACGCATGGCGCTCCCTGAATACCGCGATGAACTCCCGGCCGTCCGCGCGCGCGACCACTTGCGTTTCCGAGCCGGTCGGCTCCACGACGACGACCTCCGCCTGCAGTCCGTCGTCCGCGAGCTCAATGTGCTCGGGCCGGATTCCGTACAGGACTGGCCGCCCGTTGCTCGCCGCCGGCGCATCGGCGAGCGGCAGTCGAGCGCCGCCGGTGGTCTGGACGCCACATCCGCCGTTCGCCTTGAGCGTGCCCTCGAAGAAGTTCATGGCGGGCGAGCCGATGAAGCCCGCGACGAACGTGTTCTCCGGGCGATCGTAGAGCTCGAGCGGCGCGCCCATCTGCTCGACCACGCCGTCGTGCATGACGACGATCTTGTCGGCCATGGTCATCGCCTCGATCTGGTCGTGCGTGACATAGACAGTGGTGGTCTTCAGGCGCTGGTGCAGCTCCTTGATCTCGATGCGCATGGCGACGCGCAGCTTCGCGTCGAGGTTGGAAAGGGGCTCGTCGAAGAGGAAGACTTGCGGGTCGCGCACGATCGCGCGGCCCATCGCCACTCGCTGCCGCTGCCCGCCCGACAGCTGCCGCGGATAGCGATCGAGGTAGGGGACGAGTCCCAGGATCTCGGCGGCCTTCCGGACGCGTTCGGTGACGAGGGGGGGCGGCGTCTTCTTGAGACGCAGCGAAAAGCCCATGTTGGCCGCGACCGTCATGTGCGGATAAAGGGCGTAGTTCTGGAACACCATCGCGACATCGCGCTCCTTGGGGTGCACGTTGTTCACGATTTGGTCGCCGATGCGGATCTCGCCGGAGGTGATGCCCTCGAGCCCGGCGATCATGCGCAGCAGTGTGGATTTACCGCAGCCCGAAGGGCCCACGAGCACGACGAACTCGCCGTCGGCGATTGGAACCGAGACGCCGTGCAAGACCTCCGTCGATCCGAAAGTCTTGCGGATGTCGCGAATCTCTAGGGATGCCATCGGGGCGACGCGTCGAGCGCGCGCCCGCGGAGGCCGCAGCGGGGTACGCCCGGATTGGGATCACAGCACATTTAACGTATACGTTATAGGGAGCCCTATTCTAGCGCTTCCTTTGCTGCATCCATCAACAATCCGGAGGTATCAGAAAGCGCCTACTGGCGCCGCCCGGGCCATGCGCAGGGTGTGCACGCCTCGCCATCGCGATCCAATGCCATCTCGAGTTGCTGAGCGAGCGTCCGGATTCGCCGGCGCTCGTGCGCGACACCAGCGGCCTCCTGGCGGAGGAATGGCGCGCCGGTCTGGCGAGCCAGGAAGACTTGCCGTGTCGGCCCGGACTGCGCGCCCTGGTGCGCAGCGCGCGCCTGCGCTAGGGAGCCCCGGTCGCTAGGCGGCGAACGAGCTTTCCGCGGCGCGCTCGGCGCGCTTGCGCTCGTGTTCCTTCAGGAAGCGCTTGCGGATGCGCAGCGTGCGGGGCGTCACCTCGACCAGCTCGTCGTCGGCGATGAACTCGACCGCGTACTCGAGCGTGAGCTTGACGGGCGGCGTCAGGAGGACGTTCTCGTCCTTGCCCGCCGACCGGATGTTGGTGAGCTTCTTGGTCTTGATGGGATTCACCACGAGATCGTTGTCGCGCGAGTGAATGCCGATCACCATTCCCTCGTACACCTTGTCGCCCGGAGCGACGAACATCCGGCCACGCTCCTGCAGGTTGAATAGCGCGAAGGCGACCGCCTCGCCGTCGTCCTGCGACACGAGCACGCCATTGCGACGGCCCGCTATGTCGCCCTTCAGCGGGCCATAGTCGTCGAATACGTGGCTCATCAAACCGTTGCCGCGCGTGAGATTCATGAACTCGCCCTGAAAGCCGATGAGGCCGCGCGCCGGGACCCGGTAGTCGAGGCGCACCCGGCCGCGGCCGTCGGGGACCATATCGACGAGCTCGCCGCGCCGTGTTCCGAGCGCTTCCATCACGCCGCCCGGGTGGGTCTCCGCGACGTCGACCGTGAGGAGCTCGTACGGCTCGGAGGGAATGCCGTCGATCGTGCGCGTGATCACGCGCGGGCGGCCGGCCGCGAGCTCGTAGCCCTCGCGACGCAGCGTCTCGATGAGGATGGTGAGGTGCAGCTCGCCGCGCCCCGACACGAGGAACACGTCGCTGTCGGCGGTGTCCTCCACCCGCAGCGCCATGTTGACGAGCAGCTCCCGGTGCAGCCGCTCACGGATCTGCCGGCTCGTCACGTACTTGCCGTCCTGGCCGGCAAGCGGCGACGTGTTCACCTGAAAGTTCATGGTGAGCGTGGGCTCGTCCACCTTCAGCGGCGGGAGGCCCTCGGTCTGCTCGAGATCGGAGATCGTCGCGCCGATCGAAAGCGCGTCGATACCCGTGACGAGCACGATGTCCCCGGCGACTGCCTCAGGCATCGGGCTCCGTTCGAGGCCCTTGAAGCCGAGCACCTGGCCCACGCGCGCCTTGCCCACGAACTCGTCGCCGTACATGACCGCGACATCGGTCGCCGGCGCGATCCGGCCCCGGCTCACCTTGCCGATGCCGATTCTTCCCACGTAACTCGAGTAGTCGAGCGAATGGATGCGAAGCTGCAGCGGCCCATCCGTATCGTCCTCGGCAGGCGCCGGAACGTGCGCGATGATCGCGTCGAACAGGGATCGCATGTCGCTGCCGCGCTCGCGCCAGTCGCGCGTGGCCCAGCCCTCCAGCGCCGACGCGTAGACGACCGGAAAATCGAGTTGCTCCTCGGTCGCACCAAGCTTGTCGAACAGCTCGAAAGTGTGATTCACCACCCAGTCCGGGCGGGCACCGTCGCGATCGACCTTGTTCACCACGACGATCGGCCGCAAGCCGAGCGCCAGCGCCTTGCGGGTGACGAAGCGTGTTTGCGGCATCGGGCCTTCCACCGCGTCCACGAGGAGGAGCACCCCGTCCACCATTCCCAGCACGCGCTCGACCTCGCCACCGAAGTCCGCATGCCCGGGCGTGTCCACGATGTTGATGTGCACGCCCGCGTAGTCGATCGCGCAGTTCTTCGCAAGGATGGTGATGCCGCGCTCGCGCTCGAGGTCGTTCGAGTCCATGACGCGCTCTTCGACCTGCTGATTGGCGCGGAACGTGCCCGCCTGCCGCAGGAGCTTGTCGACAAGCGTCGTCTTGCCGTGGTCGACGTGGGCGATGATGGCGACGTTGCGAATCGGTCTGGGCATGGGTTCCGCGCTGCAGCTCGCCGCGCGTCCGGAGGCTCCGGGGCAGGGCCGACGAGCAAAAAGCCTGCGATTCTAGCAGTGCTGCGCTCGCGGCTCCACTGTCCGGCTCCTCAATGCGCGGAAAGTTCCCGACCCGACCTCCGAGCGAGTGCGCCTGCCTTTCAGGTTGACGCTTGCTCAACGAGCGAATAACGTCGCCAGGCATCGTGAATCCCGTCGAGTTCAGTGCCCGCATGCCCGCCCCGTTCGGACTGGTCGGCGTCCGAACGAACGGCGATTCCGTCTCGGAAATCGTGTATCTGCCCCGTTCGGCGGGAGAACTCGCACCCCGAGACCGTCTGGCCGAAGCGGCATGCGCGCAAATCGCCTGCTATCTGGACGATCCGGATTTCGGGTTCGATTTGCCGCTGGAGCCGGCCGGCACGCGCTTTCAGCGGCGCGTCTGGCGCCTGATCGCGGCGATCCCCCGCGGCCGCACGCGCTCGTACGGGGCGTTGGCCGGAGATCTCGGCTCGTCGCCGCGCCCGGTCGGTCAGGCCTGCGGCGCGAATCGATTTCCCTTGGCGATTCCCTGTCACCGGGTCGTCGCGGCGGCAGGCGTCGGCGGTTTCGCGCACCATGACGCGGGTTTCCACGTCGCGGTGAAGCGCTGGCTGCTTCGTCACGAGGGGGTAGACCTTGCAGCATGATCCCAGCGAGGGTTCGCACGCTTTGCTCGGCGCGGCGGATGCCGCACTGCTGGACGAATTCTGTGATCAGCTCTGGCTCGAAGACGGTCTGGCGAAGACGACGCTGGAGTCCTACCGGCGGGATCTTCGATTGTTCGCCGAATGGCTTGCCAAGCGCGAATCGGCACTTCTATCCGCCCGGGAAGCCGACCTGCTCGGCTATCTCGCGTTTCGCCATGGCGCCGGCGGCACCGGTCTCAGGGCATCGAGCCAGGCGCGGCTGCACTCGAGCCTGAAACGTTTCTACCAGTTCGCGCTGCGGGCGAATCGAATCAACGCCGATCCGACGGTCAAGCTCGATCGACCGAAGCGTGCACAGCGGCTGCCTCAGACCCTGTCCGAGGCCGACGTCGAGGAGTTGCTCGCCGCGCCGGACACGCGCGCCCCGCTCGGCCTGCGCGACCGCGCGATGCTCGAGGTGCTCTATGCGACGGGACTGCGCGTCTCGGAGCTCGTGACGCTGAAGCTGGTGCAAGTGAGCCTCGACATGGGCGTGGTGCGCGTCGTCGGGAAAGGGTCGAAGGAGCGGCTGGTGCCGCTCGGCGAAGTCGCTGCCGACCACCTCGTGCAATACCTGCGCGCAGCCCGCCCGGCGCTCCTCAAGTCCCGCACCGCAGACGCGGTCTTCGTCACGCCGCGCGGCGCGCCGATGACACGACAGGGCTTCTGGGCACTGATCAAGCGGCACGCCGCGCGCGCCATTCCGGGTCGCCCGCTTTCGCCGCATACCCTGCGGCACGCGTTCGCGACGCACCTCATCAACCACGGCGCCGATCTGCGCGTCGTGCAGCTCCTGCTCGGGCACGCCGATATCTCGACGACGCAGATCTACACACACGTAGCTCGCGAAAGGCTCAAAGCTCTACACGCAAAGCATCATCCCAGAGGTTGAGGGTAGGGAGTTTTGACAAAGAGCAGAACCTGGAGTTCTTTCGGGCAAGAGCGGCACGTTACGAACAGGGGGAAACCGCCCGGTTTCCCCCCGTTACCCCCCTTCCCGGTGAACTGAGAACCGCAAATTCCTTTCAGGGCTTTCCTTGGCATGAGTAAACGCGAGCACGTTTCGGAGACACCGGCGACAGCCTATCTGCGCAAGCATCGGGTAGCGTTCAGCGAGCATGTGTTCGAGTACGAGGATCATGGCGGGACGCGCGTGCCGGCGCGCGAGCTCGGCGTCGACGAGCACGCGATGGTCAAGACCCTCGTGATGGAAGACGAGCGAAAAGCGCCCATGATCGTGCTGATGCACGGCGATCGCTCGGTCTCGACGAAGAATCTGGCGCGGCAGGTGAATGCGAAGCGCATCGAGCCTTGCCGACCGGACGTGGCGCAGCGCCACTCCGGCTACCAGGTTGGCGGAACCTCGCCGTTCGCCACGCGCAAGGCCATGCCGATCTACCTGGAGAAGACGGTGCTGGAACTGCCGAAGATCTACATCAATGGCGGGCGGCGTGGATATCTCGTCGGGATCGCACCGCCCGAGCTCGTTCGCGTGCTCAAGCCCACGCTGGTGGAGGTCGGACTCGCCGACTGACGCGGGTCAGGAATCGGACCTGGAGCGCTCGATCGTCACGCCGACGCGCTTGACGCCCTTGAGAATGCCGAGCTTCGCGACGGACACGCGGACCCACGGCGAGCGGTACTCCTCGAGCACTACGCGCGCGATGTGCTCGGCAAGCTCTTCGACGAGACCGAAGCGCTCCACCGCGAGCTCGTCGCGCAGGCGCTGGACGACAACCGCGTAATCCACGGTGTCGGCGACCTTTCCCGTGCGGAACACGGTGTCTCCCGGCAGCGCGATGTCGAGATCGAGCTCGATCAGCTGGCTGGTCACGCGCTCGCGTCGATAGATGCCGACCTTGGCATCCAGCTTGATCTCGCGCAGGAAAATGCAGTCCATGGGTTCTATGTGGAGCGGGGAGTGAGGGGCGTGGTCGGTGAGTGAGGGTCGATGCGTGGCGCGTTAGGCTACACTTCCCGGCATTCGATTCCTGAGCGAAATGATGGCCACGGCGATCGCTATTCTAATCGGCTATCTGATCGGCTCGCTTTCGTTCGCGGTGATCGTGAGCCGCCTCCTCGGCTTGCCCGATCCGCACTCCTACGGCTCGGGAAACCCCGGCGCGACGAACGTGCTGCGCACCGGGCACAAGGTCGCGGCGGTCCTAACACTCGCGGGCGACGCCGCAAAAGGCTGGTTCGCAGTCTGGCTCGTGCGCGAGCTCGGATCTGTCTACGGGGTCGACGAGGCGGGCGCCGCGCTCACGGGGCTCGCGGCATTTCTCGGTCACCTCTTTCCCGTGTACTTCGCATTCAAGGGCGGGAAGGGGGTCGCGACCGCTGCCGGCATTCTTTTCGCGCTCAGCCCGTGGCTCGGGCTCGGCACGCTCGCGACCTGGCTGATCATCGCGGTGTTCTTTCGCTATTCATCGCTCGCGGCCCTGGTCGCGGCGGTGTTCGCCCCCTTCTGGGCCTTGTTTCTCAATTCCTTTCGGTTCGACGTGACGATCGCCGCCATCAGTGCAATGTGCGCGCTCCTTGTCTGGCGCCATCGCACCAACATTCGCAATTTGCTGGAAGGACGGGAAGGGCGAATCGGACAGCGGCGGACCGGGAGCGAACGGACCACCGACACCCCTCAGGGCTGAACCAGCGTGGCGAGGTCCCAACGCGGGCGAACCGTGAACGAGCGGTTGGCGGTCGCGCGCGCGTGCATTGCCTGATCGCCGAGCCGCAGCGCGCCGGCAAGCGCGATCATCGCGCCGTTGTCCGTGCAGAGCTCGAGCTCGGGGTAGACGACCCGAAACCCCGCTCGCTCGCCTGCCTTGTCGAGCGCGCCGCGAAGCTCGCGGTTCGCGCCGACCCCGCCGGCGACCACGAGCTGATTCAGTCCGGTCCGTTCGATCGCCGCCGTGGATTTGGCGACCAGCACGTCCACGACCGCATCCTGAAACGCCCTCGCGACGTCGGCGCGATCCTGCTCGGCGAGCACTTTACCGCGCACCTGCGTCATCACCGCCGTCTTCAAGCCGCTGAAGCTGAAATCGAGATCGCCGCTGGCGAGCATCGGGCGCGGGAGGACGAATCGGCCCGCACGACCGCGCTCGGCGAGCATCGCCAGGGCCGGTCCGCCGGGATATCCGAGGCCCAGAAGCTGCGCCGTCTTGTCGAAGGCCTCGCCGGCCGCATCGTCCAGCGTCTCGCCGAGGAGCGCGTAACGACCGATGCCGTGGACTTCCATGAGCTGCGTGTGTCCGCCCGAAACGAGCAAGGCGACGAACGGAAAGCGTGGGGCGTCGCGTGAGAGCAATGGCGAGACCAGATGACCTTCCAGGTGATGGATGCCGATGGCCGGGATGCCCAGGGCAAGCGCGAGTGCTTCCGCAACGCTTGCGCCGACGAGCAGCGCCCCCGCCAGGCCCGGCCCCTCGGTGTAGGCGACCGCGTCGAGCGCCTCCAGCCGTGCGCCGCCGCGGGCGAGCACGTCGCGCACGAGCGGCAGCAGCCGGCGCACGTGATCGCGCGACGCGAGCTCGGGGACGACTCCGCCGTACTCGGCGTGCATGGTCACCTGTGAATACACCGCGTGCGCCAGGAGGCCGCGCGCGCTGTCGTAGAGCGCAACGCCCGTTTCATCGCAGGAGGTCTCGATTCCGAGCACGAGCATGGGGCACCAGTCGGCCGGGGCGCGGGCGGGGTATGCCCGCAGGGCCACAGGTGGGCCCTCTGCACCCGATCCGGGAATTATGACACCCCCGCCGACGCGCCCGGGTGGGCCCTTGTGGTGGTCTGCAAGCACTTGTTATACTTCGTCCCTTTCTGCTTTTGCCGAGGAATCGAGCCTTTCATGCCGACCGTTCGCGTCAAGGAGAACGAGCCGTTCGAGGTGGCCCTGCGTCGCTTCAAGCGCACCATCGAGAAGACCGGGCTGCTCACCGAGCTGCGTGCTCGCGAGTACTACGAGAAGCCCACGCAGGAACGCAAGCGCAAGCTCGCGGCCGCCGTGAAGCGGCACTACAAGCGCCTGCGCAGCCAGCAGCTCCCGCCCCGCCTCTACTGAGCGGGTGGCAATTCGGGGGCGAGACGCAACGGCCTCGCTCCGGTAGCGGTTGTTTGTCCCCACATTCGTCCTCACCCTCCCGACGTCACTTCCCACGCTTCGCCAGAGAATGAGCCTCAGGACGCGCGTCGGCGACGACATGAAGGCGGCGCTCAAGGCGAAGGAAACCCGGCGCCTCTCGGCGATTCGCCTCCTCCTCGCCGCGATCAAGCAGCGTGAAGTGGACGAGCGCAAAGAGCTTGCCGACGCCGAAGTCGTGTCGGTCATCGAAAAGATGCTCAAGCAGCGGCGGGACTCGATCGAGCAATTCCGGAACGCCGGCCGCCAGGACCTCGCGGATGCCGAGGAATTCGAGGTGCAGGTGCTCACCGCCTATCTGCCCCAGCAGGCGAGCGACGCGGAGATCACCCGGGAAATCGATACCGCAATGGAAGCCACGGGTGCCGGCGGCATGGCCGACATGGGCAAGGTGATGGCGCATTTGAAGGCGAAGCTCGCAGGTCGGGCCGATATGGCAAAAGTGTCGGCGGCCGTGAAGGCAAAGCTCGCGGGCCGGTAGGGCCAGGAGCCGGTCCGGCAGGAGGGTCGGTGAGGGCCGCGCCGGGAGGCAAGCGGCATCCTTGCGCTACGGGTAAAATCGTCTATAAATAAGAAGTTGTTGAGGCGTTCGGCCGCGGCCGGACCGATGCTCCGGGCGCCTGCCTGGAGCCGTTGCGGAGTGAGGGGCAGGATTCCGGTCCGGATGCGGCGCGAAGCGTGATTCCCGAGGCGTTCAAGAACGATCTGCTCAATCGCGTCGACATCGTCGACGTCATCAACGCCCGGGTTCCGCTCAAGAAGTCCGGCGCGAACTACGTCGCCTGCTGCCCGTTCCACACGGAGAAGACGCCTTCGTTCACCGTCAGCCAGCCCAAGCAGTTCTACCACTGCTTCGGATGCGGCGCGCACGGCAACGCCATCGGGTTCCTCATGGAGTATGCCGGTCTCGGCTATGTCGACGCGGTGAAGGATCTCGCGGACACGGTCGGGATGAAGCTGCCCGAATTCGAGCCGCGCCGCGGTCAGCGCGGCGAGCCGCAGGGTCCAGACCTCTATGACCTGATGGACCGTGCATCGCGTTTCTACCGCGACAGCCTCAAGCAGGCGCCCGCCGCGATCGAGTACCTGAAAGGCCGCGGCCTGACCGGCAAGATCGCCGCGCGATTCGGTATCGGCTACGCACCGGCCGGGTGGCAGAGTCTGCAGGCGGTCTTTCCGGACTACGCCGAGAAGGTGCTCGTCGAGTGCGGTCTCGTGATCGAGAACGAGCAGGGCAAGCGCTACGACCGCTTCCGCGATCGGATCATGTTCCCCATCCTCAACCAGCGCGGTCTGGTGATCGGCTTCGGCGGGCGGATTCTCGAGGTTGCGCGGAGCGATGAGGGCGACGAGTCCTCCGGACCGACTACGGGGGAAGGGAAGGGGTCCGCCGGCCCCAAGTATTTGAACTCGCCGGAGACGCCGCTCTTCGAGAAAGGACGCGAGCTCTACGGTCTGGTGCAGGCGCGCAACGCGATCCGTGCAGCAAACCGCGTCGTCGTGGTCGAGGGCTACATGGACGTGGTCGCGCTCGCCCAGAGCGGCGTGGAGAACGTGGTCGCGACGCTCGGCACGGCGACGACCCCGGTTCACGTGCAACGGCTGCTGCGATTGACCGACGAGATCGTCTTCTGCTTCGACGGCGACGCGGCCGGCCGTCGCGCGGCATGGCATGCGCTCGAGGTCAGTCTCGCCTGTCTCGCCGACGGCAAGACCGTGCGGTTCCTGTTCCTGCCGGAGGAGCATGATCCCGACAGCTACGTGCGCGCGCTCGGCGCCGAAGCCTTTCTCGAGCGGCTCGCGGGCGCACAGCCCCTGTCGGCGTTCCTGCTTGCCGAGCTCGGTGCACGCTCCGACCTCGCCACCCTGGAGGGGCGTTCGCGATTGATTTCCGAGGCACGTCCCCATCTTCAGCGGCTTGCCGCGCCCGCGTTGCAGCTCCAGCTCGTGCGGGCACTTGCCGATCTTGCACGCATGGATCCTCAGGAAGTCGGGCGGTTGTGCGGTGTGCGGGTCGCCGGCGCAGCACCCGGCACGCCGCAACGTCCGGCGGCCAGAGTCGCGGATCGCAGCCGGGGCATGCGCGGTCGCGAGCTCGAGCGAACCATCCTGGGTTGTCTGCTGATCAAGCCGGTCCTGGTTCATGCGCTTCCTGCAGACCTCGAGTCCGACGACTCCCTCGAGGCGCAGGCACTCGCCGGGGTCGTCGCATATCTTCGCGAGCACGACGGCGTCGTCGCAGCAGGGGCGCTCGTCGATGGATTCGCGGATGCCCCGTTCGCAGGGCTGCTGCGGGAGCTTCGCGCCGGTTTGCTGGAGATGCGCACCTCCGACGAGGACGCCGAAGTGCTGTTCGCGACGGCACTGGTGCGGCTGCAGAGCCGGCGGCTCAAACGCGACATCGAGGCGCTCGAGCGCCGGCAGGTCGAGCAGGGCCTGTCCCTGGACGAGCGCCACCGCTATAACCGATTGATTCAGGAGCAAAAAGGACTTGAGAGGGAGGCCTTGAACCCTGCGTCAGGGAGCCCATCTACGGTGCTATAATTCAAACCTTTTTGCCGTTCGAATTGTCTATTTACCGAATGTTTGTTGACCGAAGGACGCACGAGCATGGCGAAGCCTAAAGCGAAAGCGAAAGCGACTTCGAAGGACAAGGCCAGGAAGGCCAAGGCCAAAAGCGCCAAGCGCGCCACCGTGCGGAGCGCCGCGAAGGCGCGCCCGACGCCGAAGGCCAGGACTGCCGGTCGGGCGAAGCTCAAGCCCCCGGTCAAGTCGAAGGCGAAAGCGCCGAAGAAGGCGCTGCCCGCGAAGTCGAAAGCGCTCGCGAAAGCGAAGCCGCCCGCGAAGGGCAAGGCGCCGACCAAGGATAAGACGAAAGCGGCGAAAGCCAATGTCGCGGCCGCCGCGCAGGCGGCGGCGAAACGCAAGCCGGTCCTTCCGCCGCAGATCGCGCCGAAGAAGCAGAAGATCAACCGGACCAATCGCGCCAAGATGCGCGAGGCCGAGCGTGCGCTGATCGCGCGCGCCGAGCAGCGCCCCGAGGACGCCGAGGCCCGCCGCACCAAGCTCAAGGCGCTGATCAAGCTGGGCAAGGAGCGCGGCTATCTGACCTATTCCGAGATCAACGACAACCTGCCGGACGTCGTGGACGCCGAGCAGATCGAGTCGATGATCACGACGTTCAACGACATGGGCATCCAGGTCTACGACGAGGCGCCCGATGCCGAGACGCTGATCTTGTCGGAGAACTCGCCATCCACGGCGGCCGATGAGGACGTCGAGGAAGAGGCCGAGGCGGCGCTGTCGACGGTCGACCCCGAGTTCGGCCGCACCACCGATCCGGTTCGGATGTACATGCGCGAGATGGGCTCGGTCGAGCTGCTCACGCGCGAGGGCGAGATCGAGATCGCCAAGCGCATCGAGGACGGCTTGCGGCACATGATCCAGGCGATCTCCGCGTGCCCGACCACGATCGTCGAGATCGTGGACTACGCCGGAAAGGTCGCGCGTGACGAGATGCGCATCGACGAGCTGGTCGACGGGCTCATCGACCCGAACGCGAAGGAAGAAGAGGAGCAGCCCGCCCAGGAGGCGGCCGAAGAGGCCGATGCGGACGAGGAGTCGGACGAGGACGGCGACGACGAGGAGGAAGAGGACGACGGCGCCGCGATCTCCGCGAGCCTGCTGCAGCTCAAGGAAGACGCGCTCGAGCGTTTCGGCAAGATCAACCGCCTGAACGACAAGCTGAAGAGCGCGCTGGCGAAGCACGGCCACCGCTCGAAGGAATACGTCCGGGTGCGCGACCAGATCGGCGCTGAGCTGATGATGATCCGCTTCACCGCGCGCATCATCGAGAAGCTGTGCGACAACGTGCGCGGCATGGTCGAGCAGCTGCGCAGCCACGAGCGGCACATCCAGTCGCTGTGCGTGGCGCGGGGCGGCATGCCGCGCGTGCACTTCATCAAGGTCTTTCCGGGCAACGAGACCCGGCTCTCCTGGGTGAAGAACGAGATCGCCGGCGGCCACAACTACAGCTCGCAGCTCTCGCACTACGAGCCGAACATCCTCGAGGAGCAGCAGAAGCTGATCGAGATCCAGAAGCGGGTCGGCATTCCGCTGAAGGACCTCAAGGAGATCGCCCGACAGATGTCAACCGGCGAGGCGAAAGCGCGTCGGGCAAAGCGCGAGATGACCGAAGCGAACCTGCGGCTCGTGATCTCCATCGCCAAGAAGTACACCAACCGCGGACTGCAGTTCCTGGACCTGATCCAGGAAGGGAACATCGGCCTGATGAAGGCGGTGGACAAGTTCGAGTACCGCCGTGGCTACAAGTTCTCGACGTACGCGACGTGGTGGATCCGCCAGGCGATCACCCGGTCGATCGCGGACCAGGCGCGCACGATCCGCATCCCGGTGCACATGATCGAGACGATCAACAAGATGAACCGGATCAGCCGGCAGATCCTGCAGGAAACCGGCCAGGAGCCCGATCCGGCGACGCTCGCGTCCAAGATGGAGATGCCCGAGGACAAGATCCGGAAGATCCTCAAGATCTCCAAGGAGCCGATCTCGATGGAGACGCCGATCGGCGACGACGACGACTCGCATCTCGGCGACTTCATCGAGGACCTTTCCACCGTGAGCCCGGGCGACGCCGCGATGTACTCGTCCTTGCGCGATGTGACCAAGGACGTGCTCGACTCGCTGACACCGCGCGAGGCGAAGGTGCTGCGGATGCGCTTCGGCATCGAGATGAACACGGACCACACGCTCGAGGAGGTCGGCAAGCAGTTCGACGTCACCCGCGAGCGCATTCGTCAGATCGAGGCCAAGGCGCTGCGCAAGCTCCGTCACCCCTCGCGTTCGGAGCGGCTCAAGAGCTTCCTCGATCAGAGTTGAACTGGTCAGGGGTGAGGCGAGGGAGCGAGGCGAAGCAACTGTAGGTTACGAACAGGAGGGAACCGGCTGGTTCCCTCCCGTTACCCTCCTTCCCGCGGAGAGCAGGCCGGAGCGGGGAGTCTTGGTTCTTTTCCCCTCCTTTACAAGGAGGGGTGCCGGCTAAGCCGGCGGGGTGGTTGCTGTTCACTCCTCACTCCTCACTCCTCACCGGCGTTAGCATTGCCGAATGGTCACGGTCGATGACATCCGCAATGCGGCGGCAGCAATCCATGGGCAGGTCGTCGCGACTCCCTGCGACGCGTCGCGCACCCTGTCCGCGCTGGCCGGGGCGCAAGTCTTCCTGAAGTTCGAGAATCTCCAGTTCACCGCATCGTTCAAGGAGCGCGGCGCGCTCGCGAAGCTGCTCTCGCTGAATGATGCCGAGCGCGCAAGAGGCGTGATCGCCGTCTCGGCCGGCAACCACGCGCAGGGCGTGGCGTATCACGCCAAACGACTTGGCGTTCCCGCGGTCATCGTGATGCCGCGCTTCACGCCGGCGGTCAAGGTCGAGCACACGGCGTGGCACGGACCCGAGATCATTCTGCACGGCGAGGGATTCGATGCGGCGCGCGAGCACGGCGAGGCGCTCGCCCGGGAACGCGGGCTCGTGATGGTGCACCCCTACGACGACCCGCAGGTGGTCGCAGGACAGGGAACGGCAGGGCTGGAGATGCTGGACGCCGTCCCCTCGCTGGACGTGCTGCTGGTGCCGGTCGGCGGCGGTGGACTGATCTCGGGAATCGCGGTCGCGGCCAGGGGAATCAATCCCGACATCGAGATCGTCGGCGTGCAATCGGATCGCTTTCCGTCGATGTACAACGCCGTGAAAGGATCCGACCTGCCCTACGGGCCGAGCACCATCGCCGACGGCATCGCGGTGAAGCGGCCGGGCCACCTCACGCGTGAAATCGTCGCGCGCCTGGTGGCCGACATCCTGCTCGTCGCGGAAGGCGATCTCGAGGAAGCCGTGCTCGCGCTGCTCGAGGTCGAGAAGACCGTGGTCGAGGGTGCGGGGGCGGCCGGTTTCGCCGCGCTCCTGCGCAATCGCGAGCGCTTCGCGAACCGGCGGGTGGGCGTGGTCCTGTCCGGAGGCAACATCGATCCGCTGGCGCTGACGGAGATCGTCGCGCGGGGCCTGGTGCGAAGCCGGCGCCTCGCGCGCGTGCGCGTGGGACTGCGCGACGTGCCGGGCTCGCTCGCGGCCGTCACGGCGATCATCGGCGCGGCCAACGCGAACATCGTCGAAGTTCACCATCAGCGCGCGTTCACGCGGCTGCCGGCGCAGAATGCCGACGTGGAGTTCGTGATTCAGATCCGCGGACCGGCGCATCTGCAAGAGACGCTGGATGCGCTGGCGCGCGGGGGCTATCCCGCGCAGGCCGACCTCGATTGACCTGCGCGGCGGTTTAACTCGGCTTAAGGCCCCGCGCCGGGCCGCCTAGAGCGGCCCGCGGGGTCGTCGCTCACTTCAGCTTGAGCAGTCGGCGCGCGTTGCCCTCGTAGATCGCGTGCCGCTCCTGCGGCGTGATATCCAGGCCGTCGATGATCTCGATGGTCCAGCGGATGTAGGCCGTTCCCTTCTCCGGGTCGAACGGCGCATCGGACGCGAAGAGCGTGTGATCCACGCCGAAGAAGTCGAGCCCGCATTCGGTCGCGGCTTTTGCGCCGAAAAGCGCCGTGTCGGCGTAGAACATCCGGAAATAGTCGATCGGCCGCTTCTTGAGCTTCTTGAGCAGGAGCGTGAGATCCTCATCGGAGGTCCGCGCCCCGAGCTGGTCCCATCCGGGCCCGACGCGTCCGGCAAAGTAGGGGGCCATCGCGCCCATGTGGTGCGTGATGATCTTCAAATTGGGGTGCTTGTCGTACAGGCCGGCGAAGACGATGTGCGTCATGGCCACGCTGGTCTCGTACGGCCAGCCGAACGTCCACCAGATTTCGTATTGGCTCTTCGGCTCGCCCTTGTAGTCCGGGATATTGGCCGCACGGATGGGATGGATCCAGATGGGCAGGTCCATTTCCGCCATGAGGTCGAAGAGCGGCAACGTCGCCGGATCGGTGAGCGGACGCCCGAGAACGTTGCTGTAGACCTGCACGCCGCACGCGCCGAGCTGTTTCACTGCGCGCTCGGCCTCCTTGAGCAGGCCGTCCGGGTCGTTCATGGGAAGTCCGGCGATGAAGGCCGGGAAATGGTCCCGGTGCTTCTCGACCAGCTCCGCCATTCCGTCGTTGCCGAGCTTCGCCATCTCGACCGAGTGCTTCCCGAAATCCTCGAGTGGCGGCGCGGGCAGGCAGATCACCTGCTGGTAATCGTCGAACTGGTCCACGATGCGCAGTCGCTTGTCCAGGTCGACGATGCTCGGCACCTCGCGCACCCGCTTGTTGATGTCCTTCCCTTTCGGGGAAAGCTCGATCATCCGGTCGTAAAAGGCCTTTGGGAAGAAGTGGTTGAAGATGTCTAGCTTCATTGCGTGCCTCCTTTTGCGCAGTCCGGCAGGATACACCAGCCTGTCGCGCGGAATGCGCGCCAGATCCTCATCCTCCGGGGCCGCGATGGGGCGTCGGTGGGGCGGGCTGCCGGGCGGGCCTTTGCTACCATTGCGAGCGCGGGCCTGTAGCTCAGCGGTTAGAGCAGAGGACTCATAATCCTTTGGTCCTTGGTTCGAATCCAAGCGGGCCCACTCGCTCGAAGAATGGCAGGCATCCGCCTCACTTCCTCACGCAAATGCTCATTAGCCGCGCGGCCTCGCGACGCGAGATGCGCCGCGGCGCGCGCTAAAGGCGTGTCCGGCGAAGCCGCTGTATGCTTGCGCTTAAACGAGGCGCGTTCCGGGATCCGGGACGGTGCCGGAGGGATCCAAGCGGGCCTGCATAGAGCCCGCAGGCGGAGCGACGAGGGAGGGAGTTGCCGTGAATAGCCACGGCCTCGGGAGCGGGGCGATCGCGGGTCTGCTCGTGTATGGGGGGCTGACGGTGTTCGCCGCCTATCAGCTGCTGCTGTGGTTCGGCGCCCGGGAGCGCCAGGCGCTGCATCTCGCCGCCGCGGCCATCTTCATCGCACTTGCCCATGTGGTGTCCGGCGAGTTGGCCGAGACGGTGCTGCCTGCGGGACTGTTCCACTGGCGCGCGGCGCTCGCCGCCGCGCTGCCGCTGCTGGCGCTGGGCGCACTGGTGTCGCTCGGCCGTGGCTATCTCGGCGGAGCGATCGACGACGCACGCACTCGTCGGGGGCTCAAGGCGGCGGTCGTCGCTGCCCTGATCGGCGCCGCCACGACCCCCGTGTGGAGTACCGCGCCTCAGGCGCCGTGGATCGTTTCCGCGCTCTGTATCGCGGCGTTCGCGGCAATCGCTGTGGCGCACCTGAGCATCGAGCTCGGCATCCGCCGCCGCCCCAGGCAGGCCCGCTTGATCACCACGGCACTGCTGGTGATCGTGACCGCGCTGGCGATTCGACCGCATCAGTTCGAGTCGGCAGGCTCGGGCGCTGAGTACGCGCTGCAGCTCGGCACGCTGGTCGCGTTGCTGGCGCTAGGCTACGCAGTGGCCTCGCGCGGGCAGCTGGCGCGGCGCGAGCGCAAGATGGCCGAGCTGCGTAACTACATCGGGCAGGCCATGGCAGCCGACGCCGCAAGGCGGGCCGAGCGCGATATTCGACTGACGATGACGCGGCGCGTGCAGGAGCTCTCGGGCTATGCGCTTGCTGCCGACGGCGTGCATCTGGAGGATCAGGTCAACGCGCTCGCAGCCCGCAACGAGGTTCTCGAGCGCGAGGTGCAGCTGCGGCGCGAAGCCGAGACCCGCATGCGCGCGATGGCCTATCAGGACCCGCTGACCCGCCTGCCCAATCGCGCGATGCTGGGCGATCGGTTCGCGGTCGCGACCGCCCAGGCAAGGCGACATGGCCAGAAGGTGGCTGTCCTGATGCTCGACCTGGACTACTTCAAGAGCGTCAACGACAGCTTCGGCCACGAGGTTGGCGATCGCCTGCTCACGCACGCGGCGGAGCTGATCCAGCACAGCGTTCGCGAGTCGGACACGGTGGCGCGCTACGGGGGCGACGAGTTCGTCCTGCTGCTCGGCGAGCTGCACCACTTTTCCGAGGCCGGCATGGTCGCGCAGAAGATCGTCAAGAGGCTGAGCGAGCCGGTGGCGCTCGACGCGCGCGCCCTGCGGCTCGGCGGCAGCATCGGCCTTGCCATCTGGCCCGATGACGGCGGCGATCTCGCCGCGCTCGTGCGTTGTGCGGACCAGGCGCTCTACGCGGCGAAGGCGGGCGGCCGGGGTACCTATCGCTACTTCAGCGAAATGGGCGTCGCGTAGCACCGGGCGCCAACCGGTTGCTAGAATGCGTTCTGCATTCTGGAAATCCTGACCAGTCTGCCTTGCCGCAACAGGAGTCGCCCATGCCGGACCAGGCCAAAGCCGATCTCGTACGCAAATCGAAGATTGGCGTCGAGCTCACCGACGAGCAATGCAAAATCCTCTCGGATCTGATCGAGGTGCACGAATACGCCGACGGCGAGGTGATCGTCGCCGAAGGCACCTCGGACGACCGGCTGCGCGCCGTCCTCGCGGGCGCGCTGGCGGTGGCCAAGAAGTCAGAAGACGGGCAATGGGTCCGGTTGAACGTGCTCACGGCGGGCGACCTCGCGGGCGAGCTCGCCTTCCTCGATTCCAGGCCGCGCTACGCGGCGCTCGTCGCCCTCGGGCCGACGCGAGTTTTTTCGCTGCAGCGCACCAAACTGGAATCCTTGCTCGACGCGCAACCCGCCATCGTCTACCGGGTCATGCGGGCCATCGCGCGCTTCGCCCACGAAGTGCTGCACCGCTCCGGCGCGCAGACCGCCGAGCTCACGTCCTATATTTTCAAGACCCACGCCAAGTATTAGCATTCAAGGGCTCGCTCGGGCGTCATCCGCCTATCGGGGGATGCTCGCATGAATCTGTTGTGCGTACGCTACGCATGCGATGCCGAGGGGCGCAGAGGACCGGCAATTTGATCCATGTCAACGAACGTTCGTTGGCGACCGGTTCTTATGCGTTGGAGCTGGATCGGACTCCCATATCCGAAAGCTGACAAGAATGAGACAAGAGGATCGACCATGAATCTGACCAGGATGGCAGCAGTGATCGTGGCCGCGATGGCTGCAGCCGGCATCGCGCGCGCGGCCGATTTCGACGAAGCCGAGGCACGGGCGCTCATGAAGGAAAGCGACTGCTTCAAGTGCCACTCGATGACGCGCGAGAAGGACGGTCCCTCGTACAAGAAAATCGCGAAGGAGCTCAAGGGCAAGCCGGACGCCGAGAAGGAGCTCTACAAGCACCTCACGACGAACCCCACGGTGAAGGTCGACGGCAAGGAAGAAAAGCACAAGTCGCTCGACACCAAGGACGAGGCCGCGATCAAGAACGTCATCCATTTCATCCTGGCGCAGTGAAGCAAGCAGGGAGCTACATGAATTTCCTCAAGACCACACTCTCGCTCGGCGCGGGCGTCTTGATGGCGGGTTTGATGCCCGCCACGCTTGCCGCGGAAGTCGACGAGGCCGCCGCGACAGCGCTGGCACGGTCAAGCGGCTGCCTGAAGTGCCATTCGACGACGCGGGACAAGGAAGGACCCTCGTACAAGAAAGTCGCCGAGAAGTACAAGGGGCAGGCGGACGCGCAGCAGAAGCTCGTCGCGTTCCTGTCCAAAGAGTCCAAGGTCAAGGTGAACGGCAAGGAAGAGACACACAAGGCGCTGGATTCCAAGAACGAATCCGACATTCGCAACGTGGTGGGGTGGATCCTGACGCGTTGAGCCGGCGCGAGCCCAAGGGGAGGGGCATTCGTGAAGTGGTGGGAGAACCTTAAGCAGCACCGGGTGATATTTGTGGCAGTGATGACGCTGCTGGTGTTGCTCATCGGCGGCGTGATCGCAGTTGCGGGCGCCGCCGGGCTTGCGTGGACCAGCACCGAGAAGTTTTGCATCGGCTGCCACGAGATGCGCGACAACGTCTACAAGGAATACAAGGGCACGGTGCACGACCGGAATCCCTTCGGCGTGCGCGCAATTTGCTCGAACTGCCACGTCCCCCACGACGTAGGACCGTTGCTGCTGCGCAAGGTGCGCGCCACGTTCGAGATCTGGGGACACCTCACCGGGGTGATCGACACCAGGGAAAAGTTCGAGAAGCACCGTTACGAGCTGGCAAAGCGCGTCTGGACGCGGATGGTCACCACCGATTCGCTCGAGTGCCGCAACTGCCACGTGCGGGAAGCGATGGTGATGGCCAAGCAGTCGGAAAAGGCGCAGAGCCGCCACAAGAAAGCCGATGCCGAGGGCATCACGTGTATCGAGTGCCATTTCGGGATCGCGCACACGGAGCCCGAGGGTGAGCTCGGTCCGACCGAGATCAAGGAAGCATTGCAGAAGGAAGGAAAGATGTAACCACGCTCTCGAAGAGCGACGCGAAACGTCATCACGCTGTATTTGGATTCTGGGAGGGGTCGCAACATGAGACACGTGAAATCTCTTGCGTACGCGCTGGGCGCGCTGGGCGCAATCGCCTTGCTGCTCGGTGCCGGCGTTGCGAGCGCGCAGAGCCCTCAGGGCGGGGCACAAAAGACGAAGGACGACATCGTGCTGCGCGGCGACCATGTGTGCACGCGCTGCCACGACAACGAGGACTCGCCCGAAGTCATGCAGATCGGCCACACGCGGCACGGCATGAACTCCGACCTGCGCACGCCGACCTGCACTACCTGCCACGGCGCGAGCGAGAACCACATCCACAAGCCGGCGGATGCAAAGGTGCGGCCGAAGCCGGACCGCATCTTCACGCGCAACAACGACACGACGCCGCCCGAAGAGCAGAACGCCGCCTGCCTGACCTGTCACCAAGGCGGGGATCGCATTCACTTCCAGGGCAGCGCGCACGAGCGTGCGCAACTCGCCTGCGCGAGCTGCCACACCGTCCATGCGCCGCGGGATCAGGTGCTGGTCAAGGCGACGCAGGCCGGCGTGTGCTTCACCTGCCATCAGGACAAGCGAGCCGACATCTTCCGTTTCTCCAGCCACCCGCTGCGCACCGGCTGGATGAGCTGCTCGTCCTGTCATAACCCGCACGGCTCGGTCGGGGAATTCAACCTGATCAAGAACACCGTGAACGAGACCTGCTACACCTGCCACGCGGACAAGCGCGGTCCGTTCCTCTGGGAGCACCCGCCGGCGCGTGAGAACTGCGCGGAATGCCATAACCCGCACGGTTCCAACAACGAGCAGATGCTGACGGTACGCGGGCCCTACCTGTGCCAGCAGTGCCACACGGCGAAC
Source organism: Betaproteobacteria bacterium (assembly GCA_022340285.1). GTDB lineage: Bacteria > Pseudomonadota > Gammaproteobacteria > Burkholderiales > SG8-39 > JAABRB01. The sequence goes on from JAJDOG010000035.1 coordinate 24,336, forward strand.
TTCCATCCGAGCGGCTTCTACGACGGCAGCTCGCTGCCGCCGCCGTCCGGCGGGAACCTCTCGCGGATGCTCGGGCAGAACTGCTACAACTGCCACGTGAAGGTGCACGGCAGCAATCATCCGTCCGGCGCGCGATTGACGCGCTGAGCGAAGTCGATCGAGGGATATAGGGGGATAAAATGAGCAAGATCGATCGCGCGAAGAGGGACCTCTCGTTCAAGCCGCTCGGGGCAATCGCGGGTGTTGTGGCGCTAGCGCTCGCGGCGCCCGGCGCGGCGCTTGCGGAGCCGATGTTCCAGGTGCCGCTGACCCGCGGCGCGGACATGACGCGTTACGACTCGAATTACTTCGAGCTCGGCGGCGGCTTCCAGAGCCAGGACTCGTTCAAGTTCGGCGAATTCTCCGGCCTCTACAAGGAGGGCGGGTTCGTCATCGGCAATTTCAACATGCGCAAGCGCTTCGGCGACGCCGGCAATTACGTCAACGCGTTCGGCTACAACCTGGGCCAGGACTCGCGCCAGCTGGGCATCGAAGGCGGCCGTCAGGGCCGGTACTGGCTGGACGCCGGCTTCCAGCAGTTGACGCGCTACCAGTACAGCGACACGCAATTCATTCACGCCGGGCTCGGCGGTTCGAGCCTGGTCCTTCCGGCCGGGTGCGGCGGGTTTGGCCAGCCGCCAACCGCCACTACGGCCCAGCTCGACGCTTGCCTGCACACCTACGAAATCAAGCAGAAGCGCGAGATTGGCACGCTCGGCGGGGGCTTCTATGCCGGCAACTGGAAATTCTCGCTGGACTACCGGCAGGACGATCAGACCGGGAACAAGCGCATCGGTGCCGTCATGGGCAGCAACGGCGGCAACCCGCGCTCGGCGATCCTCCCGTACGAGCTCGACGGCAAGACCACCCAGATCACGGCTCGCGCGAACTGGACAACGAAGCAGGCCCAGGCGGACATCTCGTTCTGGTACTCGAAGTACGACAACAACGCGAACTCGCTGACCTGGCAGAACCCATACACTGCGGCCGGAGGATGGGCCGCCGGCACCGGGTTTCCGACCGGCTACGGTCGGCTCGGACTGATGCCGGACAACGACTTCTGGCAGCTTCAAGGGACCGGAGCATGGAACATCACGCCGACGATGCGGCTGACCGGGACATTGTCCTACGGGGTCATGTCGCAGAACGAGGCGTTCCTGCCGTACACGATCAACACGGCGCAGATACCCATCACCACGCCGTTGCCGCGCGCCTCGGCCGACGCACAGATCAAGAACACCCTGTTCGATCTGACCTACACCTGGCGTGCGCTCTCGAAGCTCTCGCTCAAGGCGAACTATCATTACCGGAAGCAGGACAACAACACGCCCCAGGCGCAGTACGGATACGTGGCCGGCGACGTGGGAGCGCAGCCGAACCCGGTCGCTGACACGACCAACAACGGCGCCATCCGGGTGAACCTGCCGCCCGGGACGGTCGAGAACAAGTTCAAGATCGACGCTGACTACTCGCTCATGCGGGGCACCCTGCTGCGGGGCTGGTACCAGTACACGCGCGTCAACTACGAGATCGCATCCGAGGAGCTGCGCAGCGACACCAGCAACAACCAGTTCGCGGTGGAGCTTCGTAAGATCATGTCGGAGCAGTTCACGGGCTGGCTGCGCTACACCTATGATCAGCGGCGCGGGTCGGACTTCAGCACGACCCGGCCGTACGCCGCGAGCTACACCAGCGCGACCGTGGCGGCTTCTCCCGTCGACAACCTCACCACGACCCGCCAGTTCTTCATGGCGGACTACGACAAGAACCTCTTCACCGCGGTCGGGAATTTCAGCCCCATGCCGAAGCTGTCGCTGGGGGCGCGGTTCGACTGGTACGAGACCAAATTCAAGGGGCCGGACTGCGGGGGGCCGGGTGATCAGGTCGCACCCGGCTTCACGTTCCCGCCGGAGTGCCAGGGGCGAGACAGCATGAACGGCTCGTCGTTCACGCTCGACGGTTCGTACACGCCGGCGCTCGGCTGGAACACGTTCGCCTTCTATACCTACCAGACGTACAAGACCGACCAGACCAGCCGGTCGTGGAGCGGCGGCAACCTCGCCCAGGCCACGGATCCGGCGCGTGACTGGACTGCTTCGATCAAGCAGAACGACAACACGTTCGGCCTCGGCGTGAAGTACCAACCGCCCGGCAAGCAGTGGGACGCGGGTGCGACGTACATCTACAGTAGCGGCAAGGGCACCTACGACCTCGGCGCGGGGACGGTGATCGCAAACCCCGTCCAGCCGGTGCCGACCAACGAAGCCAAGGGGCAATCGCTCCAGCTTTACGCGAAGTACCAGGCCTCGAAGAACATCCTGCTCCGCTTCAACTACTGGTACCAGAGCCTGCGCTCGAACGACTGGGCATACGATTATGCGACGCCCAGTTCGTCGAGCAACGTTCTGTTGACCGGGCACCAGAGCCCGCGGTACACCGAGAACGTATTCGGCGTGTCGATTGCCTATACGGGCTGGTAGCAGGCCGAGTCGCAAGAAAGACCGGCGGGCGCGTCCCGCCGGTTTTTTTTGCCCCGAGGTTGACCCCCTATGGCGCGTAAAGCATTGGTGCCGCCGGCGGGCTGCGCGGGACAACGCTAGAATCCGAGTCTTGCGCGGAATTCGGGGCCCGTTCGGCCCGCGCGGCGTTTAAGCCAGATCAAGGCCGCGCCCGGCGGGGCCCCTAGGATGGGGCCGGGCCTGGCGGAACTATCCCGCGTCTGCGCAGTCCCGTAGCTGTCGGCATTGTCTATGAAACCTCGTCACAAGCGCATCGCCATCATCGTCGCCGGGCTTGCCGTCCTCGGCGTGGCGACCGTGCTCGTCCTCAATGCGTTCCGGTCGAACCTCGTGTTCTTCTTCACGCCGACGCAGGTGGTGTCGCACGAGGCGCCCGTCGGCAAGGCCTTCCGGATTGGCGGAATGGTCGAGCAGGGCAGCCTCAAGCGGGAGTCCGACGGTCTGACGGTTCGCTTCAAGGTGACCGACACCGCCAAGACGATTCCGGTCGTCTATTCGGGCATTCTTCCCGACCTCTTCCGCGAGGGGAAGGGCGTGGTCGCACAGGGCAAACTCGGCCCGGACGGCGTGTTCCGCGCGAGCGAGGTGCTCGCCAAGCACGACGAGAACTACATGCCGCCCGAGGCCGCGCACGCCGTGGAGCAGGCGCACCGCGCGGCCAAGAGCCTGAAAACGAACTAGGCGGCTGGAGGCTTTCATGGTTCCGGAGATCGGTCAGCTCGCGCTCATCCTCGCGCTTCTCATCGCGCTCGTGCAGGCGACACTGCCGATCCTCGGTGCGGCACGCGGCAACCGGGTGTGGATGGGTGTGGCGCGGCCCGCCGCGCAGGGCCAGTTCCTGTTCGTGGCGCTCGCGTTCGGCTGCCTCGCCTGGTCGTTCGTGCACAACGATTTTTCGGTGCTGAACGTCGCCACCAACTCCAACTCGCAACTGCCCGCGCACTATCGCTTCGCGGCGACCTGGGGGTCGCACGAAGGGTCGATGCTGCTCTGGATGCTGATGCTCGCGGGCTGGTCGACCGCCGTATCGCTCGCGAGCCGCCATCTCCCCGACGAGATGGTCGCGCGCGTGCTCGGCGTCATGGGCTTCGTCAGCGCCGGATTCCTGCTCTTCCTGCTGCTCACCTCGAATCCGTTCGAGCGACTCATTCCGGCCGCGGCGGACGGGCGTGACCTCAATCCGCTCCTGCAGGACCCGGGAATGATCTTCCATCCGCCGCTGCTCTACATGGGCTACGTGGGCTTCTCGGTGGCGTTCGCGTTTGCGATCGCCGCGCTGCTGGGCGGACGCCTGGACGCCACCTGGGCGCGCTGGTCGCGGCCATGGACCACCGCGGCGTGGTGTTTCCTCACGCTGGGAATCATGCTCGGCAGCTGGTGGGCCTACTACGAACTCGGGTGGGGCGGCTGGTGGTTCTGGGATCCGGTCGAGAACGCGTCCTTCATGCCGTGGCTGGTCGGCACTGCACTCATCCATTCGCTCGCGGTCACCGAGAAGCGCGGCGCGTTCAAGAGCTGGACCGTGCTCCTCGCGATATTCGCGTTCTCGCTTTCGCTGCTCGGCACCTTCCTCGTCCGCTCAGGTGTGCTGACTTCCGTGCACGCGTTCGCCACCGACCCGAAGCGCGGCGTCTTCATCCTCGTGTTTCTGGCGATCGTGATCGGCGGCTCGCTTGCGCTTTTCGCCATGCGCGCGCCGAAGGTGGGGCTCGGCGGCAGGGTGGGCCTCGTTTCGCGTGAGGCGGCGCTGTTGGGAAACAACGTCCTCCTGATGGCCGCGATGGGTTCCGTCCTGCTCGGCACGCTCTATCCGCTCTTCCTCGATGCATTGGGGCTGGGCAAGATCTCGGTCGGACCGCCGTACTTCGATTCGGTGTTCGCGCCGCTCATGACGCCGGTGGTGTTCCTGATGGGCGTGGGGCCGCTCGCGCGCTGGAAGGAGGCGAGCTTGCCCGAGCTTGCCGTGCGCCTGCGCTGGGCGGCGGCCGTATCGCTCGTCAGTGCGATTGCCGTGCCACTCATCGCGGGCGAGTGGAGTGCGCTCAAGAGCTTCGGCTACCTGCTCGCATTCTGGATCTTCACTGCCTCCGCCGTGTCGGTGTGGGACCGCGTCGGCCGCGGCGCCGGTGGGGTGTGGGCGAGGCTACGCCAGCAGCCGCGCGCGTACTGGGGCATGGTGCTCGCGCACGTGGGTGTCGGCGTATTCATCGTCGGCGTGACCACGGTCAAGGGTTACGAGGTCGAGCGCGACGTTCGCATGGACGTGGGCGACACCGTCTCGGTCGGCGGGTACACCTTCAAGTTCCAGGGCGCGACGCAGGCATCGGGCCCCAACTATCGCGCCTCGCGGGGCAGCGTGGAGGTGAGCCGTGGAGAACGGTTCGTGGAAACGCTTCATCCGGAAAAGCGAGTCTACAACACGCAGCAGATGCCGATGACCGAGGCGGCCATCGACACCGGGCCGTTCGGCGACATCTACGTGTCGCTCGGCGAGCCGGTGGCGAACGGCGCGTGGAGCGTGCGCGTGTACTACAAGCCGTTCGTCACCTGGATCTGGGGCGGTTGCCTCCTGATGGCGTTCGGCGGATTGCTGGCGCTTCTCGACCGGCGGTATCGCCGGCTCGCGCGTCGCCAGGATGAGGCGCTCGCCGGCGCGTCGCGCGCGGCAGCCTGAGGCCGATTCGCATGAACAAGTTCGTCATTCCTCTCGCCATCTTCGTTGCGCTCCTCGCGTTTCTGTTCGTCGGGCTCGGGCTCAACCCGCGCGAGGTGCCGTCGCCGTTCATCGGCAAGCCCGCGCCGGGATTCGAGCTCGCGCTGCTGCACGCGCCCGACAAGCGCTTCGCGCGCCGGGACATGGACGGCAAGGTATGGCTGCTCAACGTGTGGGCCTCCTGGTGCGTGGCCTGCCGGGAAGAGCACCCGGTGCTGGTCGAGCTCGCCAAGCAAAAGACGATTCCGGTCGTCGGGCTCAACTACAAGGACAAGCCCGAGGACGCCACGGCGTGGCTCAAGCGTTTCGGCGATCCGTACACGCTATCGGTGACCGACCAGGACGGGCGCGTCGGTATCGACTACGGCGTCTATGGCGTCCCGGAGACGTTCCTGATCGACCGGCAGGGCGTGATCCGCTACAAGCAGATCGGTCCGGTCACGCCCGAGGCGCTCGAGAAGAAGATCCTGCCGCTCGCGCGCGAGCTCGAGAAGCCATGAAGATTCTCCTTGCCGCCGTCTTCGCGCTGCTACCACTCGCGTCGATTGCGAACGAAGCGACGCCCACCGATCTCGACCCGGTCGCGCAGAAGCGGCTGATCGACCTTGCGAGCGAGCTGCGCTGCCTCGTCTGTCAGAACCAGACCATCGCCGACTCGAACGCGGAGCTGGCCGTCGACCTGCGTCGCGAGATACGCGCGCAGATCAAGGCCGGCAAGACCGACGCCGAGATCCGCAACTTCATGACGACCCGGTACGGCGACTTCGTGCTCTATCGCCCGCCGCTCAAGGCGACGACCGTCCTGCTCTGGTTCGGCCCCGCATTGCTCCTCGTGGCAGGCATCGTCGTGCTGGTTCGCGTGATGCGGGCGCGGCGCCGGGCGGCGGACGCGGCGGAGACGCCACTCACCGATGAGGAACGCAGCCGGGCCGCGGCCTTGCTCGCCGGCGTCGCGGGAGACGAGCGGCGATGACCGCTTTTGCCGTCGTCGCCGCAGTCCTGGTGATCGTCGCGCTGGGGTGGGTGCTCGTGCCGTTGCTGCGTGTGCGCCGCACCGGAGGCGTCGAACGTACGGC
>JAJDOG010000114.1 GCA_022340285.1 Betaproteobacteria bacterium
TTGAGCTCGCGAGCCCGGTGGCGCACATCTGGTTCCTCAAGTCACTGCCCAGCCGCCTCGGTCTGGTGCTCGACATGACGCTGCGCGACATCGAGCGCGTGCTCTACTTCGAAGCCTATGTCGTGACCGATCCGGGCCTGACGCCGCTCAAGCGCGCTCAGCTGCTCACCGAGGACGACTATCTCGCCAAGGTCGAGGAGTTCGGAGACGACTTCAGCGCGAGCATGGGCGCCGAAGGCGTCCGCGAGCTGCTGCGCTCGCTCGATATGCAGCACGAGATCGACACGCTGCGCAAGGATCTCGAGGCGACCGGATCGGATGCCAAGATCAAGAAGATCGCCAAGCGACTCAAGGTGCTCGAGGGTTTCCAGAAGTCCGGCATCAAGCCCGACTGGATGATCATGGAGGTCCTGCCGGTGCTTCCGCCGGAGCTGCGGCCGCTGGTTCCGCTCGACGGCGGCCGGTTCGCGACCTCGGACCTGAACGACCTCTACCGGCGCGTCATCAACCGCAACAACCGGCTGAAGCGGCTGCTCGAGCTCAAGGCGCCGGAGATCATCGTGCGCAACGAGAAGCGCATGCTGCAGGAAGCCGTCGATTCGCTGCTCGACAATGGCCGCCGCGGCAAGGCGATGACGGGCGCCAACAAACGGCCGCTCAAGTCGCTGGCCGACATGATCAAGGGCAAGGGCGGCAGGTTCCGCCAGAACCTGCTCGGCAAGCGGGTCGACTACTCCGGGCGATCGGTGATCGTGGTAGGCCCACAGCTCAAACTTCACCAGTGCGGCCTGCCGAAGCTCATGGCACTGGAGCTCTTCAAGCCGTTCATCTTCCAAAAGCTCGAGCTGATGGGGCTTGCGACGACAATCAAGCAGGCGAAGCGCATGGTGGAAGCGCAGGAGCCGGTGGTTTGGGACATCCTCGAGGAGGTGATCCGCGAGCACCCGGTGATGCTCAACCGCGCCCCGACCCTGCACCGGCTCGGCATTCAGGCATTCGAGCCGCAACTGGTCGAGGGCAAGGCGATCCAGCTTCATCCGCTGGTCTGCGCCGCGTTCAACGCCGACTTCGACGGCGACCAGATGGCGGTGCATGTGCCGCTCTCGCTCGAGGCCCAGATGGAAGCGAGGGCGCTCATGCTGTCCTCGAACAACATCCTCTCCCCGGCGAACGGCGATCCGATCATCGTGCCCTCGCAGGACATCGTGCTTGGCCTCTACTACGCCACGCGCGACAAGATCAACGCGCGCGGCGACGGGATGTCCTTTGCCGATGTCGCCGAGGCGCTGCGCGCCTACGAGGCCAAGCAGGTCGAGCTGCACGCACGGGTCAACGTGCGGATCCGGGAGTACGACGTAGGACCGGACGGGGAAAAAACGGCCAAGGTGACCCGCTATGCGACCACGGTCGGGCGTGCGATCCTGTCCGAGATCCTTCCGGCGGGCCTGCCCTTCGAGCTGATCAACAAACCGCTCAAGAAGAAGGAGATCTCGCGGCTCATCAATGCTGCGTTCCGCCGCTGCGGATTGCGCGAGACCGTGATCTTCGCGGACCGTCTCATGAACTCGGGCTTCACGATCGCGACGCGCGCGGGCCTCTCCATCTCGGTCGACGACATGCTCGTGCCGAAGGAGAAGCATGGTTTGATCGAGCAGGCGGAAACGGAGGTCAAGGAAATCGAGCAGCAGTACACCTCGGGGCTCGTCACGTCCGGGGAGCGCTACAACAAGGTGGTGGACATCTGGGGCCGCGCCGGCGATCAGGTCGGCAAGGCAATGATGGATCAGCTGTCCACCCAGGACGTGCTGGACCGCGCAGGCGAGACGGTCAAGCAGGAGTCGTTCAACTCGATCTACATGATGGCCGATTCCGGGGCGCGGGGTTCCGCGGCGCAGATCCGCCAGCTTGCGGGGATGCGCGGCCTGATGGCGAAGCCGGACGGATCGATCATCGAGACGCCGATCACAGCGAATTTCCGCGAGGGCCTCAACGTTCTCCAGTACTTCATCTCGACGCACGGCGCACGGAAGGGCCTGGCGGACACCGCGCTCAAGACGGCGAACTCGGGATACCTCACGCGCAGGCTGGTCGACGTGACGCAGGATCTGGTCGTCACCGAGGAAGACTGCGGGACGCAGAACGGTGCCGCGATGCGCGCACTGGTCGAGGGCGGCGAGGTCGTCGAGCCGCTGCGCGAGCGCATCCTCGGTCGGGTGACCGCGGCGGAAGTCTTGCATCCGGAGACCCAGGAAGTCCTGCTGGAGGCCGGCACGCTGCTCGACGAGGACGAGGTCGACACGATCGAAATGCTCGGCATCGACGAGGTCAAGGTGCGCACGCCGCTCACCTGCGATACGCGCTGGGGCCTTTGCAGCAAGTGTTACGGCCGTGACCTCGGACGCGGATCGTTGGTCAACGTAGGCGAGGCGGTGGGCGTCATCGCGGCGCAATCCATCGGCGAGCCGGGCACGCAGCTGACCATGCGCACCTTCCACATCGGTGGCGCCGCATCGCGCGCGGCCGTGGCGAGCCAGGTCGAGGCGAAATCGAACGGTGTGGTGCGATTCTCTCCGACGATGCGCTACGTGACCAACGCGCGGGGCGAGAAGGTCGTCATCGCGCGCACGGCCGAAGTGCTGGTGACGGACGAGAACGGACGCGAGCGCGAGCGGCACAAGGTGCCCTACGGGGCGACGATGACCGCCGACGACGGCAAGCCGGTCAAGGCGGGCACGCTGGTCGCTTCGTGGGACCCGCATACCCGGCCGATCATCACGGAGTACGCCGGCACGGTGAAGTTCGAGAACGTCGAAGAGGGTGCGACCGTCGCGAAGCAGATCGACGAGATCACCGGTCTATCGACCCTCGTGGTGATCGACGTGAAGCGCCGCGGCACCTCGACAAAGGGCGTGCGCCCGCAGGTGCGGCTGCTCAACGACGCCGGCGAGGAAATCAAGATCGCCGGCACGGATCACCCCGTGAACATCACGTTCCAGGTCGGATCGCTGATCACCGTCAAGGACGGACAGCAGGTGTCGGTCGGTGACGTGCTGGCGCGCATTCCGCAGGAAGCCGCGAAGGCGCGCGACATCACGGGCGGTCTGCCGCGGGTGGCGGAGCTCTTCGAGGCACGGGCCCCGAAGGACGCCGGCATGCTGGCCGAGGTCACTGGCACCGTTTCCTTCGGCAAGGACACGAAGGGCAAGCAGCGTCTGGTAATCACCGATCTCGACGGCACCCAGCATGACTTCCTCATCCCGAAGGAAAAGCACGTCACGGTGCACGACGGCCAGGTGGTGAACAAGGGCGAGCTGATCGTCGACGGGCCGGTCGATTCTCACGACATCCTGCGTCTGCAGGGGGTGGAAGCCCTCGCGCGTTACATCACGGACGAGGTGCAGGACGTCTACCGGCTGCAAGGTGTGCGCATCAACGACAAGCACATCGAGGTGATCGTGCGGCAGATGCTGCGTCGCGTGCAGGTCGAGGATGCGGGCGACACACGCTTCATCCCGGGCGAGGAGGTCGAGCGCGCCGAGCTGCTAACCGAGAACGAGCGCGTGGAGGCGGAAGGCAAGCAGCCCGCGACGTTCAGCTACAAGCTGCTCGGCATCACGAAGGCGTCGCTTTCGACCGACTCCTTCATCTCGGCGGCATCGTTCCAGGAGACCACGCGCGTGCTCACCGAGGCGGCGATCATGGGCAAGCGGGACGAGCTGCGCGGCCTGAAGGAGAACGTCATCGTCGGGCGCCTGATCCCGGCCGGTACCGGTCTTGCCTACCACCATGCGCGCAAGACCGCGCCGTCCGCAGAGCTGCTGATGGAACAGGAGTTGGCGGAAAGCGCGGAGGTTGCAGCGGAGGACGAGCAGCAGCAACAGCAGGAGGCATAAGCGAGCCCGAAGCTTCGGCGCCGAAAAGCTGGAAGGTTACGAACAGGAGGGAACCGCCTGGTTCGCTCCTGTTACCCTCCTTCTCGGTAGGAGCAAACCATCCGCCGAGCAGCGTCGTCTTCTTGAACGACGCTTCGCAAGAGACCAAACCCCGCTGATGCGGGGTTTTTCTTTGCGCGAAGGGAGGTAACGGGGGGAAGCCGGCCGGTTTCCCCTGTTCGTGACCTACCGCGCCCGCGGCGCTAGGCGCCGCCGGGCAACGCGTCAGCGTTGACCGATCCGGGTATTCGCGAATGTCTTGGCAGAGTCCCGCGGGACGCCGCGCCAGTACTGCTTGGGGGCCTGGACCGTCCCGCCGAGCGCGGCGGCGGCATGCCACCCCCATCGCGGGTCGTAGAGCATTCCCCGGGCGAGCGCGACCATGTCGGCCTTGCCCGACGCCACGATCTCCTCGGCCTGATGCGGATCGGTGATGAGCCCGATTGCGATGGTCGGAATCCCCGTCTCGCGGCGGACTTGCTCCGCGAACGGCACTTGGTAGCCGGGCCCGAGCGGGATCTTCTGGTTCGGCGACACGCCACCGCTCGAGCAGTCGATCCAGTCGCAACCGCGCCTTTTCAGCTCGCGAGCTAAAACGACCGATTGCTCGATGTCCCAACCGCCTTCGACCCAGTCGGCGCAGGACAGCCTGACGCCGAGGGGCTTGCGGGCCGGCCATACGGCGCGCACGGCGTCGAAGACTTCGAGCGGAAAGCGCATGCGGTTTTCGAGCGAGCCACCGTACTCGTCGTCGCGCCGATTCGCGATCGGGGACAGGAACTCGTGTATCAGGTATCCGTGCGCGCCGTGGAGCTCGATCGCGTCGAAGCCCAGGCGATCCGCGCGCCGCGCCGAGTCCGCGAAACGCTCCACGACGCGGGCGATCTCGCTCTTCTCGAGGGCGTGCGGGGCGGGCTCATCGGGACCATGCGGGAGAGGCGAAGGAGCCACCGGCTGCCAGCCGCCGTCCTGGGGCAGGATGAGCGTGCCGCCGTCCCACGGCGCCCGGCTGGACGCCTTTCGGCCGGCGTGGCCGAGCTGGATTCCGAACGCCGCACTCGAGTAGCGCCGAACGCTTGCGACGACTGGCACGAGCGCCTGCTCGTTTGCGTCGGAGTAGAGCCCTAGACAGCCGGGCGTGATCCGACCGACGGCCTCGACACCCGTGGCTTCAACGAATATGAGCCCCGCGCCACTCAACGCCAGCGTGTTGAGGTGAATGAAGTGCCAGTCGCTAGCGGTGCCGTCGTCGGCGGAGTATTGGCACATCGGCGAGACCACGATCCGGTTCGCGAGCTCCAGCTCTCTCAGGCGGATCGGGTTGAACAGGGCGGGGGACATCGCGTGCGGCTCCGGAGTCTCGAAGGGGCCAAAGGATAGCCCGGTTTCCGGGCCGGAACATCGCGCCGTTCCGACCCGGGTTTGCGCGCCGCACCATTGTTGACCCTGAGGGAAAAAGCCCTTTATAATCCCGAGTCTTTGGATCTGGAGCGGTAATTTTCCACGCCAGACCCATCTCACCGAGTCACAGAAAGCCCATGCCGACGATCAATCAACTCGTGGCCAAGTCGCGCGACCGCCTGCCGAAGAAGAGCAAGGTGCCGGCGCTTGCCGGTTCGCCGCAGAAGCGCGGCGTGTGCACGCGCGTCTACACGACCACGCCGAAGAAGCCGAACTCCGCGCTGCGCAAGGTCGCCAAGGTGCGGCTGACCAACGGCTTCGAGGTGATCAGCTACATCGGTGGCGAGGGCCACAACCTCCAGGAGCACTCGGTGGTGCTGATTCGCGGCGGCCGGGTCAAGGATCTGCCGGGGGTGCGCTACCACATCGTGCGCGGCAGCCTCGACACGCAGGGCGTGAAGGATCGCAAGCAGGCGCGCTCCAAGTACGGCGCGAAGCGGCCCAAGGCGGCCTAACAAAAGGAAAGCAGCCCGCCATGCCCCGACGCAGAGAAGTCCCCAAGCGCGAAATCCTTCCGGACCCGAAGTTCGGAAGCGTCGACGTCGCCAAGTTCGTAAACGTGCTGATGACTCGCGGCAAGAAGTCGGTCGCCGAGCGCATCGTGTACGGCGCCTTCGACACCATCAAGACCAAGTCGGGCAAGGACCCGCTCGACGTGTTCGGCCAGGCCGTGCAGAACGCGCGACCCATGGTCGAGGTGAAGAGCCGGCGGGTGGGCGGCGCGAACTACCAGGTGCCGGTCGAAGTCCGCCAGGTGCGGCGGATCGCTCTGGCGATGCGGTGGCTGCGCGAGGCCGCGCAGAAGCGAGGCGAGAAGTCCATGCACGCGCGCCTCGCCAACGAGTTGATCGAGGCCGCGGAAGGACGCGGCGGGGCGGTGAAGAAGAAAGACGAAGTTCACCGCATGGCGGAGGCCAACAAGGCCTTCTCCCATTATCGGTTCTGATGAAAGGATCCCCGCAGGGCGGGCCCGGGGCCCGCCCTCGTCATTGCAGGCTATGGCACGTAAGACTCCAATCGAGCGCTATCGGAACATCGGCATCAGTGCGCACATTGATGCCGGCAAGACGACGACCACCGAGCGCATCCTGTTCTACACCGGCGTCTCCCACAAGATGGGCGAGGTGCACGACGGTGCCACGGTCATGGACTGGATGGAGCAGGAGCGCGAGCGCGGCATCACCATCACTTCCGCGGCGACGACCTGCTTCTGGAAGGGGATGGACGGAAACTTCCCCGAGCATCGCATCAACATCATCGACACGCCCGGCCACGTCGACTTCACGATCGAGGTCGAGCGCAGCCTGCGCGTGCTCGACGGCGCCTGCATGGTCTACGATGCCGTGGCCGGCGTGCAGCCGCAGTCCGAGACGGTCTGGCGCCAGGCGAACAAATACCGCGTGCCGCGCCTCGCGTTCATCAACAAGATGGATCGCACCGGCGCGGACTTCTTCAAGTCCTATCGCCACATCCGCGAGAAGCTGAACGGCAATCCCGTGCCGATCCAGATTCCGATCGGTGCCGAGGACAAGTTCGAGGGCGTCGTCGACCTCGTCCGCATGAAGGCGATCTACTGGGACGACGCGACGCAGGGAATGAAATTCGACCTGCGCGACATTCCCGACGCGCTGAAGGATTCCGCGCAGGAGTGGCGCGAGAAGATGCTCGAGGCGGCCGCCGAGGCGAACGAGGAGCTGATGAACAAGTACCTCGAATCCGGCGACCTGTCGATCGAGGAGATCAAACGCGGCTTGCGCGCCCGCACGGTCTCGAACGAGATCGTGCCGATGCTCTGCGGCACGGCGTTCAAGAACAAGGGCGTTCAGGCGATGCTCGATGCGGTGATCGAATATCTGCCGTCGCCGGCGGAAGTGCCGCCCGTCGCGGGCGAGAAGGAGAACGGCGAGGAGGATGAGCGCAAGCCCAGCGACAACGAGCCGTTCTCGGCGCTCGCGTTCAAGATCATGACCGATCCGTACGTCGGCCAGCTCACGTTCATCCGCGTGTATTCGGGCGTGCTGAACTCCGGCGATACCGTCTTCACCTCGGTCAAGGGGCGGAAGGAGCGCATCGGCCGGATCCTGCAGATGCACGCCAACCAGCGCGAGGAGGTCAAGGAGCTTCGCGCAGGGGATATCGCGGCCGCCGTGGGCCTCAAGGAGGTCACCACCGGCGAGACGCTGTGTGATCCCGCCAAGGTGATCATCCTCGAGCGCATGGTCTTCCCGGATCCCGTCATCCATGTCGCGGTCGAGCCCAAGACCAAGGCGGACCAGGAAAAGATGTCGCTTGCGCTCGGTCGTCTGGCGCAGGAGGACCCGTCGTTCCGGGTACGCACGGACGAGGAATCCGGCCAGACCATCATTTCCGGCATGGGCGAGCTGCACCTGGAGATCCTGGTCGACAGGATGAAGCGCGAGTTCGGCGTCGAGGCGAACGTCGGCGCACCGCAGGTGGCCTACCGCGAGACGATCAAGCGCGCCTGCAACGAGGTGGAAGGCAAGTTCGTCAAGCAGACGGGCGGACGGGGGCAGTACGGCCACGTGTGGCTCAGAGTGGAGCCCAACCAGGCCGGCAAGGGTTTCGAGTTCGTCGATGCGGTCAAGGGCGGATCGGTGCCGCGCGAGTTCATTCCTGCGGTCGAGAAGGGCCTGAAAGAGACGCTGCCGAACGGCGTGCTCGCCGGCTTCCCGGTGGTGGACGTGAAGGTGACCCTGTTCGACGGATCGTCGCACGACGTGGACTCGAACGAGAACGCGTTTCGCATGGCGGCGTCCATGGCGCTCAAGGACGGTCTGCGCAAGGCCACTCCGGTGATCCTCGAGCCGATGATGTCGGTGGAGGTCGAGACGCCCGAGGAGAAGATGGGCGACGTGATGGGCGACCTGTCCGCGCGGCGCGGCATGATCCAGGGCATGGAGGACATCCCCGGCGGTAGCAAGGCGATCCGTGCGGAGGTTCCGCTCGCCGAGATGTTCGGCTACGCGACCACGGTACGCTCGCTGACGCAGGGCCGCGCCACGTATTCGATGGAGTTCAAGCATTACGCCGAGGCGCCCAAGCAGGTGTCCGAGGCGATCATCAACAAGGGCAAGGTCGAGAAGTAACGCGCAACGCGCAGGCGACGACACAAGGTAGCGAGCCATGGCAAAAGCAAAATTCGAGCGTAAGAAGCCGCACGTGAACGTAGGGACGATTGGTCACGTGGACCACGGGAAGACGACGCTGACGGCGGCGATGACGCATGTTCTGGCCTCGAAGTACGG
>JAJDOG010000011.1 GCA_022340285.1 Betaproteobacteria bacterium
CGGGGCGCGCGACCTGGCGCTTGCGGTGGCATGGATCGAACGCGAGATCGGAGCGCACGGCGGCGATCCGCAACGCCTCTTCCTCTTCGGAAATTCCGCCGGCGGCTCGCACGTCGCCACCTATGCCTTCGACCGCACGGCGATTCCCGAGCGGTCGGCCTCGGTCGCCGGCATCATCCTGTCGAGCGCCCGGGTGCGTGCCGACGTCCTCCCCGACAATCCGAACGCCGAGGCGGTACGTGCCTACTTCGGGACCGACACGGCGCGCTACGAATCCCGTTCGCCGGTGACTCATGCGAACGATGCCGAGCTGCCGGTGTTCATCGTGATCGCCGAGTACGAAAATCCGTACCTGGACGTCTACGCAGCGGAGCTCCTGCACAATCTGAGCCGTGCCCGCAAACGCGCGCCGCGCTTCCTGCGCCTCACGCGGCACAATCACATCTCGCTCGTTGCGCACTTCAACACTGGCGAGGAGATCCTCGGCCGCGAGATTCTCGATTTCATCTCGCGAGGGTCTTGAGCAAGCTGCCGCTGACCGCCTCAACGGCTACGGTGCTGCAAGGTTCGCCCGGGAGCGACGCGCGCCGTGGACTTCCCGGATCACCATAGCAGCTCCGAGCATTGTGCCGAGGATGTCGGTGAGCACTGCGCCCGCGAACGCGCCGGCAGGAATCATCATCGCCGCGCCGGAGAGGACAAATGCCGCCCGGGCGGGCACTCCCAGGGGGCGTACCAGGTAGCCCACGGCCCCGATCGTCACGAGGGACACGCCTGCGACCGCAGTGCAGGCGGCGAGAACGAACGCCCCCCAGGATCCCTGCATGATGAGGCTCGGTGACATGACGAACAGGAACGGGATGATGTAAGCAGTCCAGCCGAAGCGCATCGCTTCCCAGCAGGTGCGCATCGGCGGTGCGCCGCTCAGGGTCGCCGCGGCGAAAGCCGCGATGGCCACGGGCGGCGTGATCATGGACATCATGCCGAAGTACAGAACGAAGAGATGCGCCGCGATGGGCTCGATGCCGAGCTTCACCAACGCCGGCGCGACCAGTGCGGCCAGCAGAACGTACACGCCGACCGTGGGCATGCCCATCCCCAGCACGATCGACAGGATGGCCGCGATGAGCAACAGCACGGCAAGGTTCGCTTCGCCGAACCGCACAAGCACCAGCGTCAGGCCGAAGCTCAAGCCCGAGATATTGAGCACGCCGATGATCAGCCCGGCCGCTGCCGTGATCATCAGGATGTCGACGACCGACTTGCCCGTCTCCACCAGTGCCCCGGGAATCACGCGCCAGCCCGGTCGCCCGAGAGAGGCCCTTCGCGCGTAGGCGAGCGCGACGACGGATGCTGCGGCGTACACCGCTGCCGTGCCCGGCTGCACATTCCACCGGAACAGTGCCAGGATCAGCACCGCGAACGGCACGAGAAACACCCAGCCGTGGTGAAGCGCCGCACGCAGCGTGGGAATGCGATCCTGCGGGACGCGCTCGATCCCAGCTCGGGCCGCGCGCAGGTCGGCCTGCAGAAATAGCGCGACGTAATACAGGATCGCGGGCGTCAGCGCGGCCAGGACGACCTCGCGGTAGGGGATTTCCAGGAACTCGGCGAGCAGGAACGCTGAAGCGCCCATGATCGGCGGCATCAGCTGACCGCCTGTCGAGGCCACTGCCTCGATGCCCGCGGCCATTGCCGGGGGAAACCCGCCCCGCTTCATGAGCGGGATCGTGACGATGCCCGTCGTGGCCACGTTGGACACGGCGCTACCCGAGATCGAGCCGAAGAGGCTCGAGCCCACGATGGCGATCTTGGCTGCGCCGCCGCGATAGCGGCCCATCAGCGCAAGAGCGAGCCCCGTGAAGAAGTCCGCGCCGCCGCAGGCGGAGAGCAGTGTGCCAAAAAGCACGAACGCCACGACGATCGTGGCGGCAACGAGGAGCGGTGTGCCGAGCAGCGCGCTCGGATCGAGCATCAGCTGCGTGAGCGCGCGGGCGACGTGCAGCTCGCGCGCTGCGAAGAGACCGGGTAGCGCATGGCCGAAGAACGCGTAGACGATGAAAGCAACCACGATCAGCGTCAGCACCCAACCCGCCGTGCGTCGCAGTCCCTCGAGCACCAGCAGCAACAGCACCGCAGCGATGGCGACGCCCTGCCGCGGCGCATAGGCAAGTTGCTCAACCAGACCCGGGTACACGACCGCCACGTAGCCGCCCACGCCCAGGGAAAGTAGCGCCGCAACCCAGTCGAACCACGGCGCGCATCCGCCGGCTCTGCGCGACGCCCTGTAGTGCAGAAACGTCAACGCCAGCCCGAGCGCAAGCATCGTGGCAAGAAATTGCTCGGTGTAGACAAGCCAGCGCAGCGTACGTGGTAAGTCCAATACCCAGGCGAGCGCGCACACGCACACGGCCACCGCCAGCGTGCGCACGGCCGCCTGTTCCAGGCGCTCAGTGCGCGGCGGGTCGCGCATTCACTGGCGAATCGACCGCCATCCTCGCCTGCCTCCGGCGCTGAGCACCTCGCACGACATCTCGGTCCGCGCCGTCATTTGGCCATCATCCCGCGCTCGCGGTAGAACTTGACCGCGCCGGGGTGATAGGTGGCGCCCGGCAGATCGATGGCCATGGCCTTCGGATCGAACCGATTGAAGCTGCCGTGCGCGGCGGCGAGCTCCTTCTTGTTTTCGTATAAAGCCTTGACGAGGCGGTACACGACGTCTTCGTCCACCCCGTCGTTCGTGATCAGCGTGTACTGATAGCCGAGGAGGTATACCGGTTCGCGGATGCTCGCCATGCGCGGATTGGGCTTCACCATTACCAGCGACGTTGAGGGCAGCTTGGCGCGGATGCGCGCTTCCACCGCGGGGTCGTTCGGGATGGTCAGGAAACGCACGGGTGCCTGCGCGTTGGTCTTCTTCACCACACCCGATCCCGGGGCGAGCAGCACGCCCGCCACCTTCCCCTCGGCGAGCATCTCGGCACCTTTCACGAAATTGGGCACCGGCACGCCGTCGAGGTCGGCGGGACGGATGTCGACCGCTTCGAGGATCGCTTCCTGCATGATGCCGACCAGCTTCATGCTGGAGTAGCCGACCGGGAACGCCTTGCCTTTCAGGTCCTGCAAGGACCGGATGCCTGAATCGTCACGCACCATGATGCCCACCTGGAACGGCGCCAGCGCCGCGACCACCCGGAGATGTGGATGCGGCCGGCCGGCGAAGTTGCCCGTACCCTGGGTGGCGAAGATTGCCTCGAAGGTGTTCGAGGTGCCGAACTCGATTTCACCCGCATTGATCTGGGGAACGTAGACGCTCGAACCGCCCAGGCCGACCGCGCGCATCGGGAGCCCGGCTTCGTCCGACCCCACTTTGGCGAGCGCCGAGGCGATCGCGTAGCCGAGAGAGCCCTGCGGCAGGGTGGCGATGCCCATCGGCTTCTGCGCCGTGGCAGGTGCCGCTGCGAGGAGCGCCAGTGCGGCGCACATTGCTGTCAGAGTGGCGGAGATGCTGCATCGTTTCATGATCGATCCTCCTCTATGAACCCGTTCGTGGTGATCAGCATCGCATACATCGGCGCTATGCGGGCAGGCCGGACGCCCAGGCGCTGCTGAAGTCGGCGATCTCGCGCAGGACGTCGCCGTCCGTTCTCCCGGAGCTCTTGAGCACGTGGAAGCTGTGGTCGGCGCCTTCCAGCCAGTGCATGGTCCATCGGCCGGTGAAGCGATCGAGGACCTGTTCCATCAAATCGCGGCGGCATAGCGCGTCGCGGGTGCCGTTCAGGCAGAGGACAGGCACGCCGATGTTCGGGAGATGCGCGTCGCGGAGCTTTTCCGGCTGGCCCGCCGGATGCAGGGGATAGGCGAGCAGCAGCAAACCGTCGCACGCAAATTGGTCGGCGGCGAGCATCGACGCGGCCCGCCCACCCATGGAGCGTCCACCGAGGATGAGGGTCACCGGGTCAATCTCCCGGCGCACGCGCGACACCACGGCGGCGATGCAATCCTTGAGGCGAGGCATCGGGTCGGGGCGGTTGCTGCCCTTCTGCCGGTAGAGAAAATTGAAGCGAACGACATGAAATCCGCGCTGGCGCAGCTGATCAGTGACGGCGAGCATGCCGCGGTCGGCCATATGGCCGCCGGCGCCGTGGGCGCACACAAAGAGTGCGCCCGTCGGAGCGGTCAGGGCCGGGTCGAAGATCGCGGTCGTTTCTTCGTTGCCACCGACCTTGATCTGCCACTGTGAACCAGGGCTCCTGACTGTCGGACGCTCGCTTTGCCGGTTACTCGCTCGCTTCAAGACGACCCTCTGCTGGACTGGGGGGTAAGGGCTAAGGGCCGGGCTCGCCACCGAACCGCATCAGCGTCCGCGCGTACGCGGGCGCGGTCGGCTCGTGCATGAAGTACACGAAGATCTCGCGCCACTCAGTTTCCGCGAGCCGCTTGGCCCACAGCTCCAGGTCGCGATCCGAGTAGTTCTCGAGGCGCAGGCGGAGGTAGCCCGATGCCGCCGTCTCGACGAGCGGCGGCGGTGTACTGTCCTCGCGCTCGGACAGGCAGAGCATCGCACCGGCTGCCTTCAATGCGTCGTACACGTCGTCGGCGAACCAGGTCTCGTTGCGAAACTCGAACGCCGCGTGATGCTTGTCCGGCAGCAAGTCGAGAAACTCCCGCAGGCGCGGCAGATCCTTCTTGAGGTTCGGCGGCAGTTGGAACAGCACCGCGCCCAGCCGCGCGCCGAGCGCGGCGAGATTTCGGTAAAGAAAGCCGAGCGGTTCGGCTGCCGTGTCGGCGTTGAGCCGGGCGATATGCGTGATGCGGCGCGATGCCTTGATCGCGAAGCGGAAGTCGGGGGGCGTCGCCGACGCCCAGGTCTCCAGCACCGCGGTTTTGGGCATCCGGTAGAAGGTGTTGTTGATCTCGACGGTCGGCAGGCGCTCGGCGTACCACGCGAGCATCGCATCCGGCTTGATGCTCTGCGGGTAGAAGTCGCCCTTCCACTCCTTGTAGGAGTAGCCGCTTGCGCCCGCAAGAAGCCTCGCAGCCATCAACCGGTCCTTCACTCTAGAATCGCGCCATGGCAAAAGGCAAGCTCAGCGAATATTCCGCCAAGCGGACTTTCGACGCCACCCCGGAACCGTCGCCCACGCTGCCGGAAGCGCGGAGCGGCCCACTGCTATTCGTGGTCCAGCAGCACTCGGCGCGCCGTCTGCACTTCGACTTTCGCCTCGAGTGCGACGGCGTGCTCAAGTCATGGGCGGTGCCCAAGGGTCCCTCGCTCGATCCTAGCGAAAAGCGCCTCGCCGTGCAGACCGAGGATCACCCCTTCGAGTACGGATCGTTCGAAGGCGTGATCCCGCCGGGGCAGTACGGCGCGGGAGAGGTGATCGTCTGGGATTGCGGCGTCTATTCGCCCGACGAGGGTGGCAAGACCTGGTTCCACGACCGCGCGGACGCCGAACGCGAGATCCGCAGCGGCCTCGAGAAAGGCAAGCTCAGCATTCTCCTGCGCGGTGAGAAGCTGAAGGGCTCGTTTGCGCTCGTGCGCACGAAGGATGCGAAGACCTGGCTGCTGCTCAAGCACCGGGATCGCTTCGCCGGCACGGCGGATCTGGCCGCACAAAATCGTTCGGTTCTCTCCGGCGTCGCGGTCGCGGATCTCAAAAGCGTTCCGGTGCGCCGACTCGCAGCGGCGCAGCTCATTCCGACCGGAAGGATCCAGGCGATGCCGGAGAAGCTTGCGCCGATGCTCGCCGAAGCAGGAGAGGCGCCGTTCAACGATTCCGGCTGGGTGTGGGAGCCCAAGCTCGACGGCTACCGCGTGCTCGTCTTCATCGACGAGCGCGGCGTCAGGCTGCGCTCGCGGCGCGGACTCGATCTTTCCGCCGTCTTCCCCGCGCTGACCGCCGACCTCGGCAAGCAGGCCGCACACGGCATGATCCTCGACGGCGAGATCGTGGCATTCGACGCGAGCGGCCGACCGTCCTTCAACGCATTGCAAAACCGCGTCCAGCTCAAGGCCGAGCGGGAGATCGCAGCGGCCGACCGGAGCGTCCCCGCAGTGTTCTTCTGCTTCGATCTGCTCCACTTCGCCGGCGTGGACCTGCGCGGGTTTGCGTACCAGGATCGGCGCCGCTATCTCGCGCAGTGCCTGCTGCCGTCGCCGCTCGTCCAGCTCGTGCACGCCGCGGAAGACGGCATCGCCATGCACTCGGCGGCCCTGGCAAGCGGCTTCGAGGGCGTGATCGGCAAGCGCAAGGAGAGTCGCTACGAGTCCGGGCGCCGTTCCGGCTCGTGGCTGAAGGTCAAGCCGATCCAGAGCGGGGATTTCGTCGTCGGCGGCTACACGCGCGGCAAGGGCGCGCGCGCGCCGCTCGGCGCGCTGCTGGTCGGCTACTGGGAAGAGGGGGAAGACCGCAACCGGGGCGCGCTGCGCTTCGCCTCGCACGTCGGCTCCGGGTTCGACGAGCGCACGATCGCGCAGCTCAAGGCGCGGCTCGAGCCGCTTGTGAGGAAAACCTGCCCGTTCGCCGAGAAGCCGGAGCTTCCCAACCCGACCACCTGGGTCGATCCCGAGCTCGTCGTGGAAGTGCAGTTCCAGAGCTGGACCGAAGACGGCTCGCTGCGCGCGCCGGTGTTCCTGCGCCTGCGTGACGACGTCGAGCCGAAGGGCGTGCGCCGCACCGCCGCGCGCGCTTCGAAACCCGCACCGGCACAACCGCGCGGTGAGGTCGAAGAAGTCGTCGCGCAGCTCGCGAGCAAGGCGAAGGCCTTCGCACTCGTGGTCGGCGAACACCGGATCCGCCTCACCCACCTCGACCGCGTGTACTGGCCCGCCGACCCGGCGCTCAAGCAACCCGCGATCACCAAGCGCGATCTGCTGCGCTATTTCGCCGAGGTGTCGCCCTACATCCTTCCGCATCTCGCCGATCGCCCGCTCACGATGATCCGCATGCCCGACGGGATCGGCGGGCAACGCTTCTACCAGAAGCACTGGGACGCGGAGCGCCCAGGGTTCGTCGAGACGATCACCGTATTCTCGGGGCACAAGGACGAGAGCCACGAGTACCTGCTCTGCAACAACCTCCCGACGCTGCTCTGGCTCGCGCAATCCGGCACCCTGGAGTTTCACGTCTGGCATTCGCGGGCGAAGCCTGGGCCCGACGCGGTGTCCAAGGGCACCGACTACGCAAGCTCGCTCGCCGCGCTCGAGCGATCGGTCCTCAACTACCCGGACTACGTGGTCTTCGACCTGGACCCCTACATCTATTCGGGGCGTGAGGCGCCGGGGGCCGAACCCGAGCTGAACACGGTCGCCTTCGAGAAGGGCAAGGAGGTGGCGTTCTGGCTCCGCGAGCTGCTCCATGCGATGTCGCTCGAGGCCATCGTCAAGACCTCGGGCAAGACCGGCCTGCACATCTTTGTGCCGATCCGGCGCACCCTGGATTTCGACGCCGCGCGGGAGGTGTCCGAGAAGGTCGGCCGCCACCTGATGCGGGCCCATCCGAGGGAGATCACGCTAGAATGGAGCGTTCCCAAGCGAACCGGCAAGATCTTCATGGACTACAATATGAACGTTCGCGGCAAGACGCTGAACGTCGCCTACTCGCCCCGCGGCGAGGCGGGCGCGCCGGTGTCGATGCCGCTCACTTGGGACGAGCTGGCGGGCGCGCACCCGCTCGATTTCAGAATAACAAACGTCGCGCAACGGCTCGCGCAGACCGGTGATCGCTGGGACGAGGCGCTGGAGCGCAAGCAGAGCCTCGAGCGCGCACTGGCAAACGCGCCGGCCTGAGGCAAGGGAGACACACATGGCTGCACGATCGATTGCATCGCTGACCGTCTCGTTCGGGCTCGTGTCGATTCCGGTGAAGCTCTACTCCGCCACCGAATCGAGCCGCGCGATCTCGTTCAACCTGCTGCACAAGACTTGCGGCTCACGCCTCAAGCAGCAGTATTTCTGTGCGAAGGAGGAAGTGCCGGTCGCGCGCGAAGACATGGTCAAGGGCTACGAGTTCGCCAAGGACCAGTATGTGATGTTCACCCCCGAGGAGCTGAAGGCGCTCGAGGAGGCGGGCACGCACACCGCCGAGATCACCGAGTTCGTGCCCATCGAATCGGTCGATCCGGTGTATTTCGACAAGCCCTACTACCTCGCGCCCGACAAGGGCGGTGCAAAGCCGTACGCGCTGCTCGCGCGAGCGCTGCGCGAGGCGAACCGCTGCGCGCTCGGCCGCTGGGCGGCGCGCGGCAAACAGTACATCGTCATGATCCGCCCGATCGAGGGCGTGGACGGCGATGCCCTCGTCATGCAGCAGCTCCTGTACGCCGCCGAGGTCAGGTCGATCAAGGAGATCGATATCCCGAAGACCGACGTGAAGGAAGCCGAGCTGAAGCTCGCACAGCAGCTGATCGAGCAACAGGCCTCCGACACGTTCGACCCGAGCGCATACACGGACGAGGTGCGTGCGCGCATCGAGGCGGCGATCGAGCAGAAGATCGAGGGTCAGGAGATCACGATGGCCGAGGCGCCCGAAGGTGGCGCGCAGGTCATCGACCTGATGGAAGCGCTGCGCGCCAGCCTCGAGAAGCGGGCGGCGCCCGCCAAAGCCGCGCCGGCCGCGCAGGCCGAGGCGCAGTCCGCCTCGCGCAAGCCGCCCAAGCGCGCGCCGCAGGCCGACACGGGCGCGCGCAAGAGCGCGAGAAAGTAGCGGCAGCGCGCGCAAGACGCAGCGGGGATGCATCGCTACGGAGTGCGCGACGTCGAGAAGCTGTTGCGCATGCCGCGCAGCACGGTGCGATCGCTGGTCGCTGCCGGCTTGGTGTCGCCCGAGCGCGGTCCGCGCAGGCGCTTGTTGTTCTCCTTTCAGGATCTGATCGTCCTGCGCACCGCGCAGGCGCTCACCGCCGCGAAGGTGCCGCAGCGGCGGATCACGAAGTCGGTCAAGGAGCTTCGCCGCCGGCTTCCCGACGCCATGCCCCTTTCGGGCCTCTCGATCGGCGCCATTGCCGACCGCGTGGTGGTGAAGGAGGGGGGCAGTCGCTGGCAGGCAGACTCCGGGCAGTACCTGCTCGGGTTCGAGGGCGATCCCGCGGACGGCTCGCTGAACGTGATCGAGCGCCCGAAGCAGGCGGCGCGCAGGGAGACGTCGAACTGGTACGAGACCGCGCTCGCGCTCGAACGCGAGGATCCCGAGGCGGCGCATCGCGCGTACGAGCGCGCGATTGCCGCCGATCCCGAGCGGCTCGACGCCCGCCTCAACCTCGGCCGGCTGCTCCACGAGATGGGCCGCCACGCCAAAGCCGAGCGCGTCTACCGCGAAGCGCTGAAGCGCGGCATGCGCGATCCGGTGCTCTTCTTCAACCTCGGCGCGCTGCTCGACGACATGGGGCGCAAGCTCGAATCGGTCGAGGCGTACGAGCAGGCGCTGCGCGCCGATCCGACGATGGCGGATTGCCACTTCAACCTCGCGCTGCTCTGCGAACAGCTCGGCAGATCCCGGAAGGCCATCCGCCACATGGCGCAATATCGTCGTCTGACCGGGAGCTGATCGGTTTGACGATTGCTCGCGAATGGAACGATTACGTTGCCGGAAACCGGCAACGGCGCTAGCCTAGCTGCTGTGGACTCTCCCATCGCACCAGGCACCAGGCGGATCATCGACGGACAGGAGCGCGTCCATTACGACGGCTACTGGGTCAAGACCTACCCCGTCCCGGCCGACACCCTGGAAGCCAAGAAGGAGCTCATCCAGGCCCTCACGCGCCGCCTGTTCAACCATACCGAGCACGGGTTGAACATTCCCGGCACGCGGCTCGACGAGGCGCGTCGCACCTACGAGGAGGAACCCGACCCCGCGCGCCGTCGGATCAAGGGCGGCATGCTGGCGGGCGCGCTGTTCAACCGCGCCACGGGCATCTTCACCCAGCTCGTGGAGATCCAGAAGCTGGGCGTGGAGATCCAGTCCAACAACCCGCTCATGAGGGCATGCGGCGAGCACCTGAAGGAAGCCCTCGAGCTCGGCAAGCTGGTGCGGCACCGGAGCGGCGAGGAAGGCATCGACGAGCTCTGGGGCGAGCCGTTCAACGCGTTCCTGCTCCCCGTGGAGAACTTCTACGAAAGTCGCTACATCAAGATTGCGCAGACCATGCGCGACATCGACGGCATCGCCGATGCGATGACGAAGACGTTTTCCGACTTTGCACCGTTTTCCGGAATCGCGAAGCACTTCGCCGAGCTCGCTGACGCCGCGAAGGTCAAGACCGAGACGCTGCGTACCGACCGGGCCATCTTCGAGGTGTGGACGACGTTCGCCGCGACTGCGGAGCAGCTCGCCGCGTTCGAGCCGCAGCTTGCCGCCGATGCGTCCGCGCGGATCCGCCAAGAGGTGGCCGATGCGCGGCAACTCATCCGGGCAGGCACGGAACTTATCACCCACATTACCCGCGCGCGGGTGCCGATGCCCAAGAGCACGCGCGAATACATCGAGCGCTGCGAGCGGTTTCGCGCAGGCTGCGAGGCACTTGCCTGATGCTCCTGGTCCACGGCGCCCGCGTGCTACGGCCGGGCACGCTTGATATCGAGCGGCTCGACATCGTCGTCGACGGCGACACGATCGCCGACTTGGTTCCGCCGGGTACGATCGCAGGCGCTGGAATGCAGCGCATTGACGCGAGCGACCGCCTCGTCATCCCCGGTCTCGTGAACGGGCACCACCACGCGCAGTCCGGCCTTACGAAGGGGCTGTTCGACCGCTACACGCTCGAGCTGTATCTGAATGCCGTGCCCTGGGCGAGCGGCCAGCGTACGCTCGAAGACAAGTACCTCTCGGCGGTGCTCGGGGCGGCCGAGATGGTGCGCAAGGGCTGCACGGCGTGCTTCGACATGTTTGCGGATCTTCCGCTTCCGACCCCTGAGGGCGTCGGTGCGGTGGCGCGGGCCTATTCGGACGTCGGCATGCGCGCGTCGGTGTCGATGATGACCGCCGACCGCAGCTTCTTCGAAGCGATCCCGGGGTTGCTCGACTTTCTGCCGGCGGAGCTTCGCGAGATCGCCCTGAAGATCAAGCTCGCGCCGCACCAGGAAACGCTTGCGGCCTGCCGGCGCATTCTCGACGGCTGGTCGCTCGACCGCGACCGCGTGCGCCCGGCGCTGGGCCCGACGATTCCGCATCATTGCACCGACGAGTTTCTCGCCGGCTGTCGCGACCTCGCGACCGAGTACGGCGTCGGCACGCAGATGCACGTCGCCGAATCGAAGCCGCAGGCGATCGTTGCCGGAATGCGCTACGGCAAGACATTGGTCGCGCATCTCGACGCGCTCGGGGTGATCGGCCCCGGTTTCTGCGTCGCGCACGGTGTCTGGCTCGACGACGACGATCGGGCGCGACTTGCCGATCGCGGTGCCTCGATCGCCCACAACCCCGGCTCCAATCTCAAGCTCGGCTCGGGGATGGCCGACATGCGCCGGATGCTCGACGCGAAGGTGAACGTCGCGATCGGCACCGACGGCGTCGCCTCGTCGGACAACCTCAACGTCTTTGAGGCGATGCGGCTCGCGTCGTACCTTTCCCGGGTGCGGGACCACCCGGTGGAGCGCTGGGTGACGAGCCGCGAGACGCTCTACGCGGCGACCGAGGGGGGCGCCAAGGCGCTCGGCTTCGACCGGATCGGACGGATCGAGAAGGGCTACCAGGCCGACCTCGTTCTCCTCGACCTCGGTGCATTCCAGTACGTGCCGGTGAACGATCTCGTCAACCAGGTCGTGTTCGGGGAGGACGGCACCGGCGTGGACAGCGTGATGATCGCCGGCCGTATGGTGCTGGACAGAGGGCGTTTGACGACAGTCGACCTGCCGCGCATCCGTGCGCAGGCGGAGGAGGCGGTGGCGCGACTCGCGGCGGCGAACGCCGAGCATCGCTTGCTCTGCGAGAAGCTCGCGCCTTATGTCGGGGAGTACTGCAGCGGACTGGCGGCGCGGCCTTACCACGTCCACGGATTCTGCGGCACGCCGCTCACGTCAGCTGGGATGCCGGAGCGAGCGGGTAATCCTCGCCCATAGCACCTTCGTTTCCAAGGTACGCGACGCGGAGATCGTTTGCGTGCCGGTCTTCTCGGACTCTGGCGCCGCGTCCGTGAGCGTGAGCGCGCGCTCCACGGCACGGCGCAGGGTGTCGTCCGCCGCGGCAAGGTCCACACCGGCGGAGGCGAGCCGCACGGCTACCCGATATGCGTCGGCTCCCGCAGCTAACGGTGCGAGCTGGTAGAGACTGCGTGCAAGCGGCGTCCCGGTGCCGCGGTCGCTGAGGCTGATTTGCAGGGCAGGTTCCCTGCCGCGTTTCACGGAGAGGTCCGCTCTGAGCGCAGTAATCGAGGTCGCATGCTGAGATGCGACGTGGTCCAGCAAGGCGTCCACCTCTCTCATGTCACTCAGCAGCGGGGGCAACGACAGCATTTCCTGCAATCGCTGTGGCGCGAAAACCTGAATTGCGACGTGCCAGCCTCGTTCGGCGAAGTCGTTGGTGATCGTCTCGGTCTGGGCGGCTGCCCAATTGACGAGGCCAGCTTCGTGTCGAAGGTCCCTGGACACCTCGAGCGCGAACTGCTCGGGATCCGCGGTAAAAGCGAGAGCGAACACGTAGTGACGGCCGAGGCATTGGCCGTGCGGCGCAAAATCGACCGCCAGATGTGCATCGAGGTCGGCTTCCGGGCGGTCCTGTCCCGAGGCAAGCTCCTCGACGAGCTCGTAAAGGGACCGGGTCCCCAGCGAGTGGGCCACGAGCTGCGGCAGGAGGCGGTTGATCAGTCGGATACCGGTGCCGTCCGGGAACTGTGCCTGAAGGCTCTCGCGCAACCCTGACGCCAGTGGCTGCGGGAAAGAGATGAGCTCCCCTTCTCGGGAGGTGGCGGTGACAGGAATCGCAAGCACGAGGCCACGCCAGGTTGCGCCGGGACCATGCGCGGCGAGCTCGGGCGTTTCCAGCACATGATGAAGGTTCTCGTTGAATCGAGCCCTGAGCGACGGCGAATCCTTCAGCTCGTCCTGAACGGCGTCCAGGTCAGACCAGTTCCACGAAACCAGCGCGTGGCGTATCGCAAGTCGCATCTGATGCTGGGCGCTGACAAGCGTGTTCAGGTCGCGTGTTTCGGACGCGGCTCGCGTCAACCGGACGAGTTCTGCTGCCAGCGGTTGGTCGTCGAGCGACATCGGCGCAACTACCCTGGTTTTCTAGCGTTCCGCTGCACGGGCACGCGCTGCGGAATACCTGCAATGGCGCAACTCGTCCCGCGTCGGCGGGTAATAGTTCCATCCGCTGGGGAGCGGCGCGAGCGTCGGCCCCACCTCCCGCCATTTCGGATGGCCCTTCGCCTGCAACGCGGAAAAGTTCCGGCAGAGCGAACTGCCGAAACGGATCAGCCGGGTCTCGATCGCATGCTCGCGGAAATCCAGCGTGACCAGATACATCTTCACGGCGAGCACGGGCACGTCTTCCGCAAGCAACGCCGGATAGGTCGCCGCGCGCACAGTCGCGCCCGAGTAAGAGTGCAGGGCCGCCTTGCTCGCGGAGTGCGTGGAGTCGAGCTTGAGAAGCTTGATGTACTGTCGCGCTTCCGGCTTCATGTTGGCAAGCAGCATCGCGGGCTGGCCGGCGGCAATGGCCACGACGTCGATCGCGCCTTCCGTCACGAGATTCACGAGCGCCTCCTCGTGCGCCAGGAAGCTCGCTTGATCCTTCTTCAGCGCCTTTCCGAACATCAGGCGATAGATCGCTTGGGTGGTGACGGCGGTACCGCTGCCCGCCGGGCCTGCATTGATCCTGGCGTCTCTGATCTGGTGCAGATACTCGAACGGCGCGTCGGCGCGGGCGATGAAATAGATTTCCTTATCGGGTAGCGCTAGCACCACGCGCGGTGGTGGCATCGGTCGCCCGGCGCCCGATTTCGCATGCGCACGTTGTGCGAGGAATGCCTGGTAGACATCCAGCTGAACGGCGGCGAGGTTGACGCCCGACTCGGCGTACAGCCGGTCGAGGCTCTCCGGCGAGCTCGGCAAAGGCAGCACATCCAGCTTGATATCGACGGCTCCGGCGATGAAGTCGGCGAGATCCTGGCCGATGCGTACGTCGGCCTCTTCGGTCCCGGTCAACAGCGTGACTTGCGCAGCGGCTCGCAGCGTGGCGGACTGAAGCGCGATCCCGACCGCGAGGAGAACAATGAGGAAGCGTCCGGGCTTCCAATTAATTCCGGTCGGCATGCGCGATCCAGTCGCATAGGGCCATCGCCACGACCGCCGGAGGACACCGCGGAGGCTCGGACACGGCGGCCGACGCGGAATCCGGCGCAACCCCTTCGGCGGCCGCTTCTGCAGCGTGCGTCGTCATCGAACCTTCCTCTGCCGGCGAGGAGAGATCCGGCCGAGCGGGGATTGCCTTGGGCACCTCGTCTTCGTTCCTCGCGACAGTTGCTTTCACCGGCGGCACGGGCTCCGGTGGCTCACGCGTCACTGCGGGGAGATCCTTCACGAGCGGCGGCATGGATACGACGGACGACGCGCCCATGTCGCCGGTCTGCATCTCCCGGGAAGGGGCATCCGTCACCTGCTTGCCACCCTCCACCACTGCCAGGCCCGGCGAAAGCTCGTCGCGATAGTAGTGGTACCCGCCCGCGGCGATTGCCAACACGAGGAGCACGCCGGAAGCGCCCGCAACATATCCGTGCCAACGCGTGCGCGGCGCTTCGGCGACTTCGCGGAAGAGCAACCTTGCCTGCGGGATGCGTCCGGCCGCTGCCCTCGAGTTCGGGCGTTTCTTCCCGTTCACTGCAGCCAGCATGTCGAGCGGGTGGGCATCGTGCGCCGACGAGCCGGGCTGCTGATTTACTGGACCGGGCGGTTCCGGGTCGGACGCGGACGGGCTGTCCCCAAAAATGCCGAGCTGGTGCTCGATCGCGCCAGGCTTCTGGCCGACCCGATCCCGTTCCTCGTCGATGACTTCAGGCTCCTCCGCGATCGGACCGGGCTCCTCCCCGATCTGAGCGAGCTCGTGCTCGAGGCGGTCGACCTGCTGCTCGAGATCGACGCCCGATTCGAGATGAGCGGCCTCCGCTGGGGCGGGTGGCGGCGTCAGAGAAGCGCCGCAGCGGTAGCACTGCGTGTCGTTGACGTGGTTGACCGCGTCACACTGCTTGCACGGAGCAAAGTGGAGCGGCGAACCACATTCGTTGCAGAACTTCGCGCCCGAGGGATTTGCGTGATCGCAAAAAGGGCAATCGACCGACTGCATTCAGCCACCTGCATCGACGTCGACGGAATAGGCCGACAACTAGTTTCTCTATAGCACGGTTGCCGCAGCTGCGATATTCCCATGGCATGTCGCCAATCGACGACAGAGCGATGTTGCCCCCGTGGAATCAGCGCCTTACGCAAGCCGGCCACGGTGCGGATCGCGTACACTCGACGCTCCTGTCCGATCCTGCTGCCGGAGTGAACGAAAACGCCGCCCGCAACGTCCTGCTCGTCCGCACGTTCGAGACCGGTGAGGTCTCGCCGAAGGTTTGGAGCGAGGACGACCGTGCCTGGGCCAGCCGCGCCGCGGCGGAAGTCGTGGGGGCGGGCGCGTCCCGCGAAGCGTTCCTCGAGCGTCGTGCGGCCCTCGTGGTCGAACGCCTCGGATCGCGCCATCCGAGCATTCCCCGCGCGCTGCGTGCGCTCGCGTGGCGTCCCTGGATCGGCTGGGTGCTGGTCGTCGCGGCTTTTGCGCTCGGTCTCGCCATCGACGCGATCGGCCCCGGCGACCACATCAACCTGCTCGCGTTTCCGCACTTTGGTCTGCTTGTCTGGAACATCGCCGTCTACGCGCTGATCGCAACGCGCGCCGGGGCGCGCCTGGCGCGCCAATCCGCGCAGCATCTGGGGCCGATCGCGCGCATCGTCGCGAGAGCGGGGCACGCTGTCGTCGACGAGACGACGCTCGCGCCACGAGACTCGGGCATGGCATCCCTGTTTGCGGAGTTTGCGCGGGACTGGACACAAGCGACGGCGCGCCTCGTGACGGCGCGGGTCGCACGCGTGCTGCATATTGCCGCCGCCCTGTTCGCCGTCGGCGCCGTCGCAGGGCTTTACATGCGCGGCCTCGTCTTCGAGTACCGCGCAGGCTGGGAAAGCACCTTCCTCGACCCGGAGCAGGCGCATGGCCTGCTCTCGTTCGTGCTCGGCCCGGCCTCGCTGCTGACCGGTATCGAGCTCCCCGACGTCGAGCGCTTCGCCCAGCTGCGTTTCAGTGCCGGCGACGGCGAGAACGCCGCGCCTTGGATCCATCTCTACGCGGCGACCATCGGGCTTGTCGTGCTGCTGCCCCGGACGCTGCTCGCGCTCGGGGCGTGGCTTGCCGAGCGCCGCCTCGCGACGCACTTCCCGATGCGGCTCGGGGATGCTTATTTCCAGCGTCTGTTGCGCGGCTTCCGGGGGGAGATTGCTCAGGTGCGCGCCGTTCCGTACGGCTACGTGCCGTCGCCCCGCGCGACGCTCGCGCTCAACGCGCTCGTTGGCCGCGTGTTCGGCCCGCGGAGCGCCATGGAGATTGCGACGTCGGTGCCGTTCGGCGGCGAGGACGCGATCCCGGCGGACAGCGTGCCAGCCACCGCACCTGCGCTCGTTGTCGTGCTGTTTGCCATGACCGCAACGCCGGAGCCGGAAAACCACGGTGCATTCGTCGCGGCGATCGCGGGTCGGCTCGCGCATGGAACGCCGCTTGTCGTGATCATCGACGAATCGGAATTCGCCCAGCGCTTCGCCGCTGATCCTCGGCGACGGGCGGAACGCCGGGACGCCTGGCGCGGGATGCTCACCGAGCAGTCTCGCGAGCCCGTATTCGTCGACCTGGAGGCGGGCGACCCCGGGCATGCGGAGCGCGAGCTTTCGCGAGCGCTCGACCGCGTGCAGGCACCGGAGGTCGCGGCATGACGGACGGGACGCACGAGGTCAATCTGTCGCTCGTCTCGCACACCAACGTCGGCAAGACCACCCTAGCGCGGACTCTTCTCGGTGAGGACGTCGGCGAGGTTCGCGACGCGCCCCACGTGACCGCGCTTGCCGAGGTCCATACGATGATCGAGACGTCCGAAGGGGATGCCCTGCGCCTCTGGGATACACCGGGGTTCGGCGACAGCGTGCGGCTCGCCCGGCGCCTCGAGCAATCGGACAGTCCGCTGGCGCGATTGCTGTCGTCGACCTGGGATCGTTTCAAGGACCGCCCGTTCTGGTCGACCCAGCAGGCGGCGAAGAATGTTCGCGATCACGCCGATGTCGTGCTCTACCTCGTGAACGCGGCGGAAACGCCGTCGGATGCGGCCTATGTCGGACCCGAAATGCGGGTTCTGGCATGGATCGGAAAGCCCACCCTCGTGCTGCTGAACCAGACCGGTGTGCTGCGGCCGCGGCGCGAGGAGGAGGCGGAGGAGGCACGCTGGCGCGCGCACGTCGCACGGTACAACATCGTCCGAGACGTGCTTACGCTGGATGCGTTCGCGCGGTGCTGGGTCCAGGAGATCACGCTTCTGCGCGCGGTGGCGGAGGTCCTTCCGGAGGCGAAGCGGCCCGCCTTCGCGCGCCTTCAGGATGCGTGGACAAGGCGGCGGCAGAGCCAGTTCGAGGAGGCCATGACGGCGCTTGCGACGCAACTTGCGCGCGCGGCGTGCGACCGCGAGGTCGTCGACGAAGCAGGACTGCGCTTGCGTCTGCGCGAAGTCGGTTCCGCGCTCGGGATCGGACGCGGCGACGAATCGGGGCCGCTGGGGCCTGCGATGCGCGCACTCGCTGAGCGCCTCGACGCCGACATCCGGGACGCAACCGATCGCCTCATCGCCATCTACGGCCTCGGCGGGCATGCCGCGCGCAAGGTGCTGGAGCGCCTCGCGGAGAACTACGTCGTGAAGCGCGGGCTGAGCGAAGGCAAGTCGGCATTGGTAGGCGGCGTCGTGACCGGCGCGCTGGCGGGGTTGAAGGCCGACCTCGCCGCGGGTGGGCTCACGCTCGGAGCGGGTCTGCTCGTCGGCGGGCTGCTGGGCGCGCTGGGCGGTGCGGGGCTGGCGCGCGGCTACAACTTCGTGCGCGGTGCGAACACGACTTCGGTGCAGTGGAGCGACACCGTCCTCGAGGAGCTCGTGGCGGGCGCACTGCTGCGTTACCTCGCCGTCGCGCACTACGGTCGCGGACGCGGCGAATGGACCGAGCGCGGGTATCCGGAGTTCTGGAACGAGGCGGTGAAGGCGGTGGTCGAGGCGCGCCGCGATGCGCTTTCGAAACTCTGGGTGGGACGCGATGCCGACGGCGCGGCCGAAGCCTTCGCGCCAGCAATTGCGGAAGTGCTGTCCGCCGCGGCGCGCGATTTGCTCGATCGCCTCTACCCGGGCTCACTTGAAACCAACGCCTAAATCCTCACGGCGATTGACCGATCCTGCGATTCGGGTCAGCCACTCGTCGCGCTCCGGTGCGCGACACTCTCCCCGAGCGGACAGTCAGCGGGGCTGGCCGCCTGCTTTCTCTGGATGATCGCGGCCGAATGCTTTTGCAGGTAATGCGCGATCGTCTCGACGCGGATCTTCACGGAACCGGCCGGTTTCGTGGAGTCGAGGTCCTGGAACGAGAAGAAGAGCGTCCCGGAGCGTTCGACGATCGCCTGCACCGGTGAGTACGTCGGCTGGTCCATCCCGCACTCGTAGCTCGACATGCGGACCACGCAGGCGATCCACGGCATGCGCGCGGCATACTTCGCGCCCCAGAGGATCTCGTTCGTGTTCGCGCTGTACGACGATGGCCATACGTCGTGAATGTCGAAAGGAGAGCGAATATGGCCTGCGGCGATGTCCGGACCGAACATCCATTGCAGGAGGTCGTCGTCGATAGGCAGGTACTGGGACCAGAGCACGGGATAACCGTAGGCCTGCAGATCGACTTCGATCTCGTGCCCGATGCCCGGATCCATGTGATACGGGCGTGCCAGCACGAGCATGCACGGCCTGGCCTCGCGCGCGCACCATTCGAGGATTTCACGACCCTTCGCACGCAGCCGGGCATTGTAGGTCTCGAGCGCGCGGTAGCCCGCGTCGACCGCACGCTTGGTTTCTTCCGCGGTGATACCGGGGATTGCCTCCATCAATCCGGCGTAGAGCTGCTTCGGCACGACCGGCCGGTCGCCGAGGGAGACGAGCGGCGCGACGTAGCGCACGCCGGCCTCGGCGAAGGCGTCCCGTTCCTTGATGAAGCCGGCCTTGATGTTTTCCGGCGCCGCCATCACCCGTGGGCAGGAGAGCGAATCGATCGCATGTCCGTTCAGGAAGGAGGGCAGCGAGTAGATCATCGGTGAGAACAGGATGTCGATCTTGCGCTTCGAGCGCGCGAGGAGCTCCCCGTAGTGTCCCGAGACACACTTCACCGGATAGCAGCAGTCGACCGTGCCGCGTCCCTTCGCGTGCGTGCGTGCCTGGTCCTCGGACGTGTCGGACGAGAATTCGATGCGCCGCGCCTCGATGCCGAGCGCGTCGAAGAAGCCGATCCAGAACTGATGTGTCGACCAGAGGTTGAGCACTCGCGGGATGCCGAGGCGCAGGCTGGCGCGCGACAGCGCCGCGGGGCCGGCGGCCGCGGGCGTGTCAGACTGGGGACTGAACGTCGGCCTTGGCGCGCTTGAAAGCGCTGTCTCGAACCAGCTCTGCAATGTTCGGATAGGCATTTTTCGCCTCCTCAAGCTTGGCCTTCACCACGCGCATCTCGTTGACGTCTTCGAGCAGACCCTTCGGGCAAGAGTTGCCGCTGATCACGCGCTCCCAGCCCGCCTCGACGGGCAGCTTGCTCCACGAGCGTCCCGGCGCGCCCGGAATCCGCACATCGATGAACGTGCGCCGGCAGTTGACCGGGCACCAGTGGCAGGTCGTGTGCTCGTTCGTCGTGGCCACGTACTCGAGTGACTCGATCAGGTCGTAGCCCCGGAAGCGACTCGCCGCGCCCTCACGCGCCCAGTCGAGCACGCAGAGCGCCGCGCCGATCGCACCGGCTTCGCCCGAGTACGGATGCACGACGATCTCGGCGTCGGGCACCTTGCCGCGAATGAAATCCACCTGCGCCTTCACCACCGCCAGGTTGCGATGCGTACCGCCCTGGAGCACGAACTTGCGCCCCGCCGCCGCGAGGTTCTGCAACTGCCCGGCGTACACCCAGACGTTCAGCGGCAGCACCGCGGCGAGCGAGGCCATGATCTCCTCGCTCGACCAGCCCTTGCGTTGCTGGTTGACGATGTCCGACTGCAGGAAGACGCCGCAGCCCATCGCGAGCGTCGGCACCGCACGCGCCTGGAACGCGCGCTCGGCGTACTGGTCGAGTGGAACCTGGTAGCGCTCGGCGACACCCTGCAGGAAGGCGCCGTTCCCCGAGGAGCACTGCGAGTTGAGCCGGAAGTCGGCCACGGTGCCCTGGCGCAGCAGCATGATCTTGACGTCGCAGCCGCCTACGTCGCAGATCACGTCGGCATCGGCGAAGTAGTGCAACGCCGCCGTCGCGTGCGCAACGGTTTCGACGACCGCGACGTCCGCGCCGACGATGTCCTTCAGCAAATCCTTGCCGTATCCGGTCACCCCGAGTGCGGCGATACGCTCGATCCCCGCGCCACGGATCTCGCGCATGATCGCCTTGGCGTCCTCGATCGGATTGCCGTTCGACTGCGCGTAGCAGCTCGCGATCAATTCGCCGGTCGGCGACAGCACCACGGCTTTCGCGGTCGTGCTGCCGAAGTCGCAGCCCACCGTCGCCGCCTCGCGGCATTGCTCCGGGCCGGGTTTCGTGACGCTCGTGCGGGATTCGCCGTAGCACTTGACGAACTGCTCCAGCTCGGTCGGGTCGCCCGCGAGGCCCTTCGATCCCTCGCGCGCCTTCTGCTCGTGCTGCCCTTCCTCGATCCACCAGCGCAGCCTACCGGTGCCCGCGTAGACGCCGACGCCGGGCGCCTCGCCGCAGCCGATCTCGATGCATCCGATACAGGCGTAGTAGAGCGCTTCGGCGGGGACCTGGATCAGCGATTCCGGCGAGACGCCCGGGGGCAGTTCGATCCGGCGTTCCGTCCAGAGCTTCTGCAGATGATGCCGCCACGCTTCCTGAAGCCCCGCGAAGAACAGGTTCGGGCCGCCGAGCAGCAGCACCTGGGGTGTGGGCGTGTTGCCCTTGGTGAGCGTCGCGAGGTTCTGGTAGACGACCGCCTCGAACAGGCTCGCGATGATCTCTTCCACCGGAACCCCGCTCTTGACGAGCGTATTCGCGTCGGCCTCCGCGAAGATGCCGCACTTCGAGCTGATCTTGTGCAGATCGAGCCCCGTGTAGGCCATGCTTGCGAGGCGCTCGCCCGGAATCTGCAGCTTGCGCGCGGTCTTCTCGATGAAGGTGCCGGTGCCGCCGCTGCAGGCCGACTGCATGTAGACCTGCTTCGACTTGCCGTCGCCGCTCGGCGTGAAGAACAGCGTCTTCATGTCCTCGCCGCCGATCTCGGACACGAAGTTCACCTCGGGATGCAGCTTCTCCACCGCGGCGGAGACGGCGACGACCTCCTGGATGAACTTGCCGCCGACCAGCGGCGCGATCAGCCCGGCGCCCGATCCGGTGAGGAACACCCGGTCGCTGCTGGGCTCGAGCCCGCACTCGACTTCCATGCGCTCGAGAAACTCGAGCACCATTTCCGCCTGCTTCGTGTTGTGGCGCTTGTAGTCCTGCCACACCGGTGTGCCGCCCGCGTCCGCGAGCGCCTTCACGGTGGTCGAGCCGACGTCGAGGCCGACGATCTTCACGACGGCCTCCCGCCGGCAACGTGCAATGCAAGGTTGGCGGCGGTGCCGGCGACGCCGTACCGCGGGACACGATGGGTTGCCCGCACGAGCTCCGGGCGCGCCGCGACGGCCGCGTGCACGCGCTCCTCGGTCATCCCGATGCGCTCGAGGACGTTCTCGTACTCGCGCTGCGCGCGCTTCTTCGCCTCCGTGAGGATCATCTGACAGCGCGACAGCGCGTGCACCTCGGCGTCGCCCTTGATCTCGAGCGGGGCATAGAGCAGGTCGGGATGCTTGCCCAGCACTCCGGCCATTGCCCCGACGCTCATCGTGTTAGGCATGCAGGAGTAGGGGGAAAGCTCGCAGGTCATGTGCGCCTTCTTGTGGTGGTAGGCCCAGAGCGCCTTGCCGACCAGCATGTCGCCTTCGCCCCCGTTCAGGCGGGCGTTGTAATAAGGTGCCGCGAGGGCGCGCAGCTCGAACTGGTCGGGCATCTCGCGCGGCAGGTCCGCGAGCGCATGACGCATGCGGTTGTATGTCCAGCGCAACAACGCTTGCACGGCGCGTATCCCGGCGTACTTGAGACGCGCGGACCGGTCGATGCCGAACCGCTCCTCGAAATTCTGGCCCTCGAGCCGCATCAAGTAGTCCAGCCAGACCGTGACCGCGGCGGGATAGACTTCGGCTCCCTCCGATTCGAGCCAGCGATGGATGTTGTGGTTCGGGTCGCCCTCCACCGTCTGCAGGTAGAACTCTCCGGTGATCTTGACCACCGGCTTCACCCGCAGGCGGTCCACTTCGATCGCGTCGTAACGGACGCGCACCTCCCGCATGGCGTCGACGAAGTAGCGCGTGAGCGCATGCCATGCGAGCGCAACCCATT
Source organism: Betaproteobacteria bacterium (assembly GCA_022340285.1). Lineage (GTDB taxonomy): Bacteria > Pseudomonadota > Gammaproteobacteria > Burkholderiales > SG8-39 > JAABRB01. The sequence continues at coordinate 22,685 of JAJDOG010000011.1, forward strand.
TCTCGCCACGTCGCGGGCGCTTGCGGAACACTTCGTACACGTAGTCGACCGCTTCGCGCGTCACCCGCTCCGTTTCTCCCGGGTTCTTCTCGAAGGGCCGGATCTGGTACTCGATGTCCTGGATGATGTCGCCGAGCACCACCGCCCACACCGCACCGAGCGTGAATGGCAGGTTCAGCTCGAGCCCGCCGCCCTGGGCTGCGCCCTGGTCGAGCCCGTTCTGACCGAGCAGGAACATGCGGAACGATTCGAGGCCGACGTTGCGCAGCGCGAGCTCGTAGCTCTGATGGTATTGGCCGAAGCGGCATGCCCCGCACGAGCCGGCGGTCAGATAGACGTAGTTGTCGGCCACCTGCTCGGCGCCGATGCGCTTCGTCTCTTCGCGGAGAAAGTTGGCGAGATTGCCCGTCGTGAAGCTGGTCGGGCAGCACTGACCGATATCGGCGAGCTCGCGGCCGGTGAGCAGGTCCGCGCGGCTAGCGGTCGGCAGCACGCGCGTCGAGTAGCCGAGGTTCTCCATGGAGGCCTGAATCAGCCGTTCCGCGCGCCAGTGGAGGCCGCCGAAGAGAATGGTGACCTTGTCGCGCTCGGCGCGCGTGAACGGCCGCGGCTTGTACGCGCGGTAGGGTCCGGCGGGGCCGGACGGCACCCGGCCGGGCAGGGGCGGGGGCCGTTTCGGGGAATGGACGGGCGCCGTCTCGGTGACGACGCGGACCTTCTGGAGTGAAGCGTAGCCGCGCCCGGGCGCTTCGCCAATGCTCATGTCGTGCCTCCTGTGCTGTAAGAGACCTGACCCTGACCGGGCGCTATCATCTCGCGACGGCCCGGAGCGCGCCACAACATCGTGGCGATGAACGGCAGTACGATCTTCGCCACGCCAACGAGCCCGAGCCCGGTGAACGCCAGGTCGAACTTCGAACGGTTTATCTTTGCCGTCATAGCTATATCGGACGCGTAGACATCCCCGCCGAAGGTCAGGCGTCGGCGACCGATCGAGCGGCGTATTCCCTCACCGAGCAACCGACCACCAGCAGCGAGGCGAGCGCCAGGCATGCGGCGCGGCGCACTGAGCGAATAGATGCGAGACGATTTTGTGTCATGGCCAGCACATGCTCGCGTGCCGGCCGGAAAGGATGGCTTACGGGACACTTACAGATCGGTTACAGCACTGCCGAGACGCCGTAAGTCGTCATGGGCTCAAGGGGTTACGCGGGACTCCACCCACTCGAAGATACCTGGCGGAATGAGGCGCGTCGCATCACTTCGTCCCTTTCGGCGGGTGCGCCGTGCGCCGTTTCCAGCCACGCCACAGGCGCCGTAGCTCGTCCTCGCCGAGTGGAGTCGGCACCTTCACGCGCAGACTTTCGGCCCACTCGCGTGCGAAGTCGCGCTCCAGCGCATAGTTCAACGCTGCGGTGATCGCCATGGCGACCAGCGCGCCGACACCTGCCAGCGCCATGTCCTTCTGCGCATCCCACACGTCGCCCTGGGTGCCTAGAAACGCGACGCCCAGATCGCCCCCGAACACCTCCGCGGCGCCCCATTCCAGGAGCTCGTAAATCGCCGAAGTCGACAGCGTTATGGCGATGGGAAAGAAGTACCCCCAGAAGCCACGCAGATCCGCGACGCGCAGCAGGACCTCGCGAATCGGATAGACGAGCAGCAATCCGTACAGGAAATGGACCACTCGGTCGAAGTGATTTCGATTGAAATCGTCCGGGTCGACGGTCAAACCAACGGCTCTCGCCCAATCTGCCCATGGCACCAGCGAGTAGGTGTAATGGGCGCCGATTGCATGCAGGATCAGGAACAATGCAATGAGGGTGTAAGAGATGCGGGACAAGGGCAGGGCGCGATAGCTTGCAACCAAGGCGGCGACGAACACCAGGAGGGGCACGTTCTCCATCAGCCAGTCGCCGCGGTCGTGAGGGGCGATAGCAAGCAACGCCCACACCAGCAGAAATACGCCCGTCAGCCATCCGACGTACTTGCGGCGACTGATCATCGCGGTCCCGCATGGCGCTGCGGAGACGGTTTCGCAAGGATGTTCCAGATCAAATGGCCCACTGGCGGACGGAAGACGTCCGAATGTCCGCCGCCATCCGTCCCAGGAGCCTTGAAGCGTATCAACTCGCTCGCGTCGAGATACAGCACCCGCTTGCTCGCGTCGTATTCGCCCTCGAGGTCGCCGCGTTCGTCCACCGGAACGCAACTCACAAGCGAGGCGTTGGACCGGCAGAAGCTCCGAAAGTACCGGTAGTTGCCAGCAAGATCCGCCCACAAGATTGTCCGGGTGGCCGAATCGGACGCGCTCGCCGTCAGGACGATCGATTTCGCGCGGGCGCAATCCGCTGGGAAAAAGATGTCCTCGTAGATAGGGAAAAGGCGTTCCTTCTTGAAGCGTTGCAAGGAGAATGCCGCCTCGAAGCCGATCAGGTGACCGACACTGCCCGGGGGCCGCTCCCTCGCGGTCGTGGCGCTACGCCGGATGGCCGGTCCGATGCAGATCGCCGTCGACGCGGCCCGTGCGCCAAAACTGTGGGTGATGAACACGGTGTCGACCTGGTCCGAAAGCGGAATGACGATCTCGTCGGTCAGGACACCCAGCCACGTGAGCCCCACGATGTCAGCGAGGTTGGCGATGTTGCCGTAGCTGATCACCTCCACGATAGGATCGAGCCATCGGCCCGCCCAGGGTCCGACCCAGGTGATCCCCACGAACAGTGGCCTGAACTTTCCCCCGGCCGCGATCTGGAGCGAACGCATGATCGAGTTGAAGTTGCGGATCGCTTCCTCTTGGGGGGTCCGCCAGCCCATCATCGCGACGACCAGATGGGTGTATTTGCCGGTCGCAACATCGCGCTGCAGCGCTTCTTTCAGGAGATCGATCGCGTGCCAGCTGTCCGCGTAGGCCGAACGATATTCACTCCATGCGCCAATGCGCGGCTGCTTGTTGCCGTGACAGAATTGCATGAGATCCGGCAGATCGGACTGATAGAGGCTGTAGAGCGCGCAGTTTCCGGCGCCGAGAGACTCGCCCGTGTAATGGATTACCTGAGAGATGTACGGGACCTGGGGCCCTTCGGCCAGGACGTCGGACAACTGCGTGATGCTTGACCCCGCATGGGTAACGCGGTCGACGACCAAGTCGCCCTCGTCGACGGTTGCAGCCTTATCGCTATCCTCGATCCCTACGATATAGCCAGGGAACGAGAGTTGGATCCCCGCCGGGTAGTAGACGGCAAAATGCCCTTGTGACAGGAAGAAATCGTCGGTCTTTAGCCGATGCTCGGCTTGCCAGTAGTATCGAGGACTGCTGCAACCGCCGAGTAGCACGGCAATTGCAATCCACACAACACCCCACGTCGTCGTGGATGACATTCATCCTCCACTCTGGAGGCGTCCGCCAAGTCGCTCGGATGTCCCTTCCTCGGGTCCTCTTATTTAGGCCCGGCAGCCGGAATGGAGTATTGCGGTAGGTCAAATTTCCCGTGGACATTTGGCTGGTCGCAGCAGTCCGCAACCGGTTTTTACCGTGCGCGCTCGCGCTCAGGGATTGACGCGGTACTCCACCAGCTCGAACGTGTTCAATTCCACGGGCAGCTCGCGCTCGAACGACTGGGCCGTGTACTTGACGAAGCGCTTGACCTTCGGCGCGTACCAGATCGTGATGATCGAGTGCACCTGCAGTTGCTTGAACAAGGAGTAGGCGCGGCCCTCCGCCTCGACCTTGATCGTGTCGAAGCGCCCGGCGGGCACCGTGACGGCATCGGTTCCGACGACGCGCATGCGCATGTCCACGCTCGCATCGCTCGTGACCTGGCGCGTTACCGTCGGTAGTCGAGGTCCGCCATCGAGTCCGTAGAATGCCTGGAGGTAGGGCGCGAGATCCGGCGGCGAGAAATTGAGGCCGCTGCGCAGCGGGAAGGTCGGCGCGCGGTTCACGACGACCCGGCTCGCGAAGTCGGGCCGGCTCGACACCGCGAGCGATTCGGTCAGTCCGTCACCGGTGATGTCCTCGATGCGATAGGTCAGGCGCGCCAGTTCGGCTCGCCGGAAACCGTCGACGTATCGATAGCTCCACGAGTCGCCCACTGACGGCAGCATCTCCGGGTTCTTGACGGCGAGCGCCTTGGCGGCGGCGCGGCTGGCGCGCTCGGCTTCCTTTGCGCGGGCCGCGGCGGCTTGCGCTTTCCGTTCCTCCTCGAGGCGCTGCGCGTCCTTTGCGGCCGCCAGGCGCGCGCGCTCGGCGTCGGCCTTCCGGGCCGCCTCTTCTGCCGCGGCACGGCGCGCGGCTTCCGCTTTGCGCCGGGCATCCTCGGCAGCGCCGAGTCGATCCCTTTCAGCCTTCAGCTGGCGCGCCGCCTCGGCTTCGGCCCGGCGCTGCGCTTCGGCCTCGCGCGCGGCGACTTTCGCCTCGGCGTCACGCGCGGCCGCTTCCGCCTCGGCGCGCCTGCGAGCGTCCGCCTCGGCCTGCGCGCGGCGGGCCGCATCGAGCTCCGCGCGCTGGGCTTCGAGCTCCTTGCGCTTGGCGTCGAGCTCGGTGCCCTGCCTCGCGGCATCCGCCTCGGCTTTGCGGCGCGCCTCCTCGGCGCGGTCGGTGACTTGAACGTCGTGGTCGGCGCGGAAATAGGCTACCCCTGCCACGCCGATCGCAATAACGAGAATCGCCGCCGCGCCCAGGATCAGCCACGGGGGCCGCTTGCCCCCGCCGTCGTTCGGACGCGGCCTGGAGCGTTCGCCCCGATCGGATGGCGGCAGGTTGCCGGCGGGCGGCGAGTTCAGCGTGCTGGAGAGATCGCGTACGAGGTCGCGGAATCCCGGCGACTCCGGGTCGCCGCGCCACCCGGCGAGATTGGCCGCGTGGATGCTGCGGAAGCCGAGCGGCGGGTCCACAGGCTCGATGAACACGGGGACGAGCGCTTCGCGCTTGAGGCCCTCGTTCGCCTCGTCGCGCACCCAGCGGGAGTCGACCGAGGCGCGTGACCAGAGCACGATGACGCAGCGGCAGCAGTCGATCTCGCTCTCGATCACTCCGGCGAATGTCTTCCCCGCCTGGATCTGCCGGTCCCACCAGACCGACCAGCCGAGGCGCTCGAGCTGGGTCGCGAGCTCGCGTGCGCGGTCCCGATCGACGCTGGCGTAGCTGATGAAGATGTCGCTCATTTCGGCTGTGACGGTGTCCGCGCGTGATAGTTCGTGTCAGAGTGTCTTCAGGTATTCGAGCAGCGCGTCCTTCTCGTCGTCGGAGAGTCCGGTCCCCATCTCGTGCCCGACGTTGCTGTTGGCCCGCAAGCTGGTGTCGTGCTTCGTCCCGACACGCTCGGCCTCGGCTCCCTGCGACACGAAGCCCACGTTCTTCGGGTCGTAGACGTCGTAGCCGCGCCAGAAGATCTTGGGCCGCGCCGCGGCGGGCTCGAGCAAGTCGCGCAGGGTCGGCACCGAGCCGTTGTGCAGGTAGGGTGCGCGCAGCCAGATCCCGTCGAGGAACGGTGGGTTGTAACCGTCCAGCGGCGCCTCGACCAGGCCCTTGCGCTCGATGCCGAAATCGCTGACGACCTTGTTGGCGGCGACCGCGTTGTCCCTGCTCCACGTCCGCATGCGCTCCGGGTCGGTGTTCACCGCCGAGAGCGGCATCCGCTTCCCGGTACGCTCGCTCGCGTGGCAGCCGGCGCAGGTCGCCTCGAACACGCCCTTGCCGACCTCGGCAAGCGCCGGGTCGATCGGGTAGGGGTATTTCGGCGGCGGCTTCTCGCGCAGGTATTGCTGCAGCCACTTGATCTCTTCGAGGAACTCGTCGTTCGACTTGGGTGCGGCGCCGAGCAGGCCGAGCGCCGAGTCGATGATCACCGAGTACGAGTCGTGGCTGTCGCCCGACCAGTTCATGGTGGTTCCGGGCACGTCGTACTTCTTCAGGTTCCAGATCGCGGGGATGTCCGTCGGGCCGAAGGTGTCGTCCATCTTCAGCTCGATCATGAAGTACTTGGTGAGGTTCATCGCATCGTCACGGCCCCGGCCCCAGTCTGGAAAGTCGTGGCGATAGATCCACTTGAACTGGTCCTCGCGCTCGAGGAGGCGTTTCTTCGTGATCGGGATGAGGAGGAAACGGTAGATCGCCCGGTCGATCAGCGAGAGATCCGTCACGAGCTCGATCTCGCGCATGATGTTGTCGGCGTTGAAGCGCGGGTCCCTCGCGCAGTCGACCAGGAACCGGAAGAACGCGACGAGGTGCAGCGTGTGCCCGGGGCCCGCGGTGACGAACGTCGGATTCTCGTCCGGCGACTTGCGGTAGCTCGTGGTGTGGCAGGCGGCGCAGTTGTTCGCCACGCGCGGAAACCCGACGGTCATCTTGGTGAAGCCGACGGGCAGTTCCTGCCCCTGCTCCCACGCCGTGCCGAATCCGGCGAGCCCGCCGGGATTGGGGATCTTCTCGGGAAACATGCGCGGCAGCACGTAGAAGATCCAGTATGGGATGCCCGCTTCGCGCTCGGCGCCGAACGAGCCGTACTTGAAGCGCATCTCCGGATCCTTGCGAATCCAGTCCGGCTGCGGCTCCTCGCGAAAGAACTTGTACCAGCCGTACCAGGCGCCGAGCGCACCGAGGACGACGAGCACGGCGAGCCAGGTGAGAAGCTTGCGCTTGCGCGGTGAGGTGGTCTGTGTGGCGAACATGGCGGGAGCTCTCAGAACGTCTTCAAGTATTCGACGAGCGCGTCCTTGTCGTCGGGCGCGAGCGTCGTGCCGTAGTATCGGCCTTCGTGGCCGGCGTTCGAGTTGCCGGGCAGCGAGGTGTCGAACCTGAAGTACTTGGCGGTGCCTTGCGCGGCGTGCTCGCTGACGAACCCGACCCTCTGCGCGTCGTACACGTCGTTGCCGCGATAGAACACCCGCGGACGGTCGGCCGACGGCTCGAGGAGATCGCGCAGGCTCGGTACCGACCCGTTGTGGAGGTACGGCGCGCGTAGCCAGATGCCGTCCAGCGGCATGTTGGCGTAGCCATAGGTCTTCCGGTAATGGCAGTAGCGGTGCGGATAGCCCGCGTACACTGTGCCGAGGTTCACAGCGAGGTCGTAGGAGAATGAGTCGAGCCGGTGCCGGTCGGTACCGACCTCCTCGATGCGGGTGATCTTCCCGACTTGCGGCCCGTAGAGCACATCCTCGGACTCTTTCGGGTCGACGCACGCCCGCGCGGTGCGCCCTTCCGGGGCGGAGAATTCCCGCCCGTTCTTGCCGTGGCAGCCGGCGCAGTACTCGGCGTAGATCTTCTGGCCGCGTGCGGCCTTGGTGTCATCGATCGGATACGGGTACTTCGGCGGCTCGACGGTCAGCATCCACTTCTCCAGCCGCCCGATCGCCGCGAGATCGATCGTGGGCGGTGTCGTGCCTGTGCCGAACGCGGCGTTCTTGTTCCGCTCCTCGGCCATGATGTTGTTGCCGTCCCAGTGGAGCTGCATCCCTTGCCGCGGCTTCTGCATCCAGATCGAGGGGAAATCGACCGGCGGGTTCTTTTCGCGCTCCGGAAGCTGATCGAGCGGAATCCCGAACAGGATCTTGTTCGGATTGAACGTGTCGACGCGCCCGGGGCCCCACTCGGTTTGTGTGAGAAGCGGTTCCATGCGTCCCCGCAGCATGAGCAGACGCTCGCGCATGATCCAGATCGCGAGCGGATAGACGGCATAGCGTTCGAAGAGCCCGAGCTTCTGATCGTGCTCGCGCATCAGGCGGGCAATCTCGGGCACGACGAATTCGGTGGAAAACTTCGGGTCCCGCGCGCAATCGAAGAAGAACTTCTGCAACGCCCCCAGATTGAAAGTGTTGGCCGGCATGCCGACCACGACCCGCGGCGCCATGCCGGGCGCGTCGCGGACGGTGCTCGTGTGGCAGACCGCGCAGTTCAGAAACGTCCGCTCGATGCCCTGGTACCGGCGCTTGGACATGCCGATCGGCAGGTCTCTCCCCTTCTCGTAGATCAGTCCGAGCGACGCGTAGCCCTTTCCCGGCAGGTGCGAGGCGCAAACCTGCGGCAGGGCCTGGAAGATCCAGTACGGGAATCCCGACTCGCGCTCGCCGCCGGTCGAGCCGTACTTGAAGTGATCGACGATGTTGTCGTAGGTGACGGCTTCGTCCTGGGTGAACAGGCTCACCGCGTAGACGGCGAGCACGACGAACACCGCTAGCCCGGCGAACACGATCCACGTTATCCATCGCACCCAGCGCTTGCGCATCAGCTGCACGAGCCAGGGTTCCAGCTGGGTCCTCAGGTCAGTGGCCTCGGCCATCGTCGATCCCCTTCTTTGCGTTCTTTGCGTTCACGGTCCGGCAATCACGACGCATCGGGCAGACACGGGCGCAGCCGTTCATACCCGTTTTCCAGAAGCGGCCCGAGCCGGGGCGCCGCCCCGGTCTCCGCGCGCGCGAGCTCCGCGGCCATCCGCTCGAGTGACGCGATGGCTGGCGGCGGGGTGTACGCGTTCGAATTCGCCGACGGAAACGGCGGCGGCATCGGCGTCTTCTCGCGGTGCGCGGGCGCGATGCGCCACATCGCGAGCCGTACGTAGATTCTCGGCGCGCAACGGCGCATGGCGGCAGCCACGCGCTCGCCCGACCCGGCGAGGAAGTTCGGCGGAAAGCGGGACTCGGTGGCGTGGCACGTCGCGCACAACGGATAGAACGCAGCAAACGGCTGTGCCGGACCCCCTTTCGGTATCGGAGGCTTGGGTGGCTCGGCCGTGGCCAGTGGGAATCCGCTCGTGTTCTCGCAGCACCAGGCCTGCTCCGGGATGCCGAGCCGCGCGAAGAGCGCGGACAGCACGCGCGCCCGGCCGAATGTCCCGTCGGCGAGCGCGCTGTCCGGCGCAGCCGCGAGCGCGGCGAGCGCATCGCGCACCGCCAGGAATTCATCCGATACCGTCACGTGGATCCGCGCGGCAAGCTCGCGCACGCGCTCCGGCGACGTGCCCGCCGCCGGCGACCAGGCGATGACGACGCTCGAGATCGCGCTGCCGTCGGCGAGTCGGCCGCGCAATCCAGGCGATCCCACATCCAGAGTGAGTTGCCCGGCGCGCGCGTCGAGCGTGCCTTTCTTGACGGCAAGATTCGTGAGCGATGTGCCGGCCGTCGTGAGCTCGTTCATCGCGCCGCCCGTGACACGGCCCGCCTCGAGCGTCGCGCGCCCCGCGACGCGGAGGCCGTCCGTCGTGGCGCAGTCGAACCGCAGCGCGGCATCGCTCCACGTCACCTTGCATGGTGCGGTGAGGTCATGGCGCGTCGCCGACCGTGACGCGAGATGCGCGTCGAGGGCCTGCACGTCGGCTGCGGCGATAAAGGCCGCCAGGCCGGCGACCAGTCGCCGCGGCGTTTCCGGCCGATTGATGGACCAGACCTCGAGCGGCGGGCGCGGCGCGAGCGGCTCGAATGGCGCCGCGACGTGCGTGAGCGCGAGGCCTTCGACGAGGCGACCGCCTTCCATGCGCATCGGATCGCGGTTGGGGATGTCCGGATCCGCCACCGCGAGTCCCGCGGGCCAGCGCGCGGAGAAATTCCCGGTGAACACCGGAACGAAAGTCTCGCGCCACGCGGGCGCCTGGGTGTCGAATGCGCGGTCGCCGCTGAGACGGAACTGCAGTGCGGCGGCGAGCAGCGCCGCGCGGCAGCGCGTGGCGGTCGATGCATCGGCGCCACACGCCTCGCGCCAGAGGCGCTGCACGAGCAAGAATCGGTTCGCACGGTCGGTCGCCGCGTCGATTGCGTCGGGGATGTCCACGCCGCGGCGCACCGATATGCCGTAGAAGTCGCTGCGCGCGGCTTCGAGCGCGGCCGCGACGCGCGGGTTCGCGTTCGTCTCATCCCACACCTGGCGCGAAAAGATGGGCGCGAGGCCCTGGTGGCATGCGGTGCAGAGCGCGCGTCGCGCATACACCACGCGCGGCGTTGCGCCGGCGCGATAGCCGCTGACGATCTGGAACTCGAAGCGTCCTGCCGCCTCGTTCCAGCTGATCGCTTCGATCACACCGGCCTTTTCCTGATAGCCGACGTAGAAACGGTCCTTGAGCAGCGCATGGGCGCCGGCGGGCGCCTCACCGTCGACGGCGACGACCACACGCGGGTACTTGAAGAATTCCGGCGTCGCGGCGGTGCGCTGAAGCGAGCGGCCGAGCGGAATGAGCACTGCCTTCACGCAGGATGCTCCGTCGGCGCACCCAGTGCGTGCCGCGACGCGCGCGATGAACGCATCGAAGGGGAACGGAATGTCGTAGACCCGCTGCCCATCCACCTCGCGCGTGGCCACGAAGTCAAAGAGCGACCGGCCTACGGGCGGCAGATCCGGGCCCGGACTCGCGGGGCTCGCGGCCCATAGCGGAGCAGGCTCGGGGGCGCGTTGCGCTTTGACCGCGAGCGGCCAGGCGGAGGCGGCCGCGAGGACCCCTCCGACCATGACCGTGGTCCACCGTTGCATCACTCAGGCGCGTGGCGCGATCACTTGTTGGCCACGATCTGCCGCGCCTGCTCGCCTGCCCAGCAGTCCTCGTTCACGGCGCCGGTCTTCATGAAGGCAGGCCCGTCTCGCTCGGCGATCGCCTCGTTGTAGAGCACGAAATTGAGCAGAAACACGCGCCCGGTGTACGCCCGCCCGAGGTAGAAGCCGGGCCGCACCATGCGGATCTCGTCGCGAATCTGCAGACCATTGCGGCCGGCGAGCGCATCGGGCTTGGCTTGATAGCCCGGCAGGAGATCGGTGAAGGCGTAGTCGATGATGATCGACTCGCGCCGGCCATCGAGCAGGCTCTGGCCGCAATAGAGCCGCGCGGGAAAGAGCAGCCACTGCTCCTTGCCGTCGACCGTGATGCGGCGGACCTTGTCCGGGTTGTCGACGATCGGGCGCAGCAAGGTGAAGTCCTCGATCCGGTTGCGGAGCACGCGCTCCTTCCGGTAGAACACCTTGCCCTTCCACAGCGTGCGGCCGAGATCCTCGATCCGGTGGAGCTTGAGCTCCACGGCGAAGCCCGGCAGGCCGCCGACGATCTCCGACAGACGCCGGTCGCCGGTCTCGCCCATCGGGAAGATGAGATCGCCGTTGAACGCGCCGTCGGGGATGGGTCCCGCGGTGAGCCGCGCATAGATCTGGTCGAGCTGCTCCTGGCTGTAGTTCACGATGTTCTTCGGCGTGAGCTTCGCGAGCTCCTCGGTCGTGAGGGGATAGTCGTGCTCGACCATCGCGAAGTCCGGTTTCTCGCTCCACTTCACACCGGCCGGCGCGAACTTGATGTCGGGCGGCGGGTGCAGCCAGTTGTTGATGGCATCGCAGCCTCCGAGAACGAGGGCGAGCGCCGCGGTAAGCAGCGCGGCCGCGGCGGTCGGGAGGCGGAGTCGCGTCAGGCGGATGTTCATGGCGCTCGTCTCCTTACATGGTCGCGAGGAAGGCGATCAACGCCTTCTTGTCGGCTTCGGGCAAGTCCTCGCCGAAGCGATGGCCGTCGTTCTCGATGTCGGCGTTGCACGTGCTGTAGAGCTGGACGAGCTTCGGATGGCCGCGCATCGTCTCGATCGGTTTTTCGGGGTCTTTGAGCAGCTCGACGGCGACCACCTTCAGCTCGCCCATCGTCTGCTTGCCTTCCTCCTCGCCGAGTTGCTTGGTGAGGCGCTGGTCGAGCCCCTTGGGGTCGCGGCGGAGATCGACGAGATCGCGGATGAAGACCTTGTGGTCGAAATTGCCCAGGCCGGCGGAGTTCATTCCCTTGGGCAGGACCACCGTCATCCCGACGATCTGCTTCTGCTGGCCGTCCTGGACCGTGCGGATGCCGACCGGAATCGGCACGTCGACCTGGAAGCGGGTGATCTTCGGCACGCGTGCGTCCGGATGGAGCAGCGCCTCCATCGACGCGACGTAGAGCTTGAAGCGACCTTCGACGCTCGGGTCATACGCCCAGCACGAAGGCGCCTGATCGGCCGGCAACGTGGCCTTGGTGGCGCGGTCGACGTAGGGCGAGCGGTAGAAGAAGTTTTCGGGGTTCTTCGGTTTGCCGCAGATCTCCGGTCCGAGCGCGTTGTTGTGCAGGAACGGCGCGTGCGCCCACAGGCTGATCAGCGAGATGTTGCGGTAGTAGCTGCGGCCGCCGTCGGCCGGATCCTTGACGTTCGGATCCGCGGGTCGCGCACGGAGCGTCTCGGAACCGTACTCGGCGAAGATGTGTCCCTTCATGTGGTTCGAGTGGAGCGCCCGGCACTTGTAGGTGCCGACCTCGCTCACCGGCGTCGCCTGGTCGTTGCCGAGCCAGTCCTTGCGCAATCCGGTCTTCGGATCGATCGCGCGGAAGTCGCGATTCTTGAACGGGCCGCCTTCCGCCTCGGAAATGCTCGAATGGCAGCGTGCGCAGGTTCCGGCGAACACCTCGCGGCCGCGATCGACCGCGCCTGCGCCGAAGCGCTTCTCGAGATCGGCGACGAGGTCGTCGTAGGTGTAGCGCGCGCTCGGCTTGTCCTGCTGCAGCTCGTTTTCGCGCGCGACGTGCAGATCGGTCGCGTGATTCTTCTTCGAGAAGAGGAAGGCGACGATGTCCCCGAGCCGGTCCTCGATGGCGCGGAGGTTCGCGCAGTCGCGCCGGCACTGGCCGATTTCGAACGGGGTCTGCCCGTAGTTGCGCGCGCTCGGGTCGAGCTGGCGGAGGTCGGTGAGGTGGTTGACGAAGCACTGCTCGGAGCACGACCCGATGTTGAAGTAGACGCGCTGGATCGCCTCGTGCGCGCCGATCGAGTCCTCGCCGCCCTTCAGGATGTGGTGTACGGTCTCCTTCTGGCGCGACTGGAGCCAGCACTTGCCATCACGGCCGGGCTCGCACCAGCACTGCGTTCCGGCCACGGGCGTCGTCGGGCACTCGGTGACCTTGCGCCACTTGATGACGTCCTCGTTCTCGAAGACCGGGCGCTGATGCAGATTGAGGATCGAGTTCATCGTGCCGGGGTTGTTCACCCGGTCGGTCGGGATCGCCGAGGTGTCTGACGTTCCGGGGCGCGCGTGCGCGAACACCTGGTACTCGAGCGAGGCGACCGGCATGCCCGAGCCGAGCAGCTCGGAGATGCGCAGGTACTGATTGCCGATCGCGCCCTTGATGTTCCCCCACGCGGGGTGCTCCGGATCCTTGGGCGGATTGAGCGGATCGAACGCGATATGGCAGGAGCCGCATGCTGTGCCGATCAGGAACGGCGGCTCGATCGAGCCGTCGGCGAGCAGGCGGCCGGTTTCGCCGGGCCGCGACGCAACGACCTTCCGGTAGCCGTCCCAGCTGCCGGCCGTCTTGTTCACCTCGAGCCAGCGCTCCGCGTCGAAGCGCGGGTTCGGGAACTTGCGGTATCCCAGCGCGCCCGTGGAGGTGCCGAAGGCGAGATCGCACGACGACTGGCGCTGGTCCTTCTTGCCGTTGTGGACATCGTTCGGATCGGGCGGCGCATCGCGAAAGTCGCACGCCGGGTCGCGGTAACCCTGCTTGCCGACGAACTTCAGCAGCGTGTCGTCGCCGGGGCACCAGTCGAAGCCGTAGGTTTCGTCGAGGCTCTTGGCGGGGCACCCCTCCGTCCCGGGGCGGCAGCAGCCCGGATCGTTGATCAACCCGTAGGCGGCGAATCGATCGTCGCGCTGATCGGTGCGCAGGACCCGGTACCAGTCGACCAGCACGCCGATGCGTTGCTGGAAGACGTAGGTGTGGAAGCGAGCGTTGCCGGCGGTCGCCTTGTACCAGATCTCTCTCCCTGCGCGTTCGGAGGGCGTCAGGTCCGCTTCACTAGCGTAGAAGCCGGGATTGTCCGGCCGGGAGAGGTCCGAAGACGCGGTCGAGGACGCTGCAGGGGCGGACGCGGCAGGCGCCTGAGCGATCACGATCGGTGATGCGGCTTGACGATCTCCCGACATCACCGCTCCTGCGGCGGCGACGGCAACAAGGGACGCGGCGGCAAGTGCAATTCGGTTCATCTGGCGGCTCCTCTTGTTGTGTTGTAGGGCAGGACGGCCAGTGCGCGGCTGGCCGTCGGACACGTGCAAACTCCTGGCAATTCAGGCCACCTTGGTCACAATACGCCGTGCATCGCAGATTGGAATATGACTATTGGGCTATGTCGGAATCTGCTAAAAGACGGGAGGCGGGGACGTCGACGCGAATTCTCGATGTGCGCCCGCAAAAGCGAGTGCAGGAGCGTGTGCAAGAGCGCGTCAATGTGGTGTTCGCCGGCGGCGGCAACCGCTGCTTGTGGCAAGCGGGGTTCTGGACCGAGGCGGCGCCCCGACTTGGCCTGATGCCGCACCGAATCGGGGCGACCAGCGCCGGAGCCGCGATTGCGTGCGTCGTGTTCGCCGGCCGGATTCGCGAGGGGCTCGCGCACTTCCGCGCCGCCACCGGGGCGAACCGGCGCAACGCCTACCCGTCGAACCTGTTCCGCGGCCACCCGATGTTTCCGCACGCCGCGATGTACCGGCGCGCATTGCTCGAAGTCATCGATGCGGCGGCGCTCGCGAGGCTGCATGCGGGCCCGGATATACTGGTGCCGGTCACCCGTGCGCCCAACTGGCTCGGACCGCGCAGCGCATTTGCCGTCGCGGGCATCGTCGACTCGTTCGAACGCGCCGTCGCGAACTCGCCTCATCCCCGGTTCGCTCGGCGAATCGGGTTCACTGTGGAGTACGCTCGCGTGAGCGATTGCGCGACGCCCGAGGCGCTCGCCGACCTCGTGCTCGCCTCGTCTTGCACGCCGCCGTTCACGCCGCTGCTGATGCACGCGGGCCGACCTGCGCTCGACGGCGGCATTGCGGACAACGTGCCCGTCGATGCGGTCGGCGACGGCCCGACGATCGTCCTGCTCACGCGCCCGTTTGCGCGGCTGCCCGCGCATCCGATGCGCACGTATGTGCAGCCCTCGCAGCCGGTGCCGGTGGCGAGCTGGGACTACACCGACCCGGACGGACTCGACGCGGCGTTCGAGCTCGGTCGGCGCGACGCCGCGCGCTGGTGCGCGCCGCGCGTCGAAGCGGCTACGGGTTGACCTACTTGAATACCACCTTCCATTGCTGCAAGTAGTTTTTCGTCTTACATGCCGCGAGGAGAGCCTCCCTGCCTTCGCCGCCGGACGCGAGACAGCTGCTCATGTGACTGGGCCGATCGGCGAGAAACACGGCGACACGGCCGTCGTTCGCGATTGTCCAGATCTGCGCGTTCTCCCGCCGATTGCACGGCCTGTGGAGCACCCCGCTGGAGTAGGCGGTCAGGACCAGTGATTTGTCGGCCTGGTCTTTCGCGTTCACGGCGCCGGGATCCAGGCGCAAGTTGCAGCGCCGGCCGTTTCGCACAAGAAAGAAATACTGGTTCGGATTGCTGTCCTCGCACGTTGCCGTGATCAGGCGTGAGGCGCTCTTGCCGTCGGGGCTCGTCAGGCACAGGCCATCGCGGATATTGCGCAGGCGCAGCACGCCGGTGCGCGTCCCGACCGGCGTCGGGTAATTCAGGCGCACTTCCTCCTCGAGCTTTCGCAGCTGCTCGTTGCTGAGACACTCGCTATCGCTCGGGTCGCGTGCGCAGATTCGTTTGGCCTGTCGACCGACGTAGAACTCGACCACCGCCTGCGCCGCGTTTCGCTCGTTCAGCCCCGCGGCCGCGCTCAGCGGCAGCGGCAGATTCAGCCGCAGCAGGTTGACGTTCCTCTGCGGGACGCTTTCCTCCAGCTTCGGCAGAAAGCTCCGCTTCGCCCAGTCGGCCCTGAAGGCGGTCTTCGGCTCGGCATTGAGCACCGCGAGCCGCTTGGATTGGAAGCTGAAGGACTGCGACGGCGTCCCGGTTCTC
>JAJDOG010000022.1 GCA_022340285.1 Betaproteobacteria bacterium
TGATCGTTTGATTTCCTGCGAGAACGAAAGAGGGAACGTCGTTCACCGGCGTGACGGCGATCGTCGCCGTCACGGCGCTCCCTCCGAGGCCGGTGTCGTTGCTCGCGACAGATGCCTGAACGTCGAAGCTGCCTGCCGCCACCGAATTCAAGGTTGGCGTGAATCGTAGTCCCGCGGCACCCTGCGCGTCGGTGATGAACGTGCCTCCTGTCACGACGGTCGTTCCGTCGTTGAGGAACAGCGTTCCACCCGTGATCGCCGTGATCTTGTAGTGGGTGACCTCGACGCCGTCTGCGGCATTCCGCGAAATGACCAGGCCGCTCGTCGACTGCGTATCTTCGAGGGTCGCAGCATTGGTGACCGATGGCGTGTCGGCGGTCGGCGCGACGGTGATCGTGAAGGTCTGAGTGGGCGAGGTGTCGTCGCCGCCATTCAGCGTGCCGCCGCTATCCGATACGAAGACACTCACCGTCGCGGTGCCGTAGGCATTCGCCGCCGCGGTATAGGTGAGCGTGCCGTTCGCAGCGATCATCGGCTGCGCCCCAAAGAGGGCGTTATTGTCGTTCGAAACGGTGTAGGTGAGTGTCTGGCTAGCCTCGTCCGGGCCGCCGCCTGGCGATCCCGAAGCAAACGCGACGACGGTCTGTGCGCCCGCACCTTCGTTGATGCTCTGATTGCCTGCAAGCGCGAAGGAGGGTTCGTCGTTCACGGGATTCACGGTAATCGTCAGCGTGCCGGTCTCGGTGACGCCCCCTGCGGTGACCGTGTAGGTCAGAATCTCCGTACCGTTCCAGTCGGCGTTCGGCGTGTAGGTGACGGAACCGGTCGCGTTGAAGGCGACCCCGCCGTTCGCCGGAGCCGAAACGCCAGTGAGTGTGCGGGCGACGTCCTCGAAATTGTCGTTGGCGAGGACGTCGACGATGACGGCGTTGTCTTCGTTCGTGCTCACGACGTCGTTCACCGTGTCCGAGACCGCGTTGACGTTGAGGGTCATCGCATAGTCGGACACGCTGTAGCTTGCCCCATCGCTCACCCGGAACCTGAATGACGCATAAGGTGAGCCATTGGCATCCGCCGCTGGCGCGAAGGTGAGCAATCCCAGGTCTATGTCGGCGACGTTGATCGTCTGATTCAACGCCACGTCCGCGCCGTTCAATTTCAGAGCGCCCGCAGTTTCCAGTGACGTGATGCGGACCTGCTGCAGCGTGTCGCCATCCACGTCGGAGAAGCCGAAATCGCCGGCGGCGAAGGCATAAGGCACGTCTTCGGTCACGGAGGCGCTGCGATCGCTTGCGATCGGCGTCGGGTCGAAGCTGATGTCATGCAGCGCTATACCCTGGCTGGTTGCGTTGTTCGCGTTGCTGTACGTGATCGTGACGCTCGTGATGGCGCTCGCGTCGAAAGTGAATCGCGCATTGCCGAACGCCTCAGTATCGGCCGAGTTCTTTGGGGGCGCGGTCTTGCCGGTCACCGTGTTCACACCGTCGAAGACGTTGTAGGCGGTGCCGCCTCCGCCGATCGTGGCATCGCCGAGAATGACCGCGGTGGGGTTGATGGATGCGCCGTTGCTTGCGGTGACCTGGACGCGATCGACGAACCCGCTCCCGTTGCCGGACGTATCGATGTCGAAGATCATGAAGCTCACGTTCGACACGCCATTGGCATAGCCCGAGAAATCGAGGGTGATGGTCACGGCCTGACCCGCGCCGATGCCGCTGGTTTGCAGGCGCAGGGCGTTTTCTCCCGTGCCGCCGTTGACTGTGTTCTCGACGCGCGGCGCAGGCGCCGTGAAGACGCCGGTGTCCCCGCCGATGGAAATCACGACCGAGCCGGGGCCGGCACCGTCGACGTCGTACGTGTAGGGACCGAATGTGTTGTCGGCCCACGAGCCCGTGGTGGGAAGGGCGGTGTCGAAGTCCAGAGTCTGAGTGGCGAGCAGCGCAGTCCAGGCAGCTCGGGTGGATTCGCTTACCGCCACGTCCGACTCCACCACGCCCATCGTGTACTCGAGTCGCCAATTGCCTCCTAAGGCCTCCGCGCCGGTGAAGTCCGCGCTGGCCGCGACGTCGGCCTGCGTCAGGGACGCGAGCCTCGAGAGAAACGCTTCACCCTGGGTGCTTGCGGCCACGTCGCAGCCGTAGAAGAGAAGGTCGCCGTCTGTTTTGAGAGACTGGCCCCAGCCAGCGACGGCGGCTTCGTTCGCCGCGAGCGCATCGGCATCGAGCCAGCTTCCGCCGAGTTGCACGGCGCCGTCGGTGCCATGGCTGATGAAATGGACGGCATCAAGTTGCAGCCGTGAAGCGAGGGCCTCGGTGACCTGCGCGATACCGTCGCGCTCCGGGTCGAGCACCACGACTTCGAGGTGTCGCCAGCCGTCGTTCTGTCCGAGCAGGTCGGCGACTAGCCGCTCCTGGTCCGGAACACGGGCGTCCACGAACACGAGCTCGAGCCGGCCGGGAACCGCTGGCGCCGCGATCGCCGGATCCGCGGCGTGCAGCACGTCCACGACCGCCTCGTGGATCGCCGACTCGGGAAAGGGCGCTTCCGGCGCCGCGAAGGGTGCGATGTCGGCCGACAGCAGCCAGCGGGGCTCGAGCTCCTCGAGCCAGATCCCGCTTCGTCTGCTGCCTCGCCTCACAACCATTCGGCCTCGCTGTGACACCCTGCTACACCCCATGCGCGCATCTGATCTCACGCGAGCAAGATGCACGCCGCCTCACACGCAAACGGCGTCCCGGCCACCCCTCGGCGACGAGTGGCGAAAAGGACCGGACAGCCGGTGAGCTGGAGTGCGGTACTGCGGGGTAGCTTGTTGTTATGGCAGCGGATTTTCCGCTGAGCGGCAGCCAAGGCCAAGCAAATCCATCACGGCCGACGGAGGATAGTCAGGGAAGCGCTGGCCTGATGTGTCCGGCGCGGCGCGGAGGTGACCGCCCACGGCACCCTGGAAAGGCAACGTTCGGAGGAGTCAGGCTACCGGCGCGGGAGGCCGGCGACCGATCGTCACCTGGATCGCGGCAACGACGGCCAGCAGGCCAAAGCCGGCGAGGTCGGTCGTCAGACCCGGCTTGATCAGGCAAAGCGCGCTGCCGACTAGGAAGACGCGCTGCCAGCGGGTCGCGTTGCCGAGCAGCCAGCCGTGCAGGCCCGAGGCGAGGCACATCACGCCGACGATGGAGGTTCCCACCGCGAGCGTGATCGTCTCCCAGTCGCCGATGAGTAGCAGGGCAGGCTCGTAGATGAACATGAAAGGCACGATGTACGCGGGAGCGCCGGCACGCATCGCTTCGAAGCCCGCCTGCCAGATATTGGCTTTCGCGAGACCCGCCGCAGCGAACACGGCGAGGGCGACCGGCGGAGTGATCGCCGAGAGGATCGCGAAGTAGAACGCGAACATGTGTGCGGCGGGAATGATCGCGCCGAGCTTCACGAGCGCAGGCACGAGCAGTGCCACCATCACGATGTAGGCGGGCGTGGTCGGCATGCCCATGCCGAGAATGATCCCTGCGATGGCCGTCAGCACCAGCGCGAGAATGAGCGAGTTCTGCGCAAGCGCCAGGACGAGCTGGGTGAACGTGATGCCCAGCCCGGTGATCGTCACGGAGCCGATCACGATCCCCGCGCACGCGCAGGCCATGGCCACCGGCAATGCATTCCGTGCACCTTCCTCGAGCGCCTCGATCGCCGTGCGCCACGTGATACCGACGCGCGTCGCTTTGCGCAACAGCGCCAGTGGCAGGCACGCGAGCGCCCCGACCAGCGCACAGAGCGGTGCCGAATAGCCGAGCGTCAGTCCGACCAGCACCATCAGGATCGGGATGAAGAGATGCCCGCGATCTCTCATGACCTGGCCGAGCCGGGGCAATTCGGCGCGCGGCACGCCTGCGAGACCGTGACGTTTCGCTTCGAAGTGCACCGCGAAAAAGACGGCCAGGTAGTACAGCAGTGCGGGAATCACGGCCCAGACGGCCACCTCGAAGTAGCTCACTGCGAGGAACTCCGCCATGACGAACGCGGCCGCCCCCATGATCGGCGGCATGATCTGACCACCGGTGGAGGCGACGGCTTCGACGGCGGCGGCGAACGGTGGACGGAAGCCGGTGCGTTTCATGAGCGGAATGGTGATGGGGCCATCGACCATGACGTTCGCCACTGCGCTTCCGGATACGGTCCCGAACAGGCTCGAGCTCACCACCGCCACCTTGCCGGGGCCGCCGGCCGTGTGGCCCGTGAGCGAGAGCGCGAAATCCATGAAGAGCTGGCCGGTGCCGCTCTTCTCCATGAATGCTCCGAACAGCACGAAGAGGATCACGTACGAGGCCGACACACCTAGCGTCGAGCCGAAGATGCCCTCCGTCGAGAGGTAGAGCTGCTCGAGAAAGACCGGGAATTCGACGTTGCTGACGCCCACCGCGTACGCCATGAAGGCGATTGCCGTCAGGGGGAGCGCCCAACCGATCACGCGTCGTGTGGCCTCGAGAACGATCAGCACCGCGATCACCGCGTTCACCTTGTCCGACGTCGTGAGGTCGTCGATGTAGATGATGCGGTCGAGGAAGTACTGGTAGTTGAGGAAGATGTGGAAGATGAACGTGAAGGAGCCGGCGATCAGCACACCGTCGAGTGCTCGCCATCCCCAGTTGCGCCCGCCCTGTAACGGGTAGAGAAGCAGCACCAGGGTCAGCGCGAAGAGCAGGTGCGTGCCGCGGAAGATCATCGCCTCCGGGGGTCCGAAGGCCGTGGTGTAGATGTGGTAAAGGGACATCGCGACCGCAACGGTCGCGGCGATCCACTTGATGATCCTCGAGCCCGGTGGGCTCGCGGCGCTTTCTGTCACGCAGTACTCCTCGCGGCGGAGGACAAGGCGAAACGGGGTGAAGAAAGACCCGGCAGGGCGGGGAGTGCCGTCCTGCCCGCTACAACGGGCGCCGGGCGAGCCGGCGCCCGCGCCTTACATCGCGCCCACTTCCTTGTAATACTTCGCAGCGCCCTTGTGGAACGGCACGCCGATGTCCTGCGCCATGTCCTTCGGCGTGACGCCCTTGATCGACTTGACGACCGCCGAGAGATCGTCGATGTGCGCGGCCATCGACTTGGCCATCTGGTAGACGGTCGCCTCCGGCAGATCGCACGCAACGATGATGTGCGTCGAATAGCCGATCACCTCGACGTCCTTGTCCTGCTTCGGATATGTGCCCGCCTTGATCGCGATCTTGTTGTAGCCAGGATTGATCTTCTTCATGTCAGCGACGACTTTGTCGGTGACCCCGATCAGCTTGATGTCGCGCGCGCTCGCGAGGTTCATGACCGCCGAGGCCGGCGCCGTCGTGCCGAGCGTGAAGCCGTCCGCGTGGCCGTCCTTGATCATCGATACGGCGTCGTTGTACGAGGCGACGAAGTTCGTCTTGCCGAGCGACTTGTAGTCCATGCCGTAGACCTGCAGCATGTGACGCGTCACCATCTCGGCGGTATTACCCTTCGGCTGGACGGCGAAGGATTTCCCCTTGACGTCGGCGAAGGTGTTGATGCCCGAGTCGGCCCGCACGACCACCTGGAAGTACTGCGGGTAGAGATTCGCGAGCTGGCAAACCTTGGTCATCTTGCCCGGGTACGGCGGCCGGCCAAGGACGCCATCCACGGTGGTGATGGAATTCCCGATCCCGATCCCGGCCTTGCCCGCATTGACGCCCCGGACGTTGGTGATACCGGCGCCCGGGGTCTGCTGGATCGTCAACCCCTTGATCTCGTTTTCCCACATGCCTTTCAACGCGCCGCCGAGCGGGATCCATGAGCCGCCCTGCGGCCCGGTCATGAAAGTGACCTGCTGAGCCGAGACCGGGGCGGCGAGTGCGCCCGCGACGGCGATGGCCGCAAAGGTCCGGACGATATGACGCAACTTGATCATGGGTCTCCTCCTACGTTGAATCGTATGGTTATGGGGCAGGCCGGGGATCATACCGCCGGCCGATACTCTTTGCCACGGCGAGACGACGGGGCCCGGAACCCGCGCCAGTCGGGGCCGGGAGCTCGGACTTAGCCGACCGGGGTCAGGAGCGGCTTGCCCGAGAAGTGCGCGACCAGATTGTCGATCGTGAGCTTGCACATGGCCGCGCGGGTCTCGCGCGTCCCGCTGCCGATGTGCGGGACCAGGACCACGTTGTCCAGGGCCCAGAGCGCTTCCGGGACCTTGGGCTCCTCCTCGAACACGTCCAGCGCCGCCCCGCCGAGCACCCCCTCCTGGAGGCATTTCACCATTGCCGCTTCATCAATGACCGTGCCGCGCGCGACGTTCACCAGGATGCCCTGTGGTCCGAGTGCGCGCATGACTGCTTCGTCCACGAGATGGAAAGTCTCCTTCCCGCCTGGCACGATGACGACGAGGTAGTCCGAGTTCGCGGCGAGATCGACGAGCTTCGCGTGGTAAGTGAAGGGAACGTCGGCCACCTGATGCCTGGCGTGGTAGGCAATGCGCATATCGAAGCCGCTCGCGCGTCGCGCGATGATCCGGCCAATGCGTCCCATGCCCACGATGCCGAGGCGCTTGCCGCTCACCCGGGCGGCAAGAGGCAGCCCGCCCTTCAGCCATTTGCCCGCCCGCACGAACCGGTCGCCGCGCGCGATGCCGCGGCTCGCGTCGATCAGCAGCCCCATCGCAAGGTCCGCGACGCAGTCGTTCAGCACGTCGGGCGTGTTGGTGACTGGAATCTTGCGCCGCCGCGCGGCCGCGACATCAATGCCGTCATAGCCCACGCCACAACACGCGATGATCTCCAGTTTGGGCAGGCGCTCGATCAGCGCCGCCTCCACTGCTGCGGTTCCAGTGGCCTGAATGCCGCGCACTCGCGACGCGACCTCCGCGAGAAGCTTTTCCCGGTCCTGGGCCTGCCAGAGCTTGTGGACGGTGAAATGCGATTCCATGAGCGGGAAATCGAATCCGGGGATGTTCGCAACAGAGAGAATTTCAGGCTTCATCGATGGCCTCGCGGTCAGGCGTTCTTGAACTTTGCGGCGAGCGCATCGGCGCCGCGCGCGAGAATGCCGACGTCGGCGCCCACGGCGACGAACAGCGCGCCGAGCTCGAGATAGCGTCGCGCGAGCTTCTCGTCCGCAGTGAGGATGCCGGCGGCCTTGCCTGCCTTGCGGATGCGCGCGATCGCTTCCTCGATCTTCGGGAGAACGGCTGCATTCGCCGTCTCACCGAGGAAGCCGAGGGACGCGTGCAAGTCGGCCGGACCAATGAACACGCCGTCCACGCCGTCGACCGCACAGATTGCCTCGATCTGGTCGAGCGCCTGCTGGGTTTCGACCTGGACCAGCACGCAGACTTCCTCGTTCGCTTGCTGTGGGTAGCCCTTGACGCGACCGAAACGCGTCGCACGGGTGGTGCCTGCGACGCCGCGTACGCCCGCCGGCGGATAGCGTGTTGCGGCCACTGCGGCGCGCGCCTCTTCGGCGTTCTGGACGAAGGGGACGAGCAGCGTCTGAGTCCCGATGTCGAGATAGCGCTTGATCGTGACCATGTCGTTCCACGGCACGCGCACGATGGGGTGAGTGGGATATGCGGCCGCTGCCTGCAGCTGAGCAAGCACCGACTCGAGATCGTTCGGAGAGTGCTCCGTATCGATCAGGAGCCAGTCGAAGCCGGATCCCGCGATCACCTCGACCGAATAATTCGAAGAGAGGCTCGACCACAACCCGATCTGAGCTCTGCCGGTGGCAATCGCGCGCTTGAAAACATTCGTCGGGAAATCCAAGAGAGTGCTCCTTGCCGGGCGAATCGCGGTGCGCTGGGAGCACCGCGGAGGGGCCAAGTTTAGCCGACTGATTCGCGGCGGGGGCGAACCCGCTGTGCTTGCCTGACACGACCCCGACCACTAAGCTGCCCGCGGGGAGGCTCGCGGATGTTCGGCAGTGTCACCGTCCCGGTGTGGGTAGCAGTATTGATCGGACTGGCCGCCGCGTGGGCAGTGTACGACCGCATCATGGCACCGAGCGTGCGCTGGGTTCTGCGCAGCCGGGCCAATCGGGTGCTCGACGAGGTCGGGGCCCGGCTGAAGCTCGAGATCCGGCCGTTTCAGCGCACCCGGCGCCAGGCGCTCATCGACGTCCTGGTCTACGACGAGCGCGTCCAGGAAACGGCGGCGGCCTACGCGCGCCAGCACGACATGCCGCGTGACCTCGTGACCGACCGGATCCGGGAGTACGCGCGCGAGATCGTTCCCGCGTTCAATGCCTACTTCTACTTTCGCGTCGGCTACCGGGTCGGGCGTTGGATCACGCGTTCGCTCTATCGCGTCCGCGTTGGCCGCAGCGATGACGGTGCGCTGGGGCGCGTCTCTGGCGACGCGACGGTGGTATTCGTCATGAATCATCGCAGCAACATGGATTACATCCTCGCGGCCTTTCTGGTCGCCGACCACGCGGCCCTGTCCTACGCCGTCGGCGAGTGGGCGCGGATCTGGCCTCTGCAGCAGCTGATCCGTTCGATGGGCGCGTACTTCGTGCGCCGGAACTCGCAGGACCCGCTCTACCGTCGCGTGCTGGAACGCTACATCGTGAAGGCGACGGAGGCGGGCGTGGCCCAGGCGATCTATCCCGAGGGTGGGCTATCGCGCGACGGCCGGATGCGCGCGCCCAAGCTCGGTGCCCTCGACTACATGGTCCGCGGATTCCATCCAGAGGGAGACCGCGACCTGGTGTTCGTTCCGCTCGGCATCAACTACGACCGCGTGCTCGAGGACCGCACGCTGCTCGCCGCGCTCGACCCGGGTGCGCACAAGCCCGGCGCGCTGCGTGCCGTGGCGACGACGTGCGGGTTTGCCTGGAGGCAGGCAATCCTCATGATCAGGAGCCAATGGCAGAGCTTCGGCTACGCCTGTGTGAATTTCGGCGCGCCGATCTCGATGCGCGAGTACGCCGCAAGCCGCAGCATCGATTTCCGCCGGCTCGGCAAGGAGGAGCGATTCGCGCGGGTCGGCGAGCTCGCCGGCCATCTGATGGGCGCGGTCGCACGGCTGATTCCGGTGCTCCCGGTGCCGCTGGTCGCAACGGTGTTTCTGCAGAGCCCTGGTGAAGCGTTGTCAGGCATCGAGATCAAGTCTCGCGTGGAGGCGCTCGCCGAACGACTCGAGGCAGCGGGGGCGCACGTGTACGTGCCCCAGCGCGACCGGGATTTCGCGGTGACGGCGGGACTGCAGATGCTGACGCTGCGCCGGCTTGTGGAGGAAAGCGACGGTCGCTATTCGGCGCGGCCGTCCGAGCTGCACGTGCTGCAGTACTACGCGAACTCCATCGCGCACTTGGTCGTGTGATGATGCGGGAAGACGCTTCCCCTCCTCGAAGAGGAGGGGAACAACTGCTCCAAAGCCCTCGGCGCGCCTAGTCCTTCTTCACGATCTCGATCTTCGCGATCCGCGCGAGCTCGCGGTGAATGCGCGCCACGCGCTCGACCTCGCCCTTGGCGGGGAAGCGCTCGTAGAAGCCCTCGGCGCGGAACTGGCGTGCCTGCTCGGCCCACGGCGCGAGCCGCTCCTCCCAGCGGTCGACGCGACCGTCCTCGGGGTCGGCGTCCTCACGCGCGAGATCGGCACACACGCGAATCAGGGCCTTGATGGTCACCGGCTTCGTGACCATGAAGTTGTCCCGGCCCCAGGTCGCCTCGGTGAACACGCTGCGCGCCGCTTTCAGGAAGTCGCGCACGGTGCCGTAGTACTTGTCCGCGTTTCGCGCGCTTCCGCCAGAGATCTGAATGCGGCGCCAGTTGGCCCGCACCCAGCGGTGAATCTCGTTGAAGAGCTCCGCCTGGAGGATCCACTTGTCGCGCTGGCTGCGTCCGCCGAGACGGTTGATGCGGTAGCGGAGCGGGCTGTCGGCTTCGGTGTAGAGCTTCTCGACGATCCGTGCGGCGAACTTGCGATCCGGAGCTGCCCACGACACGCGCTCGTAGAGATCCACCAGGTGGCTCTTGTTGATGCGCGTCGGCGTCGAATTGATGATCACGAACATCTCGGTGGCGAAGTCTTCGCTCCGTCCGTCGAAGATGATGCAGGGCACGTTGATGGTGCTCGCCTCCTCGGGGCGATCCTCGAGATAAAAATGCAGTGCTGCGAGCCGGTGCTGTCCGTCGATGATCAGGAATTTCGACGATGGGTCGGAGAGCCGGCCGACCCCGTCACCAGACTCCTGGAAGCGCAGCGTCTCGTGCGTGAAGAGGAGGACCGTCCCCGGAATCGGCGGTTGACTGGCGGCCGTCTCGTAGAAGTTGCGCAGCGCCTTGACCTTCGCGCGCGAGAGCGTTCGCTGGAAAGCCTTGTCGGTACGCTCGATCTTCGAGATGAACTGGGCGACATCGTCGTCCTGGGCGATGCGCGAAGGCCCGATCTCCTCGCCCTCGCCGTAGAAGCGACTGATGAACCGTACCTTGCCCAGCAGATCCGCGGCGCGGTAGCTGGCAAAGTAGAAGACCCCGTCTTTCTGGCGGATGCGCGTCGCGTGCACGGCCGTCCCTCCCTCGCTGTCGTTTTTTGCAGTTCCTTGACGCTTTCGCACGACGGGGTAAACAGCCGGCGTACGGACAAGGGAGGACACCACCCCTTGCGATGGCTCCCCGCGTCGGAGCCAGGGGGTAGTCCCCACCGTACGATTCCCTCTCGTGCGGGCCGCGTGAACTATAACTCCCCCGGGGCGTCAGTGCCCACTTTCCGGTGCCGACCGGGGGTCGAATCAGTGGATTTCGGGGTCGGGGGTCGGGGCCGCACCTTCGAGGAAGTCGAAATCGCAACCCTCGTGGGCCTGGCGGATATGCTTCTGGAAGATCGCGCCGTAGCCCCGCGCATACCGGGGGGAAGGAGCTTTCCACAGGCGCTTGCGGCGCATCAGCTCCGCGTCGTCCACTCGCAGCATGAGCCGGCGTCCCGGGACGTCCAGCTCGATCACATCGCCGGTCTGTACGAGCGCGAGAGGGCCCCCGACGAACGCCTCGGGCGCCACGTGCAGGACGCAGGCTCCATAGCTCGTTCCGCTCATGCGTGCGTCGGAGATCCGGACCATGTCGCGGACCCCCTGCTCGAGGAGCTTCCTGGGGATGGGGAGCTGGCCCCATTCGGGCATGCCGGGGCCCCCCTGCGGGCCTGCGTTCCTGAGCACCAGCACCGAATCGGCCGTCACGTCCAGCGCGGGATCGTCCACCCGCGCCGCCATGTCGTTGTAGTCCTCGAACACCACCGCCTTGCCGGAATGCTTGAGGAGGCGAGGCTCGGCGGCGGCCGGCTTGATCACCGCGCCGTCCGGCGCGAGATTGCCGCGCAGCACGGCGAGCCCGCCGGCGGCGAGGAGCGGGTGCCCCCGTTTGCGGATCACTTCCGGGTTGTAGATCTCCGCACCGGCGAGGTTCTCGCCGAGCGTCCGGCCGTTAGCCGTGCGGCACTCCAGCGCAAGCAGGTCGCGGACTTCACCGAGCAGGGCGCGCAGCCCACCCGCGTAATAGAAATCCTCCATGAGGTAGCGACCCGACGGGCGCACGTCGGCGAGCACCGGCGTCTTCGCCGACAGCGCGTCGAAGCGATCGAGATCCAGCGCGATGCCCGCGCGACGCGCCATCGCAACCAGGTGAACGATTGCATTGGTCGAGCCGCCCAGGGCGAGCACGGTGACCACGGCGTTGTCGAATGCGGCCGCAGTCAGGATATCGGTCGGCTTGAGATCCTCCCACACCATGTCGACGATGCGCTTTCCGGTCAGGGTCGCCATCTTGGGATGATTGGCATCGGGGGCCGGAATCGATGCCGCGCCCGGCAGCGTCAGGCCGAGCGACTCGACGGCGCTCGTCATGGTCGACGCGGTGCCCATCGTCATGCAGTGCCCGGGCGAGCGGGCGATGCCGTCCTCGATCTCCTGCCAGGCGCGCTCGTCGATCTTGCCCGCGCGGAGCTCGGCCCAGTACTTCCAGGAGTCCGACCCCGAGCCCAGGGTGTGGCCGTGCCAGTTGCCGCGCAGCATCGGGCCGGCAGGCATGAAGATCGCCGGAAGATTCATGCTGGTGGCGCCCATTACCAGGGCCGGCGTCGTCTTGTCGCATCCGCCCATCAGCACCGCCCCGTCGGCCGGATAGGAGCGCAGCAGTTCCTCCGCCTCCATGGCGAGGAGGTTGCGGTACATCATCGTGGTGGGCTTCTGGAAAGGCTCGGAAAGCGAGATCGCCGGCATCTCCACCGGGAAGCCGCCCGCCTGCCACACGCCGCGCTTGATCTCCTCGACGCGGTTCCGGAAATGGGTGTGGCACGGATTGATGTCGCTCCAGGTGTTGAGGATCGCTATGACGGGCTTGCCGGCGTAGTCGCTGCGGTCGTAGCCCATCTGCGCGGTCCGCGAGCGGTGCCCGAACGCGCGCAGATCCTTCGCGCCGTACCAGCGGTGGCTGCGCAGCTCTTCGGGCTTCTTTCTCACGTTGGATTCCTCGCTTGGGAAGCCGCGATTCTAATCTCGTCGGCAACGCCGCGGGCCTGCGCCGGCCCTGCCGCGATACAGATACACTTTGCGCCGCGAGTCCAGGAGATCGACGCCATGGCCGAATCACACGTTTTTCATCCCGAACCGCTCGCACGCGCGATCGAGGCAGTCGTCGTCGCGGGTGGCAGCGAGCCCCGTGAGGCGAAACTCGTCGCCGAGAATCTCGTCGTCGCCAACCTGATGGGTCACGACTCGCACGGGATCGGGATGATTCCGCGTTACGTGGCCTCGTTGCTCGAAGGCGAGCTGACCGCGAACCAGCATCCCGAGGTGA
The DNA here is from genome assembly GCA_022340285.1 of Betaproteobacteria bacterium. Lineage (GTDB taxonomy): Bacteria > Pseudomonadota > Gammaproteobacteria > Burkholderiales > SG8-39 > JAABRB01. The sequence continues at coordinate 12,782 of JAJDOG010000022.1, forward strand.
AGCTCGACGGCGGCGCGCTGCTGGCGCTCGACGGGCGCAAGGGCTATGGCCAGGTGATCGGCTTCGAGGCCATGCAGATGGCCGTCGAGCGGGCACGGCAGTACGGCACTTGCGTGATGACGCTCAGCAACTCCCACCACCTCGGCCGGATTGGTCACTGGGCCGAAATGGCGGTGGCCGAGGGATTCATCGCGATCCATTTCGCGAACGTCCTGTCGCTGATGAGGGTGGCGCCGTTCGGGGGCGCCGACGCGCGGTTCGGCACCAATCCCTGCTGTATCGGCGTGCCGCTTCCCGGCGAGCCGCCGTTCATCCTCGATTACGCCACGAGCGCGGTGGCACAAGGCAAGATGCGCGTCGCCCACAACAAGGGCGAAAAGGTTCCGCTTGGACGGCTCATCGACGACAAGGGCAACCCGACGACCGATCCCCGCTATGCGGTGGTCCCACCGTACGGGGCACTCGTGACCTTCGGCGAGCACAAGGGCTATGGCATGGCCGTCGCATGCGAGCTGCTCGGCGGCGCGCTCACGGGCGGGGGCACCTGGCACTACGAGCAGCCCACCACACAGCGCGTGCTGAACGGCATGCTCACCATCGTCATCGATCCGGAACGTCTCGGAACCGCTGCGCCCTTCGCGTCCGAGACGACCCAGTTTCTCGCGTGGCTGCGGAAGTCGCCGCCGGCACCGGGTTTCGATCGCGTGCGAATCGCAGGTGAGCCGGAGCGCGAGACGAGGGCGAAGCGCGAGAGGGAAGGTGTTCCGGTGGACGAGGCGACCTGGCGGGACATCGGTGCCGCCGCGGCGAAGCTCAAGCTCGCACCGGAGACCGTCGATCGCCTCGCTCGTGGCGTAAACTAGCGGCCCTTTGCCGCCCATTTTGCCGCGCGCGCATCTTTCCTCCTGAATCACCATGAGTGCCGCTCCTTCACGCGATCCGCGCATCGCCACTGCGACCTCGCACTGGGGGCCACGATTCGTCGCGAACGGCGTGCCGCTTTCCGACTTCCAGGCCGTCACGGGATCGATCACGCACTGGGACGAATGGTGCGCGGCCTGGTCGCGCTGCGCTGCGGTGCACGAGGCGCTCGGACGCGAGGCCCTCGCCAAGGGTATGACGCTGAGCGCGGGCGAGCACTATACGCGGGCGGCGGTCTGCTACCACTTCGGCAAGTTCCTGTTCGTGCACCGCCCCGACGAGATGCGCACCGCGCACGAAAGGGCTGTTGCGTGCCGCAATGCCGCGCTACCGCATCTGCGCCCGCCGGGCGAGCGCGTCGCCATTCCGTTCGAGGGCGCGACACTCTATGGCAACCTGCGCCGGCCGGCCGGCGTCGCGAGACCGCCGGTCGTCGTGATGTGCATGGGTCTCGACTCGGCCAAGGAGGAGATGAACGCGTACGAGAACGACTTTCTCGCGCGCGGCATGGCGACGCTCGCGTTCGACGGGCCTGGCCAGGGCGAGGCCGAGCTTACGCTGGCGATCCGAGGCGATTACGAAGCGCCCGTCAAGGCAGTGTTCGACTGGCTCGAGTCGCGCGAAGACATCGACGTCGGGCGCATCGGGCTCTGGGGAGTGAGCCTCGGTGGCTATTACGCGCCGCGCGCCGCGGCGGTCGAGCGGCGAGCCCGGGCGTGTGTGTCGCTTTCCGGCCCTTATCGCTGGGTCGATGTCTTCGACGCAGCGAATCCACTGACTCGCGAGGCATTCAGGGTGCGGAGTCGAAGCCGCAGCGACGACGAGGCACGCGCCAAGGCTGCGACCCTTACACTGGAGGGGCTGGCATCGGGCATCGAATGCCCCTTGCTGGTGGTGGCAGGCGAGAACGACAATCTCATTCCCTCGTCACACGCCGAGCGAATGGCGGCGGAGGCCGGACCGCGCGCGAAGCTGCTGATCGTCGCCGGCGGCAATCACGTCGCGAATAACGTCTGGTACCGGTATCGTCCGCAGAGCGCGGATTGGCTCGCCAACCAGCTCGGCGCAGGCTAGGCACGCACGCAGGCATCAACCAGGAGACCAAGCATGGCGAATCTGAAGCAGCACAAGCTCGGATGGATCGGAATCGGCCGCATGGGGTATGCCATGGCCGAGCGGCTCGCGAAGGCGGGCTGCGATCTGACCGTCTACAACAGGACGCGTGAGAAGGCCGAGCCGCTCGCGAAGCACGGCGCGAAGCTGGCAGCCAAGCCGTCCGAGCTTGCCGGCTGCGACGTCGTCTTCATCATCGTCTCCACGGGCAACGATGTCATGGAAGTGCTGCAGGCGAAGGATGGACTGCTTGCCGGTGGAAAGGGCCCGAAGATCGTCGTGGATTGCACGTCGAGCTCGATCGAGGACTCGGCGATGGCGCGGGCGACGCTCGAGAAGGCCGGCGTCAAGCTGCTTGCCGCGCCGGTCTCGGGCAATGCGAAGGTGATCAAGGCCGGCAAGCTGACGTTCTGCGTGTCCGGCCCGCAGGACGCCTACGAGACCGCGGCTCCCTACCTGAACGCGATGGGACAGGGGGCGTCTTACGTGGGCGAAGGAGAGCTCTCGCGCATCGCGAAGATCTGCCACAACGTGTTTCTCGCGGTGACGATCCAATCGCTCGCCGAGATCACGATGCTCGCGAACAAGGTCGGCATGCCGCGCCATGCCTTCCTCGACTTTCTGAACAAGAGCGTGATGGGCTCGACTTTCACGAAGTACAAGACGCCGGCGCTGGTGAACCTGGACTATTCGGTCACGTTCACGCCTCACCTGCTGCGCAAGGACGTGGATCTCGGGCTCTCCGCGGCGCGGGCGCACGACGTTCCCATGCCGCTCACCTCGGTCACCCGCGACGTGATCCAGACCCTGATCGGCAACGGCTACGCGGACAAGGATTTTGCGGCTCTGATCTCGCTCGAGGCGCGGGCTTCCGGCATCGATCTGAAGCCGGAAAATGTTCCGGTGAGCGACGGCTTGAGTTGAACCAAGGAGGAGGACGCCATGGAGACTACACAACGAATCAGCTACGTCGCACTCGACCGAATGGACGATGCGATGCGGGCCGAGATGGATCGCTGCGCGCGGGAGGGCACGCCACGGCCGGAAAGCTCTGCGGTCCGGGCCCACGTGCCCGCATGCTTCTGGTCGTTCGCCAACTCTTGGCGCGACATCTTTCGCAACGGCGTCCTCGACCATTCGATCAAGGAGCTCTGCCGGGTCTACGTCTCGCGCACGGTGAAGTGCGAGTACTGCGGCAACCAGCGCTCGATCAAGGCAGCCGGCCAGGGACTCAAGGAAGCCCAGTACGACGACTTGCTCAATTTCGAGAAATCGACGCGTTACAGCGATCGGCAGAAGGCCGCGCTGGCCTACGCGGAAGCGATCACATGGCGCCTCGAAACCGACGACGCATTCTGGGAGCGGATGCGCCGGCATTACAGCGAGCCGGAGCTCGTCGAGCTAGGGTGCTTCATCGCGCTCACCATGGGTCAGCAGTCCTGGTTGAGGCTGCTCAACATCGACCATCATCAGGTCATGGCGGGGACCTCGGCGGCGATGGCGCCGGGATTCGAGGACGCTGAAGCGCTCGCGCGCTCGAAGGCGTCCGCGGATTACTGGGCGCGCAAGGAAGCCGCGCCGCAGAACCGCGGCGGCTGAATAGAGGAGTGGCGCAGATGGCAGCGCAGAGCGCGAATGCCGTGCAGAGCGGGCAACCAAGAATCGTCGTGGTCGGCGCGGGCAAGCGCTTCGGCGACCATCAGGTCTATCGCAACGTGAACTTCTCGGTCGGCAGTCGTGAAGTCCTCGCGATTATCGGGCCTTCGGGTTGCGGCAAGACGACGCTCCTGCGCGCGATCGACGGCCTCATGCCTCTGACGGAAGGCGAGATTCTCATCGAAGGCGAAAAGGTCGTCGAACCGCGTGGGGGCGTCGCGATGGTCTTCCAGCACTTCGGGCTCTTTCCATGGAAGACGGTATATCAAAACGTCGGCTACGGTCTGAAGCTGGCCGGCGCATCGGCCGCAGTGATCGCAGAGAAGGTGCCGCAGTTCATCGATCTTGTCGGCTTGAACGGCTTCGAGCACCACTATCCGTATCAGATCTCCGGCGGCATGCAACAGCGCTGCGGATTGGCGCGCGCGCTGGCCATCGAGCCGCGCGTGCTGCTCATGGACGAACCCTTCGGCGCGGTGGACGCCCAGACCCGCGAAATCCTGCAGTTCGAGCTGCTGCGCATCTGGGAGATGCGGCCGACCACCATGGTATTCGTCACCCACTCGATCGACGAAGCCGTTCTCATGGGTGATCGCGTCGTGGTGCTCAAGGGTCACCCCGCAGGCGTGCATGAGGACATCCGGGTCGATCTGGCTCGGCCACGCACCCGCGCGACGCTTTCCGAAGGGCGCTTCGCGGACTTGCGCGAATATGTCTGGGGGACGCTCATGGCGGATGCCCGGAAAGCCGAATTTGAAGTGACGCAGTGAGCGGGCCGATCGGGCATCTCGGATTCCTACGCGTGAACGCTTCAGAGCGCGCGTCGATGATTGCCCGCGGGTATTCGACTTATCGATATTCGAGTTGACACCCGCTCTGGCAGCGACTATCAATTCGAGACCAATGAAGAGAGGAGGACGCGGATGCGTATCGTCGCGTTCCGGCCGGGCGGAAATCACGCCCTGGGGGTCGTCGAGGGCGACCAGGTCGTCAACATCAGCGCAACCGGTCAGCCCGCCGAGCTCGGCATGGCGCTTCGCCAGCAAGGGGGATTGAGCGCGCTTGCCGAAGCATCCGGGGAAGCGACGATGGGCAAGCGTCTCTCGCTCGCGTCGCTCGATTTCCAGCTGCCGGTCAGCACCCCGCCCAAGATCGTCTGTCTCGGGTTGAACTACGCGGACCACGCAGCCGAGGGAAACCACCCTCCGCCGACCTACCCTGCCTTCTTCATGCGCAGCGTGATGTCGCTCACGCCGCACGGGGCGCCCATCGTGCGACCCCAGTGCTCGGAAAAACTCGACTACGAGGCCGAGCTGATGGTCGTGATAGGCCGCGGCGGGCGCCACATCCCGAAGGAGAGAGCGCTCGAACACGTGGCGGGGTACAGCTGCTTCAACGACGGTTCGGTGCGTGACTATCAGCGCAAGTCCACGCAGTGGACAGTGGGCAAGAATTTCGACGCCACGGGCGGATTCGGCCCATGGCTGGTCACGGCCGACGAGTTGCCGCCCGGCGCGAAGGGGCTGCGGATTCAATCGCGATTGAACGGCACCGTGATGCAGGATTCGAATACCGACCGGATGATCTTCGACGTGGCCACGACGATCGCGATCCTGAGCGAAGCCATGACGCTCGAGCCGGGGGACCTGGTGGCGATGGGAACGCCGTCAGGCGTCGGCTATCCACGTAACCCACCGGTATTCATGAAGCCGGGCGACGTGATCGAGATAGAGATCGAAGGGATTGGTACTCTGCGCAACCCGATCGTGGCAGAAGGTGCCCAGCAGCGCGCGGCCGCGTGAACATAAGAAGATCGAGGAGCAAGGAAACGATGGTGGCGGTGAAGCAGAAGACGGTCGTGACGTACAAGCTTGCCGCCGAGGCGGCGACGCATTCGCGCACCGACGTGAAGGTGCGTGATGTGAGCTCGGTAATCGATGAGCCGGTCGAGCGAGGCGGCACGAACCAGGGGTTGGCGCCAACTGAAACGCTGATGGCGTCGCTGCTCGGCTGCACGAACACGATATTCCACAAGTGCGCAAACAAGCACGGCGTCAAGTTGCAGAAGATGAGCATGCGCCTGGACGGACAGCTCGACCGGCGCGGCGTGACCCTTCAGGAGGAAGTAGACGTGCCGTTTCCGAAGATGACGATGTATGTCGACATCGTCACGGATGCTCCCGATGCGTCGGTCGAAGCGGCCAAGTCCGACCTGCACAAGTTCTGCCCGGTGTCCAAGGTGATCCGTGCCTGTGGGACGGATCTTCAGGAGGTCTGGACAGTCACGCGCCCCTAAGGCGCGCAGGCTGCTTTCGCGCGGCGCGGCCGCGACGCGGTAGGGTCTGGGGCGGAGCAGCCGAATCCATGCATTCGAGGATGATCTTCGCGGTACGCTGGTAGTGCGCCTCGAGCTCGCGCACTGCCGCGTCGGCGTCTCCCTCGATCGCCGCCTGCACGATCGCGCGATGCTCCCCGGCCTCGTTGCGCTCGGGATAAATCTTGGCGACCGCGAGCTGCCGGTGGCGGTAGGCCTGGTCGATCATCCCTTCGCAGAAAGCGAGCAGCCAGCGCGAGCCGCAATTGCGGATCAGCGCGATGTGGAATGCGCGATGCAGGCGCTCCCATTCGGGATTGGTTGCATACGACTCGGAATTGAGCGAACGGGGGACGCGCGACAGGCGGTGCAGCGCGAGGACGAGACCTTCCTCCCACTCCGACGTCCGTGCCGCGATCGATTCGCGCAGCGCGATCGCCTCGACCCAGCAGCGCGTCTTGATGAGCTCGCGCAGATCGTCCGCGGAGATCGGTGCGACGTAGAAGCCGCGCTGCTCACGTCGTTCGACAAGACCGTCGGACGAGAGCCGGCTCAGGGCCTCGCGCACCGGAGAATTGCCGACCCGGTAGCGGTCACGAACGAATTCCACCTGAAGCTTTTGTCCGGGGCGCAGCACACCGCCGAGAATGTCACGGCGCAGGCGCTCGTAGACCGCGGTTGCGAGCGTGCTCGGACTTTCAGTTGAGGCGGCCTTTGTCGTGGCGGAGTCAATGATGGGTTCGTTCACCGACGACCTGATCCGTAAGGAAAACTCGCTGTGAGCTCACTGGATGTGGCTGGAGGCATCGCCGCGCGGAATATTGAGGTAAGATTTGCGGCAATAACGGCAACAAGAGAAATAATATCGACAAAAATGCCGATGGCCATTCTGCACGTGGCTGCGCCATTGGGCAAGCGTAGACACCGAGCGTAGACCCGTCTCCCGGCCGTCAGCGCTGCTCATCACGTCTGCCGGGTCGGCTTTCTGCTGATCCCACGGGGGCGGTTCGGCGATCGGCGACGCATGGCCCTTCCATCTCAAAGCAGGTTCTTGAATTCCAGAAGGCCTCCGAAGAGGCCCCGCACTCAACCGAAGGAGGACGCGCAATGTTCATTCGAAAATTTGCCCTCGCCACCGCGTTACTTGTCGTACTGGCGGTAGGACCCGTTCAGGCGCAGTTCAAGGTAGCTACACCGAGCTCCGATTTCAAAGTGACGCTGCTGGGAACCGGCAGTCCGGCACCCATCATGAAGCGGTTCGGCCCGGGAACGCTCGTACAGGTCGGGGGCCAAAATCTACTGTTTGACGCAGGGCGCGGCGTCACGCAGCGGCTCTACCAGGTCGGCCAGCCGATGGGGAAGATCGACGCGCTGTTTCTCACGCATCTTCACTCAGATCATGTGGTCGGCATCCCTGATGTATGGCTCACGGGCTGGTTGCGCGCGGCCTACGCACGGCGCGACGCGCCGTTCCGGGTATTCGGGCCGGAAGGAACCGCTAACCTTACGGAGGGACTCCAAAAGGCGTACGCCTGGGACATCGAGACGCGAATTGCCGATCAGGGCCTCAAGCGTGAAGCGGTCTCCATCGACGTGACGGAGTTCGACAAGGAAGGCGTGATCTACGAGAAGGACGGCGTCAAGGTGTCAAGCATCGAAGTCAATCATGGTGACAAGGTCAAGCCGGCGTTCGGCTATCGCATCGACTACGGTGGGCGCTCGGTCGTCATCTCGGGGGACACAAAGTTCAATGAAAATCTCATCAAGCACGCGACCGGCGTGGATCTTCTCATTCACCAGGTCGCAGCGATGCGTCCCGACCTGCTCAAGATTCCGGTGTTCAAGGTCATCATGGCGCACCACACCAGCCCCGAAGAGGCGGGGGTCGTGTTTGCACGCGCAAAGCCGAAACTCGCCGTGTATTACCACTTCGTGATCTACGGGAATCCGAAGATCCCGCCCTACAAGGAACAGGACGTGATCGATCTGACCCGCAAGAATTATTCGGGACCACTCCTGATCGGTCAGGACTTGATGGCGTTCGATGTCACGAAAGACGAAGTCAAGGTGATGGCCCCACCGAACAAGTAGCGCGCTGGAATTCTGCGCTATCCTTCCTCGAGTTGGCTGACGCGCCGACCCAAGGAAGGAGATTCACCATGAATGACGCCTTCATCTGCGACGCCGTTCGCACCCCGTTCGGTCGCTATGGCGGCACGCTGGCGACGATTCGCGCCGACGATCTCGCCGCGATCCCCATCAGGGCGCTCGTCGAGCGCAATCCGAAAGTGGATTGGGGCGGACTCGACGATGTCGTCTACGGTTGCGCGAACCAGGCCGGAGAGGACAATCGCAACGTCGGCCGGATGGCACTGCTGCTCGCCGGCCTGCCGCAGGAGGTGCCGGGCGCAACGGTGAACCGCCTGTGCGGATCGAGCCTGAACGCGGTCGGCACCGCGGCGCGCGCCATCAAGTCGGGCGAGGCGGACCTCGTGCTGGCCGGTGGCGTGGAAAGCATGTCGCGCGCACCGTTCGTCATGAACAAGGCGGACAGCGCGTTCTCGCGCAGCGCGCAGATCTACGACACCACGATCGGCTGGCGCTTCGTCAATCCCGCCATGAAGGCGAAATACGGCACCGACTCGATGCCGGAGACGGCGGAAAACGTTGCCGCCGAGTTCAAAGTCGCGCGGGCGGACCAGGATCAATTCGCACTGCGCAGCCAGCAGCGCTGGGCCGCGGCGCGTGCAGCGGGCTTCTTCCAGGGCGAGATCGTTTCGGTGTCGATCCCCCAGCGGAAGGGCGATCCAAAGCGCTTCGACACCGACGAGCATCCACGGCCCGACACGAGCCTCGAGGCGCTCGCGAAGCTGAAGCCGATCGTGAAAGAGGGCGGCTCCGTCACGGCGGGCAACGCGTCCGGCGTGAACGACGGGTCCTGCGCCCTGTTGCTTGCGTCGGAGGCGGGCATGAAGCGGCATGGGCTGAAACCCCGTGCGCGCGTGCTCGCGATGGCGGTCGCGGGCGTGCCACCGCGCATCATGGGCGTCGGTCCGGCGCCTGCCACACGCAGGGTGCTCGAGCGCACCGGCCTAAAAATCGGACAGATGGAGGTCATCGAGCTGAATGAGGCGTTTGCAGCGCAGGCTCTGGCGGTGACGCGCGATCTCGGGCTTCCCGACGATGCGGCGCACGTGAATCCGAACGGCGGCGCGATCGCGATCGGACATCCGCTGGGTGCCTCGGGCGCGCGCCTCGTCGCAACCGCGCTCAACCAGCTCGAGCGCGTCAAAGGGCGTTATGCGCTCTGCACGATGTGCATCGGGGTCGGTCAGGGCATCGCACTCGTCATAGAGCGCGTCTAGTCCCGGAGAATCCGGAGACCTGCTCTGAGACGTCTGACTTTCGTTGCAGCCGGAGCCATTGCAGCGCTGCTATGCGGGACGGTATCGAATCCCGCCAGAGCGGAAGAGCGCGTGGTCTTCGGCTTCGAGGGGCCGCCCGGTGAGCACGGCGTGCCGGCGCCATGGACGTTCCGCCGCTGGGCACCGGTCACCGGCTTCGGCGATTACGAAGCTACCGCGCGAGTGGGGCGCAGGGACGGGGTGTCGGTCCTCTGCGTGAAGAGCGTTCGCTCCGGATTCGTCGTGGGCACCGAGCGGGAGGTCGATGTCTCGGCGCTTCGAAAAGTGGCGTGGAGCTGGAGCGCAGAGACGCTCCCCAAGGGAGGCAACTTCCGGGAGCGCGCGACCAATGACCAGGTGCTGCAGCTTCTGTTCGCGTTCGACGGCGGAAAAATCGTGAGCTACATCTGGGATAGTACGGGCCCCGTCGGGGCGACGGGCAGCGGCCTCGCGTGGAAGAACGACGTCCGCGTCATCGTGCTGCAGGCGGGACTGACCAAGCCCGGCATGTGGATCGACGAACGCCGTGATCTCTTCGCGGATTTTCGGCGGCTTTTCAGCGAAGATCCGCCGCGCCTCAAAGGCGTGGCAGTCCAATCCAACTCTCAGAAGACCGACTCTTCGGGCGCGGGCTGCGTGGGTCCCATCACCCTGACCGAGTAGCAGGGCGGGTCCCGGAGGTCGAGGAGCGTCTAGACTGCTTCCGCGAGTGAGCGCGCGACGCCGAGGTAATGCCGCAGGTATCGCTGATTGATCCGCGCCATCGGCACCAGCACGAAGAGATCGGCGCTGTGGAAATCCGGGTCCCAGGCGGGCTCACCGCACACGTAGCCCCCGAGATGCAAGTACCCTTTCACGAGCGGCGGTAGTTCACGGCTCGTGTCAGAGTGAAGCTCTTCGATCGGCAGGCGACAGCGGGGAACGACGCGGTACTCGGGTGGGGCAAGATGGCGCGCGGCGACTTCGCGATAGATCGTGGAAGCGGCGTATCCGCCGTCGGCGATGCTGATCGACGCGCACCCGATCAGGTGCTCGTACGAGCGGGCAACCATGTACTGGGCGAGCGCCCCCCAGAGCAACGAGATCACTGATCCCGCCCGGTAGTCGGGGTGGATGCACGAACGGCCAACCTCAACCATTTGCGGCGCAATGTGTGCGAGCCGCGACAAGTCGAACTCCTGATCCGAATAGTAGCCGCCTGCCGCGCGTGCGGCATGGGGCGACAGGATCCGATACGTTCCGACTGCCTCGCCGGTACGCGAGTCGCGCGCGATGAGGTGCTCGCAGAATGCGTCGAAGCGATCCTCGTCGATTCCGGGCTCGGGCCCCACGAGCCGCGCGCCCATCTCGCCCGCGAACACCGCATGGCGAAGCCGCTGCGCGTCCCGGACTTCGCTCAGGGAGCGCGCGAGGGAGACCTGGTAGCGGCGCGCCGCAACCGACTTCTCCCGCCTTGCTGCTCGGTCAAGCATGTTCGCTCCTCTTCGAGCGAATACGACCCTTCATTGTTGTGGAGATTCCCTGCCGCATCCTGATTCACGCCGCATGCGATGCGGCAACATCATACAAGAGCCGGCCCCAACGCCGGCCCCAACGAATCCGCTACCAGAGTTACGGCGCGGCGAAACCGCAGGGCGGGGGCACGCTAGGACAGCGTCATACGACGGCAAGCGCGATCCGAGTGATGCAGCGTGCCGCCGCGCTCGCTGGTCGTGCCGCTTACGGGGATGACGGCCATTTCTAAGGAATCACCTGCAATATCAATGCTATCATCATGATTTACAGAGATTTCTTGCAATCGAATCTCAAAAGAGGGCAAGCGAACTTAAGTTATTGTCACAGTTAAAAAAATCACTGTTGTCGCCTTGACCACCCCCAAGTTCTCCACTAAAGTGGTGAAAAGTGTAGTTTGGTGGGAAATCATGGGGCAGCCGCTCCATCAAGCCTGCCAGGTGGGGGAGCGGTGTTTCAGGGAGCAAGTGAGCTCAGTCTCGATGCAAAGGGACGCTTGGCGGTCCCGACCCGCCATCGCGATCCGCTTTCGTCGGGCGGCGGCGCGGTCGTTCTGACCGCCCACCCCGACGGCTGTCTTCTTCTCTATCCGAAGGTCGCTTGGGAGCCGATCGGCGCGCGCGTCCAGGCGCTGTCCAGCTTCAACGAACAGGCCCGCTGGTGGCAGCGGCTGCTCGTCGGATTTGCCGAAGAGCTCGAGCTCGATGGCTCGGGCCGCATCCTCGTATCGCCCGCGCTGCGGAAGTTCGCGAGCCTCAAGAAGCAGGTGATGCTGGTCGGGCAAGGGAGCCATTTCGAGATTTGGGACGTGGAGGCTTGGGAGCAGAAGCTCGAACAGGCAATGGCGGTCGCGGGCAGCGCGCCGCCGCCGGGCACCGAGAACTTCGCGCTTTGATGGAACACAGGACCGTCCTCCTCGAGGAGGCGGTGGTGGCGCTGAATGTGAAGCCGGACGGCACCTACGTCGACGCGACGTACGGGCGGGGCGGCCACAGCGGCGCCATCCTCGCCCGGCTGGGCCCGCGAGGCAGGCTGGTCGCACTCGACCGCGATCGCGATGCGGTTGCAGCGGGTGCGGGCGTCGCGGATGGGCGGTTCGGGATTCACCACGCGCGCTTCGGCGTGCTGGCGGAGTTGCTGGTGGCGCAGGGTGTCACCGAGGTGGACGGCGTGCTGTTCGATCTCGGTGTGTCCGCGCCGCAGTTGGAGGAGGCGGAACGAGGGTTCAGCTTCCGGCTCGATGCGCCGCTCGACATGCGCATGGACCGGACGCGCGGGGTGACGGCAGCGGAGTGGCTCGCGGGAGCCAGCGAAGCCGAAATAAAAGGGGTGATCAAGACCTATGGCGAAGAACGGTTTGCTGGCCAGATTGCAAAGGCGATTGTTGGTGCTCGGGCACGCGGAGGGATTCGCACAACCGGCGAACTTGCCCGCATCGTGGGTGCGGCCGTCCGGACGCGCGAGGCTCAGCAGGACCCGGCGACGCGCACCTTCCAAGCTATACGGATTCACGTCAATCAGGAGCTTGAGGAGTTGTCGCTAGCGCTTCCGCAGGCTCTTGGTGTCCTCCGGCCGGCCGGCCGGCTAGTGGTGATCAGCTTCCACTCGCTCGAGGACCGTATCGTCAAGCGCTTCATGGCCGCTCATGCGCGTCCTCCGGTCCCCGACCGCCTGCCGCTGCGCGCACACGAGATGCCGAAACCCGATCTGGCTATCCTCGGCAAGCCCATCCGTCCCGGCGCCGCCGAGATCGCCGCGAATCCACGTGCCCGCAGCGCAATCATGCGCGTGGCCGAAAAGCTTGCCTGATTTCGCCATGAGCCTGCCTCGTCTCGGCCCCCGGAGTGCCACACATGGCGCGGCTTAATCTACTGCTTCTTGTGTTGCTGACCGTCTGCGCGTTGGGTCTGGTCACGTCGCAGCACAAAGCGCGGAAGCTCTTCGTCGAGCTCGAGCGCGAGCAGGCGCGCACCAAGGCGCTCCACGTCGAGTGGGGCCAGCTCGAGCTCGAAACGCGGACCTGGGCGTTGACCTCGCGCATCGACAAGCTCGCGCACGAGCGGCTCGAGATGCGCGCGCCGGATCCACGCCAGGTCCACATTCTGCGGCGTGACCTCCCCGCGCGGGCCGTGGAGAATCGATGAAGTTCGCGGAGAGCCCGGTGCTTGCCCCGCCGCTGCCCTTGTGGCGCGCGCGGGTGGTGGTCGTCTTGATTGCCGGCGCGCTCGCGGTGCTGGCGGGACGCGCGTTCTACCTGCAGGGGCTCGAATACGGATTCCTCCAGGCCAAGGGCGAATCCCGTTACAGCCGCGTACTGGAAGTCCCGGCCAACCGCGGTCGCATTCTCGATCGCAACGGCGAGGCACTTGCGGTCAGCACGCCGGTCAAATCAATTTGGGCAATTCCGGAGGACGTCGTCGCCTCGCGCCGCGACCTCAAGCGGCTCGCCGACACCCTGGAGATGTCCGAAGACGACGTGCGGAAGCGCCTTGACGGACAGGGTCGTGATTTCGTCTTCATCAAGCGTCAGATCTCGCCAGAAATCGCCGCGCGGGTGGCGGCGCTCGGCATTGCGGGCGTTCACCAAAGCGAGGAGTTCCGGCGCTATTACCCGGGGGGCGAGGTGGTCGCCCAGGCGGTGGGCTTCACGGACGTGGACGGTCACGGACAGGAGGGGATCGAGCTCGCGTTCGAGCAGCATCTCGCGGGTCGCGCGGGGACCCGGCGGGTGATCAAGGATCGTCGTGGACAGATCGTGGAGGACCTCGAAGGCAGCCACCCGGCGCAGCACGGCCGTGACCTCGTGCTGGCGCTCGACAGCCGGATTCAAAGCCTTGCGTTCAGCCGACTGCGCGAGGCGGTGCGCAGGCATCGCGCCAAGGGCGGTGGGATCGTCGTGCTCGATGCACGCACCGGGGAGGTCCTGGCGCTCGCGAATCTTCCTACCTACAACCCGAACAACCGCGCCCAGCTTTCCGGCGGCTCGCTGCGCAATCGCGCGGTTGTCGACATCTTCGAGCCGGGCTCTACGCTCAAACCTCTCACCATCGCGGCGGCAATCGATGTGGGGCGAGTGACTCCGCGCACCCGGATTCAGACCGCGCCCGGCACGCTCACCATTGGTCCGGCCACGATCCGGGACGCCCACAAGTCGGAGCAACTCACGGTCACCCAGGTGATCCAGAAATCCTCGAACGTCGGGGCAGCAAAGATTGCCTTGATGCTGCGTCCGCAGGTGCTTTGGGACCTGTTCGAGCAGGTGGGGTTCGGCAGAGAGCCCGACCTCGGATTTCCGGGCGAGGCGAGCGGCAAGGTGCGTCCGTACAAGACCTGGAAACCGATCGAGCAGGCGACCATGTCCTACGGGCATGGCATCTCGGTCAGTCTCATGCAGCTGGTGCGCGCCTATACCGTCTTTGCGGACGACGGCAAACTCCTGCCGCTGTCGCTTCTGAAGCTCGATTCGCCGCCGCGTGGCGTGCCCGTCCTCGCGCCGGAGACGGCCCGCGAGGTGCTCGCGATGCTCGAGACAGCGACCCATCCCGGCGGAACCGGGCCACGCGCGCAGATCATGGGGTATCGAGTCGCCGGCAAGACCGGCACGGCGCACAAGCAGGAAAACGGCGGTTACGCGGCCGACAAGTACTTCTCCTCCTTCGTGGGGCTTGCTCCTGCGTCCAGGCCTCGCCTGATCATCGCCGCGCTGATCGACGAGCCATCCGACGGCGAGTACTACGGCGGCACCGTCGCCGCGCCGGTATTCGCCGAGGTCATGGCCGGCGCACTGCGCATCCTGGGCGTCCCGCCCGACGCGCCGATGAAGCCGATCGAGCTTCCCGGACCTGACGACGAAGTCAGGGAAAGTGTTTAGAGACCCCCTTTAAAAATGCCGCCAATGGTTCTCTTTAACAACCGGTCAAACGAACAAGGGGGCATCCCCCCTTGTATATCCCCGTACGAACAAGGGGCGAGCCCCTTGTGCATCCCCTCGTTTGCGGCGGCAACCGTTCAATGAGATGGCTTCCAGTGCGGCGGACCGTGCTCTCATCATTCTTGAACGCCTGCGTGGCATGGAGGTCCGTGTGATCGGGCTCAATGCGAACAGTCGCACGGTCCAGCCAGGTGAGGTGTTTCTTGCGTACCCGGGTGCGCGTGCCGACGGACGGCGGTTCATCGGCGGGGCGATCGAACGCGGCGCCGCGGCGGTGCTTTGGGAAAGGCAGGGGTTCGACTGGGATTCCGCGTGGAACCTGCCGAATCTGCCCGTCGACAATCTGCGCGCTCTCGCGGGCTCGCTCGCGAACGAGGTATACGGGCGACCCTCGGCACAGCTCTGGATGATCGGCGTGACCGGCACGAACGGGAAGACTTCGTGCAGCCAGTGGGTCGCGCAGGCGCTCGCCGAGGCGGGCCGCAAGACCGGTGTCATCGGGACGCTCGGCCGCGGATTCCCCGACATCACAACTGGATCGACCAGCGCGCTCCAGGCGGATCCGAACACCACGCCGGACGCGATCACGCTGCAACGGACCCTCGCAGACTTCGCGCGCGACGATGCGCGGGCCGCCGCGCTGGAAGTCTCGTCGATCGGTCTTGACCAGGGGCGCGTGGACGCGGTCCGGTTCGATGTCGCACTTTTCACGAATCTGTCGCGCGACCACCTCGAATATCACGGCGATCTGGAAAGTTATGCGCGCGCCAAGATGAAGCTGTTCCAGGCGCGAGGACTGCGCCACGCCGTGCTCAATCTCGACGACGCGCTCGGGGCGCGCATCGCACGATCGCTGGAGGGCACCGCCGTGCAGCGTATCGGCTACAGCCTCACCCGGGGTACCGGCCAACGCGCGGGGCTCGAGCGTCACCTCGAAGCTCACGACATCTCCGTCGGTGACCGGGGCATCGCATTTGCAGTCGCAAGTTCATGGGGCAATGCGCGTATCGAGAGCGCAATGCTGGGCCGTTTCAACGTCGCGAATCTGCTCGGCGTCCTGGGGGTTCTTCTCGCATCGGGCATTGCGCTCGCGGAATCGGCGAGTGCGATTGCCGCGCTGCATCCGGTACCCGGACGGATGCAACGGATCGGTGGCGGGGACCGGCCTCTCGTCGTCGTGGATTACGCGCACAGCCCCGATGCACTGGACAAGGTGCTGGCAGCCCTCGCAGACGTGGCCCACCCTCGGGGCGGCCGCCTGCTCTGTGTATTCGGGTGCGGCGGGGAGCGGGATCAAGGCAAACGCCCGCTGATGGGTGAAGCGGCGTCTCGCCATGCCGATTTCGTCGTCGTCACGAGCGACAACCCGCGGGGCGAAGACCCCGCCGCGATCATCGCGGAGATCCTGCCCGGTGTGCGTGCTGCGCACGCGGTCGAGCCGGATCGGCGCGCGGCGATTCGGCTTGCCGTCGCGCGCAGCGGCCCGGGTGACGTGATCGTCGTGGCAGGGAAGGGGCACGAACCCTATCAGGAGATTGCTGGCGAGCGGCTGCCGTTCTCGGACGAGGATGAGGCGATGGCTGCGCTGGAGGCGGCGGCATGACGCCCATGATGACACTGGCGGCTGCCGCCCAGGCGATCGGTGCCCGTGTCGAGGGCGCGGACATCCGTTTCGGTTCCGTTTCGTCGGACAGTCGCACCCTCGAACCGGGCGCGCTGTTCGTCGCACTGCGCGGCGAGCGATTCGACGGTCACGATTACCTGTCGGTGGCGCGGGAGCGTGGCGCTGCCGCCGCAATGATCGAGGCCTTCGCGGTGGAGCGCTGTGCAGAGGCAGGACTCTCCGCGCTCGTCGTGGGCGACACGCGCCGCGCACTGGGCGACCTGGCGCGGCACTGGCGTGGCCGGTTCAGGATCCCTCTCATCGCCATCGTCGGAAGCAACGGCAAGACGACCGTCAAGGAAATGACCGCGGCCTGCCTGCGCGCTCATTTCGGCGCGGCGCACGTCATGGCGACGGCGGGCAATCTCAACAACGACATCGGAGTGCCGCTCACCCTTCTCGGACTGCGCGAGACACATCGCGTGGCGGTGGTGGAGCTCGGCATGAACCACCCTGGCGAAACCGCGTACCTGGCGGGACTCGTGCGCCCGACCATCGGTCTGATCAACAACGCGCAGCGCGAGCATCAGGAGTTCATGAAAAGCGTCGCGGACGTCGCGGCCGAACACGCTGCGTTGCTCGCTGCACTGCCCGCCGACGGCATCGCGGTCATCAATGCGGACGATGAACATGCCGCGGTATGGCGCGCCGCAGCCGGGACCCGTGTCGTGCGTGATTTCGGAGTGGGGGCCGGGGCGGCAGTCCGTGCAACGCATCGACCGGGGGATTCGGGCACCGCGCTCGAGATTGCGACGCCGGAAAGCCGCATCAACGTGGTGCTTCAAGTCGCCGGCCTGCACAACATACGCAACGCACTTGCCGCTGCGGCGGCTGCCACCGCGGCGGGGGCGAGCCTCAAATCGGTCGCCGAAGGCCTCGCCAGCTTCCGCGCGGTCAAGGGCCGCCTGCAGCAGCGCGGCGGCCGCAATGCGACCACGATCATCGATGACAGCTACAACGCAAATCCCGACTCCGTGCGTGCCGCAATCGATGTCCTCGTCCGTGCGAGCGGTCCGCGTGTCCTGGTTCTCGGCGACATGGGCGAGGTCGGCGAGCAGGGCGTTGCGTTCCACGAAGAAATCGGACGCCACGCCCGCGACGCCGGCGTGACGCATCTGCTTGCGCTGGGTCCCCTCGTGGAGCATGCCGTCCGCGCGTTCGGTTCGGGCGCAATGCATTTTGAATCACTCGAGGCGCTGCTGGAAGAGCTCGAGCCGAACATCGTTCCAGGCACGACGGTATTGGTGAAGGGCTCCCGATTCATGCGCATGGAGCGCATCGTCGAGCGTCTGGTCGAGGAGGCGGCAGCATGCTGCTAGCTCTCGCCCAGTGGCTCGGCCAGGACGTCCGTGCATTCAACGTGTTCAACTACATCACGTTGCGTGCGGTGGTCGCCGCGCTCACCGCGCTCGCGATCTCCTTCGTGCTCGGCCCTGCGATGATCCGCAAGCTCACCACTTACCGGATCGGTCAGGCCGTGCGTGACGACGGCCCGCAATCCCATCTCACCAAGGCGGGCACGCCGACCATGGGCGGGGCGCTCGTCCTGGTCGCGATCGGGGTGACCACGCTCCTCTGGGGCGACCTCACCAACCGGTTCATCTGGTGCGTGCTGGTCGTGACGCTCGGATTCGGTGTGATCGGCTGGATCGACGACTACCGCAAGGTCGTGCACCACAATCCGAAGGGGCTTTCGGCGCGCGCCAAGCTTTTTTGGCAGTCGGTCATCGGGCTGACTGCCGCCGTATATCTCGCCTTCGCCGTGCCGGCCGCCAGCAACGCGCAGGCGGTGGACCTGTTTCTCCAGTGGATCTCGAGCGGCTTTTCGATGGATCTCCCGCCCAAGGCCGCCCTGATCGTTCCGTTCTTCAAGCACGTGGCGTATCCACTCGGCGTGTTCGGATTCATCGTGCTCACCTACCTGGTGATCGTCGGGACTTCCAACGCAGTCAACCTGACCGATGGGCTGGACGGCCTCGCCATCATGCCCGCGGTGATGGTGGGCGGAGCACTCGGCATCTTCGCGTACGTCACGGGTCACTCCGTCTTTTCGAAGTATCTCCTCTTCCCCTACATCCCCGGCGCCGGAGAGCTCACCGTGTTCTGCGCGGCGCTCGCGGGCGCGGGGCTCGGATTCCTGTGGTTCAACGCCTACCCCGCAGAGGTCTTCATGGGGGACGTCGGCGCGCTTGCGCTCGGTGCGGCGCTCGGCACGGTCGCGGTGATCGCCCGGCAGGAGATCGTCCTCTTCATCATGGGCGGCGTCTTCGTTGCCGAAACCGTCTCGGTCATGGCGCAGGTGCTCTATTTCAAGGCGACCGGCGGAAAGCGGATTCTTCGCATGGCGCCGCTGCACCACCACTACGAATTGAGCGGATGGAAGGAGACGCAGGTGGTCGTGCGGTTCTGGATCATCACGATCATGTTGGTGCTCTTCGGCCTGTCCTCGTTAAAGCTGAGATGAGAGACCGGACGCGTTCATGGAGCTGAACGGAAAGCGAGTGCTGGTGCTAGGACTCGGTGAAACCGGGCTGTCGATGGCGCAATGGGTTGCTCGGCAGGGCGCCGAGGTGCGCGTTGCCGACACGCGTGAGCATCCTCCTGCACTCGATACGCTGACCGCAACGGTGCCAGGCGCCGAGCTCGTGGCGGGGCCGTTCACGTCGCAACTCGCGGAGGGGTTCGACGCGGTTGCCGTGAGCCCCGGCGTGCCGCTCAGCGAACCCGTCGTCGAGGAGAGTGCCGAGCGCGGCGTGCCGGTGGTGGGCGACATCGAGCTCTTTGCGCAGGCGCTGGCCCGTGGCCACGGGGCGAAGATCATCGCGATCACCGGGACCAACGGAAAAAGCACCGTGACGGCACTTGCCGGCGCCATGTGCCGCAGCGCTGGACTCGACTGCGAAGTCGCCGGAAACATCGGCCCGGCAGTGCTCACGGCGCTCATGCACCGGATTGATTCCGGCGCGATGCCCGAAGTCTGGGTGCTCGAGCTCTCGAGCTTCCAGCTCGAGAGCACGTCCTCGCTCGAGCCAGATGCCGCGACGGTGCTGAATTTGAGCAGCGACCACCTCGATCGCTATCCCGGCATGACGCTCTACGCCGCCGCAAAAGCGCGCATCTTTCACGGAGACGGCGTTCAGGTCCTGAACCGGGACGACCGCTACAGCCTCGGGATGGCGTTGCCCGGTCGCGACATTGTGACCTTCGGACTGAACACGCCGCCCGAAGCGAGCGATTTCGGCGTGCTCAAGGTGTTCGACGAGTACTGGCTCGCGCGCGGCATGACACCGCTCCTGGCGATGCGCGACCTGCGGATCGCCGGATTTCACAACGCAGCGAATGCGCTTGCCGCGCTGGCATTGGCCTCGTCGATCGGCTGCAGTTTCGCGCGCACCCTGCCTGGACTAAAGACGTTTACCGGCCTTGCACACCGCATGGAGCAAATCGCTTTGATCGGTGGCGTGGTGTTCTACGACGACTCGAAGGGAACGAACGTCGGAGCCGCTGCGGCTGCGCTGGAGGGCTTTGCACGAAGCCTCGAGGCGTCGGGAAGCAAGGTGATCCTGATTGCCGGGGGCGAAGGCAAGCAGCAGGACTTCACGCCATTGCGCGCGGCGGCGCTCGGGACGGTCCGCGCGGTCGTGCTGATCGGTCGCGATGCCGCCTTGATCGAAGGGGCGATGTCCGGCAGCGGCATCGCGACGAAACGCGCGGGGACGATGCAGGAGGCGGTCGATGTCGCGTTTCGCGCAGCGCGCCCAGGAGACGTGGTCCTGCTGTCGCCGGCCTGCGCGAGCTTCGACATGTTCGAGAACTACAAGCACCGGGGCAATGTTTTCCGCGCCGTGGTGGAGGAGCTAGAGCGTGCGTCCGCGCACTGAACCCGACATGGCCATGCGCAAGCGCGTGCGTGAGCGGGGGCGAGACGTGCGGCCGAGCCGTGCCAGGATCGCGGCCGGTCGCCGTGGCGCAGCACAATTCAATCCTGGGTTGATCGGGATCGGCTGGGGTGTGCGTGGACGGACCTCGTCGGAGGAGTACGACAGAAGTCTGCTGTGGACCGCATTGCTGCTCCTCACGATCGGGCTCGTAATGGTCTATTCCGCGTCGATCGCGACCGCCGAGGCCGCGCGCTACACGGATCACCAGCCGGCCTACTTCCTGCTCCGGCACCTTGCCGCACTCGGCGTGGCGGTGATCGTCGCGGCCCTTGCCTTTCAGGTGCCCGTGCGCGTGTGGCAGCGCGCAGCGCCTTGGCTTTTCGTGCTGGGCGTTGCGACGTTGGCGCTGGTGCTCATCCCGGGGCTCGGTCGGGAAGTGAACGGCGCGCGTCGCTGGCTCGCGCTCCCCGGCTTCAATCTGCAGCCGTCCGAGCTCGTGAAGATCGCCGCGGTCCTGTATGCCGCCGATTACACCGCTCGCAAGACCGCGGTCATGCACAGCTTCCGGGACGGGCTGCTGCCCATGCTCGGCGTGATGCTCGTGGTCGGGTGGCTGCTCCTGCGCGAGCCGGATTTCGGCGCATTCGTGGTGATCGCGGTGGTTGCCACCGGAATTCTGTTCGTCGGTGGAATGAACGCCGGGTGGTTCGCGGGTCTCCTCGGTCTCATGCTGGTCGGGTTCGCGGCGCTCGTGCTCTCGTCCCCGTATCGCATGCAGCGAATCTTCGGATTCATGGACCCGTGGTCCGACGCGTTCGGTCAGGGCTACCAGCTGTCGCACGCGCTGATCGCTTTCGGTCGTGGCGAATGGTTCGGGGTGGGACTCGGCGCGAGCGTCGAGAAGCTCTTCTACCTTCCCGAGGCGCACACCGACTTCCTGCTTGCCGTGATCGGAGAGGAGCTGGGCTTCGCCGGCGTGGTCGTCGTGGTCGGACTGTTCGCCTGGCTGGTGCTGCGCGCATTCGCGATCGGTCGCAAGGCGGCCGCGCTGGAGCGGCCGTTTGCCGCCCTGGTCGCGCAAGGCATCGCGATCTGGATCGGCGTCCAGGCTTTCATCAACATGGGTGTGAACCTGGGTGTGCTGCCGACCAAGGGATTGACGCTTCCCTTCATGAGCTTCGGCGGCACGGCCATCCTCGCAAATTGCGTCGTGCTGGCGATCCTGCTGCGCATCGACTGGGAAAACCGGCAGCTCATGCGAGGCCAGTCGACATGACGGCCCTGACGAAAGCGCATCGAAGATGGCGCGGACCATCATGATCATGGCAGGCGGTACCGGCGGGCACGTGTTTCCGGCGCTTGCCGTGGCCGAGGCGTTGCGCGCCGCTGGCTGGCGTGTCGTCTGGCTCGGTGCGCGGAGCGGCATGGAAGCGAACCTGGTGCCGGCGCGCGGCTTCGAAATGGCCTGGGTGCGGTTCTCCGGATTGCGGGGCAAGGGCATTGCAGCGAAAGCGCTGCTGCCGCTCAATCTGCTCATCGCGTTCTGGCAAAGCGCCCGCGCGATCTTCGCCTTCCGCCCGCACGTCGTCTTGGGCATGGGCGGCTACATCTCGTTTCCCGGCGGGATGATGGCTTCGCTCTTCAACCGTCCCCTGGCGATTCACGAGCAGAACTCGGTGGCAGGCCTCGCCAATCGGGTCCTTGCACAGGTCGCGGATCGCGTGCTCGTCGCCTTTCCGAACACGCTCGCGAAAGGCGAGTTCGTGGGCAATCCGGTCCGCGCGGAAATCACGCGGATCCCTCCGCCGGCGGAGCGATTCGCAACCCGCAACGGACCGCTGCGGTTGCTCGTTGTCGGCGGCAGCCTGGGGGCCGCCGCGCTGAACGATGTCGTACCGAAGGCGCTTGCCCAGCTGCCCGAAGTGAAGCGACCTGTCGTCACGCATCAGTCCGGAGTCAGGCACATCGAGGCGCTCCGCGCGAACTACGAAGCGGCAGGCGTAAGAGCGACCCTCGTTCCGTTCATCGAGGACATGGCCGGGGCTTATGCCGACGCCGATCTCGTGATTTGCCGCGCGGGGGCCACCACGGTCGCCGAGCTCGCCGCGACCGGGATCGCAAGCCTGCTCGTGCCGTTCCCGTTCGCCGTCGACGATCACCAGACGACCAACGCCCGGTATCTCGTCGACCGGCGCGCCGCCCTGCTCGAGCAGCAGGCGACGCTTACACCGGAACGGCTGGCAGGGTTGCTGGGCGGACTCACTCGCGACGCGCTGCTCGAGATGGCCGAGCGCGCCCGTGCCGCCGCGCGACCCGATGCGACCGAAGCCGTGGCCCGAGCGTGCATGGAGCTTGCGAAGTGAAGCACAAGGTCAAGCGCATCCACTTCGTCGCCCGGAACGAAGCGCAGCGCGACCGCGCCCCTCAGGGCGGCTGCACCGCCTATGCCGACGGGAGATGCCGTGAAGCATAAGGTCAAGCGCATCCACTTCGTCGGCATAGGCGGCTCCGGGATGAGCGGCATCGCCGAAGTCCTGGCGAACCTCGGCTATCAGGTGACGGGCTCGGATATCTCGCCAAATCCCGCCACCGAGCGCCTTGCGGGGCTCGGCGTGAAGGTGACGATCGGCCACGCCGCGGAAAACGTGGCGCACGCAGACGCCGTCGTCGTTTCGACTGCCGTCGGCTTGGACAATCCCGAGGTGCTTGCCGCCCGCTCGCGCCGCGTGCCCGTGGTGCCGCGCGCGATGATGCTCGCCGAGCTGATGCGCCTGAAACGGGGCGTCGCCGTTGCCGGCACCCACGGCAAGACCACCACGACCAGCCTCGTGGCCAGCGTGCTGGCGGAGGGTGGACTCGACCCCACTTTCGTGATCGGCGGACGCCTCACGGCGGCCGCGTCCAACGCGAAGCTCGGCGCCGGCGAGTTCATCGTGGTCGAGGCCGACGAGTCCGATGCGTCGTTCCTGCACCTGCAGCCGGTTATCGCCGTGGTCACGAACATCGACGCGGATCACATGGAAACCTACGGACACGACTTCGCCAGGTTGAAGCAGGCGTTCATCGAGTTCGTCCGAAATCTGCCGTTCTACGGAACCGTGGTGTTGTGCGCCGATGATCCACACGTGCGCGAGATCATGCCCTTCGTCTCCAAGCCGATCGTGACCTACGGATTCAGCGCGGACGCGATGCTGCGCGCCGAAGACGTCGTGCACGCCGAAGGCCAGATGCGCTTCCGGGTGATACGCGAAGGCGCCGCACCGCTCGATTTCCGGCTGAACCTCCCCGGCCGGCACAACGTGCAGAACGCGCTCGCGGCGATTGCGGTGGGTGGCGAGCTTGGCATCGCCGACGCCGCGATTCAGAAGGCGCTCGCGGAGTTTCGCGGCGTGGGGCGCCGATTCCAGCATTACGGCGACGCGCCGCTTCCCGGCGGCGGAACCATGACCGTCATCGACGACTATGGCCATCATCCGGCCGAGATGGAAGCCACGCTCGATGCGGCGCGCGGGGCTTTCCCGGGACGGCGCATCGTGCTCGCGTTCCAACCGCATCGTTACACGCGCACTCGGGATCTGTTCGAAGACTTCGTCCGGGTGCTCTCGCTCGCCGATTGTGTGCTGCTCGCAGAGGTGTATCCCGCGGGAGAGGCGCCGATCGTCGCCGCCGACGGGCGCTCGCTGGCCCGTGCCGTCCGGGTGGCGGGAAAGGTCGAGCCGATCTTCGTCGAGGACATTGCCGATATGCCGGAGGCGATCCGGCAGGCAGCGCGCGACAAGGACGTAGTGGTCACGATGGGTGCCGGATCGATCGGCACCGTACCCCAGAAGCTGGTGAAGCCGACCTCCTGACCGAACGATGGACATGGCCGAGCACAGACACGTGAGCAACGCACCCGGCGCCGACGGGCTCCGCGGCCGTCTGCTGCGCGAAGAGCCGATGGCCCGCCATGTCAGCTGGCGCGCCGGCGGGCGCGCGAAACGCGCGTATCGGCCGGCCGATCTTGCTGACCTCGCGGCGTTCCTGCGATCGCTCCCCGCCGCCGAGCCGGTCTGTTTCGTCGGCCTCGGCAGCAACCTGCTGGTGCGCGACGGGGGTTTCGCCGGGACCGTGATCCTCCTCCACAGCACGCATGGGTCGTTACGTGTCGAAGGCGAAGTCGTGTTCGCGGACGCCGGCGTGGCGAGCCCGAAGGTTGCGCGACTTGCGGCGACGCACGGTCTGGAAGGCGCGGAATTTCTGGCAGGCATTCCCGGCACGGTGGGCGGAGCCCTCGCCATGAACGCCGGCTGCTACGGGTCGGAGACCTGGGATTGCGTGGAACGCGTGCGCATGATCGACCGCGCCGGCGATCTCGTCGAGCGACCGCGCGAGGATTTCGAGATCGGCTACCGCCACGCGGCGCTGAGGCACGGCCGCCTCGGCGAGGACGCGTGGTTTGTCGGCGGCTGGTTCCGCTTTCAGCCGGGCAGCGAAACCCGGGCGCGTGCCCGGATCAGGGAACTGCTCGCGCGCCGCGTCGCCAGCCAGCCGCTCAATCTGCCGAACGCAGGATCCGTGTTCCGCAATCCGCCCCAAGGCTACGCGGCGCAACTCATCGAAGCGTGCGGTCTGAAAGGGTATGCGATCGGCGGCGCCAGCATTTCCGAGAAGCACGCGAACTTCATCGTCAATCCGAAGGGTGGCGCGAGCGCAGCGGATATCGAAGCGCTCATTGCGCATGCTCGCGAGACCGTCCGCGCGAAATTCGGCGTCGATCTGATTGTCGAAGTGCGCATCATCGGCGATCCGGGCCGATCGACGAACCCGAACGACGGGGTGAGGCGATGAGCGCGCGAACTCCCGAATCGTTCGGCAAGGTCGGCGTGCTGCTCGGCGGTCGCTCCGCCGAGCGCGAGGTATCGCTGAAGAGTGGCACGATGGTGCTCGGCGCATTGCTCAGCCGGGGTGTCGATGCCCATCCTTTCGACCCGCGCGACCGGGGACTCGAGGCGCTGATCGCCGAGCGATTCGATCGCATATTCATCACGCTGCACGGGCGTTACGGCGAGGACGGCACCATCCAGGGCGCGCTCGAGCTGCTCGGCATTCCCTATACCGGCGCAGGCGTCATGGCTAGCGCGCTGGCCATGGACAAGTGGCGCACGAAGCTCGTGTGGGAAGCCGCCGGCATCCCCACACCGCGCTACGAGCTCATCGATGCGCGCAGCGATTTCGCCGCAGTCGCCGAACGACTGGGCATGCCGATGATGGTGAAGCCGGTCAACGAAGGCTCTTCGATCGGCATGACGAAAGTGCGCAATGGTGCCGACCTCGCCGAGGCCCACGCGCTCGCCGCGAAGTACGACGCCCTCGTAATCGCCGAGCAGTTCATCGACGGGCCCGAGCTCACCATCGGCGTCCTCGGCGCCGAAGCACTTCCCGCGATCCGCCTCGAGACGCCGCGCGACTTCTACGACTACGAGGCGAAATACATCGCAGACGACACGCGCTACATCCTGCCCTGCGGGCTTCCGGAAGCCGACGAGCGGCGCATCGCAGACGATTCGCTGCGGGCATTCAACACGCTGGGCTGCCGCGGCTGGGGCCGCGTGGACCTGATGGTCGACCGGGCCGGGAAGCCCTATTTCCTCGAGGTGAACACCTCGCCGGGAATGACCGACCACTCGCTCGTGCCGATGGCCGCGAGGCACGCGGGTATTCCTTTCGAGGAGCTCTGCGTGCGCATCCTGGCACTGGCCGCGGTCGGTGACCGGGACGCGGGGAGGGCAAATGTGGGATAGCCCGCGCATCTTGAACAGCATGGCTCGGGGGCTGTTTCTCGCGGCGGGCGCCATTGCCGTCTACCTGGTCGCGCGCGCGGCGATGAGCTCTACGCTCTTTCCGTTGCGCACGGTGAGCGTGGTCGGTGATCTGCAGCATGTGAGCGGTGAAGCAATCCGGACCGGTCTGGCCGGTCGCGTGTCGGGAAATTTCTTTGCTGCGAACCTCGACGTGTTGCGTGGCGCGCTCGAACAGATTCCGTGGGTGAGACGCGCTGCGGTCCGGCGGCAGTGGCCGGACCACATCCAGGTCCGGATCGAAGAACACGTTCCGATCGCACGCTGGACGGACCGGCGGCTCGTCAACACGTACGGCGAACTATTCAACGGCGATCTCGAGGCCGCGCTTCCACTGCTGGGCGGACCACCGGGAGCCGAGCGCCAGGTTGCCGCCCGCTACGCCGCGTTCAACGCGTTGCTCGCGCCGCTCGGCACTCAGCTCGCGCAGCTCGTGCTCTCGCCCCGCCACGCCTGGCAGATCAAGCTGGCGAGCGGCACCACGCTCGAGCTCGGGCGTGAACGGCCTCGCGAGCCGGCTGAAGCCCGGCTCGCGCGTTTTGTCTCCGCATACCCGCAGGTCGTCGCCGAGCTAGGCCATCCGGTCGAGCACGTGGATCTGCGTTATCCGAACGGATTTGCCGTGCGCGTCCCCGCGTCCGCCACCCAGGCGGACGGGAAGGCGCGCGCGTCAGGTGCTTCGCGCCGCAAGTTGAAGGAGTGACCGAGCCATGCAGAAGGACATGACGTTGTATCTCGACCATGGAGAGATCGAGCACGAGCTCGATATCCGGCACCGTCCCGAGCCTCGGCCGGGGACGGCGGAGCCCGCTTCCGCGCGCGGCGCGCTGACCGGAAAGCTGCGACGCGAGACGCGCAACCAGCTCATCGCCCTGGACATCGGCACCTCGAAAGTCGTCGCGCTGGTGGCCGAGGTCACTCCCGACGGCCGGCTCGACGTCATCGGTATGGGTAGCCACGACTCGAGCGGCCTCAAGAAGGGCGTGGTCGTGAACATCGAGGCCACCGTGGCGGCGATTCAGCGCGCGCTCGAGGAGGCGGAGTTGATGGCCGACTGCAAGATCCAGCGCGTCTTTACTGGCATCGCGGGAAGCCACATCCGCAGCTTCAACTCGACCGGGATGGTCGCCATCAAGGACCGCGAGGTGACACCCGTCGATGTGGAGCGAGTGATCGAGACCGCGCGGGCGATGCCCATTCCGACCGATCAGCAGGTCCTCCACATCCTGACCCAGGAGTTCCTGATCGACGGCCAGGACGGCATCCGCGAACCCCTCGGGATGAGCGGCGTCCGGCTCGAGGTGAAGACACACATCGTGACCGGCGCGGTTTCCGCGGCGCAGAACATCGTGAAATGCGTGCGCCGCTGCGGGCTGGAGGTGGCCGATCTGATCCTGCAGCCGCTCGCGTCCAGCCTAGCGGTTCTTTCCGAGGACGAGAAGGAGCTCGGCGTCGCGCTCGTCGACATCGGCGGCGGCACCACGGACGTGGCGATCTTCCGGGAGGGTGCGATCCGGCACACCGCGGTGATTCCGATCGCGGGCGACCAGATCACCAACGACATCGCGATGGCGCTACGGACGCCGACGCCCGATGCGGAGGAGATCAAGCTGCGCTACGGCTGCGCCCTGCGCGGCCTGTCAGATCCCGCCGAGATGATCGAGGTCCCGGGCCTGGGCGACCGCGCGCCGCGCGAGCTGTCGCGACAGACGCTGGCCGAGGTCATCGAGCCGCGGGTCGAAGAGCTCTATTCGCTCGTGCAGCAGGTGCTGCGCCATTCGGGCTTCGAGGAGCTCATTTCCTCCGGAATCGTGCTGACTGGCGGGTCGTCGGTCATGCAGGGCATGGTCGATCTCGGCGAAGAGATCTTTCACATGCCGGTGCGCCTGGGCACGCCGCGCTACGGAGGCGGGCTCGCCGAGGTGGTGCACCACCCGCGATATGCAACGGCAATGGGGCTGTTGCTGGAGGGCAAATCGCAGCTCGAGCGGGGGATCCTCGCCCGCCAGAGCGGCACTTTCAAGCTCACGCTGAGAAGGATGCGCGAATGGTTCCAGAAGAATTTCTAAGCCGCTCGGTGCGGTCAACTTTTTCTTAAAACCCCGTGGGGAAGGAGGCAAGCATGTTCGAAATCTTGGAAACGCAGGCAAACGGAACGGTGATCAAGGTAGTCGGAGTCGGCGGTGCGGGCGGCAATGCGGTGGACCACATGATCCGCAACGGCGTGGGCGGCGTGGAGTTCGTCTCTGCGAACACCGATGCGCAGGCGCTCTCCCGCACGCTCGCCAAGCAGCACATCCAGCTCGGCGGGTCGGGGCTCGGCGCGGGCGCCCGGCCCGAGGCCGGACGCGACGCGGCGCTCGAGGGGCGCGAGCAGATCCGCGAGGCGCTGACGGGCGCGCATATGGCGTTCATCACTGCCGGCATGGGCGGCGGGACGGGCACCGGCGCGGCGCCCGTCTTCGCCGAGATCGCGAAGGAACTCGGCATCCTGACCGTCGCGGTGGTGACCAAGCCGTTTGCCTTCGAAGGCAAGCGCATGAAGGTCGCTGAGACGGGCATCGAGGATCTTGCGGAACACGTCGATTCGCTCATTGTCATCCTGAACGAACGATTGATGGACGTGCTCGGCGACGATGTCTCGATGAAGGAAGCCTTCCGCGCGGCCGACGACGTGCTGCACAACGCCGTCGCCGGTATCGCGGAGATCATCAACTGCCCGGGGCTCGTCAACGTCGACTTCGAGGACGTGCGTACCGTCATGGCGGAGATGGGAATGGCCATGATGGGCTCGTCGTACGCGAACGGCGTGGACCGTGCTCGCGTTGCCGCCGAGCAGGCCGTGGCGAGCCCGCTGCTGGAGGGGGTCAACCTCTCGGGAGCGCGTGGCGTGCTGGTGAACATCACGGCGAGCGAGGGGCTAAAGATGCGCGAAGTCAACGAGGTCATGAACACCGTGCGCAGCTTCGCGGCCGACGACGCGACGATCATCTTCGGCGCCGTGTACGACGACGCGCTGGGAGACGATCTGCGGGTGACGGTGGTGGCGACCGGTTTGGGACAGGCCCAGTTGCTGGCGCGCCAGCCGCGACCGCAGCTGGTCGTCCAGCGGACCGGCACGCATGACGCCCCGGTGGGCGGTGTCGATTTCGGCGCACTGGATTCGGCGCCCGCGGTATTCCGCAAGAACCGCGCATCGACGATCGAGGCGCTGGCGCAGAGCGGGGTGGACAAGTACGACATTCCGGCGTTTCTTCGGAAACAGGCGGACTGAAGCGGGAGGCTGGCAGGCCGAATCGCCTTCGCACGCGACCGAGCGTGA
This sequence comes from Betaproteobacteria bacterium, assembly GCA_022340285.1. Classification (GTDB taxonomy): domain Bacteria; phylum Pseudomonadota; class Gammaproteobacteria; order Burkholderiales; family SG8-39; genus JAABRB01. The sequence continues at coordinate 42,339 of JAJDOG010000022.1, forward strand.
AATGTGGCACTGCGTCAATGCAGGGTCCCGTCGTCGGCGGCTGGCGAGAGGCTGATTTGCGAGCTATAATTCAACCCTTTGCGAACAAAGAAGAACGATGCTTGCGCAGCGCACCATAAAGGCAGGAATCAAGGCGACCGGAATCGGGCTTCACACCGGCAAGAAGGTGACGATGTCCCTACGTCCCGCGCCGAAAGACACCGGGATCGTATTTCGGCGCGTCGATCTCGCGTCGTCGGCGGACATCAAGGCGAGCGCCGAGGCCGTCACCGATACGCGGCTCTGCAGCGCGCTCGAGTCGAACGGCGCCAAGGTCGCGACAGTCGAGCACCTCATGTCCGCACTCGCCGGACTCGGGATCGACAATCTCTACGTCGATCTCTCGGGTCCCGAAGTGCCCATCATGGACGGGAGTGCCGCACCGTTCGTGTTCCTGCTGCAGTCGGCCGGGATCGAGGAGCTGAACGCACCCAAAAAGTTCTTTCGCGTGCTCCGGGCCATCGAGGTGCGCGACGGCGAGAAATGGGCGCGGTTCGACCCATACGACGGATTTCGCCTGACGTTTTCGATCATCTTCGACCACCCGGTATTCGACCGCGCCGGTCAGACCATCACCGTCGATCTGGCGGAGACCTCGTACGTGAAGGAGGTCGCACGCGCGCGGACGTTCGGATTCGTCCAGGACGTCGAGGCGATGCGTAGCGCCGGGCTGGCGCTGGGTGGAAGCCTCGACAACGCAGTCGTCCTCGACGAATACCGCGTCCTGAACACCGACGGATTGCGCTATGCCGACGAGTTCGTGAAGCACAAGGTGCTCGACGCGATCGGCGATCTCTATCTGGTCGGACACCCCCTCATCGGCGCTTTCTCCGCGCACAAATCAGGTCACGCGCTGAACAACCAGCTGCTTCGCGCGTTGCTCGCCGACCGCGACGCCTGGGAGCTGGTGACCTTCCGCCGGACCGAGGATGCCCCGCTGGCACTCTCCCGGCTTTTCCTCCAGCCGACCTGATTCCGCAGGGGCAAGCCGTCGACCGGGCCCTTGGGACGGACCTCGCGTGAAGTAAGTCACGACCGCGCTTTTCGGGCTAGCGACCGGACGGCAGTCCGCAGGGGCGAATCAGGGAGTCGGGCGCCCAATCGCTCCAGCGCCTCCCCCGCAGCCGAGGACAATTCCACGGTCGGGCGCTGCGCCGGGGAGGGAAGCGACTTTCCCCCTTGAACTCGGGGCTCGATTCCAGTAACTTTCAGGCCTCGTCGACGCAATTCGTTGAGAATCGTCGGCGCCATCAGCCGGAGCTTCGCCGCAGTGGCGTTGTTTTCGGCGAAGATAACAACACTTCCCTGCTTTACGCGGGCGATATCGCAGAATCCCCGCATAGTGTCCGGTAGGAGTTCGCGGAGAGCCTGCCGGATCTCAAGGAGCTCGGCCGCTTGCGGCACGAGGCGCCCGATTTCGGGGGCCGAGGATAGGAATTCGCCGAGTTTCTTGGATGGCATGGCGTGCGGTCCGAGGGGTCCGAGGGGGGTACATGCACATTATTCTAGTCTCCGACAGGCTGGCCACAGCACGGTCAGTCCGGGTAGGCGTCGGTCACCTGGCGCTCGCCGGCCTGGCATTCCTGGGTCTGATGGTCGGCGCCACGGTTGGACTGACCTATCTCGCCATCCAGCACGCCGCGGAAATCAAACATCCGGCGCTGCAGGCCCTGGTGCGCTCCGCGCAAGAACAGCAGGCTCGCAGGTCCGAGGACTACGTGCGGCAGAACCTCAGCGTGATGGCGGTGAAGCTCGGGGAAATGCAGGCCCAGCTCACGCGACTCGACGCGCTGGGCGAGCGGTTGGGGAGCGCGGCCGGGATCAAGCCGAGCGAGCTCAAGTTTGCGGAAGTGCCGGGCCGGGGCGGCGCGCTGGTCACATCGCCGGCTCCGCGCGACATCGGCATCGACGAGCTGCGCCAGCATCTGGACGCGATGGCCAAGCAGATGGAATGGCACACGGAACATCTCGGGATGATCGAGGGCAGCATGGTCGAGTCGCGCGCCAAGGCGCGCCAGTTGCCGACCTCGCTGCCGGTCGCGGGCACGTGGCGGGCATCCGGCTTCGGCTGGCGGATCGACCCGATCACCGGGCAAGCGGCCGTACACGAAGGAATCGACTTCATCGCGGAATCGGGCACGCCCATCCGCGCCGCCGCCGCGGGCGTCGTCGCTTTTGCGGGGTACCACCCGACTTACGGAAACCTCGTCGAAGTGGATCACGGTGGCGGGCTGCTCACGCGCTACGCGCATGCGTCGAAACTGCTCGTCAAGCAGGGCGAGTTCGTCAAGCGCGGGGCGGTCATCGCGAAAGTCGGAACCACGGGGCGCTCGACGGGCTCGCATCTCCATTTCGAGGTGCGCCAGAACGGCAAGGCGCTGAATCCGACCCCCTTCCTCCGCGGCGGCGAAAAGGCCGCGCTGGCAGCAGTCGAGGGTAAGTCGGTCTCGAAGGCGAAACGCAGGACTTCCAAATCCAAGTAGGTCGCTAGGGCGCCCTCCGCGGTGCGCGTTCGCTCGCGCAGGCGGGCTTCTTTGCAAGTTCGGCCGCCAAATCTCGCGCCCTCGAGCGGTTCCGGTGCGCAGGAGCCTGCTGCCGGAATGAACTCGAAGCCTCGCGTGATACACTAACAAGCTTTATGTCCCCCGCACCGTCCCGCGCATGATTCAACGGGCCCTGAAGGCGATCTTCGGCAGCCGCAACGAGCGCCTTCTCAAGCAGTATCGCAAGACCGTCGCAAAGATCAACGCGCTCGAGCCGGAGATCGCCGCGCTCGGCGACGACGCGCTCGCCGCCAAGACCGGCGAGCTCAAGGCGCGTCTCGCGGAGCGGCTGCAGGCGAATACCGATCCCGAGCAGGGGCGCGCGGTCCGGATGGCGGCGCTCGAAGAGCTTCTTCCGGAAGCGTTTGCGGTGGTGCGCGAGGCGGCGAAGCGGACGCTGAACATGCGCCACTTCGACGTGCAGCTGATCGGTGGAATCGCGCTGCACAACGGCAAGATCGCCGAGATGCGCACTGGCGAGGGCAAGACGCTCGTCGCGACACTTCCCGCCTATCTCAATGCGCTGACCGGACGAGGCGTCCACATCGTGACGGTCAACGACTATCTCGCGAGCCGGGACGCCGAGTGGATGGGCACAATCTACCGGTTCCTCGGCTTGTCGGTCGGCACGATCCTGTCGCAGATGCCCCACAGCGACAAGCACGCGGCGTACTCGGCCGACATCACGTACGGCACCAATAACGAATTCGGGTTCGACTACCTTCGCGACAACATGGCGATGAGCGTGGACGAGCGCTTCCACCGCCCGCTGAACTACGCCATCGTCGACGAGGTCGATTCGATCCTGATCGACGAGGCGCGCACCCCGCTCATCATTTCCGGACAGGCCGAGGACAAGACCGAGCTCTATCAGCGGGTCAACGAGATCGCTCCGCTCCTGAAGCGGCAGGAAGCCGCGGATGCGCCCGGCGATTTTCATGTCGACGAAAAGGGCCACCAGGTCCTGCTCTCGGAGCAGGGGCACGAGCATGCGGAAAATCTGCTCGCGCGCGTCGGGCTGATCCCCGAAGGGGGCAGTCTGTACGACCCGGCGAACATCAACCTGATGCACCATCTGACGGCGGCCCTGCGCGCGCATAACCTGTTCTTCCGCGACAGGCACTATGTCGTACAGAGCGGCGAAGTCGTCATCGTTGACGAGTTCACCGGACGCCTGATGCCGGGGCGGCGTTGGTCCGATGGCCTCCATCAGGCCATCGAGGCGAAGGAGAACGTCTCGATCCAGAGCGAGAATCAGACTCTCGCGTCGATCACGTTCCAGAACTACTTCCGCCTGTACGACAAGCTGGCCGGCATGACGGGAACGGCCGACACGGAAGCCTACGAATTCCAGCAGATCTACGGCCTCGAGGTCGTCGTCATCCCGACCCACATGGACATGATCCGGGAAGACCGTCTCGACCAGGTGTACAAGACCGCTGACGAGAAGCACCAGGCGGTGATCGCCGACATCAAGGATTGCTTCCAGCGCGGCCAGCCCGTGCTGGTCGGCACCGCGTCAATCGAGAACTCCGAGCTCATCTCCGGAATGCTCCAGAAGGGGGGGCTGGCACACCAGGTCCTCAACGCGAAGCAGCACGCGCGGGAAGCCGAGATCATCGCGCAGGCCGGGCGACCCAAGATGATCACGATCGCAACCAATATGGCGGGCCGCGGCACCGACATCGTCCTAGGCGGAAACGTCGCGAAGCAGGTTGATTTCGTGCTGGCGGATCAGGATCTGTCGGATGCGGACAAGGAATTGCGCGTGCAGGAGTTGCGCGGCGGATGGCAGGCGCTCCACGATCAAGTCGTGGCGGCCGGCGGGCTGCACATCATCGGAACTGAGCGCCACGAGTCGCGCCGGATAGACAATCAGCTGCGCGGCCGCTCCGGGCGGCAGGGCGATCCAGGCTCCTCGAGGTTCTATCTTTCGCTCGAGGATTCCCTGCTGCGGATTTTCGCCGGTGATCGCATCAAGGGGATCATGGAGCGTCTGAAGATGCCGGAGGGCGAGCCGATCGAGCATCCGCTCGTCACCCGGTCGATCGAAAGCGCCCAGCGCAAGGTCGAAGCGCACAACTTCGATATCCGCAAGCAGCTGCTCGAATACGACGATGTTGCAAACGACCAGCGGCGAACTGTGTACACGTTGCGGAACACGATCCTCGAAGAGACGGATCTTTCCGAACAGGTGAAGGGGCTGCGCGACGGCGTCATCAGCGATCTGTTGCGCGCCCACATTCCGGCGGAAAGTGTCGAGGAGCAATGGGACGTGGGGGGGCTCGAGCGGGCACTCGTGGCTGAACTGCAGGTGGATGTGCCGCTGCAGGCGATGCTCGAGGCGGATTCGAGCCTGACGGACGACGATCTGCTGGCGCGCATCCAGGAGCGGGCAGACGCGCTATACGCGGAGAAGATGTCCGTGGTGCCGGAAGAGCAAATGTCCGAGTACCAGCGCTGGCTGCTGCTTCACGTGCTTGACACCCACTGGCGCGAGCATCTCGCCGCGCTGGACCACCTTCGACAGGGTATTCATCTGCGCGGCTATGCGCAGAAGAACCCGAAGCAGGAATACAAGCGCGAGGCGTTCGAGCTGTTCGGACATTTCCTCGAGGCGGTGAAACTCGAGGTCACGCGCGTGCTGATGAACGTCAAGATCAAGACGCCGGAGCAGGTCGTCCAGACCGCGCAAATCGCGCCGGCGGTCGAGAACGTGCAGTACCAGCATGCCTCCTACGAGGAGGCACTTGCCACGGCCGGGACAGCCGACGATTCCGCGCCTTCTCAGGTGCCTTTCAAGCGGGCGATGGGCAAGGTGGGTCGCAACGATCCCTGTCCGTGCGGCTCCGGAAAGAAGTACAAGCACTGCCACGGAAGGCTGACGTAAGTCGCCCGGGATGAGGAGCCGGCTCACGGCACTCGCCTGATCGAATCCTTTCCTTCCTCTCTTCGCCTTTCGCCAAGATGGCCGTCAATTTCGCCCCTCCAGATCCGGCATCGTTGCGCGCGGTGCGCGGAGTGGAGTTGGGCACCGCCGCCGCGGAGATTCGCAAGCCCGGGCGCCGGGATCTGCTCCTGATCCGGCTTGCCGAGGGAAGCCGGATCGCGGGTGTCTTTACGCGCAATCGCTTCTGCGCAGCTCCTGTCGTGGTGGCGAAAGAGCATCTCGCTGGTCGCCCCCAGGTGCGCGCGCTGGTCGTCAATACCGGCAACGCCAATGCGGGGACCGGGAGCGACGGCATCGCACGCGCGCGAACCACCTGCAACGCGGTCGCCCGTGCGCTGGGCTGCGATCTGCGCCAGGTTCTTCCGTTCTCCACCGGCGTCATCATGGAGCCCCTTCCCGTTGACCGCATCGTCGCGGGCATCCCGGCGTGCGTCGCCGATCTGAAGCCGGACAACTGGCGTTCCGCGGCCGAAGCGATCATGACGACCGACACCGTTCCCAAAGCGTGCGCCAGGCACCTGTCGATCGACGGCGAGGAAACGGTGGTTACCGGGATCGCGAAGGGGGCCGGAATGATCAGGCCCGACATGGCGACGATGCTCGCGTTCGCGGCAACCGATGCAAACGTCGCCGAGCCGGCGCTGAATGCGCTGGTCCGGGAAGTGGCGGAGGGTTCCTTCAACCGGATCACCGTGGATGGCGACACGTCGACCAACGACGCATTCATGCTGATTGCCACGGGCGCTGCATCGAGCACACCGATCAGCATGGGGACGCCGCAATACGCGCAGCTCCGCGGCGCGATCATGCAAGTGGCGCAGACGTTGGCGCAATCCATTGTCCGCGACGGCGAGGGAGCAACGAAATTCATCACCGTGCGCGTCGAGCGCGGCGCAAGCGTGGCGGAATGCCGCAAGGTGGCGTACGCGATCGCGCATTCTCCACTCGTGAAGACGGCCTTTTTCGCATCCGATCCGAATCTGGGTCGACTGCTCGCCGCGATAGGGAACTCCGGGATCGACGACCTGGAAGTCGACGGAGTATCGGTTTACCTTGGGGACGTCCTGGTAGCCTCGGAGGGCGGGCGACACCCCGACTATCGGGAGGAGGATGGTCAACGCGTGATGGAGCAATCCGAGATCGTGGTACGAGCCGTGCTCGGACGCGGCGCGGCCGAGGCCACGATCTGGACGTGCGACCTGTCCCACGAGTATGTCACCATCAACGCGGAATACCGAACGTGAGCGCCCGGCGCCCCGGATGCACATGAAGGACCTGGAGAAACTCGTCAGTCGCATCGATGGCCTGGTGGACCGGCTCGAATCGCTTGTCCCCGCGCCCCCGCAGGCGCCGGACTGGAAGTCGAGCATCGCCTTTCGCTGGCGCAAGCGCGGTGGCCGTGGATTCCTCGCGCCGGTCGTGCAGCTGCACCGTGTCCAGCTGAGCGACCTGCGCGATATAGATCGTCAGAAGTCGCTGGTCGAGCAGAACACGCGCCAGTTCGTGGACGGGCGCCCGGCCAACAACGTGCTCCTCACGGGCGCGCGCGGCACCGGCAAGTCGTCGCTCGTGAAGGCCCTGTTGAACCGCTATTTCCGGCAGGGTTTGCGGCTGATCGAGGTCGAGAAGCATGACCTCGTCGATCTTCCCGACATCGTGGACCTCGTCGTCGAGCGCCCCGAGCGGTTCATCGTGTTCTGCGACGATCTCTCGTTCGAGGCGTCGGAACCCGGTTACAAGGCGCTCAAGGTGGCGCTGGACGGCTCCGTCGCGGCGACCTCCGAGAACATGCTCATCTACGCCACCTCCAACCGCCGCCACCTGATGCCCGAGTTCATGCAGGAGAATCTCGAGTACAAGTACGTCGGCGAGGAGATCCACCCGGGCGAGACCTCCGAGGAGAAGATCTCGCTATCGGAGCGGTTCGGCCTGTGGGCCTCGTTCTATCCCTTCGACCAGGACGAGTACCTCGATATCGTCGCCCACTGGCTTGGGCAGTTCGGCTGCACCCCAGTGGATATCGAGTCCGCGCGCACCGAGGCGCTGCAGTGGTCCCTTGCTCGCGGCTCGCGCAGCGGCCGGGTCGCCTGGCAATTTGCCCGGGACTGGGCGGGGCGCAGGAAGAGCGACGGGCGCAAAGCGACCCCTGGTGCCCGAAAGGCCCGGCGCGCACGCGCCTGAGGGCCGACTCGTCCATACCCACACTGCGATCGGGTTGCGGTCCGGCATGGTTTCCGTCGAGCTTCCTGTGGACGTCGCCGCCGCGATCCTGACGCGCCCCGACGGGAGTTTTCTGCTCGCACAGCGTCCGGACAGCAAGGTCTATTCGGGGTACTGGGAATTTCCCGGCGGCAAGGTCGAGTCGGGCGAGTCCGTGGCGCACGCGCTCGCGCGCGAGCTCCAGGAGGAACTCGGAATCGAGGTCAGGCGCGCGTATCCGTGGATCACACGCGTCTACACGTATCCCCACGCGACGGTGCGACTGCATTTCTATCGTGTCGTCGACTGGCAAGGCGCGCCGCGGTGCAAAGAGCACAAGGCGATTGCCTGGGAGCGCATCGACGCCATCACCGTGAGCCCGCTTCTTCCCGCCAACGATCCCGTCTTGAAGTCGCTCTCGCTCCCCGCCGAGTACGCGATCTCGAATGCATCGGATATGGGCGAGGTGCGCTTCCTCGAATGTCTCCAGCGTCGGCTTGCGGCAGGATTGCGGCTCGTACAGGTGCGCGAACGGTCGATGCCGGCGCGAGCGTTGGCCCGACTGGTCGAACGGGTCGTCGCTGCGGCTCACCCGGCCAGCGCGCGTGTTCTCGTCAATGGAGACATCGACGTCGCGCGTGCGGCGGGAGCCGACGGGGTGCAGCTCACCGAGCGCCAACTCATGACTATCGAGGCACGTCCCGAGCTCGCGCTCGTCGGCGCGTCTTGCCATAACAGCGACGCGCTGCACCGAGCTGAATCGCTGGGTGCCGACTTCGCGGTGCTCGGACCGGTCAAGGCAACCCCCACGCACCCGGATGCAGTGCCGCTCGGATGGGACGGCTTCGGCACGATCGCGACGCGTGCCGCGATACCCGTATACGGAATCGGCGGGCTGACCCGCGCCGATTTCGACGCCGCCTGGTCGCAAGGCGCGCACGGCCTGGCGATGATTCGCGGTAGCTGGGACGAGCAGCGCTGACCGGAATCTCGGCGGCGCGAACGAATGCGCCAATTGACGTGTGCGAGATCTGGTGTGGGGACGCTGCTAGCGTTCCGTTCGATCGCCTTCGGGAAGCTCGCCCGGATCTTCGGGCGGCCCGGGCACCCGATACTCCTCGTTCGCCCAGGCGCCCAAATCGGCCATCTTGCAACGCTCGGAGCAGAACGGCTTGAAGCGATTCTCGGGCTTCCATGCGACCTTTGCCCCGCACGTTGGGCATGCTACGTCTCGCACGGTGGTTGCGGGCCTTCGAGTCACAGCGCGCAGAAAGTAAGCTGAAACCCGACATCGGACTCGACCGGTCGGGAGCGGGCGTCGACCAGCGTCACGAATCGAACGTTCAGCATGTACTTGTTGGCAGAGATCTCGGGGATGTACTCGAGCGAGCGCGGCACGCGGATGCGGACCATCTGCGCGGAACGCCCTCCCAGCATCTGCTGGAAGGAGCCGCCCTGCGCGACCACGTCGGCGGGCTTGCCGCTCTCGCGCAGCAGGCGCAGGACGATTCCGGTCGCGTCCCGAATCGGAAAAAGCGGTGACAGCCAGGCCTCGAGATCACGGTGGCGCAACTCGCTCTCGCGATGCAGCCAGTGATGATAGGAAGGCAGATCGAATTCACAGGCGCCACCCGGGATCGACGTGCGCTGCTTGATCGCCATGAGCCAGTCATTCTCGCGCAGGGACTGGCCGATCTTGCCGGTCATCGCCAGGAGACCCGCGTGCGCCCGCTCCATGTCGCGCAGGACTCCCGAAAGGACGTCCTGATCGATGTCCGGGTTGGTGCGATACGACGCGAGCACGCCTCGCTGCCGGTCAAGCTCCTGCAGCAGGTCGGATTTCAGGTCCGCCCGGCCGGCGACCTCCAGGATCTCGAAGAGCGTCAGCAACGCGGAGTGATGCTCGACGGGATCGGTGCGCTCCAGAAAGAAGCGCCCGCGCTCGAAGAGGTGCTCGAGCCGCAACATGGTCCGGATGCGCTCGACCAGCGGATATTCGTAGGTGATCACGATCGTCCCGGGTCCTCTCGGGAGAATCGGCGAATTCTCCCCGATTCGGTACACGTTGACAACACGACAGCGCGGGTGAGCGCATCAGTCATCGGTCAGCGCTCCCGCGCGAGCACGACGTAGCGCGCATGCAGTTTCTCGACCTGGGGCCGCAGATTCTCCGGCGGCCCGCTGTTGTCGATGACGTCGTCCGCGTGGCGCAGACGCTCGGCGCGCGGTACCTGGGTGGCGATGATCGCCTCGACCGCGTCACGCGAAAGCTCGCTGCGCGCCATCGCCCGCTCGATCTGCATCGACTCGGGACAATCGACGACCAGCACCCGGTCGCAGCGAGCGCGAGGCTCGCCGGTCTCGATCAGCAGCGGGATCATCAGGATAACGTAAGGGGTGTCCTGCTGTGTGGAGCGCCGTTCGGTCTCGGCGCGAATCATCGGGTGCAGGATGGACTCGAGGGTCCTCTTGGCGGCCGGGTCGGAGAAGACCTTCTCGCGCATGCGCGCTCGATCCAACGCGCCGCGCTGATCCACGTATTCGGAGCCGAACGCGGCGCGAATCGGTTCAATGGCGGCGCCACCGGGTCCGGTCAGCTCGTGCGCGAGTGCGTCGGCATCGATGACCGCCACGCCTAGCTCGGCGAACAGAACGGCAACCGTCGATTTACCGCTTCCGATGCCACCGGTAAGCCCGACCTTGAGGGACGTCACAGGATCAGCCCGAGATAATAGTTGACGAGCCTCTCGCCCCAGAAGAGCGCAATCACGCCGGCCGCAGCCAAGTACGGTCCGAAAGGCATCGGCACCTCGCGACCACGGCGCGCAAGCACGATCAGGACGATCCCGACCACGGCGCCGACGAACGACGAGAGGAGGATAACGAGCGGCAGGGCCTTCCAACCGAGCCATGCGCCGATCGCGGCGAGAAGCTTGAAATCCCCGAAGCCCATCCCTTCCTTGCCGGTCAGGAGCTTGAACCCCCAGTAGACCACCCAGAGGATGAGGTAGCCGGCAGCGGCGCCGATCACCGCGGACTGCAGGTCCACGAACGTGCCGCGCAAGTTCAACAGGAGCCCCGCCCAGAGCAGCGGCAGCGTGATCGAATCGGGCAGCAGCTGGGTGTCGAAATCGATGAACGCCAAGGCGATCATGCACCACAGGAACAGCATGGCGCCGATCGCCGTCCAGCCCAATCCGAAGCGCCACGCCGCGTAGGCGGCGGCAATGCCGGCAACGAGCTCCACGATCGGGTAGCGCGCACTGATCCGGGCGCCGCATGCGGCGCATTTTCCCCGCAGCACCAGGTACGAGAGAATCGGGACGTTCTCGATCGCCCGGATGCGGTGCCCGCATGCCGGACAGGAGGAGGGCGGCGAAGCGAGATTGAACCGCGGCGCGGCAGGCGGAGTCTCGCCATGCAGCTCGGCGCATTGCTCACGCCATTCCCGCTCCATGACCTTGGGCAGGCGATAGATCACCACATTCAGGAAACTGCCGATCGCGAGGCCGACCACGAAGCTGATCGCGGTGAAGAGCAGCGGATCCATGTAGACGGAAGGCATGCCCTCGAAGACCAAAAAAAGGGGTTGCAGGCCGCGCCTGCAACCCCGGTTGAGCGATCCGTCCTAGATGGCCTGGCCGAGCTTGAAGATCGGCAGATACATCGCGACGACCATGCCTCCGATCAGCGTGCCGAGCACGACCATGATCATCGGCTCCATCAGGCTGGACAGCGCCTCGACGGAATCATCGACCTCCTGCTCGAAGAAGTCGGCGACCTTGCCGAGCATATGGTCTAGCGCGCCGGACTCCTCGCCGATCTGGGTCATCTGGATCACCATGCTCGGGAACACGTTGGTGTTCTGCATGGCAACCGTAAGGCTCGTGCCGGTGCTGACTTCCTGCTGGACTCGCTTGGTGGCCATCTGGTAGACGTAATTGCCCGATGCGCCGCCGACCGACTCGAGTGCCTCGACGAGCGGAACGCCCGCCGCGAACATCGTGGACAGCGTGCGCGACCAGCGTGCGATCACCGACTTGCGCACGAGCTCTCCGAATAACGGCATCTTGAGGAGCAGCCGGTCCATGAAGACCTGTACCCCCACCGAGCGCTTCCACAGCGCGAAGAAGCCCCATACGCCGCCGATTACGATGCCGAAAATCAGGTACCAGTACTGGACGAAGAAGTCGGAGATGGCCATCACGATGAGCGTCGGCGCAGGCAGGTCCGCCCCGAAGTTCGCAAAGACCTGCTTGAACGCTGGAATGACGAAGATCATGATGACGGCCGTGATGATGAACGCGACCACGATAATCGCCACCGGGTAGAACATCGCGGACTTGATCTTGCTCTTGATCCCGAGGATCTTCTCCTTATAGGTCGCAAGGCGATCCAGCAGCGTCTCGAGAATGCCCGCTTGCTCGCCGGCCTGAACCAGGTTGCAGAACAGGGCATCGAAATAGAGCGGGTACTTGCGGAACGCGGCCGCCAGCGAGGAGCCGGTTTCCACCTCGGTCTTGACGTCCATGAGCAGCTTTGCGACCCGCGGGTTTGCATGCCCCTTGCCGACGATGTCGAACGCCTGGAGCAATGGCACCCCGGACTTCATCATCGTCGCGAGCTGGCGGGTGAAAAGCGTGATGTCCTTTTCCGTGATCCTGCGTCCGCCGGAAAGGCGCTGCTTCTTCACCTTGGTGGGATTCACGCCCTGACGGCGCAACGTGGCGTTCACCACGTTGAGACCGCTGGCGCGCATCTCGCCCTTGACCAGCTTGCCGGAGCGGTCCTTCCCTTCCCAGAAGTACATCGCCTCCTTGACGCCGCCCTTCCTCGCTGCTGCTGCTGCCGATGCGGTTGCCATGTGGACTCCCTCGCGAAACTCTTCCGATTACTCGTTCGTGACGGCCATGACTTCGTCCAGCGACGTCAGGCCCTGTTTGATCTTGAGGAGCCCGGACTGGCGTAAGTCCCGGACTCCCTCGAGTTGCGCCTGCTCGGCGATCTCGATCGCATCTCCGCCGCGCATGATCAGGCGGCTCATTTCTTCGGTGATCGGCATCACCTGGTAGATGCCGACCCGACCTTTGTATCCCGAGCCCTTGCAATGGTCGCAGCCGCCGGGCCCGTACGGCTTCCAGTTGCCCTCCAGCTCGTCGTCGCGAAAGCCGGCGTTGATCAGCGCTTCGTACGGAACCTCGATCGGCTGCTTGCACGCGCACAAACGGCGCGCGAGGCGCTGAGCGGTGATCACGATCACGCTGGATGCGATGTTGTATCCGGGCACGCCCATGTTGACAAGCCGGGTAAGCGTGGTCGGCGCGTCGTTCGTATGCAGCGTCGAGAGCACCATGTGCCCGGTCTGCGCGGCCTTGACGGCGATCTCCGCGGTCTCGAGATCGCGAATCTCGCCGACCATGATCACATCCGGGTCCTGGCGAAGAAACGAGCGCAGTGCGGTGGCGAATGTCAGCCCCACCTTGTCGTTGATGTTCACCTGATTGATGCCCGCCAGATTAATCTCCGCCGGGTCCTCGGCGGTCGAGATGTTTACGCCCGGCTTGTTGAGCATGTTCAGGAACGTGTAGAGCGATACCGTCTTGCCGCTTCCGGTCGGCCCGGTCACCAGGACCATCCCGTACGGGCGGTTGATCGCCTCGACCAGCGTCTCCTTCTGATCGGCCTCGTAGCCGAGTGCTTCGATGCCGAGCATCGCGCTCGAGGGATCGAGAATCCGCAGCACGAGCTTCTCGCCGTGCAAGGTCGGGAGCGTGCTCACGCGAAAATCTATTGCGCGGGACTTCGAGAGGACTAGCTTCATGCGCCCGTCCTGGGGCACGCGCTTTTCGGAGATGTCGAGCCTGGAGATGACCTTGATCCGCGAAGCGATCTTCTCCTTGAGCATGAGCGGCGGCTGGCTGATCTCGTGGAGCTCACCATCGACGCGGAAGCGGATGCGATAGAACTTCTCGTAGGGCTCGAAATGGATGTCCGAAGCCCCGTCGCTGATGGCATCCACCATCACTTTCTGGATGAACTTGACGACCGGTGCGTCGTCGACGTCGCCCGTGGCGGCATCCGGCTGCAGATCCTGATCCTGGTCGGCGAACTCGAGCGAGAGGTCGTCATCGATCAGCTGCTTCAGGGTGGTGTCGGCCCGGTCGAACGTGCGGGCGAGCAAGGCTTCGAGCTTGTCCGCTTCCACGAGAACCGGCTCGATCGACATCGAGGTCTGGAACTTGACCTCGTCGAGCGCCTGGGTGTTGGAGGGGTCCGAGATCGCCACCGCCAGCCGATTGCCGCGCTTGCGCAGCGGAAGGATGCGACGCGTCTGCATCAGCTTGCGGTCAACGAGGTCGACCGGAAACTGGGACGGATCTGCCGCGTCGAGGTCCAGCAGGGGCAGGCCGAACGTGTAGGCGCAGAACTCCGCGATGTCCCCGCAGGACATGCGGCGGCTGCGCACGACCTCGTCGATGAATCCCGACCCGGATTCGCGCGCGTGCTTCTGGAGCTCCACGGCCGCAGGCTCGGTCAGCCGGCCGTGCTGGACCAGGGCCCGGGCGAGGCCGCTCAGGGCACCGAAACTGGGGTTGACCGCCATCTATGTCGCTGGGGTTCTAATAATCTCAAATTAAGGGGATCGGCCGGAATCGGGCAACAATAGAACATCCCGCCGACCCCGGCAGGGACACGAAATCATGCACCGCACCCCGAGCACTGTAAAGCCTAAAGTTTCACACCTAACGTCATGACGAGCCGAGTTTTTTCGGTTCCGCGGCACAAGTGATGGAGGCCGGTACCAGTCATGCCGGGGTCGTCGTCAGGTTCTTGGTGGGTTTGAACAGCCGGACGGTCTTGACGACCCGGTCCTGGGTCTGGACCACCTCCATCGGCACGTCGTGGATCTTCAGGCTGACGCCGGCCTCCGGGATGTCCTGAAAGTGCTCCAAGATGAGCCCGTTCAGGGTCTTCGGGCCGTCCAGGGGAAAGGCGAGCCCGAGCTTTCGGTTGAGGTCGCGCAGCGAGCTCGATCCCTCCACCAGGGCCCAGCCCTCGGCGCTCCACTCGAAGCCGGAGGCGCGCAGCGGCGCCGTCGTGGTGAATTCGCCGATGATCTCCTCGATGATGTCCTCGAGGGTCAGGAGACCCAGCAAGTCCCCGTATTCGTCCACCACCAGCGCGAGCCGCTGTCGGTTCTCCTGGAAGTACTGCATCTGTGCGAGCGCCGGCGTGTCGGCGGGAACGAAATAGGGCTTCGTGATCACTTCCTCGAGCGCCTGCTTGTCCAGGCTTCCCTCGGACAGCGCCGTCATCGCGCGTCGCAGGTGCAGGATACCCTCGACGTTGTCGAGTTCACCGCGGTACGCCACCAGCCGTGTGTGATAGCTCGTCGTGAGCTGGCCCAGAAGCGTTTCGGCGGGCGCGTCCAGGTCGACCGCCTCGATCTGGGCGCGCGGGGTCATCACATCCTCGATCGTGATGCGCTCCAGGTCGAACAGGTTGACCAGGATCGACTGATGCTTCTTCGGGAGAAAGTGACTGTGCTCGAGGACCAGCGTGCGCAGTTCCTCCTGAGAGAGCCGGTGCGCCTCGCCTCCTGGCTGCTTGAAGCGCAGCACCCACAGAATCGCCAGAGAGAAAAGGTTGACGAACCAGACGATCGGATAGAGGACCTTCAGCAGCGGTCCCAGCACGTATGAGAGCGGCAACGCGATGCGCTCCGGATAGGCCGCGCCAATGACCTTGGGCGTGATTTCGGCGAACACCAGCACGATGAATGTCAGAGCCGCGGTGCTCGCCATCAGCGCAAACTCCTTCTGGCCGAACAGGCGGATAGTGATCACGCTCGCGAGCGTCGCGGCACCGATGTTGACGAGGTTGTTGCCGAGCAGGATGACGCCGAGCAAACGATCGGTTCGCTCCAGGAGCTGCGAGACGCGCCGTGCTGCGCGATTGCCGAGCTTCACCATGGCGCGCAACCGGTAGCGGTTGAGCGCCATCATGCTTGTCTCGGCGATCGAGAAAAGCCCCGAAAAGATCAGAAGGACGAAGAGCGCGACGAACTGCGTCGCTAACGGGATCTCTTCCAAGCGGGGAGGGCGCGAATCTGACCGGAGCAGTATGCCCCAATTTCTCGGATTATGCGGAGCGAGACCCGCGCGCGCTCAAGCTAGGCTGCGGCCGAGAATGACCTCGAGGACGAAGCGGCTGCCAACGTACGCGAGGAGCAGCACGATGAATCCGGCCATGGTCCAGCGCAGGGCGCGGCGACCGCGCCAGCCGTAGAAGTGACGGCCCGCCAGCAGTAGCCCGAAGATCGCCCACGAGAGCACCGCAAACAAGGTCTTGTGATTGAACTGGAACGCCTTGCCGAAGAGGGTCTCGGAGAAGGCGACTCCGGTCGCGAGCGTGAGCGTGAGCATCACGAAACCCGCGCCGAGAATCCGGAACAGCAGGGTTTCCAGCGTCAGAAGCGGCGGCAGGCTCGCGAGCGGGCCCGCGAGCTCATCGCCCAAGCCTCGTCCGTGCAGCCGCTTCTCGATCAGGCTCATGAGGAGCGCATGCAATGCGGCGATGGTCAGCAGGCTGTATGCGACGATCGCCAGGACGAGATGGAGCCGGAACTCGACCGTATGGGCGTATGCCGGGCTCTCCAGACCCGGGAACAGCGCCGGCAGCGGTGCGCAAACCGCCGCAACGCCGAGCACCAGCGGTTGCATCCCTTCCAATCGGTAGAAGAGGTTCTCGACCCAGTAGACCAGAACCGCGAGCCAGAGCGTCGCCGATAGAGCCTGACCGAACCCGAAGCGCAACACCGGCGTCGCGAAAATGGTTTCATACAGCAGGAAGGTGTGAAGCGCGAGCGGCACCAGTATTGCCCAGCGTTCCCATGCGGCCATGGGGCGCTCCGAATCCTCGCGTGACCGCCACCGCGTGCGCCAGAAATGAACGGCCAGCGCCGCGTAGAGGAGCACGGTCAGGCCGTAGAGTAGAATGGCGTGCATCGGTGCGCAGATTATCGCATCCGCGGATCGCTCCCGCTTCGTCTGCGGCCTCGTCTGCCCGGTGAGCCGTTCACAGTACCCAAACCGTCCGGTGTGCCATGCTTGAAAATCTGACCCAGCGGCTCGCGCGCGTCGTGAAGACCGTGCGCGGCGAAGCGCGCCTCACCGAGGCCAACGTTCAGGACACGTTGCGCGAAGTGCGCATGGCGTTGCTCGAGGCGGACGTGGCGCTACCAGTGGTGCGCGACTTTGTCGCCCGCGTAAAAGAGCGGGCGCTCGGCGAGGATGTCGTTGGAAGCCTGACGCCGGGCCAGGCGTTCGTAGGCGTGGTGCATCGCGAGCTGACGGCGCTGATGGGCGGCGGCCACTCGGAGCTCGATTTGGCCGTAACTCCCCCTGCCGTGATCCTGATGGCGGGCCTGCAGGGCTCGGGCAAGACGACCACGACGGCCAAGCTCGCCAAGCTCGCAAAGGAGGAGCTCCGCAAGAAGCCGCTGCTCGTATCGTGCGACGTCTACCGGCCTGCGGCAATCGATCAGCTGAAGATGCTCGCGGCACAGGTGGGCGTCGACTTTTTCCCCTCGACCCCACAGGATCGGCCCGTGGAAATCGCAACGGCGGCGCTCGACTGGGCCAGGAAGCATTATCACGATGTGCTGCTGGTCGACACGGCGGGCCGCCTGCATATCGACGAGCAGATGATGCAGGAGATCAGTGCGCTCCACGCCGCATTGAAGCCCGCGGAAACGCTGTTTGTCGTTGATTCGATGCAGGGCCAGGACGCCGTGAACGTCGCGAAGAGCTTCAACGACGCGTTGCCGCTCACGGGCGTCGTGCTCACGAAACTGGACGGCGACGCGCGCGGCGGCGCCGCGCTTTCCGTTCGCCAGGTGACCGGCAAACCGATCAAGTTCGCCGGCGTCGGCGAGAAGCTCACAGGTCTCGAGCCGTTTCACCCCGAGCGGATGGCATCACGGATTCTCGGAATGGGCGACATCGTCTCGCTCGTCGAGGAAGCGCGCAAGGGCGTGGATGAGCAGGAGGCGCATCGGCTCGCCGAAAAGCTCAAGCGCGGCAAGGGGTTCGACCTCGAGGACTTCAAGGGCCAGATCCGGCAGATGAAGAACATGGGCGGCCTTTCCTCGCTCGTCGAAAAGCTTCCCGCTCAGCTGCAGCAGGCCGCCGCTCAGACGCCTCAATCGATGGACGACAAGGCACTGCGCAGGATCGAGGGGATCATCAACTCGATGACGCCCACCGAGCGCAAGAAGCCGGAGCTCATCAAGGCGTCGCGCAAGCGACGCATCGCGGCCGGAGCGGGTGTGCCGGTCCAGGAGGTCAACCGCCTGCTGAACCAGTTCGCGCAGATGCAGAAGATGATGAAGCAGATGCAGAAAGGCGGGCTCGCGCGAATGATGAAGGGGATGAAGGGAATGCTTCCAGGGATGCGCTAGCCCTGCGCAGACTCCGCGCGAGCGATAACACGGCATTGGCGGCGAGTCAGCGGCCTTGCCCGTCCGGCGCCTGAGGCCGCAAACGCCCTCCTACGGGTCCCGGTTTGCGGCGGGCGTCAACCCACGACTACCCGCACACAAACCACCCGCAACGGAGAGCGCGGCCAAAGGCGCCGACCAGACATCGGCCGCCGACCCGAGACGATTCGGTGCGACATCAGCGCTGCAAGAAGACGGGCAGCAGGCACAGGCCAGCGGCGCCTGGGAAAGCCTTGCCAATCAGCCCATAAGTCACGTAAAATCAGCCCCTTTTTCGAATCGCGAAAGCTTTCCCCCATGGTCGTCATTCGTCTTGCCCGCGGCGGCGCCAAGAAGCGCCCGTTCTTCAACATGGTCGTGACCGATTCGCGGAATCCGCGCGACGGTCGCTTCATCGAGCGCGTCGGGTTCTATGACCCCAAAGCGCCCGAAGGACGCGAGTCGCTCCGCGTCAACGGCGAGCGACTGTCGTACTGGAAGGACAAGGGGGCGCGACTTTCTCCCACGGTCGCGCGGCTGGTCAAGCAGCACGCCAAGCAGGCCGCGGCGTAAGGGTCCCGGACCCGGAGGTGCGTGGCAACGCGCCTGATCACGCTGGGCCGCGTCGCGGGCCCGTGGGGCGTGAAAGGCTGGATCAAGGTGACGCCTTACGCCGACAGTCCCGCCGATCTATGCGGGCTCACCCCGTGGTTGCTTCGGCGTGGTGGCGCATGGCAGGAGTTTGAAGTACTCGAGGCGCGGCCCCATGGCGCGAGCGTAGTCGCCCGGCTCGCGGATTGCGATGATCGCGATGCAGCGGCAGCGCTGAAGGGCAGCGAGATCGCGGTGACGCGTGATGCGCTGCCCGCTCCCGGAGCCGACGAGTATTACTGGGCCGATCTGGTCGGCCTCAAGGTTGTGAACCTGCAGGACGAGGTGCTCGGGGAGGTGACCGGGCTGATGGGAACAGGTGCGAACGACGTGCTGCGCGTGGCAGATAGGCGAAAGGACGCGCAAATCGGGCGCGAGCGGCTGGTGCCGTGCGTGGCGCATGTCGTTCGCAGTGTGGATCTGGCGCGTGGCGAGATTCGGGTGGACTGGGAGCTTGACTGGTGACCGAGCGGACAATGCCGATCCGTTTCGACTGTGTCACGCTCTTCCCGGAGATGTTCGCGGCGATAGCGAGCCATGGAATCACAGGGCGAGCCAGAGACGCGGGTCAATGGCGGCTCGAATTGTGGAACCCGCGCGACTTCACCACGGACAATCACCGGACGGTGGACGACCGCCCGTACGGTGGCGGGCCCGGCATGGTGATGATGGTGGAGCCGCTCGAGAAGGCGATTCGGGCCGCTCAGGCGCAAGCGCCGGAGGGACCCGCACGGGTGGTCTACCTCTCGCCGCAAGGGGCGGTGCTCGACCATTCGAAGGTGCTCGAACTGGCCGGGCTGTCGCGACTCGTGCTGCTGTGCGGTCGGTACGAGGCCGTCGACGAGCGGCTCGTCGAGCGCTGCGTCGACGAGGAACTGTCGATTGGCGATTACGTCCTGTCGGGGGGCGAGCTGGCAGCGATGGCGCTGATCGATGCCGTCGTGCGACAGCTGCCCGGGGTGCTGAACGACGACGAATCTGCGGCGCAAGAGTCGTTCGTGAACGGGCTGCTCGACTGTCCGCACTACACGCGGCCGGAGTCGTACGCGGGCATGCGGGTGCCTGACGTGCTGCTTTCGGGCCACCACGCGGACATCGCGCGCTGGCGGCTCAAGCAGGCGCTAGGACGGACTTGGCTGAGAAGGCCGGATATGCTGGAGCGGCGCGAATTCAGCGCCGAGGAAAAGACGCTCCTCGCGGAGTTTCGCGCGGAGCACGAAGGAATGCGTAAAGGAGCAGGACGATGAATCTGATTCAGAAGCTCGAGCAGGAAGAGATGGCCCGCCTCGGGACCGCCGTGCCCGAGTTCGCCCCGGGCGATACCGTGATCGTTCACGTGAACGTGAAGGAGGGCGAGCGCAAGCGCTTGCAGGCCTACGAGGGTGTCGTGATCGGCAAGCGCAATCGCGGGCTGAACTCGTCGTTCACGGTTCGCAAGATCTCCTCGGGCGAGGGGGTTGAGCGCACGTTTCAGACTTTCTCGCCCCTGATCGCGTCGGTCGAAGTGAAGCGCAAGGGCGACGTGCGCCGCGCGAAGCTCTACTACCTGCGCGGTCGTTCGGGCAAGCGTGCGCGCATCCGCGAGAAGCTGGCGGCCAGAAAAACGCAGGAAGGATCGACGGAGTAAGTTTCTGCATGAGACCCGGTTTGAGGTAGCGCCGGAGCGTTGCTCGCCGCCTCGTGGAAGGTTGCGAACAGGAGGAAACCCGCTGGTTTCCTCGCGTTACCCTCCTTCCTGCAGAGGCAAGGCCCGCTAAAGCGGGCCTTTCGCATTTCGGCCGACCTGTATTAGCGGGAGAGCTCGCCGACTAGTCGTTCCATGAACGACTCGCAGAGGGCGATCTGTTCGAGGGCGACGAATTCGTTCGGTCGGTGCGCCTGCTCGATGGAGCCGGGCCCGCAGATGATCGACGGTATGCCCGCTTGCTGGAACAGCCCGGCTTCCGTGGCGTAGGCGACGTGCCCGATCGCGGCGTTACGGGAGAGCGCACGGACGAGCTCCGCGAGCTTGTGATGCTCCTCGATTTCGAGGCCGGGAACGTCCACGCGAGGCCGGATGTCGATGGCGGTATCCGCGTCGACCCGCTTCATCTCCGGCTCGAGTACCGAACGGGCGTATGACTCGATCTCGTCGATTAATGCCCGCGGATCGGACCCCGGCAGGTAGCGAAACTCAAACTGGAACTCGCACTCGCGCGGCACGATGTTGTGGGCCGTGCCGCCTCGAATCGTCCCGGTCTGCAGCGTGGTGAAAGGGACGTCGAATCCGTCATCGCGAGTGTTGCCCGCTCGGATGCGATCGGCCATCTCGCGGATGTAAACGATGAGCTTTGCCGCGTACTCGATGGCGTTCACGCCCTGCGGCGTCAGCGCCGAGTGCGCCTCGCGCCCCCGTACGCGGCAACCGTACACGTGCATGCCCTTTTGAGCGACGACCACCCGCATTGAAGTCGGCTCGCCCACGATGCATCCCGCGGGGGCAATGCCGTTGGCAGCCAGGTCGGCGAGCAATCCCCGCACGCCGATGCAGCCCACCTCTTCGTCATAGGACAGCGCGAAGTGAACGGGGGCTCGCAGGTCTGCAGCCAGGAAGCGCGGCGTCATGGCCAGCGCGACCGCCAGATAGCTCTTCATGTCCGCGGCGCCCCGCCCGTACACGCGGTCGTCTTTGAGCGTCGCTTTGAACGGGTCGGTCTCCCAAGGTTGTCCATCCACCGGCACGACATCGGTATGACCGGAGAGCACGATGCCGGGCCGGCTTCCCGTCCCGGCCGTAGCAAAAAGATTCGCCTTCTTGCCAGTCGCGTCATAGGTGAGGCGCGACGCGATGCCGTGCCCCTGCAACCAGTCCCGCACCCATTCGATCAGCCCGAGATTCGACTCGCGGCTGGTGGTGTCGAAACCGATCAACCGGTCGAGCATTTCCCAGGTGGCGGACCGGATCGGCAGGGCGACTCGTGCGTCCATCGTTTGGCCTTTGAGGGTCTCGGCAGGGGCGGCAACGAGACGTTTCGATTCTACACCCGCATTGCGGGCGTAATCGTCGCTGGCGAGGGGCGCAAAAAAGCCCGCACGCCGCAAAGCGTGCGGGCCCGGCAGGAGTAGGGCGTTACGCCGCGGACAGCGTCGCGCGCTTGTCCTTCGGCGCGTCGAAGAACTGCTCGTCCTCGGTCGAGCCGTGCAGCGCGGTGGTGGAGGATTTCCCGCCCTGAACCACCTGCGTGACGTCGTCGAAGTACCCGGTGCCGACCTCGCGCTGATGCTTCACCGCGGTGAAGCCTTTCTCGGCCGCCGCAAACTCCTTCTGCTGGAGTTCGACGAAGGCGGTCATGTTCTCGCGCGCGTAGCCGTAGGCGAGCTCGAACATGCCGTAGTTCAGTTGATGGAAGCCGGCGAGCGTGATGAACTGGAACTTGTAGCCCATGGCGCCGAGCTCGCGCTGGAACTTGGCGATGGTGGCGTCGTCGAGATTGCGCTTCCAGTTGAACGAAGGCGAGCAGTTATATGCCAGCATCTTGCCGGGGAATTTCTTGCGGATCGCTTCGGCGAAGCGTTTGGCGAAGTCGAGATCTGGAGTGCCGGTCTCGCACCACACCATGTCTGCATATTCTGCATAGGCGAGGCCGCGCGACACAGCCTGGTCGAAGCCGTTCCGC
The DNA here is from genome assembly GCA_022340285.1 of Betaproteobacteria bacterium. Lineage (GTDB taxonomy): Bacteria > Pseudomonadota > Gammaproteobacteria > Burkholderiales > SG8-39 > JAABRB01. The sequence continues at coordinate 64,857 of JAJDOG010000022.1, forward strand.
GTGCGGTAGAAACCCTCGGCGGTGCGCTCCCCGGTGAGGAAGGGCTTGTCGTTCTCATCGATGTCGGAGGTGACCAGATTGGCGGCCTCCGCGTCGGTCCGCGCGAACAAGAGGGTCGGCACGCCCGTGACGTCGGCCGCGAGGCGCGCCGCGACGAGCTTCTGCACGGCTTCCTGTGTCGGCACCAGCACCTTGCCGCCCATGTGGCCGCACTTCTTCACCGAGGCAAGCTGGTCCTCGAAGTGCACGCCCGACGCGCCAGCTTCGATCATGGCCTTCATCAGCTCGAAGGCGTTCAGGACGCCACCGAATCCGGCTTCGGCGTCGGCCACGATCGGCGCGAACCAGTCGATATCGTGCTTGCCCTCGGCGTGGTCGATCTGGTCGCAGCGCGCGAGAGCGTTGTTGATCCGCTTGACGACGGTCGGCACGCTGGAGACTGCGTAGAGGGACTGGTCGGGATACATCGAAAGGCTGTCGTTCGCATCCGCGGCGACCTGCCAGCCCGAGAGGTAGATGGCCGGGACGCCGGCACGTACCTGTTGCATGGCCTGATTGCCCGTCGTGGCGCCGAGCGAGTTGACGAATGGCATCTCGTTGGCCATCTTCCAAAGCTTCTCGGCCCCGCGGCGCGCGAGGGTGTGCTCGATCTGCACCGACCCGCGCAGGCGGTAGACGTCTTCAGCGGAGTAGCCACGCTTGAGGCCACTCCAGCGCGGATTTTCCGCCCAGTCCTGCTTGATCTTCCTGATCTCCAGCTCTCGGTTGGTCATGTTTCGATACCCTTTGTTGTCCAGCTTGGCTCGCGTTCCGGAGCGGTCCACCGCAGTGGCCTGGCTCCACATGCCGGCGGGACCGCACAGCAACGCATTCCGCCCCCGTCGGGCGGGCCTGCGCGCACGCAACGTGCCGCCGATTTGCCCTCGGCGCCGCGTCAACGGCGTCGGGCGCGTCTCACGTGGCGCCAGAGATCAGAATCTGGCGATCCAACAGATGCATGAACCCGGTAAGGCCCAGACCTGGTGGTCGCTACAACCCCGGTTAGAGCGGCAGCGGCTCCTGAGATACCCCTGCAAGTATGACAGTCATTGTGCACTCGCACAATTTTTTATTTCGTAGGGGGCATGCGATTTTATGATAGAAAACAGCTCATTAGCGGCCTAGCTTTCACAATCCGGGACGCGGTGCCGCCAATAGAAATGGCGTGCTGTTGCGACGCAAGAAGGGTGCAAATGCTCATCCAAACGGGATCACGATTCGGCGGCCGCGAGGCGGCGAGAGTTGGCGGATTCGGACGGGTCGAATAGGGATCGTACGGCTCCATCGCGGACGGTCGCTCGGTCCTGCTCTCAACGCGCACCGTGTAGCGGTCGAGCGCCTACCTATCCATCAGTGGGCGCGCGAGGGGCCAACGAGCCCGGGCTGTTTCGGCAAAAGCCGTAGAATCCACTGTCCAACTGCTCGACGTCTCGTCGCCCGGATCGTCACATGACCCTTACACCGATTACGGAACTCATCGCGGACCTCAAGGCCGGTCGGATGATCGTGCTCGTCGATGACGAGCACCGCGAGAACGAGGGCGATCTCATTGTGGCGGCGGACTGCGTCACCCCGGATGCGATCAATTTCATGGCCAAGCACGGCCGGGGGCTGATCTGCATGCCGATCACCGAGGAGCGTGCACGCCAGCTCAAGCTGCCGCTGATGGTGCAGGAGAATCGCGCGCCGCACGGCACGGCGTTCACGGTCTCGATCGAGGCGGCGCGGGGTGTCACCACTGGAATCTCTGCATACGATCGGGCGCACACCATCCGGGTCGCAGCGGCCCCCGGTGCGCGGCCCGAGGACATCGTGACGCCCGGTCACGTGTTTCCGCTGGTTGCCAAAGCCGGTGGGGTGCTCGTGCGCGCGGGCCACACCGAGGCCTGCTGCGATCTCGCGCAGATGGCTGGATTCAGCCCCTCCGCGGTGCTCTGCGAGATCATGAAGGACGACGGCACGATGGCGCGCCTTCCGGACCTGGCCATCTTCGCGCAGGAGCACGGGCTGAAGATCGGCTCGATTGCCGACCTGATCCATTTCCGCAGCCAGAACGAGACGCTCGTCAGGCGGGTGACCGAACGCGACATCGTGACCATGTCCGGGCCGTTCCGCCTGATCATCTACATCGAGCGGATCAGCGGGGCGACTCACCTCGCGCTGGTGCGCGGCGACGTCGAGCCGCGCAGCGAGACGCTCGTGCGCGTGCACGAGCCGACGTCGTTCGTCGATCTGCTCGACTCGAGCTCCGGCACACACTCGTGGAGCGTGCAGGAGGCGCTCGATACGATTTCCGCGGCGGGCAAGGGCGTGATGGTGCTGCTCAACTGCTCTGAAAGCCCGGCACAGTTGATCGAGCGCGTCGCCGTCAGCGCGCCCGATCCGGCCGGAAGATCCGAGCTCCTCACCTACGGAATCGGGGCGCAGATTCTGCGCGACCTCAACGTCGGCCGCATGCGCCTGATGTCGAAACCGCGCAAGATGCCGAGCGTGGCGGGCTGGGAGCTCGAGATCACGGGCTACGTGCAGAGGGCTTCCGCGAAGGAGGACTCGGTGTGAACGAGCTCACGACCGAGCTGGAGGGAGAGGGGCTGCGCATCGGCATCGTGCGCAGCCGTTTCAACGAGGAGATCGGCAGGGCGTCGCTCGAAGCCTGCACGGCCAGGCTCGCTGAGCTCGGCGTGCGCGCCGAGAACGTGACCGCGCTGAGCGTCCCCGGCGCACTCGAAGCGCCGCTTGCTCTTCAACGACTTGCCGGCACCGGAAAATATGACGCGCTGATCGCATTGGGCGCGGTAATCCGGGGCGAGACTTACCATTTCGAGATCGTCGCGAATGAATCGGCCGCCGGAATCGCCCAGGTGGCCCTCGACACGGGCGTGCCGATCGCGAACGGGATACTCACCACCAACACCGAGGAACAGGCTCAGGAACGCGCCATGGGGAAAGGTCGCGACTGTGCTGAGGCGGCGGTGGAGATGGCGGCCCTCCTGCGCCTCATAGACAGGAAGCACCGATGAAGGCTTCACGCCGCCGCTCGCGCGAGTTCGCGCTGCAGAGCCTGTATCAGTGGCGGGTTGGCAAGAATCGGGCAGAAGACATCGCGCGGCAGACCGCGGAGGCCGATAGCTTTGCCAAGGCGGACTCCGAGTACTTCGCTCGCCTTTTCAACGGGACCGTCGCCGAGGCAGAGTCGCTCGAAGCCGAGATCGCTCCGTTGCTGGATCGCAGGGCGCAGGAACTCGCACCGATCGAGCTTGCCATCCTGCTGCTCGGCGCCTACGAGCTGAAGCATTCCCCCGAGGTTCCCTATCGCGTCGTGATCAACGAGGCCGTGGAGCTCGCCAAGGCGTACGGTGGGACCGACGGATACAAGTACGTAAACGGCGTGTTGGACAAGCTTGCGCAGAGACTGCGCGTTGCCGAGCGCGCCTGACCGGGAACCGCGGTCCGGCGAGAGGTGGGCTGGATGCCCTCAGAGTTCGATGTGATCGCGCGTTACTTCACGCGGCCTGCGCGCACCGCCGTGCTGGGCGTCGGCGACGATTGCGCCCTGGTCCGGGTTCCCGCGGATCTCGCGCTGGCGGTGACGACCGACCTGCTGGTCGAGGGCACGCACTTTCTGCCCGGCAGCGATCCGGCCAAGCTCGGTCACAAGGCGCTCGCAGTGAACTTGTCCGACCTGGCTGCGATGGGTGCCGACCCGCGCTGGACGACGCTCTCGCTCGTCTTGCCCGAGGCGGACCAAGCCTGGCTGGAAAGCTTCGCGAGCGGGCTATTCGAACTTGCGGGCCGCTTCGGCGTGGAGCTCATCGGCGGTGACACCACGCGTGGACCCCGCGCCGTGTCGATCACGGCACTCGGGACGCTGCCTCCTGGACTGGCCCTGCGCCGCGACGGTGCCCGCGAATCCGAGGATATCTGGCTGTCGGGAACGACCGGCGATGCGGCATTGGGGCTCGCGCACCTGCAGAGCAGGGTGAAACTGTCCGACGCGGCATTGCGCCACTGCCTCGCGCGGCTCGAGACACCGCTACCCCTCGTGGAGCTCGGACGTCGCCTGCGGGGCCTCGCGTCGAGCGCAATCGATGTTTCTGACGGCCTGGTTGCCGATCTTGGCCACATCCTCGAGCGCTCCGGCATCGGCGCGGAGGTATGGCTGGACCGGCTGCCTCGATCCAGGGCGATTGCCGAGTGCGCCGACCCTGCGCTTGCGTGCGAATCCCTGCTATCCGGCGGCGACGACTACGAGCTCCTGTTCACCGCACCGCAAGCGCGACGCGCCGCGATCCAGGCGCTGGCCTCGGAAATCGGGTTGCCGCTGGCACGAATCGGCCGCACGGTTGCCGGAGCGGCGGAGGTCAGCGTGCTGGATGAGGCAGGGCAACCCGTTCCGCTGGGTCGCGGTGGCTACGACCACTTCCGCCCATGATCGATCCGACGTGATGGGTCGCACGTGATCGAGCGCACACAAACCCGCGGTCTGCGGCCGTCCGCCGTGTTCCTGTTGTCCCACCCGGCGCACTTCATCGCGCTCGGGTTCGGAACCGGGCTTTCGCCGGCAGCGCCCGGCACGATCGGTACGCTGCTGGCCTTTCCGCTCTACGCGGTACTAGGGCGCTGGCTGAGTCCAGCCGGCGTCCTCGCGCTGCTTCCGGCGCTGTTCGCGCTCGGTGTGTGGGCATGCGGGCGGACCGGCCGAGCGCTGGGTGCGGAAGACCACTCGAGCATGAACTGGGACGAGATTGTCGCTTTTCTGCTGGTGCTGGTGTTCACTCCTCCCGGCCTGGCCTGGCAGGCGGCGGCGTTCGGCGCGTTCCGGCTATTCGATATCGTGAAGCCGGCGCCGATCCGTTATCTCGACCGCACCGTGAAGGGGGGATTCGGGGTCATGCTCGACGATTTGCTCGCCGCGTTCTACACGCTGCTCCTGCTCGCCGCCGCGAGAATGGTCCTTGGCTGATGCGCCGTTGATGCCGCGCGACGTTGGCTCTCGCATAGAATCGGGTCAACGCGGGGCGAAAGCCGGGACCGTCAAGAAGGGCTCCAATCGTGCCTGATCCGATGCTCTACTCACTGGCCGAGAGGGTTGGCATGCGCCTCAAGGCGGACGGACTGCTCCTCGCGTGCGCGGAGTCCTGCACGGGCGGCTGGGTCGCGCAGGCCATTACGGCGGTCGCTGGAAGCTCGGACTGGTTCGACCGCGGTTTCGTTACTTACTCGAATGCGGCGAAGCAGGAAATGCTCGATGTGCCCATCGAGACGCTAGACCGATTCGGTGCGGTAAGCGAGGAAACGGCGCGCGCGATGGCGATGGGCGCGCTGGCGCGCAGCCGGGCCGGCATTACGCTCGCCATCACGGGTGTCGCGGGCCCGACCGGTGGAACTCCCGCGAAGCCGGTCGGGATGGTCTGCTGTGCGTGGGCGCGACGGGACGGCGCGACGGAGAGCAAGACGCTGCGTTTCGCCGGCGATCGCGAGCAGGTACGGCGCCAGTCCGTCATCGCCGCCCTCGAAGGAGTGCTGGAGCGGCTCGATGACATGCCATCCAGCGGGCCGTTGTGACGATGACGATCGGTGGCCTGCCTTTTTCACCCGCTCGGCGACGTCTGCTCGCCGCATTGCCGCTCGCGGCGCTGCCGTTCGCATCGATCGTGCCCGCATTGGCGCTCGCCCAGCGAAACGCGGCGCCCTATGTTCCGACGCCGTGGCCCATCGTCGATGCGATGCTCGATCTCGCCCGGATCCGGGCCGATGATCTGCTGGTCGATCTGGGGTGCGGCGACGGGCGCCTCGCAGTGACTGCGGCCAAACGGTTCGGTGCGCGCGGATACGGCGTCGATATCGATCCGGAGCTCGTCGCACTCGCCAATCGGAATGCCGCGGACGCGGGTGTTGCAGAACGGGTCCGTTTCGAACAGCGCGACCTCTTCCAGACCGATCTGCGCGATGCCACCGTCCTCACGCTGTACTTGCTTCCGCAGACGGTCGTGGAGCTCGTTCCGCGAATTTTCGCGCAGATGCCGGCGGGAGCACGCGTGGTGTCGCATGACTACGGGCTTTCGCCCTGGCCACCGGAACGGCACGTCGCGTTCGATGTGCCGGAAAAAAAGCGCATCACCGGCACCACGTATACCGTGCTCTATCTGTACATCGTCCCGGCGCGGCTGGCGGGTGTGTGGCGACTCGATCTTCCCGAGTCGCTGATGTCGCGTCCGGCCCGACTGGTCATCACCCAGGAGTCGCTCAAGTCGGCCGCCACATTGACGATCGGGGGCCGGACCGCCGAGGTCGAGGAACTCTTCGTGCACGGGGACGAGGTGCGAATGCTGCTTCCACCGCTCAGTCCAGGCGGAAAGCGACTCCTGCTCGAAGGGCACGCGCGCGACGGGACGCTGGAAGGCGCGCTGGAATCCGGGGGAAGCCGGGGCATGTGGCGCGCCTCGCGTCTCAGCACCGAAGTACGGTAGCCAGCGCCGTCCCTCCGCCCGAAAATATCGCGGTAGACCCCGAATTTTCACTCCCGTCCGCGGTCGAATGGGAGTAGGTTTTTACTATGGCAGACGCTCCGAGAGTTCGATCTCCCGCCGTCGCCGGGATGTTCTATCCCGGCGAGCGCAACGCGCTGGCGCAAGACGTGTCGGCCATGCTCGACGAGGCGCGCGAACGCATGCTGGGACCGGGCTTTCCCAAAGCGCTCATCGTGCCTCACGCCGGGTACATCTACTCCGGGCCGGTTGCCGCGAACGCCTACGCTCTGCTGAAGCCGGCACGCGGCATCGTGAAGCGCGTCGTCCTGCTGGGGCCATGTCATCGCGTCGCCGTGCGCGGGCTGGCGCTGCCGGGCGTCGATGCATTCGATACGCCGCTGGGCCGGGTGCCCGTTGACGCCGACGCCGCAAACCTGGCGCGCACGCTTCCGCAGGTGACCGATTTCCCGCCCACGCATGCGCAGGAGCACTCCCTCGAGGTTCAGCTGCCGTTTCTGCAGGAGGTCCTCGGGGATTTCAGCCTGTTGCCGCTCGTCGTCGGGGCCGCAACGGTGGACGATGTCGCGACGGTGATCGACCGGCTGTGGGGTGGATCCGAGACCATCGTCGTGATCAGTTCTGACCTTTCTCACTACCACCCGTACGACGAAGCGCGGGCGATGGACGAGGCGACCGTGAAGGCCATCTTGGCGATGCGCACGGACATTGACCATGAGCAGGCATGCGGGGCGACGCCCGTTACCGGATTTCTCGACGTCGCACGGCGTCGCGGCCTGAACCCCGAGCTGCTCGATTTGCGCAATTCCGGCGATACGGCCGGCGGGAAGGGTCGTGTCGTTGGCTACGCCTCGCTCGCGTTCTGGGAGGGCGATGCCGCAGCCTATGGCGAGGAACACGGCCGGACACTGGTCAAGCTCGCACGTGGAGGGATCGCAGCAGCGCTGGGCGGAGAGGGCGCGCAAGCCGCCGCGGAGCCGTGGTTGCTGGAACATCGCGCGACGTTCGTAACGCTCGTTCAGGACGGCGCGCTGCGCGGATGTATCGGAAGTCTCCAGGCGCGGCGGCCGCTCGGTGCCGATGTCGAATCCAATGCGCGCGCAGCGGCCTTCTCCGACCCGCGATTTACTCCGCTGACTGCGCCCGAGCTCGATCGAACCGAGGTCGAGGTATCGGTTCTGTCCCATCCAGTGCGCGTGCTGTTTGCCGACCATCAGGAGCTCGTGGCCCAGTTGCGCCCGGGTGTGGATGGATTGATCCTGGCCGCCGACGAGCGGCGCGGCACGTTCCTGCCGCAAGTCTGGGAGCAGCTGCGTGAGCCGGAGACCTTCCTCGCGCATCTGAAGCGCAAGGCCGGACTCAGCGAGGATTTTCCGACCCGCCGGTGCGCAATCTGGCGCTACCAGGTCAGGAAGTGGTCGGAGCGCGAGCTCGTAGATCAATGACGGGAGCTCGGCAAGGGGCAATGGCCGATCTCTACCCCGCCCGGTGGTGGCACACGCTGGAAGACGGCCGCATGCAGTGCGACCTCTGTCCGCGCGACTGCCGGTTGCACGAGGGCCAGCGCGGAGCCTGCTTCGTGCGCCAGCGCGTCGGCGATCGCATGGTGCTGACGACCTACGGACGCTCTTCAGGGTTCTGCGTGGACCCGATCGAAAAGAAGCCGCTCAATCACTTCCACCCCGGTTCGTCGGTCCTTTCGTTTGGCACCGCAGGCTGCAACCTCGCGTGCAAGTTTTGCCAGAACTGGGATATCTCGAAGTCGCGCGAGATGGACACCCTCGCCGATGCGGCGACACCTGAACGTCTGGCCCAGGTCGCGGCCGAGCTCGGCTGCAAGAGCGTGGCATTCACGTACAACGACCCGGTGATCTTCGCCGAGTACGCGATGGACGTTGCCGATGCCTGTCACGCGGCCGGGGTCAAGACGGTCGCGGTCACTGCGGGCTACATTCACGCCGAGCCGCGGCGCGAGTTCTACGCGAAAATGGACGCCGCGAATGTCGATCTGAAGGCATTCACCGACGAGTTCTACTTCAAGCTCTGCGGCGCCCATCTGGCTCCGGTGCTGGACACGCTCGTCTATCTCAAGCACGCGACCGACGTCTGGATCGAGATCACGACTCTCCTGATCCCCGGTCACAACGACAGCGGCACCGAGCTGGGTGCGCTCGCAAAATGGGTCGCGACGGAGCTCGGGCAAGATGTCCCGGTGCACTTCACCGCCTTTCATCCCGACTACAAGATGACCGACCTGGCCGCGACACCCGCCGCCACGCTCACTCGCGCGCGGCGGATCGCCGTGGACAACGGCCTCAAGTACGTCTACACCGGCAACGTGCACGACACCGAGGGCGGGACGACCTTCTGCCCGGGATGCGGCAATGCGGTCATCGTGCGCGACTGGCACCGGATCCTGAACTATCGCGTCACGGACGACGGCTGCTGCAGGGAATGCGGCGCCGGGATCGCGGGTCGCTTCGGGAAATTCGAGCGCCCGTTCGGGCCGCGGCGGGTACCGGTGCGGCTTTCTGCGCGAACCGCCGCCGGGGCATCCTGATCCCCCCGGGGGCGCTTTGCCGCTCACGCCGCGAGCGAGGGGGGCGGGGCATGGCAGTGATCGGCGCCGAGTCCGTGGGAAGATTCCCTTGCGAAATAAAGTCTTCGCCGCCCGGATTCGCGAGATCACAATGCCCGGGCTCATCTCCTGAGCCAGTGTGAGCGATACGCTGCGCGGGTCCGATTGCAGCTCGAATTTCATTTCACGCGGGCTGTGATCGCCGCGCCCCGCGCGCCTCTCGCCGCGCGCCTCGGCGCGGCTCAATCTGCAGCGGCGATTATGGGAGAATAGCGTGTCAGCCCGAGAGGAAGCCACCCACATCATGGAAGAGAACAAGAGCAAGGCCCTGGCGGCCGCGCTGGCCCAGATCGAGAAACAGTTCGGCAAGGGCTCGATCATGCGCATGGATCAACAGGCCGCACCCGACGTCCAAGTCGTGTCGACGGGCTCGCTTGGGCTCGATATCGCACTGGGCGTCGGCGGCCTGCCGCGCGGCCGCGTGGTCGAAGTCTACGGCCCCGAATCGTCTGGAAAGACCACGTTGTGCCTGCAAGTCGTTGCGGAAGTGCAGAAGGCGGGCGGAACGGCGGCATACATCGACGCGGAGAATGCGCTCGATCCGCAATACGCCGCCAAGCTCGGCGTCAAGATCGACGACCTGCTGATCTCGCAGCCGGATACCGGCGAGCAGGGCCTCGAGATAGCGGACATGCTGGTGCGCTCGGGCTCGGTCGATGCCATCGTGATCGACTCCGTCGCCGCATTGGTGCCGAGGGCCGAGATCGAGGGCGAGATGGGCGACCAGCTGCCCGGCCTGCAGGCGCGACTGATGAGCCAGGCGCTGCGCAAGCTGACCGGCAACATCAAGCGCACGAATACCCTGGTGATCTTCATCAACCAGATCCGCATGAAGATCGGCGTGATGTTCGGAAATCCCGAGACGACGACCGGCGGCAACGCGCTCAAGTTCTACTCGTCGGTGCGGCTCGACATCCGTCGCATCGGTTCGATCAAGAAGGCCGACGAGGTGATCGGGAGCGAGACGCGCGTCAAGGTGGTCAAGAACAAGGTCGCGCCCCCGTTCCGCCAGGCCGAGTTCGACATCCTTTACGGCGAGGGCATCTCGCGGCTGGGCGAGATCCTCGAGCTCGGCGTGCAGGCGGGCGTGGTCGAGAAATCCGGCGCGTGGTACGCCTACAAGAAGGATCGCATCGGCCAGGGCAAGGACAACGCCCGCGAGTACCTGCGTGAGCATCCCGAGCTCGCATCCGAGCTCGAAGCGAAGATCCGCGAGAAGCTCGGCATCGCGAACCCGGCGGCGCCCGCGCCCGAGACCGTCGAGGCCTGAGCGCGCCACGTGAAGAAGGCGCTCACGCTGCGCGGGCGGGCGGTCGCCTACCTCGCGCGGCGCGAGCACACGCGCGCGGAGCTTGCACGCAAACTGGCGCCGCATGCCGAAACACCCGAGGAATTGGAGGCCGTGCTGGACGATCTGGCCCAGCGCAAACTCGTTTCGGACGAGCGGTTCGCCACCACGCGCAGCGAGTCACTTGCCCGGAAATTCGGGGCGGCGCGCGTCGTGCGCGAACTTCGCGACAAGGGCGTCGCGGCCGACTCGATCGAGCGCATCTCGGGGGAGCTGAAGGCGAACGAGCTCGAGCGCGCGCGCGAAGTGTGGCGAAAGCGCTTTGGCGCAGCGCCCCGCAGCGCTGCGGAGCGTGCGAAACAGGGGCGCTTCCTGCAGGGACGAGGGTTCTCGTTCGAGGTGATAAGGCGCGTCGTCGAAGGATCGGACGAGAAGTGAGGCGATGAAGAGATCGTTGGCGTTCGCGGTGGTGGCGCTCAGTGTCGCAATGGGCGTTACGGCGTGCGACGTACTCGGCATCGGTTACACGCCCATCAGCGAGATCGTGGCCAGCCCCGCGCGCTTCGAAGGGCAGGAAGTCAAGGTGACCGGCGTCGTGACGAGCGCGACCAAGATGCCGTTCGTGGATATGAAGGCTTTCGTCATCAAAGCCGATGGCGCCGAGTTGACCGTCACAACGCTCGGGGCCCTTCCCGCAGTCGACGAGAAGGTGTCGGTGCAAGGCACGATCGAGAGCGCCGCGATCGTGAGCGGTCGCAGCATCGGCCTGCGGCTGGTCGAGAGCCGCCGCCTCTGAGCAGAACTTCGCGCTACTAGATATGCTTCAAGAAACCGCCATCAACCTCGATGGTCGTTCCGGTCATGTAGCTATTCCGCTCGGACACCAGGAACGCGGCAACGGTCCCGATTTCGGCCGGCTCCGCCCATCGGCCGAGCAGCGTTTGACCGGCAAAGGCCTGGCGCACGCCCTCCGCGGTCGTGTTGCGCACCTTTGCCATCGCTTCGGCGCGTGGCCCCCAGGATTCGGTGGCCGTCATCCCCGGGCAGATATTGTTGACCGTGACGCCATGCGGTGCGAGGTCGGCCGCCATCAGCTTCGAGAATGCGATGATGGCCGAGTTCGGAAGCGTCGTGGTCAGGGCACCGGGCATCAGCTGCCTGCCGCTCACACCGGACACGTTCAGCATCCGGCCCGCCTTCGATTTCTTCAGGTGGGGCACTGCAGCGCGCGTCGTCCAGACGTAGGCCATCAAATTCGTGTTGAGAACGACGCCCCATTGCTCCTCGGTCAGCCCGTCCAACGTACCAGGAACCATGCCGCCCACGTTGTTCACTACGATATCGAGTCCGCCGAGGCCCGTTACGGCGCCTTCGACGAACTTCTCGCAGCCCGCGCGGCTCGAGAAATCGCACAGGACCCCGACTGCCTTCACGCCCTTCGCCTTCACTTCCGAGACCGCCTTATTGAGATTTTCCTCGCTGCGCCCGGATAGTGCGACGTTGCATCCTTCGGCCGCCAGCGCCATGGCAATTGCGTTGCCGATCCCCCGACTCGAGCCCGAGATCGCCGCGTTCTTTCCCTTCAGTCCCAGATCCATCCATGCCTCCTTGGAGTCGCGATTAGGCGGCGAATTGAACGCGCCCTTCAGCCGATCCGCTTGTTGAATGCGCGGACTTCGACCGTTTCCCAGATGCCCGCATTGTACAGGGGGTCGGCGCGCTGGAATCTCTCGATCTCGGCGCGGTCGGCGGCTTCGACCAGGAACAGACTGCCGACGGTCTTCGTGCCGTCATCGGAGACAAGCGGTCCCGACATGACGACCTTGATCGGGTTTTTCGCGAGATATTCGATGTGCCCGGAAATCGCCTGACGACGCTTTTCCTCCACGCCCGGTCGGTCGATGCAGAAAATGATGAACAGCATGATGGCGCCTCCTCGCGTTTCGGACTAAGCGGTGAACCGGCGCAGAGCGGGCATCGCACAGCGGGCACCGCAAGACGACGGCAAGGCAATTGTAAACATCACGGACGAACGGCATCGTCACGCGCCGTGTTGCGGGGTCACGCAACGCTGCCGCAGTGCAGCGCCGGCAAGTCCGCCGTAGATGGGCGGTGTCCCACGGCCCCGGAGAGAACCGCCGCCGCTTGTTCCAAAATTCCGCCGTGATAGGATCGATTGCACGCGGAACACCGCACCCGATTCAGCACAAGCGAGGAGGAGAGTTCATGTTCAAGGCGACCGACAAGATCGTGCTTCCAACCACCATCATCGGCTCCTTGCCACGCCCGGCGTGGTACACGGAGAACCTCGGCACGCGTTCGTTTCTCGATGCGATGGTGAACTCGCGCTATCGCGAGCAGTACACCGATGCAGTTTCCGTCTATCTACGGGACCAGGAGCTCGCGGGGCTCGACATTTGCACCGACGGCGACTGCCGTTTCGACGAGGACGTCGGCGGGCAGAGCTGGACGAGCTATCCGCCGCATCACATGTCGGGCTTCGAGCACGATCATCCCAAACTGGCCCGGGCAGGGGCCGGGGGCATCGGGTTTCCGCGCGGTCACATCCTCCATGACTACCTGGAGGCGCGGGTCATGCCGACGATCATCGGCCCTGTCGGGCGCGGTGAAATGCAGTACGCCGAGTTGTGGAAAACCGCGCAGCGCCTGACCAGGAAGCCGCTCAAGTTCGGCACCGTAACGCCGGAGCTGGTGGCGTTCGCCGTGCAGGACAAGCACTACAAGGATCTGCCGTCACGCATCATGGCGCTTAGCGACGCGTTCAACGAGGAGCTGCATGACCTTGCCGATGCCGGTTGCCCCGTCATCCAGATGGAGGAGCCGCAGATCCACCTCCTCGCTGCCCGAGGGATCGTCGACAAGGTGATCAATCCCGAGTTCATGCTCAAGGTCTTCAACAACACCGTCAAGGGGCTGCGCGCGAAGACCGAGGTTTGGTGTCACACGTGCTGGGGAAACCCGTCGCAGCAGCGCATGTTCGCGTCGGTCCAGAGCTACAAGCCCGCGCTCGAGCTCCTCAATCAGGTCGACGCGGATGTCATCACGTTCGAGACGCGCAGCTCTGGCGCCATCGACCTGGAGGCGATCGGGAAGCAGATCACCGGGAAGAAAGTCGGCATCGGTGTGATCGACCATCACACGCTGCAGGTCGAGAGCCCGCAGGAGGTTGCCGACGCGTTGCGTCTCGCGCTGAAGCACATTCCAGCCGAGCGACTCGTGGTCTGCTCGGATTGCGGAATGGGGCGCGAAGGGATGAGCCGTCGTCACGCGGTCTACAAGATGGTGTCGCTGGTGCTCGGGACGAACGCGGTGCGCAAGGAGCTCGGCGTGCCCGAAGCCGAGTGTCTGGCCGCCGATCCCAAGTTCTCGCTCGTGCGGACCTCGGCTTGAGGGTTTCGTACGCAACCTCCCACGCAAGAGGCCCGCACCGGCGGGCCGGCGCGGGTGGACAAAAAATCGATAGAAATTGACACGGGTACGGCATTTCGATAACGTGCCCCGTACCGAGGAGATCGGAAAACTTGGCGCCGGAGTTCGCACGCCGGTGCGTTCCGTAAGGTCCGTGACGTTGCCGTCGACGTTGCAGTCGACGTCGATGTCGGCGTTTACGACGCTCGTCGTGTACGCTCAGGCGTCGACGTTCAGCCTTGCGACCCTGCGGCGCACCTCGCGCCCGCACGCGGATCGCCGGCTTCGCGAATCTCTGGAAAGAATGCCCGCCAGAACGGCGCATCGACGTGCTGCCGTTTTGGCCTGACGACACAGCAAGGAGGCAGGGATGACTCGCAAGAAAGGCAGCGAACCGGTTGTCGTCAATCCCGAGGATGTCGACCCGCATCACCGCTGGCATCGGCCGCTACAGGCTCCCGGGACGACCCAGGTCGATTTCGAGGAGCGCGTCGACTTTCGTCGACTGCACCGATACCGCCTCGCACGTACCCGTCAGTCGCTCGCGAAGACCGGTTTCGGGGCGATCCTTTGCTTCGACCAGTACAACATCCGCTACATCTCGAGCACGGTGATCGGTGAATGGGCGCGCGACAAGCTGATCCGCTACACGCTGCTCACCGGCAACGGCGAACCCTATGTCTGGGATTTCGGTTCGGCTGCACGTCACCACAAGCTCAACTGTCCGTGGCTGGATGACGACCACTGCCGCGCGGGCAATCCGGGCATGCGCGGCGCGATCGGCCCGAAGGTCGGGCTGTTCGAACAGGCTGCAAAGGAGATCAAGGACATCCTTGTTCAGGAGGGTGTCGCGAACATGCCGCTCGGGCTGGATCTTTGCGAGCCGCCCATGCTGTTCGCGTTGCAAAAGCAGGGCCTCGACATCCGCGACGGGCAGCAGATGATGCTCGACGCACGCGAAGTGAAGAGCCACGACGAGATCACGATGCTCAACATCGCGTCGGCGATGGTGGACGGCACCTACCAGGACATCGCCGAAGCGCTGAAACCCGGTGTCAAGGAGAGCCAGATCGTGGCCCTGGCGACCAAGCGCTTGTTCGAACTCGGTGCCGATTCGGTCGAGGCGATCAACGCAATCGCCGGCGAGCGCTGCAGCCCGCACCCGCACAACTTCACCGACCGGATCATCCGGCCTGGCGACCAGGCGTTCTTCGACGTCATGTGCACCTTCATGGGCTATCGCACGTGCTACTACCGCACGTTCAGCGTCGGGCGCGCCACCGCTCCGCAGCTGACTGCCTACAAGAAGGCGCGCGAGTGGATGGATCGCGCCATCGAGCTCCTCAAACCGGGCATGTCGACCGACAGGGTTGCGAACGCGTTCCCGACGGCGCAAGAGATCGGTTTCGACTCGGAGATGGCGGCGTTCGGTCTCAACTTCTGCCATGGCCTCGGCCTGGGCTTGCACGAGCGGCCGCTCATCTCGCGGCTCAACTCGTACGCGGAGCCCTATGAACTGAAAGCCGGCATGGTGTTCGCGGTGGAGACGTACTGTCCCGCCACCGACGGCATCTCCGCGGCGCGTATCGAGGAAGAGGTCGTGCTGACGCCGGACGGCGCGAAGATCATTACGCTCTATCCCGCCGACGAGCTGCCGATCGCGAACAAGTACTGAGGTCGCGACAACTTCGCTCAGTCGGAGCGAGCGGGCGCGGATGCATCGACGCCCAAAGCCATTCGCGGGCGGGCGCAGCGATATTCACCCGTAACCACTCGTGGCAACGCAATCGTTCGAGGACCCATGGCTACAACAGTCAAACGAAAACCCAAAGCGGCCTCCGCCGCGGTCACGGAAATCGATCGCGACACGCGACTCCGGCTGTACCAGCTCCAGCTCGAACTCAGGTACTGCGAAAAGCGCGCGTACGATCTCTTTCTCCAGAACCTGATAAAGGGCACCAGCCACCTGGCGCTCGGCCAAGAGGCGATTGCCGCAGCGTTCGGCGTTGCTATGCGGCCGGACGATTGGACGTTCTGCACCTACCGTGGACACGCCCACACTCAGGCGCGCGGCGCCTCCATGGAGGGCGTGCTCGGGGAGCTGATGGGGCGCGTTTGCGGGCTCCTCAAGGGCAAGGGCGGATCGATGCACCTCACGGACGTCGAGAAAGGAGCAATGGGCTCCTATGCGATCGTCGGCGCCCACCTGCCCATCGCCGTTGGCGCCGCATTGTCGGCGCAATATCGCGGCACCAAGCAGGTGGCGGTCTGCTTTTTCGGCGACGGCACCACGAACATCGGCGCTTTTCACGAGGCCCTCAACCTTGCCGTGGTGTGGAAGCTTCCGGTCGTATTCGTGTGCGAGAACAATCTCTACATGGAATACACGCCGATCAGTGCCGTGACGGCGGTCGAGCATCCGGCAGCCGATCGCGCATCAGCCTATGGGCTGGAATCGATCATCGTGGACGGGAATGATGCGGACGAGGTCTATCGTGTCGCCCAAGCCGCGCTCGCCAGGGCGCGCGACGGCGACGGACCGAGCCTGATCGAGGCAAAGACTTATCGGCACAGCGGTCATTCACGGGCTGACCCCGCCAAGTACCGTCCGCCGGGCGAGCTGGAGAAGTGGCTCGAGCGCGATCCGCTGAAGATCTACCGCGAGCGGCTCGTGAAGCTCGGCGTATCCAGGCAGGTGCTCGATGACATGGAGGCGGAAGCGATGCGCCAGGTCGACGCTGCGACCGAAACGGCGAAGGCGTCCCCGCCGCCTCCGCTTGAACTGATCGATCGCGACGTCTGGGCAGATGGAGGCTCGTCATGGCGGAACTGACCTATCGGGATGCCGTCTCCGCTGGCATCGCCCAGGAGATGCGCCGTGACGAGCGCGTGGTGTTCTTCGGCGAGGACGTCGCAGAGGCGGGAGGTGTGTTCAAGACGACCGTGGGGCTTCTAGAGGAGTTCGGGCCGAAGCGGGTGCGCGATACGCCGATTTCCGAGCAGGCGATCATCGGCGCGGCGATGGGCGCAGCAATGACCGGTTTGCGCCCGATCGCGGAGATCATGTTCTCGGACTTCTTCGCGGTCTGCTGGGATCTCGTCGCCAATCAGATCGCCAAGACGCGGTACATGACCGCGGGCCAGGTCACCATCCCGCTCGTGCTGCGCACCGCCAACGGCGGAGGCGTCCGGTTCGGTGCCCAGCATTCGCAGAGCGTGGAGAACTGGGCGATGGCGATTCCCGGGTTGAAGGTCGTCGCGCCGTCGTCGTCGGCGGATGTCGTGGGGCTCATGGCTGCCGCGGTGCGGAGTGACGACCCGGTGCTTTTCTTCGAGCACAAGTTCCTCTTCGGCAACAAGGGAGAGGTGCCCGATGGTGAGCACGTCGACGAGCTCGGCGTCGCCAAGGTGGTCCGCGAGGGCAAGGACGCGACCATCATCGCGCTCGCCGCGATGGTGCCGCGATCCCTTGCCGCGGCCCAAGAGCTCGAAGCCGACCACGGCATTTCCGCCACCGTCGTTGACGTACGCTCGCTCGTACCTCTCGACACCCGGACGATACTCGGCGAGGTCGCGAAGACTGGCCGCATGTTCACGGTCGAGGAGAATCCCCGGCTTTGCGGGTGGGGCGCGGAGATCGCCTCGATCGCGGCAGAGGAGTGCTTCTACGATCTCGACGGGCCGATCGTGCGGATTACCACGCCGCACGTGCCGTTGCCTGCTGCCGATGCACTCGAGGACGCGACGATACCTTCGGTGGCGCGCATCGTCGAGACGGTTCGTACGTCGATGGGTTGAGGAGAGGGTATGGATGTCGTGATGCCGCAGCTCGGCGAGACGGTGACCGAAGGCACCGTCGTCACCTGGCACAAGAAGACCGGCGAGGCGGTGAAGGCGGACGAGCTGCTGTTCGACGTCGAGACTGACAAGGTTGCGATGGAGGTGCCGGCGCCCGCCGGCGGCGTGCTGAAGGAGATCCTGGTCCCGGAAGGCGAGACGGTGGCGGTCGGAACGAGGCTAGCCGTGATCGAAGTGGCCGGTGCGGCAGCGGCGGCGGCAAGCGTTCCGGCGGCCGCCGCAACCGCCGCGCGTCCCGACGCGCCGGCTGTTGGGGCCCGCGCTGCGGCGGCCAGGCCCGACACGGCGGCGAGAGGATCGGCGGGCGAGCCGCCGCTCTCCCCGGTCGTCAGGCGTCTCCTTGCGGAGCACGACCTCGATCCGTCGACGATCAAGGGAACCGGCCGGGACGGGCGAATCACGCGCGAGGACGTCCTCGCCGCGGCCGGCGCTGGAGCGAAGCCGACCCCGGCCACGGCCCCGCGACCACCCGAAAGGAAGGGCGAGGGGAAGGGAGAGGTCGTTCCGCTCACGCGGATTCGCAAGCAGATCGGCGCACACATGGTGCGCTCGAAGGCGACGAGCCCGCACGTGCTGCAGGCGGTCGAGGTCGACTTCCACGCGGTCGAAGCCGTGCGCGGCGCGCGCGGCAAGGCATGGCGCGAGCGCGAGGGATTCGGATTGACCTATCTTCCGTTCATCGCCCGGGCGGCGATCGATGCGATCGCCGAGTTTCCCAGGATCAACGCGTCCATCGACGGCGACAACCTGGTCGTTCACCCGCACGTGCATCTCGGCATTGCGGTGGATCTCGGCTTCGAGGGGTTGATGGTGCCGGTGATCCGGGATGCTCAGGGGAAGTCGGTTGCCGAGCTGGCCCGCGCGATCAACGCGTATGCAGACCGCGCCCGGAGCGGCTCGATCGTCCCTGACGATCTCGCGGGCGGGACTTACACCATTTCCAATTCCGGGCCATTCGGCACGCTCATCACCGCGCCGATCATCAACCAGCCGCAGGTTGCGATCCTTTCGTCCGACGGCGTGAGGAAGAAACCCGTGGTCGTGGAAAGCGCGGGGGGCGATGCCATCGCGATCCGCCCGGTGGGCGTGATTGCGCAGTCGTTCGATCATCGCGCTTTCGACGGCGCGTACTCCGCGGCGTTCCTCAAGCGCCTGCGCGAGATCATCGAAACTCAGGACTGGTCCGGGGCGCTCGGGTGAGCGCCCGAGCCGCGCCGGGCCGGTGCACCGCTGCGATTGCCTGCAGCGTATCGACGCTAAGACAACCGAGAAACTGAAGGGGGGACCATGATCAATGCCGCAATCGTTGGACTCGGCTGGTGGGGCAAGACGCTGGTGGAGTCAGTCCAAGGGAGCGACGCGATCCGGTTCGTCGCCGGCGCGACGCGCACCGTCACGCCGGAGGTGGAGGAGTTCGCCCGAACCCAGGGCTTCACGCTGCGCGGGAGCTTCGAGGACCTGCTGAAGGACCGGAAGGTGAACGCGGTGGTGCTCGCCACGCCGCACTCCATGCACGTCCAGCAGATCGCCGCGGCGGCGCGCCGACGCAAGCACGTCTTCTGCGAGAAGCCGCTTGCATTGACCAAGGCCGAGGCCACGCGCGCCGTGAAGGCGGTGCAAAAGAAGGGCGTCACGCTCGGTCTGGGATACAACCGTCGATTGCATCCGACCATGATGGACCTGCGCGAGCGGGTCCGGAACGGTGCTCTCGGCACGATCCTGCACGTCGAGGGAACGATGAGCTCCCCGAACGCGCTGATGCTCAAACCCGAGCACTGGCGGGCGAACCCTGAGGAAACCCCATGCGGGGGGCTGACGCCGATGGGTGTGCATTTCGTCGACGCCCTGATCGACAATTTTGGCGAGGTCGAGGACGTGTACTGCATGAGCATGCGCCGCGCCGTTCAGATCGAGACCGACGATACGACATCGGTTCTCTTTCGCATGAAGGACGGCATGTCCGGCTATCTCGTTACCATGATGGCGACTGGCGGCTGCTTCAGGCTGCAGGTCTACGGCTCGCAGGGCTGGATCCGGTACGACGGGGTGACTCACGTCGCCGGCGCGTCCTCCGAGGAGCGGCGCACGCGCCTTTTCGGCAGCTGCACCTTCCAGCCGGTGAAAGGGCCGGCCGAGACCTGGCAGGCCGATGCCTACGATACCTCGCGTGCGGCGCTCGAAGCATTTGCCCGGGCCGCGGAAGGCGGACCGCCATTTCCGATCACGACCCAGGAGATGATCCACGGCGCGGCGGTCACCGAGGCCATCATCAAGTCGGCTGCTGCGGGCAAGACGAAAAAGGTGCTCTGAGCCGCTGGCGATCCGTGCTTCTCGGCGCGGCGGTGTGAGTGTCGACCGCGCAAGCAACCATTCGATCGAAGGGATAACACATGGATCTGGGCGGCAATCTCGGCCATCTGACTTACTCCACGCTCGTGCATCCCGGAGACACGTGGGACGAGATGTGGGACAGCCTCACGCGCTACGTACCCGCGGTGAAGCAACGCTTCTCGCCGGACAAGCGGTTCGGCGTATCGCTTCGTATCTCCGGCAAGTCGGCCGAGACCCTCACGGCCGATCCTGAGGAGCGCGCGAAGCTGAAGGCGTTCCTCGCCGACAACGACATGTACCTCTTCACGGTGAACGCGTTTCCGCACGGTCCCTTCAAGGGGCAGCCGGTCAAGGAGCTCGTCTACGAGCCCGACTGGCGCTCCGACGAGCGGGCGAACTACACGATGATGGTCGCGGATATCCTCGCCGAAGTCGCGCCGGAGGGGGTTGCGCCTTCCATCCAGAGCCCGCCCTGTGGATTCAAACCGCGCGTGACCGGAAGCGACGTTGTCGATGCATATACGCGGCAGGTGCTGAAGACAGTTGCGCATCTAGTGAAGCTCGAGGAGCGCACCGGAAGACGAGTAACGCTCGCGCTCGAGCCGGAGCCGAGCTGCTTCATGGAGCTTACCTCCGAGGTCATCGACTACTTCACCAAGCACCTCTACGCGGACACGTCTGCCGCGACCCTTGCCAAGGCGACCGGACGTTCCGCCAAGCAGGCGCACGACGCGCTGCGCCGACATCTCGGGACGGTCTTCGACATCTGCCACCAGGCAGTCGAGTACGAGAACATCGCGGATTCGTTAAAGTCGCTGAAGCGCGCGGGAATTCCCGTATTCAAGCTGCAGGCTGCGGCGGCCGTCCGAATACCCGAGGTCAATCGGGACGTCGTCAATGCGCTCAAGGCTTACGACGATCCGGTGTACCTGCATCAGACCATCGAGCACAAGGACGGCAAGTCGCGGCAGTTCCTCGACCTGCCCCAGGCGTTCGACGCGTGGGAGCGTGACCCCGGTCCGCGGGAATGGCGCATTCACTTCCACGTCCCAGTGTTCCTCGAGGATCTCGGCGACTTCAAGACGACACGCCCCGCCATCGAGGAGGCGCTGAGAGTCCACAAGGCAGATCCGGTCTCGGATCAGGTCGAGATCGAAACCTACACTTGGGACGTACTTCCCGATCATCTCAAGACCGGCGACATCACCGACTACGTGGTGCACGAGCTGGATTGGGTGAAGGGCGAGTTGACATGATTCGAGGGAGCGGAAAATGAAGGTCGGAATCATCGGGCTGGGCCGGATGGGCCAGGGAATCGCCAGCCGGGTTGCCGGCGCGGGCCATGATCTTTGTGTCTACAACCGCACCGCGGACAAGGCCGCAGCGCTTGCGAAAGCGGGTGCGAAGATCGCAAAGTCGGTCGCGGGCGCGTGCGAAGGCCGCGAGGTCCTGATCACCATGCTCGCCCACGACGAGGCGCTCGACGAGGTCACGCGGGGCCCGAGCGGCGTCCTCGCGTCGCTGCCCAAGGGTTCGATACACGTCGCGATGGGCACGCACAGCATTCTCGCCACCCGTGCTGTCAGCCAGGCACACGCCGATGCTGGACAGCTTTTCGTTGCTGCGCCGGTGCAGGGCCGCCCCGAGGTGGCCGCCGCCGGCCAGATCGGCATCTTTGCCGCCGGGCCCGCCGATGCTGTGACCCGTTGTCGGCCGCTCTTCGACGTCATCGGCCGGAAGACGTACGAGGCGGGAACCGATCAGACGACCGCTGCCGCGATCAAGGTCGCGCACAACATGGTGCTTGGATGCGCGATCGAGGCGCTCGGGGAGGGGTTCGTCCTCGCGGAGAAGTACGGCGTGAAGCGCCAGCTTTTCTACGAAGTGCTTACCGACGTCCTGTTCGCCTGCCCTGCCTACAAGGGATACGGTAAGCTCATCGCCGACGAGGACTACGACAAGATCGGCATCACCGCGCGGCTCGCTCTCAAGGACGCGGACCTCGCGTTCGCCGCCGCAGAAGACGTCACGGTTCCGCTACCTAGTGCCAATGCATGGCGCGACCGGCTGCTCGGCGCGATTGCGCACGGGCTCGCCGAGAAGGATCAGTCGGTCATCGCGCACGCGCAGGCGAAGGCGAGCGGGTTGCGCTAGCGATTCTCCTGTGAGTTCGTTTGCCGCGGGCTGGCGGGGCAGCGTCCATGCCCGTCCGGCGCCTTGGGCCGCAGACGTGCCCACCTATGGGTGCCCGCCTCGCGGCGGGCAGTCGACCCACGACTACCCGCACACGAGCCACCCATGACGGAGGGCGCGGCCCAAAGGCGCCGGCCAGTCATCGAACGCAGCTCCGAGTGAAGTCGGTGCCGTGGGAAGGCCTTCGGTGCTCATCAAGACAGGGTGCCTCCATGTGGCGAGGCAGCCCACGTCATGACCGGTGATATCATCGCCCACCCGAGGGAGGAGCACAAATGACCGGAGCCGAATCCGCTTACCTCGCCGCGCGTGTGCTCTCGTGCGGCATCTGGATCGCCGCAGGCTGGTACAAGGCGAAGCATTTCAACAAGACCGTCGGCGAGATGACCGACCATGGGATCCCGTTCCCGCGCTTCGTGTTGCCCTGGGTGCTGGCGCTCGAATTCGTCGGGTCCGCAATGCTCATCTTCGATTATCACGTCTGGGCGGCGGCGCTCGCCTGGATCGTGTTCACCATTCCGGCGAGCATCATCTATCACCTGCGTTTCATGGTGCGCCAAGGCATCATCGACTTCGTGCAGTTTCTGCTCTTCTGGAAGAACGTTTCCATCACGGGCGGGCTCATCGCCCTGATTCTGCTGGACCCTTCGCGCCCGCCGTGGTTCTTCTCTGCCAACAACTGACGGGGCCGGTGATACAAGTCGCCCGCCCGGTCTGAATTCACGGCCTGCCCCATTCATGTCGTCCGAATCACCAGTGTCCGGTTGGGCGGAGGAGATGCGCTCCGCGCATCTCTACCGGGTGATCGCCGAGGTCGAGAAGGCGTCGGTCCGCGGCGGACTCTTCCGCGAGCTCGCCGGCGAGGCGGAGAACCAGGCACGTATCTGGGCGGGGCTCGCACGACAGGCCGGTATGGTGGTGCCCGAGTATCACCCCGACCTGCGCACGCAGATCGTCGCCCGACTGGTGCGACGCTACGGCCCGCGCGCACTGCGCAGCGTGCTTGCCGCGATGAAGGTGCGCGGCCTTTCCATCTACACGCAGCCGGTGCTCGGCCATCCACGGCCCGTCTCGGTGGACGAGACCGAAGCGCGGCATCGCGGCGTCCAGTCGGGCCAGAACCTGCGGGCCGCGGTCTTCGGTGTGAACGACGGGTTGATCTCCAACTGCAGTCTCATCCTCGGCGTTGCGGGGGCCACGTCGGGCAGCACCGTGATCGTGCTCTCCGGAGTGGCCGGGTTGCTGGCGGGGGCGTTCTCAATGGCGGCAGGCGAGTACATCTCGATGCGGTCACAGCGCGAGATGTACGAGTACCAGATCGGGCTGGAGCGCAAGGAGCTTGCGCAATACCCGGATGAAGAGGCCGAGGAGCTTGCGCTGATCTACACGGCACGCGGGCTTGCGCGCGAGGAGGCGGTCGCCCTGGCGAAAAGCTCGCTGGCCGACCCGGAAAGCGCGCTCGATACGCTGGCCCGCGAGGAGCTCGGCCTCAATCCCGACGAGCTCGGCTCGCCGTGGGGCGCCGCGATCGCGTCGTTCGCCTCGTTCGCGATCGGAGCGCTGGTGCCGCTTCTGCCGTATCTGGTTCTCGCACGCGGCCCCGCGTTGTACACGTCGATCGGCATAACCGGCGCGGCGCTTTTCGGCGTGGGCGCGATCATCAGCCTGTTCACGGGTCGCAGTGCCGTGCGGGACGGGCTGCGGATGCTTGCGATCGGTGGAGCGGCCGGCGCGCTCACCTATGGCTTTGGGAGCCTCCTGGGCGTCAGCTTGTCGTGAGCGTCCGGCCCGCAGGGCGCGCGAACGAGGCTTGCGTAACATGCTAGTGCTGCAAAGCGTTGCCGGATTCGTGCTTCTGCACGCCATTGCCTGGGGTCTCAGCGAGAGACACCGCGCCATAGCGTGGCGGACGGTGCTCGCGGGCATGGTTCTCACACTGGGCCTGGGCGTGCTGTTCCTGAAGGTCCCGGTGTTCGGCGAAGTCTTCCTGGTACTGAACAGGGTGGTCGCGGCGCTCAACCACGCGACCGAGGCGGGCGCGACGTTCGTGTTCGGCTACCTTGGCGGCGGACCGCTACCCTTCGAGGAACGACCGTCGACCTCTTCGTTCGTCCTCGCGTTCCGCGCGCTGCCGATCGTGCTGGTGATGAGCGCCCTTTCCGCGCTGCTTTTTCACTGGCGCGTGCTGCCGTGGGTGGTGGGAATCTTCGCGGCAGTGCTCAGGCGCAGCATGGGAATCGGCGGAGCGGTCGGTCTGTCCGCTGCCGCGAATATCTTCGTCGGGATGGTCGAGGCGCCGTTGCTGGTGCGACCCTACATCGCCGCCATGAGCCGAAGCGACCTCTTCGTCACCATGACGTGCGGCATGGCGACCATCGCCGGCACGGTCATGGTGCTCTACGCGAGCATCCTCGGGAACGTGCTGCCTGGTGCCCTCGGCCACATTCTGGTCGCTTCGCTCATCTCGGCGCCGGCTGCAATCGTCGTGGCACTGCTGATGGTTCCGCAGGAACCTCGTTCCGAGGCGAGGGAGGCGCCCGATTCGGTTGATCGAATCGTCCTGCCGAGGCGCGCCGCCAGCAGCATGGACGCCATCACGCAGGGCACAATCGAAGGCGTAGCGCTGCTCATCAATATCGTGGCGATGCTGCTCGTGCTCGTGGCGCTCGTGAGTCTCGTCAACTTGGGACTTGCCGCGCTTCCCGACGTGGCCGGGGCACCGGTGACGCTCCAGCGGATCCTTGGCCACGCGCTGGCACCACTCGTGTGGCTGGCAGGCATTCCGTGGGCCGAGGCGACGACTGCCGGTGCCCTGATGGGAACCAAGACGATTCTGAACGAGCTTGTCGCCTATATCGACCTCGCGAAGCTGCCCGCGGATGCGCTGTCCCCGCGGTCGCGGCTCGTGATGACCTTTGCGCTCTGCGGGTTCGCGAATTTCGGCAGCCTCGGAATCATGATCGGTGGGCTTGCGACCATGGCGCCCGAGCGGCGCGGCGAGATCGTCTCGCTCGGGACGAAGACTCTGGTGTCGGGAACTCTGGCGACCCTCATCACCGGTGCAGTCGTCGGAATTTTCTACTGACCGACCACGCGAAGTGGGAGAATCTCCTGCGGAAAGTTTCGGCGCTGGGAGCGATGGCGGACGACGCAAAACGAACAATCGGACGATTCGAGCTCGACTCCGAGCTCGGCCGCGGGGCAATGGGCGTGGTCTGGAAAGCGGTGGATCCACTCATTGGGCGCCCCGTTGCGATCAAGACGATCGAAGCTGCGCACTTCGATTTCGATCCCGAGGCTCGCGAGCGATTTCTGCGCGAGGCGCGTGCGGCGGGGCGTCTGAGTCATCCCAATATCGTGACGATATTCGACGCCGGAACCACGGGCGAGGACGCGTATATCGTGATGGAGCTGATCGCGGGCCGCACGCTGAGCCAAATGATTGCGGCAGGCAATCGCTTCCCCGCGTTCACGGTCGCCGACATCGGCGCGCAGATCGCTGAGGCGCTCGACTACGCCCACGCACACGGCGTGGTCCATCGCGACATCAAGCCCGCAAACATCATGCTGACGCCGGGCGGGCTGGTAAAGATCACCGATTTCGGCGTGGCGCGGCTCGAGGATTCCGCGCGTACGCGGGTCGGCACGGTGCTCGGCTCACCGCGCTACATGTCTCCCGAGCAGGTGAGGGGCCACCAGGTCGACGGCCGGAGCGATATCTATTCCCTAGGCGTGCTCCTCTACGAGCTGGTCACCGGGGTTTGCCCATTCGGCGCATCGGGCTCCGGCGATCTGATGAAGCTCATGAAGGACATCGTGGAAGGCAATCGCGCGCCGCTCCGGGATCTTGCGCCTCACGCCCCGAAGGCGTTCGAGGCGATCACCGAGCGCGCGATGCGCAAGGATCCGGCGGAGCGCTACGCGCGC
Source organism: Betaproteobacteria bacterium (assembly GCA_022340285.1). Taxonomy (GTDB): domain Bacteria; phylum Pseudomonadota; class Gammaproteobacteria; order Burkholderiales; family SG8-39; genus JAABRB01. The sequence goes on from JAJDOG010000022.1 coordinate 91,048, forward strand.
GGCGCCGGCGTGGTGAACGATCTGCGCCATTACAAGATACTCAACCGCTCGCTCGATCCCGATGAGCCGGTGACCCTCATTCTGCCGCCGCAGGACACACGACCCGCCGCGGAAGCGCCGGAGGAACCGAGCACGGCGCGAGCGACGGAGCCTGGCGGCGCGGCGTCCGGGCTCGGCGAGGACGGTGAATCGGGACTGCTCGCCGAACTCAAGCGGCGCGCCGGACCCGCTGGTTCGCGCAACGCGGGCGTGTCCCGCTCGGCAGCTGCCACGCGCGATCTCGACCTCCGCATGCGCACTGCGCTTGCCTACCTGCAGGAGTTCGCGCGCTACCTCGGCGCTTTGCGGCCCGGCATCCAGCGGGAATATCCTTTCGTGACCGAGACGTTCCGCGGCGTGACGGTGACCGAGGCCTTCACGGGCTATCAGACGATCGGCGACGGACCGGACTCCCTGCTCGAGTCGATCACGCTGACCGTCAATTGCTTCGCGCCGCAGCAGTTCCGATTCGAGCGGCCCCCCAATTCGGTGAAGCCTTTCGTGGAGTTCCTCAACGAGTGCGCGCTCCGCCACACGATCTCGCGGGTGCGTAACGAGCGTGGCGAGATGACGGGCGCCGTGTTCCGAGTGCTCGGCGAGATCCGTATCGAGGTGCGGCTCGCCGCCGACTACGTAGGCGCGAAGATTGACATCAAGGCCCGCAATCTGGAGCAGTTCGGCGAGTCGGCATTCGTCGTCTCGGGAGACGCCCTCGATCGCTCGCTACTGGACGAGCTGGGCTGGCTCTTGCTCGGGCGGCCGAACCACTTCGGGCTGGTCGCGGAGCGCTCGGTCGCGATGCCCGCGTCGAGCTGATCGGCCGGCCGGAGCGGCCCTATTTGCATCGCCCCGGGATTCCGGCGAAAATCACATTCTTTCAACTATTTGAAGCCCGCTCCGACGGCTTCCGCCGCGGGGCGGCGGGTAGAGCTTGCGGCCATGAAATCCGCCGACATACGCGCCAGTTTCCTGGACTTCTTCGCCAAGCGCGATCACAGCGTCGTGGCGTCGAGTCCGCTCGTGCCGGCGAACGATCCGACACTGCTTTTCACGAACTCCGGGATGGTCCAGTTCAAGGACGTTTTCCTGGGGCGCGAGAGCCGGCCGTACCGCCGCGCGACCACCGCGCAGCGATGCCTGCGGGCGGGCGGCAAGCACAACGATCTCGAGAACGTCGGGTACACCGCCCGGCACCACACATTCTTCGAGATGCTCGGGAACTTCAGTTTCGGTGATTACTTCAAGCGCGATGCGATTCGCTATGCCTGGGAGCTGCTCACGCGAGTATGGGGACTGCCCGGCGAGCGCATGTGGATCACGGTGTACGAAACGGACGACGAGGCTTTCGACATCTGGACCAAGGATGTAGGTGTTCCGGTGAATCGAGTGGTGCGGATCGGCGACAAGCCGGGGGCGGGGAAGTACCAGAGTGACAACTTCTGGCAGATGGGCGACACCGGGCCCTGCGGCCCGTGCTCGGAGATCTTCTGGGACCACGGTCCGGGCGTCTCGGGTGGCCCGCCCGGCTCGGCGGACGCCGACGGTGACCGGTACATCGAGATCTGGAACCTGGTCTTCATGCAGTTCAATCGCGATGAGGCGGGCGTGCTGCACCCGCTGCCGAAGCCTTCGGTGGATACCGGCATGGGTCTGGAGCGCATCGCGGCGGTGCTGCAGGGCGTGCACTCCAACTACGAGATCGATCTCTTTCAGGATCTGATCAAGGCTGCGGCGCGAGACACCGGGACGCGGGACCTCACGGACAATTCGCTCAAGGTCATCGCGGATCACATCCGCGCGTGCGCGTTCCTGATCGTCGACGGCGTGATTCCGGGCAACGAAGGGCGTGGCTACGTGCTCCGCCGCATCATCCGCCGCGCCCTGCGCCACGGCTACCAGCTCGGTCAGAAGGAACCGTTTTTCTACCGGCTCGTGGATGATCTGGCGCGCGTCATGGGGTCGGCCTACCCGGAGTTGTCCAAGGCTCAGGAGCGCGTGAAGCAGGTGCTGCGGGCCGAGGAGGAGCGCTTCGGAGACACGCTCGAGCACGGCATGAAAGTCCTCGAGGGCGCGCTCACGCGGGAGGATCGGATGCTGGACGGCGAGACCGTGTTCCAGCTCTACGACACATTCGGTTTCCCGGTGGATCTCACTGCCGACATCGCGCGCGGGCGCAACGTGATGATCGACCACGCGGGATTCGAAGCGGCGATGGAGCGTCAGCGCGAGCAGGCGCGGGCCGCGTCGAAGTTCAAGATGTCGGCGGGCGTCGAGTATCACGGCAAGCCCACCGAATTCCAGGGCTACGAAACGCTCGAGACCGACGGAATGGTGGTCGCGATCTATCGGGAAGGCACGCAGGTCGAGGAGATCCAGTCCGGCGAGACGGCGGCGGTGGTCCTGGATCGCACGCCGTTCTACGCGGAGTCGGGCGGACAGGTCGGCGACCGCGGCGAGCTCGTCGGCTCCGGGGGCACCTTCGTCGTGAACGACACGCAGAAGATCCAGCCGGAAGTCTTCGGGCACCACGGGCGGCTTACCACCGGCCGGCTGCGCGTCGGCGAGGTGGTGAAGGCCAGGGTTGATGCGGTGGCGCGCGCGCGCGCGGCGTGGAATCACTCCGCGACCCATCTGATGCACGCCGCATTGCGTCAGGTGCTCGGCCCGCACGTCCAGCAGAAGGGTTCGCTCGTCGATCCCGAGCGGACGCGCTTCGATTTCGCGCATAACGAGCCGATGACCGAGGAGGAGATCCGGAAGGTCGAGGCGCTGGTCAACCGCGAGATCCGCCGCAACAGCGACGTGTCCGCGCGGATCATGAGGTACGACGACGCGATTCGCGCCGGTGCGCTCGCCTTCTTTGGCGACAAGTACGGGGACGAGGTCCGCGTGCTGCAGATGGGGGATTTCTCCACCGAGCTCTGCGGCGGTACGCACGTGCGCCGGACCGGCGACATCGGCTTCTTCAAGATCGTCTCGGAGACCGGCATCGCGGCCGGCGTGCGCCGCGTCGAGGCCGTGACCGCGGATGGCGCGTTGGCGCTGGTCCAAGAGCAGGAGGCAAGGCTCGCCGAGGCGGCCGAGGCGCTGAAAGCGCAACCCACCGAGATCACGACGAAGATCCAGCAGATGCTCGACAACGTCAAGTCGCTGGAGAAAGAGCTTGCGCGCCTGAAATCGCGCGTCGCGGCCGCGCAGGGCGACGATCTGGTCGCACAGGCCGAGGAGGTTAAGGGTGTGAAGGTTCTCGCTGCGACGCTGGATGGCGCTGACGCAAAGGCCCTGCGCGAGACCCTGGACAAGCTCAAGGACAAGCTCCGGACCGCGACGATCGTCCTGGCGGCGAGCGATGGCGGCAAGGTCAGCCTGATCGCCGGTGTAACGCCTGACCTCACCGGGAAGGTCAAGGCCGGCGACCTCGTCAATTTCGTCGCGCAGCAAGTCGGAGGGAAGGGCGGCGGACGACCCGACATGGCGCAAGCCGGCGGCAACGAGCCCGCCAAGGTGCCCGCTGCCCTCGGCTCCGTAAAGGGCTGGGTCGCCGAACGTCTGTGACGATGCTCCCTGCCGCCACGGCGGCAGCGGCCACGCCAAATTCGGCTAGAATCAAGAACTTCCACTGAAGCTGGAATCGAGAGATGCCGCAGTCCGGCAAAGTGCGCCCCGTCGCGCCGAACGATGATCCGGTGCCGGCCTATCAGGTCGACGACGTTCGCATTCGCGAGATCAAGGAGCTGATCCCGCCGGCTCATCTGTTGCGCGAATTTCCGACCACTCCCGCTTCGGAAGCCGTGACCTTCAACGCTCGCACGGCGATCCACCGTGTCCTGCATCGTGCGGACGATCGCCTGCTCGTGGTCGTCGGCCCCTGCTCGATCCACGACGTGCGCGCGGCGCGCGAGTATGCGGGACGCCTGATCGAGCTGAGGCGTGAGCTCGAGCAGGATCTCATCATCGTCATGCGCGTCTATTTCGAGAAGCCGCGCACGACGGTCGGATGGAAGGGGCTGATCAACGACCCGAATCTCGACGGGAGCTTCCAGATCAACAAGGGCCTGCGCATCGCTCGCAAGCTCCTCTGGGAAGTGAACGAGCTCGGATTGCCGTGCGGCACCGAGTACCTCGACATGATCTCGCCCCAGTACTATGCGGATCTGATCAGCTGGGGCGCGATCGGCGCGCGCACCACGGAGAGTCAGGTGCACCGGGAGCTTGCATCGGGACTGTCCTGCCCGGTCGGGTTCAAGAACGGCACCGACGGCAACGTGCGCATCGCGGTGGATGCCATCAAGGCGGCGCAGTCGCCGCATCACTTTCTGTCGGTGACCAAGGGCGGGCACTCGGCCATCGTGTCGACGAACGGCAACGAGGATTGCCACATCATCCTGCGCGGCGGCAGCCGGCCGAACTACGACGGTGGAAGCGTTGACCAGGCATGCCAGGCGCTCGCCGCCGCGGGGCTCGCCCAGCGCCTGATGATCGACCTCTCGCACGGCAACAGCCGCAAGGACTACCGGAACCAGATGGAAGTCGGCAGGGACGTCGCAAAGCAGGTCGCCGGTGGCGACGAGCGGATCTTCGGCGTGATGATCGAATCCCATCTGAAGCCTGGCCGCCAGGACCTCGTCACCGGCCGGGACCTCGAGTACGGGCAGAGCATCACCGACGCCTGCATCGGCTGGGAAGAAACCGTGCCTCTGCTGCACGGTTTCGCCGATGCGGTGCGCACGCGGCGCATCGCGCTGCAGGACCGCTCGGAGTAGTGCAACTGCTTCCTGAGGGAGCGCCGCGCGTTCCCCGGCCGCGCGGCTGCGAGCGGCGGAGAGACTTCGATTGAACGAGCTCGTGCCGTTCTCGGCGGGCGAGCTCGCGGCCATCGCGGCAATCGTTCTCCTCGCCTACGTCGTGTTGGGCACCAGCGGGTTTGGGTCGGCCGTCGTCGGCATCCCGTTGCTCGCGCACGTCGTTCCGCTCCGCTATGCAGTGCCCCTGGTTCTGCTGCTCGATGTCGTCGGCATGCTGATCCAGGGCGCCCGCGTTCGCAGGCAGATCAACGGTACGGAGCTGCGACGGCTGGTGCCGTTCATGGTGCTCGGCATCGCCCTGGGTACGACCTTGCTGGCCAATCTTCCGCAGCGCGCGCTGGTCGCGATGCTCGGCTGCCTTGCCGTGGGCTATGGGTTGCTCAACCTGGCCGGCGGAACTCCCGCACGGCGGATGAGCGCGGCCTGGGCGGTACCGACCGGCGTGGCGGGCGGCACGATGGGCGCGCTGTTCGGCACGGGTGGGCCGATCTACGTCATCTATCTCTCGCGACGCCTCTCAGACGTGACCGAGCTGCGGGCGACGATTACTGCGGTGCTCATGGTCTCGGTGGCCACCCGAGTGGCGATCTTTGCGGTCTCCGGGCTGCTTGAGCAGGACGGATTAATGGTCGTCGCGGCGGTGATGCTGCCCGTAATGTTCGCGGGGTTGAGCATCGGCTGGCGGATGCACGCGCGGCTCCCGCAGGGAGTCGTGCGCCGGGTCCTCTACGCGTTGCTCATCCTAGCGGGCGTCTCGCTGCTCGTCCGGGCAATTGCCTAGCCCGATCGTCGGGCGGGGCCAAGGGACCCGCCCGGTCTGTGGCTTATTGCTGCGGCCCGTAGCGTAAACCGGTATCGCCCGCGTGAACGATTTGTCATAATGCCCCGGGCTCGTAACCCGCCTCACCGGGGATTCGATGGCCGAGACGATCGAAGACTCTAGACTGCCGCAGCTCGAGCACCTGGGCGACGCCACACAGTTTGCCGGGAAGCTGCATGGCATGATCAACTACGCGCCGCTTTTCGAGAACTTCAGCCTTCCCGAGATCCGTCTGATGGCGCACTTCATGCAAAGCTACCGTGCGGAGGCGGGCCAGGAAATCCTCCGCGAGGGCGAGCCGGGCGATTTCATGATGATCGTGCTCGAAGGGCGAGTCGAAGTCTTCAAGCAGGACCGCTGGAACGCGCCGCGCGTGATCGCGACCGTCGAGGAGGGCAAGACGCTCGGCGAGATGTCCATGATCGACGGGGAGCCTCGCTTTGCGACCTGCGTGGCGACCGAGCCCACCCTGATCGCGGTGCTCACGCGCGAAAGCCTCGCCCGAATCATTCTCGAGCAGCCGATCCTCGGGGCAAAGATCCTGATGGAGCTCGCGCTGATGCTCTCACAGCGGTTGCGCCAGACCAGCCTCAAGCTAGTGAGCTACCTGGACAAGCAGAAGGAGCTGCAAGAGCAGATCCAGGGGCCCGGGTTCGTCTAGTCGGCCGCCTGAGAATGCGCGCCCAGCTGCGGTTACGCGGAGGCGGACTGGGTGGCCGCGCCGCCGTGCGCGGCCGACCACTCGGCGGGCGCATGCAGGAACTTCTCGACCTCCGTGAGCGTGCGGGTCTCGAAGTAGCCGAGCTGCTTGGCGGCCTCGAGAACGTCCCACCACGTCGCCAGCGAGTGCAGCGTGACGCCGAGTTCATTGAGTATCTTGGTGCTCTCCGCGAAGATCGAGTAATAGAAGATCACGAAGACGTGATCGACCTTCGCCCCGGCATTGCGCAGCGCCTGGCAGAAATTGATCTTGCTGCGACCGTCCGTAGTGAGGTCCTCGACGAGCAGCGCGCGGACTCCCTCCGGCATGTAACCCTCGATCTGCGCGTTACGCCCGAAGCCCTTCGGCTTCTTGCGCACGTACTGCATCGGCAGCATCAACGCGTCGGCAATCCATGCGGCGAAAGGGATTCCGGCGGTCTCCCCGCCGACGACGGTGTCGATGGACTCGAAGCCGATCTCCCGCAAGATGGTCGAAGCGGAAAAGTCGATCAGCGTGCGGCGCAGCCGCGGATAGGAGATCAGCTTGCGGCAATCGATGTACACCGGACTTGCCCAGCCCGAGGTGAAGATGAAGGGCTTGTCGGCATTGAACAGGACCGCCTCGATCTCGAGGAGCATCCTAGCAGTGGTTCGCGATACCAGGTCACGATCGGCAAAGCTGAATGCAGCAGTCATCGGGAAGGCCGGGAGTCACGAGACGCTGGTATTGTCTCACACGGCTCCTCGCGTCGGTGCGAGCGGGGCGCCGCCCCCGTACAATGGAGACAACGATGGAGCGATCTGCTGCGACCAACCGCTACGAGGGGTTGCTGCGCCACGGAGATCTGACCTATGCGTGACCAGGGACAGCCCTCGCTCCGCATCCCGCTCGACTGGGTGATCGTCGATGCCTTGGGCGCGATTCTCGCCGGCGCAGGGGCCTATGGTCTCCTTGCGGGGCCAGGAGCGTTGCTGCCGATACTTGCCAATCCGGGAGTCGCGTGGCTTTGCATCGCGTGCGGGATCGGCTTGATGGCGCTCGCCCTTGCGCAGATTTTCCGGCGAATCATGCGGCACAACGCCGACCGAGCCGGCATGCGTGCGCCGCGAGACGGAGGCTGACGAGCTTTCTCGCGCAGGGTCGGATCCGGGTCAGCGCTCGTCGCGACCCGTGGTGATGTGCCGGTCCAGTCCGATGTCCTCGAACGAAGTGGGGTCCTCCCGAGGCTCCAAGTGAGTGAGGACCGATGCGGATGGTACTCGCGCGCGGATGTCGGCCTCGATGCGCTCGAGCACGTCGTGGCCCTGCTGCACGGTCCACTCGCCGGGAACGAGAACGTGCACCGAGACGAACGAGCGCCCCGCGGCCTCGCGCGTGCGTAACGCGTGATAGCGCACGCCTTCTCTCTCGTAACCGTCCAGCACCGTCTCGATCGCGCGACGCTCGTCGGCAGGCAGTGCGCGATCCAGCAGGCCGAGAAAGGATCTCCGGATGAGCGTCGTTCCGGACCACAGGATGTGTGCGGCGACCGCAAGCGCCACCAGCGGATCGATCCGCTGCCATCCGGTTGCAGCCACCAGAAAGATCGCGACGACCACGCCGGCGGTCGTCCAGACATCGGTCATCAGGTGCTTAGCATCCGCTTCGAGCGCAATCGACCGGTATTGCCGCCCGGCGCGCCGTAGCACCATCGCGACGGCAAGGTTCACCATCGCGGCGACCGCCGAGATGGCCACGCCCGTCCCGATGCTCGTCAGGGGGCGCGGAGTGATGAGTCGATCCAACGCGGCCACGGCGATAGCCGCCGCGGCCACGAGAATGAGCGTCCCCTCGAAGCCGCTCGCGAAATACTCGGCCTTGCTGTACCCGAAGGCATGGTCATCGTCGGGCGGTCGCGCGGCGAGGGAAAGCATGAACAGGGTGACGAGCGCCGCCGCCAGATTCACCAGAGACTCCAATGCGTCGGAGAGGAGTCCGACCGAGCCGGTTATCCACCACGCGGCGCCCTTCAAGAAAATAGTCGCGAGCGCCGCTACGATGGAGAGCCAGGCGTAGCGGTGAAGGCGGTTCCGATTCACGGTACGATTCTGCACCGCGCGCCAACGCCCTGCACGCGCTCGACCCCCGTATTGCCGGAAGGACCTGCCCGGGAACTACGCGCGGGCGCGATGCTCACCAGAATTTCTGGCAATCACCCTTGGCGATCATCGGCCCCGTCGCGATGCCGCCGGAGCCTTTTGCGGGTTCCATCGTGATCGCGAGCGCCGGGAAGTTTCCCAGGGCCTGGTCGGCCGCGGACGCGAGTTGAATCGTGCCCTTCTCGACTCCCGGGATCATTCCGAGCGAACGAGGTTTCTCGTTTGGCTCCGTCGGAAGGGCCCAGAGCTCGTAGCCCATGCCGCCGCCAGGATTCGACATGCCGATTCGCCGGAACCACAACTCGTTCGACTCGCGGTTCGCGTACGCGAGAAAGACGATCTTGCCGGCGTCGTCGCGCAGCACCGCCACGTACGCCGGCTGCATCTTCTTCGATTGGACCTCGACGAGCCGCTCGACCGGCACCTCGACAGGCACCTCGACCACGCGCGGCTCCCGAACGGCCACGGCGACGAGCAACGCTGCCGCCATGCCGCTTGTGACCAATCCAGTCGTGCGCCAGAAGGAGAGACTCTCCCAGAACCCGGCCCGGCCAGTTCCCCTCCCGGCCAGGCTGGAGTCTCTGCCAGGCGAACGGGCATCGGCGCCGATCCGCGCTTCGATGGCCTTCCACACCCGGCGCGACGGCTGAACGGGATCGATGGCATCGGCCAAGGGAACGAGCCGCGCCTGCCACGCCTCGACGCAGCGTCGCAGCGCCGCGTCCTCTCGCGCCCAGCCCTCGAAGCGCAGGCGCGCCCGGCCGCGCAGCGTGCCGAGCACGTACTCCGCAGCGAGTCTGTCCTGCAGCTCCGGTTTGTCCCGATATCTCATCTGCTCACTGATTTTCGGCGAGGCAGCTCTTCAGCCGCTCGAGTCCCCGCCGGATCCACGTCTTCACCGTTCCCAGTGGTTGTCGCATGTGCTCGGCCAACTCCGAGTGCGACAGCCCCTCGAAGAATGCCAGCATGATGGCTTGGCGCATCTTGCCATCGAGCTTCGCCAGGCATTTCCCCAGCGCCTGCGCATCGCTGGATCGCTCCAGCAATGCGTGGGGTCCGAGTTCCTCGCTCGGTACTGCGGCCAACATGTCCTCGCCGCTTTCATCGTCCCGTGCGAGCGGCACCTCGATTCTCGGCCGTCGCAGCGTGTCGAGACAGCGGTTTCGGACGATGCTGGTCATCCACGTCATCGGCGCCGACAGAGCCGCCGAATAGGTCCTCGCGTTGGTCCAAATGCTGACGTAGCACTCCTGCAACACCTCCTCGGCCAAATCCTCTCTTCGCAACATACGGATAGCAACGCCAAACAGTTTCGGCGACGTGGCATCGTACAGCCGGGCGAAAGCGGCTGAGTCGCCCTGCCCGCAGGCCTGGAGCAGATCAGCTAACTCTTTGTTTTGTTGTGGTTCCATGCTTCTTGCCCGGCGCGCGGCGCAAGGGCGAGGCGGTCCGGGTGTCGGATCAAATGTCGGTACTCAAGCGCATCTGGTCACAGTTCCCGGTTTGGGCCGAATTTGGACCGGGTCCCGGCCGCGAAACAGGTGGCACCCCGAAGGGCCGGGGAGCACGCCCGGCGCGCTCACCGGTTTTTCCCCTTTTGCCAGAGAATATCTTCCGACCCCGCGTGGCGATTGAGCACGCGGCCGAGGACGAACAGCAGGTCGGAGAGCCGATTCAGATAGATTCGAGCCTCATCCGAAATGGCTTCCGACCGCGCCAAGGCGACCAAGCTTCGCTCGGTCCGCCGGCATACCGTGCGGGCGAAATGCGCGAGCGCGGCGGTGCGCGATCCGCCCGGCAGAATGAATTCCTTCAGTGGCGGAAGATCGCCATTGAACGTTTCAGTCAGCGTTTCGATCCGCTTCACCTGATTGCCATGCAGGGCGACACGGCCGGGAATGCTAAGCTCTCCTCCCAGATCGAAGAGATCGTGCTGGATCCCGGTCAACGCGTCCGCGACCGCCTGCGGCAGCGGTTCGGCAAGGAGCACCCCGATCGCGGAATTCAGCTCATCGACGTCGCCGATGGCGACAATGCGGGCGCTGTCCTTCGGCACGCGCGACCCGTCACCGAGGCCGGTCTCCCCGGAATCGCCGGTACGAGTCGTAATCTTCGAAAGTCGGTGGCCCATCGCGTCGTGCCGCAGACTATAGCATGTGGCCTTGGCGGCTCCTTCGACCGAAGTGCGTGTTCAACGGTGCATCCGATTGTGTGGCGCAGCGCGTACAAGAGAGGAAAGAGAGACGCCGCCGACCGTAAGCTCGCAGCGAAATCCGCGACGAATGAATTCGCCGGCCACCGCGGTCGCGGCGCGGGCGCTAGAGGCATTGCCGCTGCGGCGTTGTACTCCGGCCGATGCGAAAATCGGCGGTGCGCCAAAGTGGTGCGCAGTGAGATGGCGAAAGGATTCTTGACCGATGCTTGCGACGCTTCCCTACCTTGCGGACACTGATTTTCCCGCGATCACCCGCAAAGGGCTCGAGGTCTTGCAGGTCAATCTCGGCTATCGCTGCAATCAGAGCTGCCTGCACTGCCACGTGAACGCCGGTCCGCATCGGACGGAGGAGATGGGCGCCGAAAATGTCGCGACGGTGATCGATTTCCTGTCCGTGTCCGGTGTAGGGACGCTCGACATCACGGGCGGTGCGCCCGAACTCAATCCGCACTTCCGGCACCTGGTAACGCAGGCTCGGTCGCTCGGGGTTCGCGTGATGGATCGTTGCAATCTCACGATCCTGCTCGAGCCGGGACACGAGGATCTTGCCGATTTTCTGGCCGCAAACTCGGTCGAGGTTGTGGCGTCGCTTCCGTGTTATCTCGAAGACAATGTCGACCGCCAGCGGGGCAAGGGGGTCTTCGGCCGCAGCGTCACGGCGCTTCGCCGACTGAATGCCCTGGGCTATGGCCGTCCCGCGGGCGACCTCAAGCTGAATCTCGTCTATAACCCGCAGGGCCCGTCGCTGCCTCCCGAGCAAGACGCCCTGGAGGACGCATATCGTGCGCACCTGCGGACAAATTTCGGCGTGGAATTCAACTCGCTCTTCACCCTCGCCAATATGCCGATCCAGCGGTTCGGCAGCACACTGCTGTCCAAGGGGCAGTTCAGCGAGTACATGGCGCTGTTGCGCGGCAGCCACCGTGACGAGAATCTCGAGCACGTGATGTGCCGATCCCTGCTGTCCGTGGACTGGCAGGGCTACGTCTACGACTGCGACTTCAATCAGATGCTCGGTCTGCCGCTCCGGATCAACGGGAAGTCCCGCGAGCGGCTCGTGGACCTCATCGGGAGAGACCTTTCCGGCACGCCGATCGCCGTCGCGGATCACTGTTTCGGATGTACGGCGGGGCAGGGGTCGAGCTGCGGGGGTGCGCTCGGTGAGTGACCCGCGTCCGGGCCGCCACTGCCTGACAGGCTATCGCTACCCCCCGGCCAGTCTCGCTCGCGAGCCGGAGCTGTTCGCGGAGACGCTGTACATCGTCGGCGGTCTCCACGGCAACCTTCCAGCCCTCGACGTCGTCGAATGCCTCGCGGGCGGGCAGCCCCGGCCTCGCTGCCGATGAGCGCAGTGGCGCGAATCGGCGATTCGCGCATCGCGATCGTGCACGGCGATGCGGAATCGCTCGCGGGTTGGGGATTCGCACGCGACTCCGCAGGGTCCGCTTTCGCCTGATGGGGTTGTTGCTTCGGATGTAATGTGGTGAGCCGCCTCCACAGGACAAGGAGAAACCGATGACCAAGGGCCGGATCGCGCTGATCGTCGTCATCGTCGTGCTGATCGCGGCCTTTTTCGCGTTCGACCTCGCCCGATTCTTCAGCATCGGGTATTTCAAGTCCCAGCAGGCCGCATTCGACGAGCTCTACGGCGCGAATCCGTTGATGACCGTGGCGGTGTTCTTCCTCATCTACGTCGCGGTCACCGGGCTTTCGCTGCCCGGTGCGGCGCTTATGACCCTGGTGGCAGGCGCGCTGTTCCACCTCTTGTGGGGCACCGTGATCGTCTCTTTCGCATCGACAATGGGCGCCACGCTTGCGTTCCTGGTGAGCCGGTTCTTGCTGCGTGACTGGGTGCAGGGAAAGTTCGGCGACAAGCTGCGCGCGATCAACGAAGGCGTGGCACGCGAGGGCGCGTTCTATCTGTTCACGCTGCGGCTCGTGCCGCTGTTCCCGTTCTTCGTGATCAATCTGGTCATGGGCCTGACGCCGATGCGAACGCGAACGTTCTACTGGGTGAGCCAGCTCGGGATGCTGGCGGGGACGATCGTCTACGTCAACGCGGGCACCCAGATCGCGCGTATCGAATCGCTCAAGGGCATCTTGTCACCTGGTCTGCTCATCTCGTTTGCGTTGCTCGGCGTGTTTCCGCTGATCGCGAAGCGGACCGTCGCATTCTTCCGCTTGAGGAAGGTGTACGCGCGCTGGCCGAAACCGACGGTCTTCGACCGCAACGTCGTCGTCATCGGCGCCGGTTCCGCCGGGCTCGTTTCGGCGTACATCTCGGCGGCGGTCAAGGCGAAAGTGACGATCGTCGAGAAGCATCTGATGGGAGGCGACTGCCTCAACACGGGATGCGTCCCGTCGAAGGCGCTCATCCGCTCCGCAAAGCTTCTGTCGCACATCCATCGCGCCAAAGAGTTCGGAATTCGGTCCGCATCGGCCGAATTCGACTTCGCGGACGTCATGGAGCGGGTGCAGCGCGTCGTGAAGACCGTCGCGCCGCACGACTCGGCGGAACGCTACACGGGCCTCGGCGTCGAGGTCATCGAGGGCGAGGCGCGCATCACTTCCCCATGGACCGTCGAGGTCACGACCGCGGAGGGCACGCGCACGCTGACCACGCGCGCCATCGTCATCGCCGCAGGCGCCCGCCCGTTCGTCCCGCCGATTCCGGGGATCGAGGACGTCGGTTACTTGACCTCGGACAACATCTGGGCGCTGCGCGCGCTGCCGAAGCGCCTGGTGGTGCTGGGCGGCGGACCGATCGGTTCCGAACTGACGCAGGCGTTCGCACGGTTCGGCGCGCACGTCACGCAGGTCGAGATGCTGCCCCGCATTCTGATCCGCGAGGATCCGGAGGTCTCGGAGATGGTGGCCGAGCGTTTCCGGTCCGAGGAGATCGAGGTGCTCGTGGCGCACAAGGCGAAGGCATTCAGAGTGGAGAATGGCGAGAAGGTGATGATTGCGGAGCACGCCGGACGCGAAGTGCGCATCCCGTTCGATACGCTCCTCGTGGCGGTGGGGCGGGTCGCCAACACGCAAGGGTACGGACTGGAGGAGCTCGGGATCGGCACGACGAAGGCGCGCACCGTCGAGACGAATGAGTATCTCGAGACGATCTACCCCAACATCTACGCGTGTGGGGACGTAGCGGGGCCGTTCCAGTTCACCCACACCGCGTCGCATCAAGCCTGGTTTGCAGCCGTGAACGCGCTCTTCGGCACGTTCCGCAAGTTCAAGGCGGACTACTCGGTGATCCCCTGGGCGACTTTCACCGAGCCGGAGGTTGCGCGCGTCGGCCTGAACGAGACCGAAGCGCGAGAGAAGGGTATTGCGCACGAAGTCACGACCTACGGCATCGATGATCTCGACCGGGCCATCGCCGACGAGGAAGCGCACGGCTTCGTCAAGGTGCTTACGGTACCGGGAAAGGACAAGATCCTCGGCGTGACCATCGTCGGCGAGCACGCCGGAGATCTGATCGCGGAGTACGTCGCCGCAATGAAGCACGGTCTCGGGCTCAACAAGATCCTCGGCACGATCCACATCTATCCCACGCTCGCCGAGGCGAACAAGTACGCCGCCGGCAACTGGAAGCGTGCGCACGCGCCTGCGACGGCGTTAAGGTGGCTCGAGCGCTATCACGCGTGGCGGCGCGGGGGAAAGACTGCCGGCCGCGAGGGCGGCGCGGAGGCCAGGCGATCGGCCGAGGCGTAGCCATGAGGATCCTGCGGCTGCTCCTCGTTTCAATGCTGACGCTCGGGCCCTGCGCGGCGCACGCCAAATTCGATCACTCGCATCGAACCTGGAACGAGCTCCTTGGCCGGCACGTGGTGGTACTCGAGGGCGGGAAGGCGTCCAGAGTCCGCTATGCGCACTTCCAGAAGGATCGCGCTGCGCTTCAGCGCTATCTCGAATCGCTTTCCGCGGTGAAGCGGGCGGAATTCGACGGCTGGTCGAAGTCGGAGCGCCTCGCCTTCCTGATCAACGCCTACAACGCGTTCACGGTGGAACTCGTCCTGCGGAACTATCCGGGCATCGCGTCGATTCGCGACGTGGGAAACCTTTTCACGAGTGCCTGGCGCAAGCGCTTCTTCACGCTGCTGGGCGAGGAACGTCATCTTGACGCCATCGAGCATGGCCTCATACGCAAACCCGGCGCGTTCGACGACCCGCGAATCCACTTCGCGGTCAACTGCGCATCGGTGGGCTGTCCGATGCTTCGCGAAGAGGCCTATGTCGCGACCCGCCTCGATGCGCAGCTCGAGAATCAGACGGTCCGTTTTCTTTCGGATCGGTCGCGCAACCGCTACGACCCCGGCAGGAAGGTGCTCGAGGTCTCGAAGATCTTCGATTGGTATCGTGAGGATTTCGAATCCGGGTTGCAAGGCATCGAATCCCGCGAGGAGTTCTTCGCGATGCACGCGAGTCTGCTAGCTGACTCCGCAGTGCACCGGCAGGCGATCGCGTCCGGTGCCGTGCCTATACGCTTTCTCGAATACGATTGGACCCTGAACGACGCCAAGCGATAACCGCATGCGCATCTCGATCATTGTCCCTACATTGAACGAAGCGGCGTGCATCGATGCCACGCTCGGCGCGTTGGCCTCGCTGCGGGCACGAGGACACGAAGTGATCGTGGTGGACGGCGGATCGTCCGACGCGACCATGGCGCTGTCCGCGGACAAGGCGGATCGCGTGATCACCGCATCGCGCGGCCGGGCAACCCAGATGAATGCGGGCGCCAACGCAGCATCGGGCGACGTTCTGGTCTTCGTGCACGCCGACACCCGGCTTCCCGGCGAGGCCGACCTCTCGATCGCGCGGGAGCTGGCCCGGAGCGGGAGGGCGTGGGGCAGGTTTGACGTGTCGATCGACAGCCGGCATCCGCTGCTCGGCATCGTAGGCAACGCGATGAACTTGCGGTCCCGGCTCACGGGAATCGCGACAGGTGACCAGGCGATGTTCATGCGACGCGCGGAGTTCGACGCGGTCGGCGGCTTCCCCTCCCTCGCGCTGATGGAGGACGTCGCCATGAGCCGCCTCTTGAAGCGTCGGACGCCGCCGGTCTGTCTCAGGGATCGTGTCGTCACATCGGCGCGCAGATGGGAGTCGAAGGGCGTCCTGCAGACGATCGCGCTCATGTGGTGGCTGCGGTGGCGCTACTTTCTCGGCACGTCGCCCGAGCGGCTCGCGCGGAGCTATGAGGGTCTGGCGAGGCAGACAACCGTCATCGTCTTCGCCAAGGCGCCGGTTCCGGGAGAAGCCAAGACGCGGCTCATTCCGCGACTCGGCGCGCAGGGCGCGGCGCGACTGCACGCAGCGCTCGTCGAGCGCTCGCTCGAGACTGCCCGCGCCGCCGGGCTCGGTGGCGTGGAGCTTTGCTGTGCGCCCGACGCCACGCATCCGTTCTTTGCCACGTGCGCGGGACGGTACGGCGTGGCACTCACTGCGCAGACCCACGACGATCTCGGTGCGCGGATGTTCTCGGCGCTTGATCGGGTCGTGCCGCGCACCGGACCGGCATTGCTGATCGGCACGGATTGCCCGGCGCTCACGCCAGAGCATCTGTGTGAAGCGGCCGGCGCATTGGCGGCAGGGCACGACGCCGTGCTGGGTCCGGCCGAGGATGGCGGCTACGTGCTGGTGGGGCTTGCGCGCACGTCCCCACGGCTCTTCGAGGGAATTGCGTGGGGCGGGCCGGATGTGATGCGCATCACGCGCGCGCGGCTTGCCGAGCTCGGCTGGCGTTGGCACGAGCTCCCGCAGTTATGGGACGTCGATCGTCCGGCCGATCTTGCGCGGCTCGCGGAGCGAATCGAGGACGGCTCGCGCTACATGGAGGCGGCGATGCATGCCGGGGCCTGACCGCGCTTCCGTAGGTACTGCAGGGCGATGAAGCGTCTGCTGCTTGTCGGCGGCGGCCATAGCCACGTTGCCGTGCTGCGCAGCCTTGGCGAAGACCCGATTTCGGGCGTTGAAGCAACCCTGATCAGCCCGGAACGGTTCACGCCGTACTCCGGAATGCTCCCGGGCCTCATCGCAGGCCACTACGCGCACCGCGATTGCCACATCGATCTCGCGGCACTCGCCCGCTTCGCGCGCTGCGAGCACGTCGAGGACGCTGTGACGAAGCTGGATCTCACGCGCCAAGTTGCTGTGACGACAGGCGGCGTCGAGCGAAGCTGGGATGTCGTATCGCTGGATATCGGTTCCACCCCGGACATGGCAGGCGTGCCGGGTGCGCGCGAGCGGGCCATAGCGGTGAAGCCGGTGCACCGCCTGCTCGCCGCACTGGATGAACTCGTGGCCGGCGCGCGTCGGGGCGTCCTGCGCCGCCTTCTTTTCGTCGGAGGCGGCGCAGCAAGCGTCGAGGTCCTGCTTGCGCTTCAGTATCGTCTCGCCAAGGAGGGGGCGCGGGACGTGAAGATGCTGCTCGCCACCGACGCCGATGCGCCATTGCCCGGTCACAACGCGCGCGTTCGCAAGATCTTCGTGCGCGTCCTCGCGGACCGGGGCGTGCGCGTCCATGCGCAGAGCCGGATCGTGCGGGTCGACCAGGACGCGGCGGTGACCGATGGCGGTGAGCGGATCGCATTCGACTCGCTCGTGTGGGCAACCGGCGCGGGCGCCGCGGCCTGGCCCGGGGAATCGGGCCTCGCGACCGATCCGGACGGATTCGTGCTGGTCGACGACACCCTGCAGTCGATCTCGCATCACGGGGTGTTCGCCGCCGGCGACATCGCCACGCAGCGCGGCCATCCCAGACCGAAATCGGGCGTGTTCGCCGTACGGCACGGCGGCCCGCTCGCCCGCAACCTGCGCAGCGCGCTCGCCGGCGAGCGGCTCGAGCGCTTCGCTCCGCAGCGCGACGCCCTGGGTCTGATCTCGACAGGCGACCGCTACGCGGTCATGTCCCGCGGGCGCTGGGCGCTGAAGGGCGCGTGGGTATGGCGCTGGAAGGACTGGATCGATCGTCGCTTCATGCGCCGATACGCGTTCTGAACTGGACCCATCGGCCTCACAGCGGCCGCCCCAGGAAGAAGTATGCCGAGTGGTTGCCTCCGGTCGCCGCGCCGTAGGCGAGGTACACCGGACCGAGCGGCGTGTCCACCGCGACGAAGAGCGAGCCGCCGGTCTGCCAGCCGCTAGGGTTGGATTCCACCAGAGGGTCGGCCACGCGACCGTACTCCAGCGACCCACCCAGATAGGTCCCCTTGAAGAGCGCACCGCGCTGTAGCTGGTAGGTGTAGACCAGCCGGCCGAACGCGAGCTCGGCGCCGTAGAGCTGGAACGTCTTCAACCCGGACAGCTGCAGGAAGCCGCCGAGCGAGAACTGGTCGTAGCCCGGCAGCGTGTTCCGCAGCGCCCCCCCGGCCTTCAGGCCGAGGCTCAGCGCGTGCGGGCCGAACGAGTACGCGCCGAGGAAGTCGACGTCCCACTTGGTGTAGCTGTCATCCGCGCCCAGTCCCGGCTCGGAGTCGAACACGGTTGCGGTGAAGCCGAAGCCGTTGCGTGGAAAATCGAGGCTGTCGAGCTGGTCCACCTTGACGCGCAGCCTTACCGCGCCCTGCTGCACGGACTGGGGGACGACCTCCGGCGGACCGGTTGCGATCTGCGAGTTCTGCCTGCCGGCGAGCACGCCGACCCGCACCTCGCCGTAGCGGGTGAACTGGCTTCCCACGTCGAGCGCACCGCGGAAGTAGTCCCTCTCGACCTGGGCGACCCGGGTCTGGCCGACGAAGAGATCGATCGGGGTCCGCTCCACCGTGAAGCTCGGCGCGACGAAGAAGTAGCCCTCCGGATGGAGCGGCTGGTAGAGCTCGGTGTAGAAGCGGTCTGTGCGGCCCACCTGCAGGTCGGTTCGCCATTCGGCGCCGAGCGAGTTCAGCCAAGTCGCCCGGTAGCTGCCGAGCAGGTTGAAGAACGATGAATTGGACGAGAAGTCGGTCGACAGCGTCAGCCCGAACCGCAGGTAGTTGGGTCCCCAGGACTTCTCCAGCGCGTCAACGGTCAGCACGCGCTTGCCCTTCTCCTCGATGAGCCGGTAGTCCACGTGCTCGAAATCGCCGCTGCCGTAGATGCGCTGCATGTCGCGCGAGAGCTTCTCGGCGTCGGGCGCCTCGCCTGCCTTGGTGTCCATCGCGCCGAGCACCGTCTCGGGGTTGACCCGCTCCATGCCCGAGACGCGGATCTCGTCGATCGGCGCCGAGTCGGTGGTGGGAAGAACGACCTGACGCGCGCGCAAGGCGAGGTAGTCCTTCTTGGGGACGCTCAAGCGGGCGAGCTTGTCCGCGAACTTGCGCGCGGACTTTTCCCCGGCGGCCGCGATGGCGGGCATGCGGTCGAAGTCGCTCACGGTGAACCCCTCCAGGTCCACGTTGATCAGGACGTCCTTGTCCGTGAGCTCGCTGAGGCTCTGCTTCACGTTTTGCTCGGTCAGGATCGACAGCATCTGCTGCCCGACGGCAACGAGTGATTTCAGTTCGCCGCGCTTCATCAGCGGTGTGCCGACGTTCACGGCGATGACGACGTCGCCGCACAGCTTGCGGCCCACGTCGACCGGAATGTTTCGCACCACCATCCCGTCGACGAGCAGGTCCCCACCCACTTTCGCCGGCGCGATCACGCCCGGAATGGCGAGGCTCGCACGCATCGCCCGCGCGACTTCGCCACGGCGCAGGACGACCATGTCGCCGTTCTCGAGATTGGTCGCCACGGCCCGGTACGGAATCGGCAGGCGGTCGAAGTCGACGAATCCCTTGATCTTCACCGCCCGTCGCAGGAAAGCCTCCAGTCCCACTCCCGAGACCACGCCCGACTGCAGCTCGAGGTCCCCATCCTTCACACCGATCTCGGGCGTGGCGTAGTTCCGAAGGTCGTCGGCTTTGCGCCGGATTGGCTTCTCCTGGCGCGGCGGATCGTCGTTCAAGACGTCTGCGAGCCCCACGCCAGCGAGCAGTTCGTCCATCTCCGCGATGGTCGCGCCCGTGGCATACGCACCGCCGACCACCGATCCCATGCTGGTCCCCACGACGCAGTCCACCGGGATCCGCAGCTCCTCGAGCACCTTGAGCACGCCGACGTGCGCCGCGCCGCGCGCGCCGCCGCCCGAGAGGACGAGCGCGATACGCGGGCGCTTTGCCGCGTCAGCGGATTGCGCCCTCGCATTTGGCGATGCGGCGAACGATATCGCCACCGTCAGACATGCGGCGACGAATGCAAGGGAGAGCGGGCGCATTGAGTGGCGCATGGCTGATCGTCCTGTCGGTGCACCGGTTGACCGTGGCCTTTTGGCGGCAGATGGCGTCCCGAATCTAGCAGACTGGTCGGCGCTTGCAGGTGCCGTGCGGGCAAGGACGTTGTCTGGGCGCCACGAATCGTCCAAACTGCGGGGCGACGAGTGTCGACGTGCGCGGGGGCATCGAATGACAAGTGACACGGAGGTCGGCGCCGCGGGAGGCGTGACGGTCAAAACCGCAGTCCGCGCGAGCGAACCGGCGGACGTGCCCGCGATTGCGGCGATCTACGCTCACCACGTTCTCGAAGGCCTCGCATCATTCGAGATCGTTCCCCCGGACGCAACGGAGATCGCCCGCCGCCGGGACGAGATTCTCGTGCGCGGGCTGCCCTACATCGTGGCCGAACTTGAGGGAAAGATCGCTGGCTATGCCTACGCGGCCGCGTACCGGCCGCGCCCTGCCTATCGCTATGCGCTGGAGGACTCGGTGTACGTGGACCCCGCGGCCGCGCGGCGCGGCATCGGTCGTGCGCTGCTCGACTCGCTCATCGCGACGTGTGCGGCGCTCGGCTACCGGCAGATGATCGCGGTGATCGGCGACAGCGGCAACGCCGCGTCGATCGGACTGCACGAGGCGTGCGGATTCGCGCGGACCGGACTGTTGCCGAGCGTGGGCTACAAGCAGGGGCGCTGGGTGGATAGCGTGCTCATGCAACGGTCACTGGGACCCGGCGACACGACCTTGCCGGTGCGTGGCGGGGCGGCCGAATAATGCCTGCGTCGCGACGTCAGCTTGCGCCGGAAGGCGCGAGATGCTATCGAGAAAGAGGCACTTCGCTGTAGAACCGCAAGAACGGTGCACACCAGAGGAGGCAAGACATGGCCGACAGCATTCGCAAAGCCGATTACTTCGCGATCCAGGTACCGAACCGGCCGGGAGCCGGCGCACGCATTCTCGCCGGACTCAAAGCCGAGGGCGTCAATCTGATTGCCTTCACCGGTTTTCCGAACGGAAAGACTGCGCAGGTCGACCTGGTTCCGGAGCGAACCGCGGCCCTCAGGCGGGCCGCCAAGAAGATGAAGCTGCGGCTCGGCCAGCGTAAGACCTGCTTCGTGGTTCGCGGGGACGACCGCGTCGGTGCGCTCTCGAATATGCTGCAGCGGCTAGCAGCCGCAAAGATCAATGTCACGGCGCTCGATGCGGTGATCGGCGGCAAAGGGCGCTACGGTGCAGTCTTCTGGGTGAAGCCACAGAAAGTCGCCCGCGCAAAGCGGCTCTTGGGCGCGCGCTAGCGCGGCAAAAAAATCCCCGGGGCGGCTGAGGAGGAGGGTGCGCCGCCCCGAGGGTCCACAGGAGAGAAAACAATGCTGCGCGGGCCTCGCCCCGGTGGCCCGGAGGCGCTTTGCCCCACACCGCGAGGCGCGCCCCGCAACGATTCCGGAGTTTAGAGCCCGTCTAATTATCTGTCCAATCGATCTGAGCAATCAGGGTAATCGATACAACGGATAATATTCAAAACACAGCGAGAGGGGAATCCCCTGTCCTTGTCAGGGCGGTGGTGCCGGGCTTTCGTATCGGCGTGACATGAAAGAGAAGTGCCCAGCGCCAGTCGTGGGGCGTCCGCGTTGCCGGGAGATGACATTGGTCAGGGTGATCGGTTCCGGCTAGCATATCGCCCGTATGGATATGCGCGACGTCGATCTGAATCTGCTCGTGGCGCTGGAGGCGCTGCTCTCCCAGCGCAGCGTCACGCGCGCGGCGCAGCAGCTGGGTCTAAGCCAACCGGCGATGTCCGCCGCGCTGGCCCGGTTGCGTACGCTGTTCAATGATCCACTGCTGCTGCGAACGGCGCGCGGCATGCTGCCCACCGCCAAGGGCGTTGAGCTCGCGGCACCGGTCAAGCAGGTCCTCGATGAGATCGGACGAATCGTCAGCCAAGCTGGTGTCTTCGATCCGGCGCGCGCAGAGGTGACGTTCACCATCACTGCATCGGACTACGTGGAGTTCACCATTCTGCCGCGCCTGGTGGACCACCTCGAAGCGCGCGCTCCGGGTTGCAGGCTGGCCGTGCGGCCGATCAGTTTTGCAACCCTCCCGGAACAGCTCGAGCGGGGGGAGGTCGACCTCGCGGTCGTGAGCGCGACCAACGCGCCGGAGAACACGCGCTTGCGGCCGCTCTATCCGGAATGGTTCGTGTGTGCAGTGCGGCGCGGGCATCCGCGCGCGACCAAGCAAGTCACCCTGGACGAGTTCTGCGCGCTGGAGCATGTCCTGATCTCGCCCAGCGGCGGCGCATTCGTCGCCCAGACCGATGCGGCGCTTGCCGCGCTCGGCCGCAGCCGCAGCGTGCGGCTATCGGTCCCGCACTTTCTCCTGATTCCCGAGATCCTCGCGCGCTCGGACATGATGGCCGTGGTGCCGGAGCGCCTCGCGCGCGCGCACGCCGATCGACTCCATATCATGGAGGTGCCTTTCGAGCTGCCGCCGTTCACGATCGCGCAGGTTTGGCACGAACGGACCCACCGCGATCCGGCGCGGGTGTGGCTGCGCCAGGCGCTCGCGGACCTCATGGAGAAGGACGGCGCGACGTTGTCGCGCATCCCGCGTCAGCACAAGCGCAGTCGCCGGGGCGACCGCCGTGCCACGCAGGCGGTGTGAGCGGTAGGATCGGCATTCGAGTGACGCGCCCCACGGCGCGTAGCGCGCCTTCAAAGAAGCTCGGTGTCGTCGTGCGAATAGGCCGGCGCGCACGCGCACCCGGTCGAACAAGGTGGCGATGCCCCCTTGTATATCCCCCCGAGTCAGCGCGTAGCGCGCCTTCAAAGAAGCTCGGTGTCGTCGTGCGAATAGGCCGGCGCGCACGCGCACAGGAGGACTAGCGCTTCCTCCCCCGTGTTCTCCAGCCGGTGCGGCGTGCCGGGCGGGATGCAGACCGTGTCTCCCGCGCGCACCGCGAAGCGCTCCGTGCCGAGGGTCATCAAGCCGGCTCCATGGGTGAAGTAATAGATCTCCTCGGTCGCGCGATGCCTATGCAGCAGGGTGCTCGCGCCGGGCGCCACCGTCGCCTCCGCGAGGCTCTGACGACGATTGCCATGCGTGTCGGGATGCATCAGCTCGCGAATTCGTGACCCGTCCCGGGTGATGAACGGTTCGATCTCGGCATAGCGCGTGCGCATCAGTAGGCCTGCGCCTTTTTGAGAAGTTCCGCCACCCGTTCGGCCAGCCGCGCGTAGCCCCGGGCGTTCGGATGGATGGGGTCCGACTTGAGCTCGTTGTCGGTAAGGATTTCCGCCAGTGCATCCCGCTCGATCGGGAGGTCGAGCTCGTCGGCGAGCTCAGTGTAGACCGGATGCGCCGACGGGAACAGCCCGGGCTTCGGCACGGCGACGAGTACCACGGGAACGCCGCGGTCGCGCGCAACGCGCACCATCGCACGGAGATTTCCGGCGAGGGCACCCGTGTCCAGACTGCGCAGCAGATCGTTGCCGCCGTGACAGAGGATGAGCAGTTGCGGACGAACTTGGTCGAGAACGACCGGCAGGCGCGCGAGCCCCTGAGCGCTGACCTCACCGGGCACACCGGCCGACATCACCTTGCGCCCGATCAACCTCTCGAGCGCAGCGGGATAGCTGCTCGACGCGCTTGCGCCCGTGCCGTAGGTCAGGCTGTCGCCGAAGGCGAGCACGACGGCATCGTTGCCGAGCGGTGGAATCCGCGGCACGCCCGGGCCGCAACCCGGCAGCGCGATCGCCAGGGCGAACAGGGCGAGACTCGCCATGGCGCGCGCGAATTGCAGCAGGACGACGCTTCGCATCTTCAATACAGCGGAAAGAAGCGCGGCACCAGCAGCGACAGGGAGGCCCACATGATGACGAGCAGCGGCAGGCCGCTACGCACGAAGTCCGCGAACCGGTAGCCCGCGGCGCTCATCACGAGCAGGTTGGTCTGGTAGGCCATCGGTGTGACGTAGCAGAGGTTGGCGCCGAAAAGAATGGCCAGGACGAACGGTTCCGGCGCCGCACCCAGACCCTTCGCGACCTGGATTGCGATCGGCGTGCCGACGGCGGCAGCGGCATTGTTCGACACGAAATTCGTGATCAGCGCCATGAGCAGCATCAGCAGGGACGCGATCCAGTGCGGTGAAAGTCCCTGGACGACGCGCAGAAAGCTGCCGGCGAGAAAATCGATACCGCCGGTAAACGTCAGCGCCTGACCAAGCGCGAGGCTCGCCGCGACGAGCAGCACCACTTTCGAGCTCAGTGCGGCGCGCGCTTCCTGCCAGTTGATGCAACCGGTGGCGACGAGCAGGGTGACGCCCACGAGCGCTCCGATCGAAATCGGCACGAGCTTCGTCGCCGCGGCCGCGACCACGGCGACGATGATCGCGATGGCGATGGGCGCCTTGCGCGAGCGCGGCAGCATGATCGTCTCGTCCAGCATGAGCAGGCCGGTGTACTCGCGCAGCTCCTGCAGGTGTTCCTCGTTGCCCTGCACGAGCAGCACGTCCCCGACCTGCAGCACGGTCTCGTTCACATCCTTGGGCTTGACCGCCCTCGCCCCGGAAGGCCGGTGCAGCGCAAGGACCGCCACACCGTACACGTCTGTGAAGCGCAGACGCTGCAGCGTCGTCTTCGCGACGAGCGAATCCTCCGTGACGACGACCTGTACGAGTCGCTGATCGCCCTTCTTGAGGGGATGCTCTTCGTCGACCGGATGCTCCTGATCGCCCGGATCGTAGAGCGTCGCGCCGAGAAGCTGCTCGTACTCCTTCAGATTGGCGGGGGTATCGCTGACGTGCAGCCGGTCGCCCGCTCGAAGCGTGAGCGAGGGTAGCCTGGAGAGAAACAAGCCGTCCCCGCGCTCGATATCCTCGATGCGGATGCGCCCGTCGGTCTTCTCGCGCACCTCGCTCAGCTTGCGGCCGTTGGCGAACCCGTCCTCGTGGATGTTCAGCACTGCGGCGAAACGCCGCGGGGGCTCCTGCTGGATCGGGCTCGACCGGTTCTTGAGCAGCCGCGGCAGGACCACCCAGATGTACAAGAGACCGCCGATTCCGGCCAGCATCACGATCGGGTAGAACTCGAAGACGGTGAAGCGCCGCACGCCGAGGTCCGCGGCGATCGACACGACGAGCAGGTTGGTGGAAGTCCCGATCGAGGTCGCCATGCCGCCCAACAGCACGGCGTAATTCATCGGCAGAAGCGTGCTTCCCGCCGGCGTGCTGGTGCGCAACGCGACACCCAGCAGGATCGGCATCATCACGACGACGACCGGCGTGTCGTTCACGATACCGCTCGCCACGAAGCAGAACACGAGCACGGTGGCGAGCGCGACGCGTGGCGAGCGTCCCCAGATCCGCGCGATTCCCCGGGCCGCGGGATCCAGCGCGCCGGTCACCGCGAGCCCCTTGCCGATGATCATCAGACCGCAGATTGCCACCAGCGCCTCGTGCCCGAAGCCGAGGAAGAGCGAGACCGGAGAAAAGTCCACGCCGCCGCGCTGGTACGGGAAGATCTGGAATCCAAGCGTGAGCGCCGCGAGCACGCCGACGCTGGTCGTCTGAATGGGGATCTGCTCGCGCATGAAGAGCGCGAACGCGACCAGCGTCAGCAGCAGGACGGCAATTGCGTGCGCATCGAGCGAGCCAGCCATGTGCCCCGATTCTCGCACGCGGGGCGTCGGGGAGGGCCGTTGGCGTCTCCCGATCGGGCAGCGCTACAGCTTGACCGCGAGCACCGGGACCTTGCTCTCTGCAATGACGCTCGCTGCGACGCTGCCGACCATGACGCGCTCCCATCCGGTGCGGCCGTGCGTGCCCATGACGATGAGGTCCGCCCCGCGCGCCGCAGCGGTCTCGAGGATGAGCTTTTCCGGATTGCCGCGCAGCACGACCTTGTCCACCTCGATGCCCCGTTCCGCGAGGTGATCGTGAACTCGCGTGGCGGCGTCGTCCGCCTGCGCGGCCCGCTCCTCACTGAAGGATTCGCGGACCGTCGAGATCACCGTCACCGCAACCTTGCATAGGCTGGCGATCCTGGCCGCCGCAACCGCCGCTGCATCGGAAAACCGGGAGCCGTCGGTCGCGAGCAGTATCCGGGTCTGCCACATGCCCGCACCTTCGGGGACGACGAGAACGCTGCATTTTGCGCGGCCCACGACTTTCGAAGTCGCATCGCCGATCATGCGCTGCATCAATCCGCGTTTGCCGCGCCGGCCCATCACGATCACGTCCGAGCCGTTCTTCTCGGCGGCGGTAACGATCTCGACATACGGGTCGAGTCCGCGACGCAGGATCGTCTCGCTGGCAATGCCGCGCTTGACCGCTTCCTCGTGCAGGCGGTCGAGCAACGCGCGCGATTCCTGCTCGGCGGCCTGCATGAGCTCCGGCGCGACTTCCTCCGCCGCGGGGTTCGTGATGGCCACGCTCACGAGCTGGAGCGTGCCGCCGCACTTCTCCGTCATCGCCAGGGCGACCTGCTCGGCGTCCGCGCAGTACTCCGAGCCGTCGCTGGCGAGCAGGATCCGCTCGAACCGCCCGATGGGTGATAGTTGGTCGTCGGTAGACACGCTGTGCGACTCGCGTTGACTTGCGTTAACCCGTGTCAGTATCCGCCCGTCATGAACCCGGAGGCGGCGGCGAGGAGAATCACGATCTGCCCCGCGACCATCGCGATGTATGCGCGATCGCGCGTGCCCATGTAGGCACGCAGGAGTCGCATATGACAGACGATGCTCACTGCCGAGAGCATAGCGACTCCGGCAACATTCAGGTAATCAGCCTGGCCCAGAAGCCGCAGCCAGCCCCATCCCGCGGGCGCACCGACTGCGGCCAGATACTCGTTGACGGGCAGGGACCAGTAGCGGGGCAGCGTCTCGAGCGGTACATGCGCCGGGATGACTCCGGCGACATAGAGCGCGAATGCTACGACGAGAAAGAGAAAACCGATGCGGGTCCCGATATCCAGCCAGCGCGCGTAAATGAGCTGTTGCGGCGACGCGTAGGGATTCGCCGGCGGATCGCGATCTTCGGATGACTGCATGGTCAATTCCAGACTCCGAGGCCAAGGAGGAGCGCCCGCAGGCCCGCGACGAGCAGCAGGGCGATGATGATAAGGCGCACCGCCGAGGCGGGCACGCGGGTGAGCACGCGAACGCCTACCCTGGCGCCGAGCATGATGCCGATGATCGACGGGACCGTGATGATCGGAAGCACGGCGCCCTGATTCAGATACACCCACGCGGCCGAGCTGCTCACGATGGAAAGCATGAAGCTGCTGGTCGCCACCGCGACCTTCAGTGGCGCACCCATGAGGAGATTCAGGGCCGGAACCGATGCCCACCCGGCGCCGAGTCCGAAGAGACCGCCCAAGATTCCGATCCCGGTAAACAGGACGAGTCCGAGCGGCGTGCGATGCACCTGCCATGCAATCTCCCGGCGCGTCCCCGCGTCGAAGTAGATCCCGTGGATGCGGAGCGCCGCGGCGAGCGGGTCGGTCTGCGGAACATGGGGAAACTCGGATTTCTTCGCCATCCACATCAATGCGACGATGGCGAGTATCGTCAGCCCGAGCCCGGTCTGTACGAGGCGCACCGGGAGCGCCAGGCCGGCAACCGCGCCGACGATCGATGCGGCCGAACCGATCAGCGCGAGCGGCATGGTGAGTCGCAGGTTCGCCATGCCGGTGCGGAGCAGGCTCGGTCCCGCGGAGAGCGCGCCCGCCAGGGCGATCATCAAGCCCGCACCCCGCACGAAGTCCAGATGGAACGGGAAGAAGCCGCCGACGATCGGGACGAACAGGACGCCACCGCCGAGCCCGGCGATCACCGCGACGATGCCGAGAAGGAACGTCACGACGAAAAGCAGCAGCGGCCAGACCCACCAAGGGAGCGTGCTGAACGAGGCGCCGGCGTCGGCCGCCAGTGCGGGCCCCACCAGGCATGCCACCGCGGCGGCACACGCAATCGTAAGAAATCTCTCCCTGAGCACGCTTTTCTCTGGTGATACCGCCACGGAACCGCGCGACGCAAACGGCGGAGCGTTGCGATACAGTCCTCGTTACGCCGCGCCGCTCGACGAATGCCTGATCGTAACAAACGTGGCCGTGGGTCCCTCGAAACTTTGTAAATGCGCGATTCGACGCTACTTATTCCGCTTGCCGCCGAACAGCTAGAATGCGGCTGGTGAAGGGCGCACAGCGGGAGAGACCATGAACGTGCGAATCGCCGGCATCGACGCGGACCGCCAGGCCAAGGTGGCCGCGCGCCTCGGACAGTTGCTGCCCGAGGCATCCGTGCTGCATCACCAAGAGGACACGCGGCCCTACGAGTGCGACGGGCTGTCGGCGTACCGTGAGCTGCCGATGGTCGTCGCCCTGCCCGCAAGCGAGGGCGAAGTCCAGGCGGTGCTGAAGGTCTGCAATGATCTGAACGTCAAGGTGATCGCCCGCGGTGCCGGGACGGGCCTGTCCGGCGGCGCGCTGCCCTCGCGCGAGGGCGTGCTGCTCTCCACTGCGAAGATGGGCAAGATCATCCACGTCGATCCGGTTGCCCGCGTCGCGCGCGTGCAGCCGGGTGTCCGCAACCTGTCCATCACGGAGGCCGCGGCACCCTACGGGCTCTATTTCGCGCCCGACCCTTCGTCGCAGATCGCCTGCACGATAGGCGGAAACGTCGCCGAGAATGCGGGTGGAGTCCATTGCCTCAAGTACGGCCTGACCGTGCACAACGTGATGCGCGTGCGCGGCGTGACCATCGCGGGCGAGGTGATCGAGCTCGGATCCGAGGCGCTCGACGCGGCGGGATACGACCTGCTGGCGCTGGCGGTCGGCAGCGAGGGCATGCTGATGGTGATCACCGAGGTGACGGTGCGCCTGGTGCCGAAGCCCGAGCTCGCGCGCTGCATACTGGCCGCCTACGACGACGTCGAGAAGGCGGGCAACGCGGTCGCCGACGTGATCGCGGCCGGCATCATTCCCGCCGGACTGGAGATGATGGACCAGCCCGCGACGCGTGCGGTCGAGGAATTCGTACATGCGAACTACCCGCTGGACGCAAAGGCGATCCTGCTCTGCGAATCGGACGGAACACCCGAGGAGGTCGCCGAGGAGATCGAGCGCATGACCGAAGTGCTCCGGAAATCCGGTGCCACGGAGATCCGCGTATCGCGCGACGAGGCTGAGCGCCTCAAGTTCTGGGCCGGGCGCAAGGCTGCATTTCCGGCGGTCGGACGGATCTCACCCGACTATTACTGCATGGACGGCACCATACCGCGCAAGCGCCTCGGCGAGATGCTGCATGCCATCGCG
This sequence comes from Betaproteobacteria bacterium, assembly GCA_022340285.1. Classification (GTDB taxonomy): domain Bacteria; phylum Pseudomonadota; class Gammaproteobacteria; order Burkholderiales; family SG8-39; genus JAABRB01. Next base: position 120,315 of record JAJDOG010000022.1, read on the forward strand.
AGGCTCGAGAAGAAATATCGGTTGCGGTGCCCGAACGTCTTTCACGCGGGAGACGGCAATCTGCACCCCCTGATCCTGTTCGACGCAAACGATCCGGACGAGCTCCATCGCACCGAGCAATTCGCCGCCGAGGTGCTCGAGCTATCGGTTGCGTATGGCGGGACCGTGACGGGCGAGCACGGCGTCGGAATCGAGAAGATCAACCAGATGTGTGTGCAGTTCTCGCCCGAAGAGCTCGAGATGTTTCGCGGCGTGAAGCGCGCATTCGACCCGCCCGGCCTGCTCAACCCCGACAAGAATATCCCGACGCTGCGACGCTGCGCCGAGTACGGAAAGATGCACGTGCATCGCGGACAGCTGCCGCATCCCGAACTGCCCCGGTTCTGAGGCATCGCGAGCGTCGACCGATGACGGACGCAGTGAACTCCCTTGTCGAGACGATCCGCGCCGCTGCGGAGGCGGGGCGCGGGCTGCGCCTGCGCGGCGGCGGGACGAAGGATTTCTACGGCCAGGCGCTGCATGGAGCTGTGCTGGATACGCGCGGGCACGCCGGCATCGTCGCGTACGAGCCGACGGAACTCGTGGTCACGGTACGGGGCGGCACGCGTCTTACCGAACTCGAGGCGACCCTGGCGGAAAAGGGGCAGATGCTCCCCTTCGAACCGCCGCACTTCGGTGCCGATGCGACGATCGGAGGTGCAGTGGCCGCCGGGCTTTCCGGACCGCGGCGGCAATCGGCCGGCGCACTGCGTGACTTTGTGCTGGGGGTGCGCATTCTCGACGGTCGCGGGCAGGACCTCACCTTCGGCGGCCAGGTGATGAAGAACGTAGCGGGCTACGATGTCTCGCGGCTCATCGCGGGGTCGATGGGCACGCTCGGCCTGATTCTCGAGGTCTCGCTCAAGGTGCTGCCGATTCCGGTCACCGAGGCCACGCTGCAACTCGAGTTACCCCAGGACAAAGCGATCGAGATCATGAACCGGTGGGGCGGCAAGCCGCTGCCGGTCAGCGCCACGGCGTGGACTGACGGTGATCTCTGGGTGCGCCTGTCCGGCGCCGAGGCAGCGGTGCGCGCCGCGCGCGAGAAGATTGGCGGCGAAGTCGTCGATGACGCCGGGGCGGCCGCTTTCTGGACAGCTCTCCGCGAGCATACCGAGCCTTTCTTTCGCGATGCGGTCCCGCTATGGCGCGTCTCGGTGCCATCCACCACGGCGGCGCTCGAGGTCCCGGGCGAGCAGCTCATCGAGTGGGGTGGCAGCCTGCGCTGGCTCACGACCGGAGCCGATGCGCGCGTGATTCGCGAGCTCGCCGCTAGAGCGGGTGGACACGCCACGCTCTTTCGCGGGGGAGACAAGGCGGAGACAGGCGTGTTTCACCCGCTGGCGCCGGCCGTCGCGCGAATCCACGCAAACCTCAAGCGTGAATTCGACCCCCACGGGGTCCTCAATCGCGGCCGGATGTATCCGGAATTCTAGTCGGGATGGAGACGCATCTCGCCGAGTTCATCAAGGACACGCCTGCCGGCAGGGAGGCCGAATCCATCCTGCGCAAGTGCGTGCACTGCGGGTTCTGTACGGCGACTTGCCCGACGTACCAGCTGCTTGGCGACGAGCTCGACGGACCGCGCGGGCGCATCTACCTGATGAAGCAGGCGCTCGAGGGGCAGCCGGTCAGCGCGAAGACCCTTCTGCACCTCGATCGCTGCCTGACGTGCCGGAGCTGCGAAACGACCTGCCCGTCGGGCGTCCAGTACGGACGGCTGCTCGACATCGGTCGTGGCGTGGTCAACGAGCGGGTCGGACGGTCGATGCTCGATCGGGCGCGACGCAGGGCGTTGGCTTTCGTGCTCCCGCGTCGCGGGCTCTTTGCTTCCCTGCTTGCACTCGGCCAGAGCGTTCGTCCGCTCATGCCGGGCGCGCTGAAGGAGAAGGTGCCGGAAGCGGCGGCGCCCGCGGGCGCGTGGCCCGCGACGGAGCACGCGCGCAGAATGATTGCGCTGGCCGGATGCGTGCAACCCGTGCTCGCGCCCGATATCAACGCCGCGGCCGCACGCGTGCTCGACCGCCTTGGCATTTCTCTCATCGAAGCCGCTGGCGCGGGATGTTGCGGGGCGGTTCGGTTCCATCTCGACTACCAGGCAGACGGCCTCGATGACATGCGCGCGATGATCGATGCATGGTGGCCGCACGTCGAGGCCGGCGTTGAGGCGATCGTCATGACGGCAAGCGGTTGCGGCGCGACGGTGAAGGAGTACGGGCATCTTCTCGCGGGCGATCCGAAATACGCGGACAAGGCCCGCCGCATCAGCTCGCTCACGCGCGACTTGAGCGAGGTGCTGGACGCAGAGCTCGAGCGGCTCCCGAACCCCTCCGGGGAAGGCGCGCGCGTTGCGTTTCATTCGCCTTGCACGCTTCAACACGGACAGCAGATTCGGGGAGTTACCGAGCGCGTTCTGACCCGCGCCGGATTCCGGCTGGTCCCGGTGCCCGACGCGCACCTGTGCTGCGGCTCCGCCGGAACCTATTCCATCCTGCAGGAGGCGCTTTCGAAGGAGTTGAAGCGGAACAAGCTCGCCGCCCTCCAGGCGGGTATGCCCGACCTGATCGCCACCGCGAACATCGGTTGCCTCGCGCATCTTGCGGTCGGTGCCCAAGTTCCGGTCCAGCATTGGATCGTCGCCCTCGACAAGCGTTTCGCGGCTTGAGTCTGCGCGACAGGCTCTGCGGCAGCGTGTAGGCTTCGCGGTCTTCCAGCCCGTCATCGCCATGCCTTCTCAGCTCGCCAGCGGTGTTGCGCTTGCGATGATCGCGGTCATCGTCTGGGGCGCGCAGTTCCCGATCGCCAAGAGCGCGTTTGCGTTCGTCGATCCGTACCACGTGTCGGCCATCCGCTATGTGCTGGGCACGCTGCTGCTCGTGCCGGTAGTCGCCGCGCTCCAGGGCCCGAATTCGTTGCGCTACTACGGCCGCCTGTGGCCAGCATCGTTGCTCGGCTTGATCGGCATGACCGGATCGCCGCTTCTCGTGTTTGCGGGTCTTTCGCTGACGGGCCCGGAGCACACGGCGATCATCATCTCGTTGCAGCCTTCCATGACGGCGATCGCCGATTGGCTCGTGCGCGGGCGCCGGCCCACCCGCTTCACGCTCGCGTGCATCGTGACCGCCTTCGTCGGTGTCGTGCTCGTCGTGACGCGCGGCGGCGCCGCGACGTCGCCCGGGCGCGAAGAATGGCTCGGCGACATACTCGTCCTCGCGGGCGCGCTGTGCTGGGTCGCCTATACGATGGGGACCGAGTTGTTCCGGGGCTGGTCGACGCTCAAGCTGACCGTGCTCACCCTCATCCCGGGCTCGATAGGACTGGTCCTCGCGACCGCCGCGCTGGTGCCGCTCGGTGTGGCGACGGTTCCGACCGGGAGCGCCATGCAGATGGTCAGCGGGCAGCTGGCGTTTCTCGCCGTGGTCGGCGTGGCCGCCTCCTTCATCTGCTGGAACGCCGGGAGCCGCAGGATCGGCGCGCTGAACGCGATGCTGTTGCTCAATCTGATTCCCGTCGTCACGTTCACGATCGGATTTCTGCAGGGGAGGCGTTTCGTCTTGTCGGAGCTGGTGGGCGCCGCGATGGTCATCGGCGCGCTGGGCGCGAACAATCTCTACCTGCGGCGCACGGCGCGCGCGGCCGCCGCGCGTGCGGCCGCCATTGGCGATAATCGGCCTCGGCCGGCCTGATCCGCACACGCGGAGCGGCAGCTCGAGATCCTATGGCGCGAAGACGAGACGATATTCCCGATCGGCCTGCAAGCAGGGATCTGAGGTTGCTCGCGCGGATCGGTGGCTTCCTGAAGCCGTATCGGGGCCGCATCGCCATCGCGGTGGTGGCGCTGCTGGTAGCCGCCGGCTGCGTGCTCGTGCTGGGTCAGGGCTTGCGGCAAGTCATCGATGCCGGATTCGCGGCGCGCGATCCCGCGTCGCTCGACCGCGCATTGATCGGCCTGCTGGTCGTGGTGGGGGTGCTCTCGGTCGCGACTTTCGCACGCTTCTACTCGGTATCGTGGCTGGGAGAGCGGATCACCGCCGACCTGCGCCGCGCCGTGTTCGGCCGCATCCTCGATCTGCCGCCCGGATTCTTCGAGGCGACTCGCACGGGGGAGGTGATCTCGCGGCTCACCAACGATACCGCGCTGCTCGAAGTCGTGATCGGCTCGTCCGCGTCGTTCGCGGTCCGCAACTTTCTCATCACGACGGGGAGCCTCGTAATGCTGATCGTCACCAGCCCGAAGCTCACGGCGCTGGTGGTGCTCGGCGTGCCACTGGTCGTGGTGCCGATCCTGCTTTTCGGCCGGCGCGTGCGGCGGTTGTCCCGCGCCACGCAGGACCGCGTCGCGGACGTCTCGGCGTATGTCGACGAGGCGCTGCACGAGATTCGGACCGTGCAGGCCTACGGGCACGAGCCGCACGATCGCCGACTGTTCGCCGAGCGCGTGGAAAGCACGTTCGTCACGGCGTTACGCCGCATCCGTCAGCGCGCCGCGCTGATTTCAATGGTGATCCTGCTTTCGTTCGGGTCGGTCGGCGTGATCCTCTGGATCGGTGGTCATGATGTCCTAGCGGGGCGCTTGAGCGCAGGGCAGCTCTCGGCTTTCGTGTTCTACGCCGTGCTGGTCGCTGGCGGGGCAGCGGCCATTTCGGAGGTCATCGGCGATCTGCAGCGCGCCGCCGGGGCGACGGAACGGCTGCTGGAGCTCCTCGCCACCGAGCCGGAGATTCGCGCGCCGTCCAATCCGCTCGCGCTTCCGGACCCGCCGCGCGGCGGCTTCGATTTCGCGGACGTTACCTTCTTCTATCCGTCGCGTCCGGATGCTCCGGCGCTTGCCGATTTCACACTCACCGTGCGATCCGGCGAGCGCATCGCGCTGGTCGGACCATCGGGGGCAGGCAAGTCCACCGTCTTCCAGCTGCTGCTGCGCTACTACGAGCCCGGTCGAGGCGAGATTCGGGTCGACGGTTGCGAAGTTCGGCGCGCCGACCCGCGCATGGTCCGCAGCCGCTTCGCGCTCGTGCCGCAAGATCCCGTGATCTTCGCCGCATCGGTGCGGGAGAACGTTCGCTACGCACGACCCGATGCCAGCGATGTCGAGGTGGTGGAGGCGTGCCGCGCGGCGTATGCGATGGAGTTCATCGAGCGCCTGCCCGAGGGGCTCGATTCCTACCTCGGGGAGCGCGGCGTGCGGTTATCCGGCGGTCAGAGACAGCGGCTGTCCATAGCGCGCGCCCTGCTTGCCGACCGGGCGGTACTACTGCTCGACGAGGCGACGAGCTCGCTCGATGCGCAAAGCGAGCGGTACGTGCAGCTCGCGCTTGCTCATCTCATGGAAGGTCGAACCACTTTGATCATCGCGCACCGATTTTCCACCGTGCAGGGCGTCGACCGCATCGTGGTCATGGACCAGGGGCGCATCGTCGCGTCCGGCACGCATGGCGAGCTCATGCGGGCCGGTGGCCTTTACGCGCGGCTCGCGGCGCTGCAGTTCATGGCCGAGGCGGAGACCGCATGACCATGCGAGCCGTTTTGATCCTGATCCTGTGGTTGACCGGCGCCGGAGCACAGGCGCAGGACGACATTCTGAAGGTGGGGTCGAAGCGATTCACCGAGTCGTACATCCTCGGGGAGATCATCCGCCAGAGCGCAGTGCGCGCCGGGACGCGCGCGGAGCACCTGCAAGGTCTCGGAGGCACCGGCATCGTGTTCGCGGCGCTCGAAGCAGGGGCGATCGACGTCTATCCCGAGTACACCGGCACGATCGCCCGTGAGATCCTCAATCTCGAGGGCAATCCCACCCTGGAAGAGCTCAATCGCGCGCTCGCTTCGCGCGGGCTCGCGGTCGCCGTGCCGTTCGGGTTCAACAACACCTATGCGCTCGCGATGCGCGAGGGTCAGGCGGAGCGGCTCGGCATTCGCTCGATCTCCGACCTCGCGGCGCACCCGAAGCTGCGTCTCGGTTTCGGTCCGGAGTTCATCGGACGGCCGGACGGCTGGCCCGGGGTGAAGGCGGCATACGATCTGCCGCAGCGCACGCCCCCGGCGCTCGATCACGGGCTCGCGTACGAGGCGATCGGCGCAGGGCGCATCGACGTCATGGACATCTACTCGACGGACGCGAAGATCGAACGGTTCGATCTGCGCACGCTGGACGACGATCGGGGGTTCTTTCCGCAATACGATGCCCTGCTGATCTTTCGCAAGGACCTGCCGGAGCGGTTTCCGGAAGCGTGGAAGGCGCTCCGGGCGCTGGAAGGAACGATCGACGCCGGCCGCATGGTCCGGCTCAACGCGGCGGCCGAGCTGGAAGGACGGACGTTCGCCGAGGCAGCGCGGCTCTACTTCGACGCGTCGCACAAGGTCGCGTCGGCCGGGCGCGGGACGCTGTGGAGCGCGGTGTGGGCACCGGATTTTTCGCGCCTCACCCGCGAGCATCTCGTGCTCGTCTTTCTCTCGCTTGCGGTGGCAGTCCTGATCGGTGTTCCGCTCGGCTTCGTCGCGGCCAAGTTTCCCACGACCGGGCAGGGCGTTCTCGCGGTGGTCGGGGTGATACAGACCATTCCCGCGCTCGCACTCTTCGCCTTCCTCATCGCGCTAATGGAGGCGATAGGCACCTTGCCGGCATTGGTGGCGCTGTTCCTTTATGCCCTACTGCCCATCGTGCGTAACACGCACGCGGGAATACTGGGAATCCGCGCGGGCCTCCGCCAGGCGGCCATGGCACTGGGGCTTTCGGCACGCGATCGCGTCATGCTCGTCGAGCTGCCGCTCGCGGCACCCACGATTCTCGCGGGCGTGAAGACCTCGGCCGTGATCAACGTCGGCACTGCGACGATTGCGGCGTTCATCGGAGCGGGCGGCTACGGCGAACGCATCGTGCAGGGCCTCGCGCTGAACGACACCACCCTCATGCTCGCCGGGGCCCTACCGGCAGCGGCTCTCGCGATTCTCGTGCAGATCGCATTCGAGGTCCTGGAGCGGATCGCAAGTCCGCTGTCACGGGCCGGCGCCGGTTCGTAGCACCAGGGTCGCGGACGCTGTTGTATCATCGGCCCACTCGTCGCGCCGGCCTACTAGATAGAACGATCCAGCCTCGGCGCGTAAGCAGCAGACAGCAAGGGGGAAGAGCATGCTGATCGGTATTCCCGCCGAGTCCCGTGCGGGCGAAGCGCGTGTCGCTGCGACGCCTGAGACGGTGAAGAAGCTTGTCGCCGGCGGACACCACAAGGTTCTCGTGCAGTCCGGAGCGGGCACGGGCGCCAGCATTCCGGACGGGCAATTCGAGGCCGCAGGTGCGACCATCGCGAGCGCCGCCGCCGACGTTTTCGGGCAGGCCGACATCGTGTTCGTGGTACGCGGGCCGGAAGCGAGCGTCGTCGGACAAATGAAGAAGGGCGCGATCCTTGTCGGGCTGCTGAATCCCTTCGACGGCGCCGCCATCGAGAACTATGCGAAGTCGGGCATCATCGGATTCGCCCTCGAATGGCTGCCGCGAACCACACGCGCGCAGTCCATGGACGTGCTCTCGTCGCAGGCGAACATCGCAGGCTATAAGGCAGTCATCATCGCGGCGAACGAGTACGGCCGCTTCCTGCCGATGCTCATGACCGCTGCCGGTACGGTGAAGGCCGCGCGCGTGCTGATCCTCGGCGCGGGCGTGGCCGGACTGCAGGCGATCGCGACCGCGAAGCGACTGGGCGCGGTCATCGAGGCGTCGGATGTGCGACCCGCGGTGAAAGAGCAGATCGAATCGCTCGGCGCAAAGTTTCTCGATGTGCCCTACCTGACCGACGAGGAACGCGAGATCGCGGAAGGCGTGGGCGGCTATGCGCGTCCCATGCCCGCGGACTGGATGCGGCGGCAGGCCGAGCTCGTCGACCAGCGGGCGCGCGCGGCCGATATCGTGATCACCACGGCGCTCATTCCCGGGCGTCCGGCACCCCGCCTGATTCGTGAGGCCACGGTCAAGGCAATGAAGCCGGGCTCGGTGATCGTCGACCTCGCGGTCGAGCAGGGCGGCAACGTGGAGGGCTCCGAGGCGGGCAAGATTGCGATCCGGCACGGCGTGAAGATCGTCGGGCTGACCAATCTCCCTGCGCTCGTGGCCGCGGATGCGAGTGCGCTGTACGCGCGGAACGTGCTCAATTTCTTTGCGCTGCTTGCCGACCCCAAGACCGGCGAGCGCAAGCTCGACCGGGACGACGAGATCATCGCCGGGGCGCTCGTGTGCATCGACGGCGCAGTCGTCAAGAAACAGTGAGGAACCCGAGATGACCGGAACCATCGACCCGACCGTCTTCTACCTGATCGTCTTCGTGCTGGCGGTCTTCGTCGGCTACCACGTCATCTGGAACGTCACGCCGGCGCTCCACACGCCTCTGATGAGCGTCACGAACGCCATCAGCTCGGTGATCATGGTAGGTGCGATCCTCGCCGCGGGACCGGAGGAGACCGACTTCGGATCCGTCATAGGCGCCGTGGCCGTGGGCCTCGTCGCGATCAACACGTTCGGCGGATTCCTCGTCACTCAGCGCATGCTCGAGATGTTCAGGAAAAAAGAGCCCAAGGCCGGCGCGAATAAGGGGTGAGGATCCGACGATGACCGGCAACCAACTCGCACTCTGGTACCTCGTCGCCTCGGTGCTGTTCATCCTGGCGCTGAAGGGGCTGTCGAGCCCGACTTCCGCACGCCGTGGAAATCTCTTCGGCATCATCGGGATGCTCATCGCCGTCGCGTTCACGATGGCGATCGTCAAGAATCACACGCTGATCGTGCTCGCCATCGTGATCGGCGGGACGATCGGGGCGGTCGTCGCGCGGCGGGTCGAGATGACCCAGATGCCCGAGCTCGTGGCCGCGATGCACTCGCTGGTCGGCATGGCGGCCGTCCTCATCGCGATCGGGGCCGTGAACAACCCCGCCGCATTCGGCATCCACGAACCGATGCCCGCCGGCAACCGGCTTGAGCTTTTCATCGGGACCTTCGTCGGCGCAGTCACGTTCTCCGGCTCGATCATCGCGTTCGGCAAGCTCGCGGGCCTGGGCAAGCATTTCCGCCTGTTCTCGAGCGCCCCGGTGGTCTTTCCAGGGCAGCATCTGGTCAATCTCGTCCTCGCGCTGGCGATGATCGGCTTCGGGATCGGCTTCTTCCTCGCGGACGACAAGGGATGGATGCCGTTTGCCGTGATGACCGCGATCGCCTTCCTGCTCGGGGTGCTGATCATCATCCCGATCGGTGGCGCGGACATGCCCGTGGTGATCTCGATGCTGAACAGCTATTCGGGCTGGGCGGCGGCGGGAATCGGCTTCTCGCTGGGCAACACGATGCTGATCATCGCGGGGTCGCTGGTCGGCTCGTCGGGGGCGATCCTCTCCTACATCATGTGCCGGGCGATGAACCGCTCGTTCTTCAGCGTGATTCTGGGCGGATTCGGCGCTGCGGAAGGCACGACCGCCGCGGACGCGGCGCAGAAGCAGGTGAAGTCCGGGTCGGCCGAGGACCTTGCATTCCTCCTCGCGAATGCCGAAAGCGTGCTGATCGTGCCGGGATACGGCCTGGCGGTGGCGCGCGCGCAGCACGCGGTAAAGGAGATGGCGCAGAAACTGATCGAGAAGGGCGTCCAGGTGCGCTACGCCATTCACCCCGTGGCGGGCCGGATGCCGGGGCACATGAACGTACTGCTCGCAGAGGCCGAGGTTCCCTACGACCAGGTGTTCGAGATGGAAGACATCAACAACGAGTTCGGCACGACCGACATCGCGCTGATTCTCGGCGCGAACGACGTGGTGAATCCGCTCGCGCTCGAGAAGGGCAGCGCCATCTACGGCATGCCGATCCTGGAAGCGCACAAGGCGCGCACGGTGGTGGTCAACAAGCGCTCCATGGCAGCCGGCTATGCGGGCCTCGACAACCCGCTTTTCTACATGGACAAGACCATGATGGTCTTCGGCGACGCGAAGAAGGTCATCGAGGACGTGGTCAAGGCACTGGATTGACGCTGAGGGGTGATGTACCGGAGGAGTCCCTCCAGCGAAGGTCTGGTAGGTTACGAACGGGAGGAAACCGGCTGGTTTCCTCGCGAGCAACACCGGAAAGTTACGAACAGGAGGAAACCGGCTGGTTTCCTCCCGTTACCCTCCTTCCCGCTGAACGGAAAACCGCGAATGGCCGTCAAGGCTTCCACCCATGACTATCGGTAAGTCCGATCAAGCGAGGAAATCCATCCTCGGGCGCATTCGGCGGGCTCAGGGGCACGGCGGGAAAGGGCCGACCGATGCGGAGCGCGCGGACGTGGAAACCTATTTGCGAGAGCATCCCCGCGGACCGGTCCCGCACGTGGAGGATGACGTCGTGGCCCGCTTCCGTACCCGGGCCGAGTCGATGCAGACGACGACCGACCGCGTCGACACCCTGCGAGCTGCGCCGGCGGCCGCGGCGCGCTTTCTCAAGGCAAGCGGACTGCCGCTCACCGGGTGCGTCTGGCCGCAGCTTGCGCACCTCGATTGGCGCGGCGCGGGTTTCGATCTTGCGGCGCGCGAGGCCGCCGGCGAGGACATGGTTGGCATAACCGGCGCGTTCGCGGGCATTGCGGAGACCGGCACCCTGATGGTCGTATCGGGACCTGATACACCGGCCGGCGTGAGCCTGCTGCCGGAAACACACATCGCCATCGTCCCTACCTGGCGCATCGTCAAACACATGGAGGACGCGTGGGAACTCGCGCGCGCCGAGCTGGGCCAGCTGCCGCGCGCTGTGAATTTCATCTCCGGTCCGTCGCGAACGGGAGACATCGAGCAAGTTATCATTCTCGGTGCGCACGGTCCCTACCGCGTGCACCTGATCCTGGTGGACGGTCGGCCGGACTAGCTGCGCCCCTCGCGGGCGCGTGCAACACCGGTCAGCGCATCGCCTGAAATTTCGCCACGCAACGTCGAGTCGAACACATGGGCGAGTACCTGTTCCTGCCGAGCTGGCCGCTGCAGATCCCGCAGCTGTTCTGGCTCGGCGTCGTGCTGCTCGGCGCGACGCTGCTCGGGGAGTTGGTCGATCGGCTGTTCCGCTTGCCACGCATCCTCGGCTACGTGATCGCGGGCGCGGTGCTCGGGCCCGAGGCGACGGGCCTCCTGTCGGTCGCCGAGGTGCGCGGTTTGCGGCCCTTTTTCGAAGTCGCCATGGGAATCGTGCTCTTCGAGCTGGGCAGCCGGGTCGATCCGGGCTGGCTCCGACGCAATCCGTGGCTGCTCGTGACGAGCGGCCTGGAGTCGGGTTTGGCGTTCGGCGCGGTGTTCGGGATCCTGCTCGTCGTCGATACGCCCCCGCTCGTCGCGGCAGCGGCGGGGGCGATCGCGATGGCGACCTCGCCGGCAGTCGTTCTGACCGTTTCGCGGGAGTTGCGCGCCCAGGGACAGGTGACCAGCCGGCTGCAGCTCCTCACTGCGCTCAATTCGGTCTACTCGTTCGTCGTGTTCGGAATCCTGTTCGCTTGGCTGCATCTGGCGGAGCACGGGAGCATCGGACTCGTCGCATTGCACCCGCTCTACATCGTCTTCGGCTCCGCGCTGCTCGCGTTCATCTCCGCCAAGGCGCTGCTGGCCCTGCTCGCGCGGCTCGGCCCGCGTGGCGACGTGCAGACGATATCGGCGGTGGGCGTGGTGATCGTCACGGTGTCCGTGGCGATGGCGCTCAACCTTTCGGTGGTGATGTCCATGCTGGGCCTCGGGATCCTGACGCGCGCGCTCGACCGCGACCGACGCTTTCTGGCGGTCTCGTTCGGCTATGTCGGCCAGCTTTTCGTGATCGCCCTCTTCGCGCTGACCGGAACTGCGCTCCCCTTGAACTTCGGTGCGACCGCGCTGGCTGCCGGTCTCGGCATCGCCGCCGCCCGTGCGCTCGGCAAGAGCGTCGCGGTGGTGGGCCTCGCACGGCTGAGCGGACTCTCCTACCGCAAGGCTTCGCTGCTTTCGGTCGGGTTGTTGCCGATGTCCGGCGTCGCAGTGGTGATGGCACACGAAGCCGGCGCCATCTGGCCGCAGTTCGGGCCGCAGCTCGGCGCAGTGGTACTCGCCGCGGTGCTGATCCTCGAGCTGCTCGGGCCGCTCGCGGTCCAGTTTGCCTTGCGTCGAGCGGGCGACGCAGCGGACCGGAGGTGACAAGTGGAACCGCTTGATTTCAAGCAGTCCGCGGCGCTCTCGATCGGCATAGAACTCGAGCTGCAGCTCGTCGAGACCTTCGGGTGCGACCTGACGCACGCGGCTTCCGATCTGATCCAGCTCGCCGAGCGCCGATCCCATCCTGGAGAAATCAAGCCCGAGATCACCGAGAGCATGATCGAGATCGCCACCGGGATTCATCAGACGCATGCCGCACTCGATGCGGAGCTCAGGGCGATCCGCGATGCGGTGAGCGCTGCCGCCGAGACGTTGAATGTCCTGGTTTGCGGCGGCGGCGCGCACCCGTTTCAGAACTGGACCGACCGTCAGATCTATGACCGGCCGCGCTTCAAGCACCTGTCCGGACTGTATGGCTATCTCGCCAAGCAGTTCACCGTGTTCGGCCAGCATATCCACGTTGGCGTCCCGCACGGTGACGATGCGCTGTTCCTGGTTCATGCGATGTCGCGCTACGTGCCGCACTTCGTGGCGCTTGCAGCATCCTCGCCCTATTTCCAGGGCGCAGACACGCAGTTCGAGTCGTCGCGATTGAACGCAGTGTCCGCGTTCCCGCTCTCGGGGAGGGCGCCCTTGGTGCTGCGGTGGAGCGATTTCATCGAGTACTTCGCGAAGATGCAGGGGCTGGGTATCGTCGAGAGCATGAAGGACTTCTACTGGGACATTCGTCCGAAACCGGAATTCGGTACGGTCGAAATTCGCGTCTGCGATACGCCGCTCACCGCCGAGCGCGCAGCCGTGTTGGCCGCCTACGCCCAGACGCTCGCGCGCTTCCTGCTGATCGAGCGCCCATTCCAGCTCTCGGAGGATCTGCATCTGCCATATGGCTACAACCGGTTCCAGGCGTGCCGGTTCGGGCTGGACGGAGACTTCATCGATCCGCTCGCGCAGTCGCATCTGCCGCTGCGCGAAGACATCATGGCGACGCTGGAAGGGCTCAAGCCGCATGCAATGGAGCTCGAGACCGAGGTGCCGCTTGCGGAGCTCGAGGTGATCGTGCGTGACAGCTCGACCGACGCGCGGTGGATGCGCAGTCGCTATCAGCTCACCGGGTCCCTGCCGGACCTGGTCTGGCAACAATGTCGCAAGTGGCGCGGAGACTCCTGAACCGACCGCTGCGGCGAGACGAATGACCCGACCGCGCCCGCTCCGGGTCGGGCTCTCGGCCCGGTTGATGCACCAGCCGCCCGCGGAGCTCGGCTTCCGGGACAAGACCCTGCAATACCTCGAGCAGTCGGTGGCCCATTGGATCATGTCGCAGGGTGCGCTGGTCTTCATGGTGCCCACGCTCGAGAGCGCCGCCGAGGTGCGGCGCGCCGCGGTGCACGTGTCCGACTACGTGCGCGAGATCGACGCGCTGGTCCTGCAGGGTGGCGCCGACTTGAGTCCCGCCAGCTACGGGGAGGAGCCGCTGCGCCCCGAATGGGCCGGCGACCGCGTCCGTGATCTATACGAGATCGAGCTGCTCTGGGAGTGCGTCATTCAGGGACGACCAGTGCTCGGCGTCTGTCGCGGCGCGCAGCTGATCAACGTGGCGTTCGGCGGCACGCTCTACCAGGACATTGCGACGCAGGTTCCCGACGCGGTTCAGCACGTCGATCGCGCGGTCTACGATCTGCTCGCGCACGATATCGAGATCGAGCCCGGCTCCGAGCTCGCCCGGCTTTATCCGACGGCCGCCGGTGCGCGCGTGACGAGTATTCACCATCAGTGCGTCAATCGCATCGGGAACGGACTCGTGGTGGAAGCGCGTTCCCCGACGGACGGCGTGATCGAGGCAATCCGCTACACCGGGGCCGGCGACGTCATGGGCGTGCAATGGCATCCGGAGTTCCATTTGCCCGGAGAAAGTCGTCTGCTGGACAGCGGGCCGCTTCTGTACGATTTTCTACGGCGCGCCGAGGGGCGACGCCATTGAATGCATTCCCTGCTGACCGCGTTCCGCGCGAGCTGTGACTTGGCGTATGCGGCGTGAGACAATAGGGCGTCGAGCGTGTTCCCATGTCCGAGTTGCGCCAAGATCCGATCACGCACGACTGGGTGATTATCAACCCAGGGCGCGCGTCGCGCCCGCATGACGGTGCGGGGGCCGGCACGGTCAACTGTCCATTCTGCCCGGGCAACGAGGCAATGACGCCGGGAGAGGTTGACAGCATCTGCACGCCCGATGGCTCCTGGCTCGTGCGCGCAGTGCCGAACCGTTTCCCGGTGCTCAGCGAAGTCGCGCCCGATCCTTCTCTGGATGCGCCCCACGCCGGGCTCTGGAGCAGGCGTCCTGGGTACGGGCATCACGAGGTGATCATCGAGTCGCGTGACCACGAACTGGAAGTCGGGCTCATGGCGGTCGAGCAGTTGCGCCGCGTACTCGAGATGTACGTGCGCCGCGCGCGCGCGCTCGCGGCGCGCGACGGCCGGTTGCGCCAGATCGTACTGTTTCGCAATCACGGGACGCGCGCCGGGACGAGTATTGCGCATCCGCACTCGCAGATCGTGGCCACGCCAACGGTTTCCCCCGAGACGCGCAGGCGGGTCATGGACGAAATCGCATTCTTCGACGAGAACGGCTGCTGTGGCCTGTGCCGGGAGCTCGATCTGGAGTGCGCCTCGGGCGAACGAATCGTGCTGGAGACACAAGCGTTCGTGACGCTTGCGCCCTACGCATCGGGGAACCCGTATCAGCTGCAGATCGCTCCGCGCCGGCATTGCGCGAGCTTCCTGGAAGTCGAAGAGCAAGAGCTCGACGACCTCGCCGGCCATCTCAGACGCGTCCTCGCGGCGCTCTTCCGGAACCTTGCGGACCCGCACTACAACCTGGTCGTATCGAGCGCGCCGCTCGATCTGGTGCATCGCTCGGCCAGCCACTGGTTCATCGAGGTCCTTCCCCGGCTCACCACGCCCGCGGGCTTCGAGCTGGGGTCGCGAATCGTCGTGAATGTGCAAACGCCGGAGCAGGCGGCGGTCGAGCTGCGGGCGCAGATCGCCACCCCCCCCGAATGAGAAACGGAGCCCGGATGGACAGATATTTTCGGCCAATGCGCATCGAGCATTACGAGGATCTGATCGGCCCCGAGGCGCTCGAGCGCATCATCCTCAAGGCACGCCGGCTGCACGACCTGCGCGTCATCAACATCAGCTCGACCTTCTACGGCGGTGGCGTGGCGGAGATCCTCTCGTCGCTCACGCTGCTCCAGCGTGCGCTCGGCATACGCGCCGACTGGCGGCTGATCCAGGGCAGCCCCGACTTCTTCAGCATCACCAAGAAGCTGCACAACGCGCTGCAGGGGGGCGACATCAACCTGAGCGAGCTGAAGAAGGAGATCTACGAGGGGATCAACTTGCATAACGCGCTGCGAATGGACGTGGAAGCCGACATCGTCGTGGTCCACGATCCCCAGCCGCTGCCGCTCATCACTCATTTCCGCCATACCTGTCCATGGATCTGGCGATGTCACGTGGACCTCTCGCGGCCCGATCCCGACGCCTGGGCCTACTTGCGCGAGTTCGTCGACGACTACGACGCAATGGTGGTTTCGCTGCCCGAGTACAAGCGGGAGGTCCACATTCCACAGCTCTTCTTCATGCCGGCGCTCGATCCGTTCTCGATCAAGAACCGCGAGATGTCGGACGCCGAAATCAACGATCGACTGCGGCACTACGGAATTCCCGAGGACCTGCCGATCGTCGCGCAGATCTCGCGCTTCGACCGCTGGAAGGATCCGGAAGGCGTCATCGAGGCGTTCCGGATGGCTCGCAAGGAGGTCGATGCAACGCTGGTGCTGCTCGGGAATGTGGCCACCGACGACCCGGAGGGCCAGGAAGTTTTCGAATCGCTCCTCGACTGCAAGGAGGAGCGCATTCTCATCCTGACGGCGGAGGACAGCGCGCTGGTGAATGCGCTGCAACGGCGTGCCGCGGTCATCCTGCAGAAGTCACTGCGCGAGGGTTTCGGGCTGACGGTCACCGAGGCAATGTGGAAGGGCACGGCGGTCATCGGCGGCGATTGCGGCGGGATCCGTCACCAGGTCGAAGACGGCCGCAACGGCTTTCTCGTGTCGACGGTCGAGGAGGCGGCGAAGCGGATCGCGCAGCTCGTGGGTGACGCCGACCTGCGCCGCCGCCTCGGTACGGCGGCGCGCGATACGGTACGCGAGAAGTTCTTGATGAGCCGGCTCGCGGAGCAGTACCTGGATCTATTCGAATCCTTCGAGCCCCGCTTCACCTTGAATCATCGCCGCGGGGCGCGGCTGGAGATCGCCACGCCGGCCGCGCGGCGCTAGCTCCATCGACTGGATGATTGCGGTCCATCCGACCGCAGTGCAAGCTCTGCCTGTGCGTCAAGCGCTTCGAGCGCAACGCGCACGCGCTCGGACCACGCGTCGATGCCCTCCTCGTCGAGCCCTCGCGGCACCGTAATCGGCTCACCGGCTTCGACATGGACGGTGGCGAAGAGGCGCGGCACCTCCCGGCGATCCCAGCGCGCCGTTGCGACACGTTTGCTTCGCGACGCCAGCGAAATCGGCAGCAGCACGCACCCCAGTTCGGACGCGAGCACTATCGCCCCCCGCTTGACCGAGTGGTAGGGGCCCAGGGGGCCGTCGATGGCGATGGCCGCCACGTCCGAGTCGGCGACGGCGGCTCGCATCAGGCCGAGCGACGCGTCGCCGCCGTGATCGGGAATCTCCACGGCGCGCAGTCCGAACCGACGGCAGATCTCGCTGATGACGTCACCCCTGAATGACCGGCTGGTGAAAATGCAGGCGCCGGGTACGCGCACCAGCGCGAAGAGCGGAGCGTACTTGCCGTGCCAGAAGAGCACGATCACGCGGTGTCCGGCCGCGCGGAGCGCGGCGAAGCGCTCGAGTCCGACGACCTGCTTGCGCCACGTCAGCGCCTGCAGGCGGAGCAATGTGGCCCAGAGCCATCCAAGGAAGCGTGCACTCGGTGCGGGCCTCACTGCTCGTCGTCGCTGCGATCCAGCGTCAACCATGCGTCGCCCGCCGCGGTGGCGATGTTCCTCGCGATCTTCCATTCCTCGGCGAGACGCCGCTTGGCGCTCTCCCAGGGGCTCTGGGCGACCGGCCTGGCGGCGGCGCCTGCGCGGATCAGGTCCGCGTAGAGCGCGAGTGCCTGTTGGGCGGTGCGCTGGATCGAGAATCGTTCGGCCGTCTCGGACACGCCCGCGCGCAGTTCCGCCGCGGCCGCGGGCGCGAGTCCCCTGACCCACGCGAGCGCGGCGACAAATTCGTCGATGTCCTCGCCTTGGAGGAGGCGGCCGTTGTGTCCGTTGCGGACCACTTCCCGTACACCCGGCGCATCGATCGCCGCGACTGGAACGCCCGCCGCCATTGCCTCGGCCACCACGAGCCCCTGCGTTTCGGACTGCGACGCGAAGGCGAATACGTCCAGCGCGCGATACGCATCGGCAAGCGCCTTGCGATCGAGCACGCCGAGCATCGCAAGCCGGTCCGAGACGCCCTCGGCCTCGAACTCCCGTGCGATCTCGTCCTTGGAGGGGCCCGCTCCGGCGATCAGCACGCGCACCCGGTCATCGCGGGCGGCGAATCGCGCCAGGGCGCGTGCGAGAAAGCCCAGGTTCTTCTCCGGAGCCAGGCGCCCGACGTGCCCCACGACGAAGGCGTCCGCGGGCAATCCGGCGCTGCGGCGGCCTCTCGCACGGTCACCGCGCCGGAACACGGCGAGATCGACGCCGGTCGGGATCACCTCGATGCGGACCTCGACGTCGCGCTCGCGCAGGATCTCGGCGACGGTCTCGCTGGGGGCGATCACGGCATCGCACAAGTTGCAGTAACCCGTCGCGAGCTCGATGGCGAAGCGCTGCATGCGCGGCGAGTCCCCCGGCACGTAGTGCGTGTATTTCTCGTACATCGTGTGATGCGTGAAAACCACCGGCAGGCCGCGTGCCGCCGCCACGCGCAGCGCCGTGTCGCCCAGCAGGAAGGGGTGATGGGAGTGCACGATGTCCGGATTCAGCGCTTCGATCGTTGTGGACAGGATTCCAGGCACCGGAACCGGAACCGAGAAGTCGCTGCCGTTGAAGTGTTGCAGTGCCGGGAAGCGGACGACGTCGGTCTCGTGCTCCGGCGCGCCTTCGAACCGTGGTGCCACGACGACCACGCGATGACCCAGCGCACGATAGACGCGAGCGAAACCATCGACGCTGCGTGCCACGCCGCCGACATGAGGCGTGTAGGTGTTGGTGAACGTCAGGATGTTCACGTTCCGTCGCCGGGTTCGACCAGGACGAAGCGATCGCCGTCACGCGCCTTGACCGGCGCGCGACCGGGCAGATGAACCTCGATGGCTGGTGCGTCGCCGCGCCACTCGGCCTCCCAGCTTACCCTGACGCGGGTTGCCTCACCCGGATCGCCCGCGCGCCATCCATCCGCCTCGACGCGCACCGACACCGCACCGTGGGGCGTCGGCGTGGGTCCGAACGAAAGCGACTCGCTCTGCGTGAGCCATTCCGGCGGGATTCCCGATGCAAGTACGAGCCCGCCGCCCGCCTCGCGCACGAACAGGGCGCGCATCATGAGCACCCATTCGGCGGAGGCCCAGGCGTGGTGCCCGTCCCCCATGCAGCCTCCGCCGGTCAGCGGGTGGATGGCCTCCGGCCACTGCCCCGTCGGCGAAGCGCGCCTCGCCACTTCGTGGACCAGCGAGAGAGCGCGCGCGTCGCCGGCGCGCAGCAGCACCTGCGCGACATGCAGGGTGAGGTAGGGATTGAGGCCCGAGTGGATCATGTCCTGGAAGAAGCAGCCGTCGACGAAGCAATCCTCGAGGAGGTACTCGACCGTGTCCCGCAGCCGGACGTCGTCGGGCGACTGAAGCTCGAGGGGATAGCCGCCCGCGAGCGACCCGATGGCGCCGGCGTCAAGTCGCCGATAGGGCGAGGCCGGCATCGCCAAGCGCCCGAGGCGGCGCGCCGCAAGCTCGAAACTGCGATCCATGCTGCGCGCGAGACTGGCCGCTTCGTCCTCGACCTCGGCCGCGCGCCGCGACTTGCCCAGCGCGGTCAACATTCCGGCTGCCGCGCGCAATCCGCCGATCGCCCAGAAATCGTCCCAGTAATAGTAGTCGCTGGGCCCGAGGTGCTCGGCACTGAAGCCCGGGGGCAGCAAGCCGGCGTGCGGCGCATCGCCTTCGGCAGGCAGGCGCTTGTCGATGATCCATTGCGCTCCGCGATCGATGGCCGTGTTCCAGGCAAGCTTGGGCACTCTGCCGGTGAGTTGGAGAAAGCGGGACATGATCCAGAGCGCCTCGCCGTTCGAGTCCCACTCGGTCTCCTGGGAAAAGAAGAAACCGTTGCGCAGCTGGCGCTGCGGGAAGGTATCCAGAACCCGTTCGACGCGTCGCTCGAGCCCGAGGCAGAGGATCGCGTGCAGCATGAACGCGCAATCCCGGAACCAGAATCGCTTGTAGGTGTACGGACCGGGATAGACCTCCCCCGGCGAGTGCAGCACCAGGCTGCGGACCGCGGTGTCGTAAAGCTCGACCATGCGCCGGTCCGGCACGGACAGCCGGCAATGGCCCTCGAGGGCCTGCTTCCAGCCGTTCGCGCGGCGTCGCCCGGCGCCCCGCGAGCCATCGTCCTCACCCGTCAGCGGCACCTCGACGCGAACCTCGGAGGCCTGACCGGGCTTCAACGCGAACAGTGCCGCGGCCGTCGCCATGCCCACCCGGCAATCCGCCCCGCGGCTGTCGTCGGGTCCGAGCAGTCGATGCAGAACGTCGCCCGCGTGGTAGTCGGAGAAGACGTGTCGGTTCGGAGACGGGTCGAAATGAACGTCGTGCCGGTCGTTGATTCGCCATCCGCTTCCGCGGCCGTCGCGCTCTACAGTGCGCACAAAACTCACGCCTTCGGGATTGTAAGGGCGAAGGGCGACGATCAACCAGCCGGATCGCGTGCTGCGAGCGGAGAGGACGAGCGCACAGACGGGAGAGCGCTCGCGCATGATGACTTCGGCCCGGGAGGCAAGGGCCATCCCGTCGCCGACGCATTCGGTGACCACGGCCACGCCATCCTCGAGGTCCAGTGATTGTCCGACGCGATCGAGACGCGACGGAATGAGCTGTGAGCCTTCCTCGTCCACCACCCATGCATCGAGGGACCACCCGTCCCAGAAGGGCGTGACGAGGCCGCGTGGATCCACGATCGGGATCGTGTCGCAGCCGGGAACGCCGATCGCGGTCCAGTTACGATGGGTCAGGTTGATGTGCGTGAGGGAGAACGCGCGCGGAACGAACGAAACGTCCTTCGGATCGTATTGGCGCTCGACCCAGTATGGCCACACCCAGTCGAGGTTGTGCTGGATCGTGGCGCTGTTCATCAGGCCGCGCGCGTGGAAAACGATTCCGGCGCGCATGAGCTCGAGCGGCTCTTTGACCTCCACCGGCTGGGCGAGACTCTCCAGCCTCGCAAGCACCGCGACCGGATCGACCAGTCTCCGCGACCGGGCGAATCGGCTCACCACCTGTCGCCACGGAAACCATCTCAGCCACATAGCAATATTCTGGCACGCACCCGCGCGCTCTACCGCGTGTGTCTCCATCTAGCTTGCAGGACGAGCGTGCAGGCGGCTTGATTTGGCTCAAGCCTGCGCGCCCTGGCCCACGACTCCGGGTCGAAAGGGTCTGCGTCGGCAAACGCGTCGAATTTCGCCGCGATTCGCCCATTGACCAGGGTCAATCCGGCATCCCGGAGGTTAGTTACGATTGGACTGAACGCAGATCGCCGTCGAGAGATCGAGGATCAAGGACTGTGCACAGCCGCTGCAAGGTAGCCATCATCGGAGCGGGGACGGCGGGTCTCGCCGCGCTCGCGGTCGTGCGGCGCCAGACCGAGGAATTCGTCATCATCAATGACGGACCGTACGGCACCACCTGCGCGCGTGTTGGGTGCATGCCCTCGAAGGCGCTTATCGAGGTCGCGAACAGCTTTCATCGCCGTCGTTCCTTCGCCGACATGGGCATCGGCGGGGCCGAGCACTTGGTCGCGGATCCTGCGGCCGTGCTGCGCCGGGTGCGGCGGATCCGCGACAGTCTCGTACGCGGCGTTCTCGAGCTGACGGAAGACCTGGGCGACCGCAGCATCGCAGGCCGGGCGCACTTTGCCGGGCCGCAGACGCTCGAGGTGAACGGCACCCGCATTGAGGCGGAGCGGATCATCATCGCGACCGGCTCGCGTCCGATCGTGCCCGGTGCCTGGAAGTCGCTCGGTGCGCGCGCGATCACGACCGATGACCTCTTCGAGCAACCCGATCTCCCGCGTCGCATTGCGGTGATCGGGCTGGGCGCGGTCGGTGCGGAAATGGCCCAGGCACTCGCCCGCCTCGGTCTGGAGGTGACCGGGTTCGACGCGCTGGAGCGCGTGGCCGGCCTTTCCGACCCGACGGTCAGCGAGGTGGCGGTGACGGCGCTGCGCGAGGACCTCGCGGTCCATCTCGGCGCCGCCGCAGAGCTTGTCGCGGACGGTGGCGGCGTGCGCGTGAGTGCGGGTGGCGCGAGCGTTTTCGCCGACAAGGTTCTGGTCGCGCTCGGGCGGCGACCCAATATCGCCGACCTCGGACTCGAGAAGCTGGGTGTCGACCTCGACGAGCGGGGCATGCCGCCGTTCGATCCGCGCTCGATGCAGATCGGCAGCCTTCCTGTCTTCGTCGCCGGTGACGCCGACGCGCGGGCGCCCATATTGCACGAAGCCGCGGACGACGGTTGGATCGCCGGCCACAACGCGGTGCGCGACACGCCGGATTGCTTCGTCCGCCGCACGCGGCTCGGCATCGTGTTCACCGATCCCGAAATCGCGGTCGTGGGGCGTCCCTTCGCCGACCTCCCCGAAAGCGAAACCGCAATCGGCAGCGTCTCTCTCGCGGGGCAGGGCCGGCTCCGGATGAGCAATTCGGACCGGGGCGTGATCCGCGTCTACGCGGATCGCACGACTGGCAGGCTGACCGGCGCCGAACTTTGCGCACCGAGCGGCGAGCACATCGCGCATCTTCTTGCGCTCGCCGTGCAGCAGCAACTCACGGTCGCGGAGCTGCTGCGCCTCCCTTACTATCATCCTGTGGTGGAGGAGGCGCTGCGCTCGGCGCTGCACACTGCCGCGCAAGAGACTCGGCACGGCCGCACGCCGGATCTCGCCGATTGCGAACACCCGCGTGCCGCGGCACTCGACTGAGCTGGCCCGGAGCAAGGACCGCAGAATTCAACCAGCGCGCAAGGGGCGCACACGAGGAAAGGAAGCAACCGATGGCATCCAAGAAACCGCGCAGAACGACGCATCGCAGCCGCGCCGGCAAGAAGCTCTACGCCGTGCGCGGTCCGAAAGGGCGATTCAGGGAAATCCAGACCTACGAACGCGCGCATCGCCGCGACGTGCGCCGAACGAGCCAGGCTGAAGCGCGTGCGGCGGCGAAACAGGCGGAAAGAGCGGTGCGCGAGGCCGTCCGCTCGGGCACCGGACACGCGCAAGCCGCGATGTCTGCGGTTCAGGCCGCGGCGAGCGGCATCGTTCGCTCGGGACTGCGCGAGATCGACGCGGTCGCCAATGCCGCGCGCGACGCGCTGCGCCGGTTCATGGTCTCCAGCGAGCGTGCGACGAAGTCCGCCACGCGGGCCGTCCGGAAGGCAGCCGGCGGAACCGCGAAGTCGGCGAAGCGGGCGACGAAGAAGGTGAAGCGGGCGGCGCGCAAGACGGAGCGGGTCGCCACGCGGCGGGCACGGCGGCCTAACAAGTGACGGCGATCGCCATCGCGCCGCGCGAACGCGTACGCAGCTTGATTTGGCTCAAGGGCGCCTGCCGTGACGGACGATGTCGTGAAGGCCTCCGATGCGCTAGACCGGGGTGTGGGTTCCATCGGCCAGGAATCGCCGACTTTCCCCGGGCGCGAGATTGTGAATCTCCTTGACCACGCCGAGCCGGACCGAGGCGGGGTTGGAGACATGCGCGCGCACTTCGAATGCGTCCTGGGTCAGACGAATATCCAGGCCCTGGCCCCGGTAGCGAATCGCCATCTCCAAGCGCGTCACCTCGTCCGGCAGACAGGGGTTGAGCCACAAGGCGTCGCTGCGCGTCTCGATCCCGGCATAACCGCGCTGCAGGAGATCCACGACGCCGGCCATGGCCCCGAGGTGGATGCCCTCGGGCGTCGTGCCGCCCTGGATGTCGGCAATGTCGCTTTCCAGCGCCTCCTTGAAGATCCGCCATGAGCGGGTGCGACTCGAGCGGGCTAGCACCCAGGAATCCACCACTCGGCCCAGGGTCGATCCGTTCGAAGTGCGCGGCGCGTAGTACGCGATGTTCCGCGGGATCGTCGCGTACCCGAATGGGTACCCGAGACGCTTGAAGAGCCCGCCTAGCTCCTCGGCGGAGAACAGGTAGAACAGCATGAGCACGTCAGCCTGCTTCGCTGCCTTGTAGCGATCGACGGATTCGCCCTCGGCCTCGAGAAGGCGGTCGAGCCGGTGAATGTCCCCGTATTTCCTGCGGTAGGCTTCCCAGTCGAGCTCGGCGAGTTCCTCGTAACCCTCGAACTGGCTGATGATCCCGTCGCCGTGGTAGACCACCCGCATCTTGCGGCTCACCTCGTCCCAAAGCGCCAGCTCGTCGTCGCGCAATTCGAGCTGCTCACGGAGCTCTCTGCGGCGTTCCTCGGGTAGCTGCGCGAGCACCTCACTAGCCCGGCACAGCACCCACATGGCCATGATGTTCGTGTAGCTGTGGTTCTCCAGGCCCGGTCGATCGGCGCCCGGCGCGGTCGTGTGGAACTCGTCCGGCCCCACCACGCCGCGTATCTCGTAGCGGTCTAGCTCGGCGTTGTACGTCGCGACGCTCGCCCAGAAACGTGCGATCTCCAGAAGCATCTCCGCGCCGTAGAAGGACATCAATTCCATGTCGCGCGTCGACTGGTAATAGAGCCAGATGTTGTACGCGATGGCCGCGTTGACGTGCCGCTGCAGGTGGGTGTGGTCGGGAATCCAGCGCCCCGAGACGGGATTCAGATGCAGCAACTGGGTCTCCTCGCGGCCGGTCGAGCCGCTCTGCCAGGGATACATGGCACCACGGTAGCCGGCGGCCCGGGCATTGGCCCGGGCTTCGTTCAGCCGGCGGTACCGGTACCTGATCAGCGCTCGTGTGATCTCGGGCAGGCGC
The DNA here is from genome assembly GCA_022340285.1 of Betaproteobacteria bacterium. Classification (GTDB taxonomy): domain Bacteria; phylum Pseudomonadota; class Gammaproteobacteria; order Burkholderiales; family SG8-39; genus JAABRB01. Next base: position 144,688 of record JAJDOG010000022.1, read on the forward strand.
AGGTTGATGAGGGGAAAAATGAACAGCTCATCCCAGAATATGTGGCCGCGATACGCTTCCCCGTGCCAGCCGCGGGCCGGAACGCCGACGTCGAGGTCCATCGTGTTCGGCGAGGCGGTCTGCAGGAGGTGAAAGATGTGCAGGCGTACGATGAGCTGCGTGCGTTGCCCGGCGCGTTCGTCGCGCTCCTCGATGGTGATGTCGAAACGGCGCCACAGGTGCTCCCAGGCGAGGGTGTGCGAGGTGACAAGCGCCGCGAACCCGAGGGGTCGACCGAGGGCCTCGCGCGCGGCGCCACCGCATTCGGAGATCGCACGATCGCGCGACGTGTAGAGCGAGGCGATCTTCTCGATGCGTACGGTTTCGCCTCGCCCGAGGCCTACCGAAAATTCCTGGGCGACGAAGCCGTCTCCGCGTAGGACCTCGGATGCCAGTTCCAGCTGGTCAGTGTCCCGATACATCCGGACCCGTGCAGCCTGTGCGATCTCGAGGCGCGACTGACTGGTGCGAGTCTTCAGATAGATCGTATCGGCATTGACCGCTTCCGCGGCGAGCGGAACCAGGTGGTGGCGGCGCAGCGCGCGGTAGCGCGCCACGCCGGCGTTCTCGACCCGCCCGTCAAGGGAGCTCCGCACCGTGAGCTCGCCCGACCAGTTCTCTGCAGTCAGCGTGACCTCGATCGCGGCGAGGTGCGGCAAGCTCATGTGCACGAGGCGGCGCTCGGCCAGCCGGGTCACGCGGTCCGCTTGGTCGCGCCACCGGACGATTCGCTCCAGCATGCCGCGACGCAGGTCGAGCGCCTGCCGATACTCGAGCAACTCCACGTCCTCGAGCGCGAACCAGTCGCTAGCCACCCGAAAGCCGAGCGCGAGCCAGCTGGGCAGATTGACGAGATCCTCGTTCTCGATCGTTCGGCCGGCAAGTTCGGTGGCGAGGCGGTTGTAGCCCCCGGCGAGGTAGGTGCCCGGGTAATGCACGCCGTCGGCGCTCGCGTCGAGCGTGGCGCCCCGCGTGGCGAAGTAGCCGTTTCCGAGCGTGCACAGCGCTTCGCGGAGGCCCTCATGGCCCGGATCGAAGCCTTCGTATTCGAGCCGCCAGCCGTTCATCGGGTGGCCTCGAGTGCGCCGAGAAATTCGCGCACCTCGCCCGGGCTGCGCAAGGCATACCCAGCCGCCGTTTCGCGCGGCGCGTCGAGCACGACGACGCCGATGCCGCGGCCGGCCAGCGCTCGAAACGCATCCTCGTCGGTGAGATCGTCACCGACGTAGATCGGCAGCACGTCCGGGCCGTCGAGGTCGAGCGCGTCGAGCAGCCAGCGTACCGCCGCGCCCTTGTCCCACGCGACGTCAGGCTGCAGCTCGAACACCTTCTTGCCGTGACGTTTGCGCAGTCCGGGGTGTTCCGCGAGCGCTGCGTCCACCGCGCCATCCACCAGCGGCACGTCGGCCTCGCGCACGAGCCGGTAGTGCACGGCGATCGTGAACCGCTTGCGCTCGGCAAGGGCGCCCTCGACGCCGCTTAGCGCGGCATGCAGTTTCTGCTCGGCGTCATTCAGGGCGGGCACCCGCTCTTGCGCCCCTGGAAGGACCTGCTGGAGGCCCCCCGGACCCGCGATCTCGAATCCATGGCTGCCGGCGTAGACCAGGTTCGCAAGCATGACGCGGTCGCGCACGTCCGCGAGATCGCGGCCGCTCACGATGGCAACCATGCATCGCGTCGCGAGGCGCGCGACCGTTGCGCGCATTGCATCGTCCAAGCGGGCATCCTGAGGCCGGTCGACGATCGGCGTGAGCGTGCCGTCGTAGTCGAGGAACACGGCAAGGCGCTTCCCCCTTGCCGCGGCCGTGATCTCGCCGATCCGATCGATTGCCGACGGGAGTGAGTGCCCAGCACTCATTACGAACTTTCGGATGCGCGCGCTGGGTGACGGGCCTATCCGTCGACCACGCGGCAGTGGACGCCTACTACGTGCCTATCGACCACAATCGCCTCGGGCTCCGGCCTGTCCAGCAGGATGAGCGTGATCCGCTCCTCCTTCACTTCGTGCATGATGTGAGCGACCCGCGCGCGCGTACCCCGAGCAATCTTCCGACCGTCAATATCGGCCGGCTGGACGAACTCCATGACCTGCCCGACTTTTATTTCCATTCGAGAAACTCCCGTGAGCGAATTCGGCTGGATGTTTCTCCGCTGGTCATGCACTCTCGCCGTCAGTCGTGCGTCAACGGCTTTTCGGTGAAGAGGTAATCCCGCAACTCGTGATCGAACGCGGGGTCACGCCGACGGATCCATTCGAGCACCATCGACGCATGCTCCTTTTCCTCGTCGCGGTTGTGCGCGAGGATCGCGCGCAGCTCGGGATCCTTGCACGCGTCCACCCGCTGGTTGTACCAGTCCACCGCCTCGAGCTCCTCCATCAGCGAGACGATCGCGCGATGCATGTCGCGAGTCTCGTCACGCAGCTCGTTGATCGGTTCGTGGTAGCCCTCGTTTGCCATGTCATTTCCTTTCTTGGTCGCTGAATCTACGCTTCGCGCCGACGGCGCCCGGTGCCATTTTCCGTGATCTCCATTATCGCCGTGTCGGCGTCGCCCGTTCAATCGGTGCGCCGTCTGCGGAGATTGCCTCCGCGCTGAGCAGGATGACCTCGATTTCCTCGGTGATCTCCTCCTGGCGCACCACGTTGTACCGCAGCCGCAGCCGCGCCCGATTCTCTTCGAGATGGTTCAGGGCACTCTCCATGTGCAAGAGCCGGCGGTGGTTCTCCGCAAGCAGCGCGCCGTAAAGCACTTCGTGCAGCACTGCGTAAAGATATTGATCCACGATCTTGGGAAATAGTTCGACCGGTGCGATGTTCACCACGGGCGGGTACGGGAAGGCCGGCGAGGGTTTGGGCAGGTCCGGGATGGGCGTCAGACGTCGTTCCCTCTGGGCGCCCGTGTCGCCGTCGGGATACCACGCGGTGAGCCGCAACGGACGCCCGCCGCCGGCTTCTCGCTGGAGTGAGTCCAGCTCCTGGACCACCTTCTCGAGGACGCGTTCGACCTCCTCGGCGACGCTCGCGCCCGCGACGGGAACTGCTGCGCGACCGGTATGGGCGAGGAGGGCGGCGCTCCGGCCGCCGATCACCACGATCCGTCTCGCCTCCATCGACGTCTTCCCTGCTGCGGCGACCAGCGACTCATTGAGATCGCCGCAGAAGCCGCGTTCGGTGCCGACGATCAGATCGATGTCGAGGTAATCCGGCTCCGGCGGCTCGTCCATGTAGGAGGCGACGAGATCCGCGGCCGCCGCCTCGATCGTCTGCACGGCGTGGCGCTCCGTCGCCAGGAGCCGGTTCAGCTTCTGCAGTTCCATCAGTGCGAGATTCTTCATTGCACCGAGGATCTCCCCGATCTCGCCAAGCGTGGCGATCTGGTCGCGGATCTGGCGCAGGCGCGTCACGTCGTCATTCCCTCCAGCGCGTCATGGACCGCAGCGGTCCACCGGTCTCGCGACTCGGTCAAGGCGGGCTGCGCGGTGCGCACCCACTGCAGGAGCTTCTCCAACGCCTCGCCAACGCGATCGGGCTGTACTGAATCGAGCAGGCCGTCGTTGTATGCCACGAGCCATGCCATCTGGAACTCGATCGGCAGGGGCGCACGCCGGTCCTGCTTGAGCACTTCCCGCAGCAGCCGGCCCAGCCGTATGCGCTTTTCGATCGTCGCCTCGAGGCGCGCGCCAAATCGCGTGAAGACCTCCAGCTCGAGGAACTGGAGATAGTCGAGCTTCATGCGGCCCGCCTCATGCTTGATGCTGGGGTGCTGCGCGTTGCCGCCGATGCGGGACACCGATTTGCTGACGTCGATGGCGGGGAGAAATGCCCGTGAGAAGAGCGCCGGGTCGAAGTAGATCTGACCATCGGTGATGGAGATGAGATTGGTCGGGATGTACGCGGCGATTTCGCCCTGCTGGGTCTCGACGACTGGCAGTGCGGTCATGCTGCCGCCGCCGTGACCCGGAAGAAGACAGGTGGCGCGTTCCAGCAAGGTGGCGTGTATGTGGAAGATGTCGCCGGGGTACGCTTCGCGCCCTGGGGGGCGACGCAGGAGCAGCGAAAGCTCGCGGTAGCTGCGCGCGTGGGTCGTCAGATCGTCGTAGACCACCAGCGTATCCTTTCCTTCCCACATCCAGGTCTCGGCAACGGCGCAGCCGGCGTAGGGGGCCAGGTACCGAAGTCCGGGAGCTGCCGTGGCCTCCGCCACGACCACCGTCGTGTACGCGAGCGCGCCCGCCTCGCGCAGCGTGTCGATCGCGTCCACGACGGCCGAGCGCTTCTGCCCGATCAGCACGACGACGCAGAGAACATCCTGGCCCGCCTGGTTGATCACCGTGTCCAGGGCCAACGAAGTCTTGCCCGTTCCGTTGTCGCCGATCAGCAGCTGTCGCTGCCCACGGCCGATCGGAATGAGCGTGTCGACGATCTTGTTGCCCGTGTAGAGTGGCCGTGCGACGTAGTCGCGCGCGATGATTGGCGGCGAAGAGGATTGTAGATTGCGCCGCGCCGAATCGGTGGTTGGTCCGCCACCGTCCAGCGGCATGCCGAGCGGGTCGACGACGCGGCCGAGCAGCTGGTCACCTACGGTGATCGAGAGCTGATTGCCGGAGAGATGAGCGATCGTCCCTGCGGTCAGCCGTGCCGTATCGGTGAGCAGAATCACGCCGATCCGGGTTTCTTCGAGCTGGAACACGAGTCCGCGACTGCCATCCTCGAAGTCGATGACTTCGCTCATCGCAGCAGAGGGCAGGCCCGTCACCCAGGCGATCCCGTCGCCGATCGACGCGACGGTGCCCTGCTCGGAAAGGCGCGGGCGGAAACGGTAGCGGTCGAGCCGCGCCGCTTGCGCCGCAAGCGGCGCAACGCGAGGCGGGTGCGAGTGCGCCGCCCGCAGGCTAGGCTGTCGCCGTGAAGAACTCGAGCTCATCGTGCAGGTTCGCATGCAAGACCCAATCGCCGAGGCTGACGCGGAGCCCGGCGAGGAGTTTCGGGTCCTCGCCGAACTCCGGCTCGACGCGGCAGCCGACCAGGGCACTCAGCGATTCGCGAATCGCCTTGCGCCGCTCAGCATCGAGCGGATAGGCGCTCGTCACGGTCGTCCTCACGGCGCCATCCTTGGCGGTCGCGGCAAGCTCATGCGCCTGCTCCGCGGGGAGCCGGGGAAGCTCTTCCAGGGTGACATCGACGATCCTGGAATCCAGGTCCGGCGCCGCGAAACGCCCCAGCAGCTTTGCGCTGAATGCGGCCCCCAGTGCGACCGCCTGCCCCTCGACCGCGCGACGCCATTCCGCCTGGCGTTTCTCATCCAGCACCTTCGCCTTTTCCCGCTCGCTCGCGAGGCTCGCGTGCAGCGCTTCAAGTGCATGGTCGCGCTCCGCGGCGATTTCCTCGGCGAGCTTTGCGCGGGCAGCTTCCTTTTCCTTGCTCCATTCCGCATCGCGGGCCTCGTAGCTGCCCTTGAGCGCCTGCGCCTCGGCTTGCGTGGCCCGGGCATCCGCCAGCGTCTTCTCGATTCCTTCGCGCCGCCGAGCAATCACGGCCAGCACCGGCCGATAGAAGAAATGCTTCAGCAGCCAGACCAGGACGACGAAATTGACGATCTCGAGAACGAACGTTGTCCAGTCGAATTCCATGAGAGCCCTTCCTCACTTCACCAGATACGCCAGCAACGGGTTGCGGAACAGGACGATCAGCACAACCACCAGGACGTAGATGGCGAGCGATTCGATCATGGCGAGCCCGATGAAGAACGTGCGCGTGATCGATTTCTCGGCCTCGGGCTGGCGGGCCAGGGCGTCCAGCGCCTGGCTGATGACCCGCCCCATCGCGAGGGCAGGAAACATCACGCCGAGCGCAATTGCAACCACGGCTCCCACCGTCGATAGCATCGTGAACCACGTCATGTCACTCATTGCTTCTCTCCTTGGTCTTGAGGACGATCTGGGTTTGCATGCCGCCCGATATGTAGACGAGTGCCAGCATTCCGAAGACATAGGCCTGGACCAGCGCTTCCACGATATGCAGCATCAGGACCGGCACCGGTACGAGTGCGCCCGCGACAAGGAGCACCAGGAGCGCGACCATCTCCAGGCTCATGATGTTCCCGAACAGACGCACGGCGAGCGCCACGGTGCGCGAAAGCTCGCTGATCACGTGGAACGGAAGCATGATCGGCGTTGGCTTGACGTAATGTCGCAGATAGTTCGCGAAGCCTTCGCTGCGAATGCCGAACCAGTGAACGGAGAGAAAGACCAGGAGCGCCAGGCCGGCGGTGACCGAGAGATCCCCCGTGGGCGAGGCGAGTCCCGGGATGATACCGGTGAGGTTCGCGACGAGGATATAAATCCAGAGCGTCCCTACGAACGGCAGGACGAGATCGACATGCTCCGGCAGCACGGCGCGGATGGCGTCGTCGATGGCCAGCACGGCACCCTCGAGCGCCGCCTGGAGGGGTCCAGGGTCCAGGGCGAGCCGGCGCGTCGCGAGCCAGGCGCAAACCGTCAACACGAGCATGATTCCCCACGTAGTGACGACGATGGACGTCACCGCCAATGGGCCGAGCCGGAACGCAACCGCCACTTCTTCCATCAGTGCCGCTCCCTGATGAAAAGGTACACGTCGACTGCCCCGACGAACACGCCGATCAGGATCAGGCTGACCGTCCAGCGCACCGAGTAACCCTCCATGTGCCCGTCGAGCCAGCTCCCCAGGTAGGCGCCCAGGACGACCGGGAGCACGAAGAGCACCGCCAGCGTGCCCAGGTACACGGTCTGCGCAAGCAGCGTCGGCCGGTCCCGTTCGGCCTCGCGCATGCGGCGGGCCTGTTTCTCCACCCGATCGCGCAACTCCTGTTCGGTCTCCATGACATCAGGCCGGGCTGCGCGCCATGTCGCGTAGCCGTCGGAACATTTCCTGCTCGAGGCGAAAGAGACTATCGCGGGTCGTCTGGATCTCCTTTTCTTCCCCCAGCAGACGGTCGAGCAGCACACCGCTGATGTGACCGTAGTCGGAATCCTTGAAGTAGCGCCGCGTGCTGATCCGCAGCTCGTTGCGCACGAAATACAGCACGCCGCCCGGCAGCGCGATATAGACCCAGGGTTCCGGCCCAATGCGATAGCGCGCCAAGCCATAGGAGAGGACGGTGATCATTCGCGCGTGGCCGGGAAGGATGCCGAAGCTGCCCGAGTCGTCCTCGCCGACGAAGCTTGTTACCCCCTCGATGCGCTCATGCTGGCCGGCGCTCTGAAGGAGAAGGGTGAATCCCGTCATGGCTTCCCCGCCTTCATCGTTCCGCGCATGTAGCAGCCCTCTTCCGAGACCTCATCGTGATCCCCACGGATGAACGCCTCGCAATCGGCGAGCGTTTGGTCGAGCGGCACGGACACGCCATCTATGCCGGTATGCTGGGCGACGGCGTGGAAGGGCTGCGTGAGGTAGCGCTGCAGTCGGCGCGCCCTGCGCACCACGCGACGATCGCTGTCCGAAAGTGCCTCGATGCCCAGCATCGCAATGATGTCCTCGAGCTCCTTGTAGCGGGCCAGGTGCTCGCGGACCGTGCTGGCAATGTCGTAGTGACGGTCGCCGAGGAGGTGGCGGTCCATGGTCCTGCCGCCCGACTGCAGCGGATCGACTGCGGGATAGATTCCCTTCGCGGCCTGCGTCCGGGACAGGATCACCATCGTATCGAGGTGGGAAAGTATCGTGCTGACGGCCGGGTCGGTCATGTCGTCGGCGGGCACGTAGACCGCCTGTACCGAAGTGATGTTGCCGCTGCGCGTGGAAACGATGCGATCCTGCAGCTCCGCGACCTCGCTCATCAGCGTGGGCTGATAGCCGACGGTCGCCGGCATACGGCCCAGCAGGCCGGAGATCTCGCTGCCGGCCTGCACGAAGCGGAACACGTTGTCCATCAAGAGCAGCACCTCTTCGGCGAGCGTGTCGCGCAGATACTCCGCGTAGGTGAGGGCGGTCAGGCCGACGCGAAACCGGACACCGGGCGACTCGTCCATCTGCCCGAACACCATCAGGGTGCGCGGCATGACGCCGGCGGCCTGCATCTCGTGCCAGAGCTCATGGCCCTCGCGTATCCGCTCGCCGACTCCCGCAAAGACAGACGCGCCGCGATGCAGATGCACGATCGCGTGCATGAACTCCATGATGAGCACTGTCTTGCCCACACCGGCGCCGCCGAACAGTCCGGTTTTGCCGCCTTTCACGAACGGGCACAGCAGGTCGACGACCTTGATGCCCGTCTCGAGAATGCCGCCGATTCCGGTGGTCTCGGCGAGCGCGGGCGGGCTCGCGATGATCGGCCGGAACGCGCGTGCCGGGAGCGGCGCTGCGCCGTCGAGCGGGGCGCCAAACACATCGAGCAGGCGACCCAGACATTCGGGCGCGACGGGCACCTGCAGCGGGCTGTTCGAGTCGAAAACCGGGAGACCGCGCTTGAGCCCGTCAGTGTCGTGAAGCGATATCGCGCGGACGTGGGTGGCGTCGAGATGCTGGTGCACTTCGAAGACGAACGACTCGCCGTTTGCAGTGGCCAGCAGTGCCTCGCGAAGCGGCGGCAGCCTTCGGCAGACGATATCGACGACCGGGCCACGGACTTCGTCGACGGCCCCTATCGGCTCCCCGAGAGGATGATCGCCTGCTGCGGGCGTCCCATCGCTCGGGCGTGCGTTCTGTTCGTAAGTCATGCGTTCGGGCGAGAAGGTTGGCCGTGGGCGCGTGGCGCCGATCGCGATCGGGGCGCGAATGGACACCGTTCCCTGAAAACTGCTTCGCCGGCGCCTCGCCCGTCTCGCTCCGGCGTCGGGCCTGAGAGCATTGTGGATTCGCTGGCGTGGCTCGATTTGACCTATGTCATATGGCTACGCGACCGCGACCCGGGAGCGACGGGTTATTCGCCCTTGAATACCGGCGGCCGTTTCTCCTTGAACGCCCGGATCCCTTCGGCGTAGTCGCGGCTGTCGTAGACGACGCGCCGCAAACCCTGGATGCGCTCGAACCCTTGCGGACTCATGGGGTGAGCGCCGGCGAGGATACGCAGTTGTTCCTTCATCACCGCAATGCTGAGCGGCGCAAGCGTGGTGATGTCGCGCGCAAGCTCGTACGTGAAGGCTTCGAGCGTGTCACGCGGCACGACATGATTGATCAGACCGAGCCGCTCCGCGCGCTCCGCGGTGACGGGCTTCGCGGTGAACGCCATCTCCTTCACGATCCGGATGCTCGCCGAATTGAGGAACGTGAGCATACCGCTCACGTTGTAAGGCACGCCCAGCTTGGCCGGGGTAACCGAGAACGTGGCTTCCGGCGCGGCCACGATCAGATCGCACGCGAAGACCGTCTCGGTGGCGCCGCCCCAGACGCTGCCTTCCACCATCGCGATGACCGGAGCCGGAAAGAGCTCGATTTCACGGATCAGGTTGCGCAGCGGATCGTCCCACCCGAGCGGATCGCGGCGCGATTCGGGCAGCTCGCCGACATCGTGACCGGCTGACCAGATCTTGGCCCCCGGTTGCGCGCGCAGGACCACGACCCGCACTTTGTCGCGCCGAAACTCGGCGAGTCCGGCGACGATCCCGGCGACGACTGCCTGGCTCAGTGCGTTCGCCTTCTTCGGGTGGTTTAGGGTGAGCGTGCCGACGCCATCGCGGACGTCGGCGAGTACGAGCGACATGGCGTTCTCCGTTGAAGACGGCAAGCCCCCTAGAATCGCCGGCGGCCGAATGGCGGTCGACCGCGCCAGCGGCGGATCATCAGATAGCCCCCGACCATTCCGCCGAGGTGCGCAAAGTGCGCCACACCGGCCTGCGTCCCGGTGACGCCGAAATAGAGCTCGAGAATTCCGAAGAGCGTCACGAAGAGCCACGCGGGCATCGGTATAGGCGGGATGATGAGCAGGATCGTGCGTCTGGGGAAGTACATCGCAAAGGCGAGCAGCACGCCGAAGACGCCGCCGGACGCGCCGACAGTTGGGTAGGGAGCTCCCCCGAGGATCGCAGTCACCGCAAGCTGAGCCGCGGCCGCGGACAACACGCAGACGAAATAATAGGTGAGGTAGCGCCGCTGGCCGACGACGCGCTCGATCTCCCCGCCGAACATGTAAAGAGCGAACATATTGAGGAGCAGGTGCGTCAATCCGGCATGGAGGAAGGCGTAGGTCACGATCTGCCAGGGCAGAAATCCGGACGTGAGCGGCCACAGCGCGAAGAGCGCAAACATCATCCCGCCGGCGACGGTCTCGAGCAGGAAGACCGCGACGTTCGCGATGATCAGGATCTTCGTGGCGGGAGGGACGGACGGGAACATTCAGCAGTCGCAAGTGGAAGTCCGGCAACGCTCCAGAGCGCGAAACGCCATCAGGATTGTGGCGGGGTTCGCGTATCAGGCGGTGGTGTCCGCCTGACCGAGGCCGCGAGCGTGACGAAGCGCTCGGCCAGCTCCTTGTAGAGCGGCTGATGGCAGACGAGACGGGACACGGCGGTCGCGAGCAAGGCGGTCGCCATCAGCGGCAGAACCATGTCGTGGTTGTCGGTCATCTCCATCACGATCACGAACGCGGTGATCGGCGCTTGGACCACGCCGGCAAGGTAAGCGACCATTCCGAGCAGCGCGACTGCCGCGGCCGGTGCGTAGGGCGTGTAGGCCGCCAGATTCGCGCCGAGTCCGGCGCCGATCGCGAGCGACGGCGCGAAGATTCCGCCGGGAATGCCGGTCACGTAGGAGACCAGCGTCGCGACCAGCTTCAATATGCCGTACGCCCAGGGCAGATCGGCGGTGCCCTCCACGATCTGGCGTGCTTCCTGGTAGCCGGTGCCGTAGGTCGTGTTGCCCGAAGCGAGACCGATGAGCGCGAGCGCGAACCCGCACACGGCGCCGAATATGATCGGACGCGTGAGCACCAGCTTGCCTAGGCGGCCCGGGATACTGCGCGAGGCGCGTATCAGCAGATGGCTGAAGAGGCCTCCGGCCAGGCCACCGACCACGCCGCACAAACCGACGGCGATCCACGCTTCGCCGAACCCGAACGCGGCCGAGGTGTGACCGAAATACGTGTAGTTCCCCAGCACGGCGAGCGATGCGACACCCGCGACGATGACCGCGGTGAGAATCGTCCCGCTCGTGCGGGCCTCGAACGATCGGCTCATCTCCTCGATCGCGAACACGATGCCGGCGAGCGGTGTGTTGAATGCCGCCGCGATGCCGGCCGCCCCGCCGGCGAGGATCAGGCCGCGATCCAGATCCGCGCGTGGAAACTTGCCGAGGCCTCCCACCGCATGCATGATCGAGGCGCCGATCTGCACCGTCGGGCCCTCGCGCCCGATCGACGCGCCGCACGCCAGTCCGACGAGCGTGAGCCCGATCTTCGCAACCGCGATGCGCAGCCCGAGCAGGGCGCCGCGCACCCGCCCGTCGCGAACTGCGAGCGCGGCAATGGTCTGCGGGATGCCGCTGCCGCGCACGCCCGGCACGTAGCGCGTCGCCCAGACGACGAGCGCCATTCCGGTTGGCGTGATTACCAGCGGAAGCAGCGGTGACCACGCGACGACACGGTGAAAGAGTTCGTCCGCGTACGCGGCGCCGACCGCGAACAGGATCGCGGTCGCCGCAACCGCAACCGCACCACCCCAGAAGACCAGGCGCTGCAGCCAGAGCCGCGGCGAGATGAGGTAGTGCAGTCGACGCGAGCCGAGCAAACCGCGCTGATCGCTTTCGGCAGCTGCGGTTGCTCCGGCTTCGATACCGGGTTGCGTGGGCTCGTTCACTTTCGAGTACCGATGTTATACAGAAGCAGCGCCGCTGGAAAGTTCGCGAACGCGTCGGCAAGCAGGATCCGGCCGTCACCTACCGCCACCCGTTCTCCGGTGAGCGCATTCTGCGGCTCCGCACCGGCAGGCAGCAGGCCGGCATCGATGGCCGTGTCACTCCAGACTGCCGCGCCGAGCGGTGGCACGCGAGCATCCACGCCGAGCGACGCCCAGAGCCGGCCGGCCAAGGCGATCACACCGACATCCTCGTACCGGCGCACGAACGCGACCACGTGATCGGCGCGCGCGCCCATCGCCGCGACCGGCGCGTAGTCGCCCTTTTCGAAAAGCAGCGCGTGAGCGCGTCGCAATCCGAGCGCGCGCCAGACCACCCAGAGCTTGGCGCGACCGTCATCCGGCGTGCTGGCCATCTCGCGAGCCGCATCCGTCATGCTTTCCGATCCAGCGACGGCGGACATCGTATCCAGGAGCTTCCGACGGTACGCGTAGTCCACCTGGCGCCGGTTGTCCGGATCGACGAGGCTGTAATCCCAGATCTCCGTGCCTTGGTAGATGTCAGGCACACCGGGCGAGGCGAGCTTGATCGTGGTCATCGAGAGGCCGTTCAGCATGCCGAACCATGCAATCGAGCGGACCTGCGACGCGAGGTCGTCGAGGAATAGGTTGCCCTCGCGCCGGCCGAGCAGCTGTCGCACGAACTCGACGGCCGCGGCCTCGTAAGGCTCGGAGACGCTGATCCAGCTCGAGCGTTCTTTCGCCTCGCGGATCGCCTTCACCAAGTAGCGCTCGATGCGCTCGCAATATGCCGCCAGGCCGGCGTCGTCGAGCGTCTCCAGAGGAAACGTGCCGAGCAGCGTCTGGTAGAGCAGATACTCGTCGTTGCGCGAGGGTGCGGGCGCGCGATCCACCGTGCGCTTGCGGGCACGGTTCATCCGGCTCCAGCGGCGCAGGAGCAGCCGCCACGCGGCGGGCATTTCCGACAGCACGTCGATGCGTGTCCGCACGTCCTCGGCGCGCTTGTTGTCGTGAGTCGACGTCGCGATCATCGTGTGCGGCCAGCGCGCCGCGCGATCGGCACTCGCGCCGTGAAACGCCGAGACCGTGAAGCCGAACAGGTTCGGATCCCCGCCGACCTCGTTCAGCGAGATGAGGCGGTTGTAGATGTAGAAAGCCGTGTCCTCAACGCCCTTCGCGGTGACCGGGGCGGTGAACTGCTGGAACTTCATCGCAAACGCGCGGAACTGTGCCGCATGTTCCGGCGGTGCGTCCCTCGGTGCGCGGCCGAGCAGCGCCCCACGCACGAAGTCGAAAATGCTGATGTCCGCGGCGCGGCTGCGGCGCTTGGCGTGGGCGATCGCCCAGTCGATCTGCCTCCGGTCCTGGTGCGAGGCGCCGTCCGAGATATAGGTCCTGTAGACCGGAAAGCACGCCACGACCTCGGTGAGCGCCTGGCGCAGCGTGTTGAATGTGTAGTCCCGCGTGCGCCGATCCGCGCGCGCGATCCGCAGGAGCGCGGTCGCGAGAACGGTGAGCTCGGAAGCGAGTGCGGCCCGCATCGTTGCTCGCTTGCCCCGGTAGATGACCTCCTCGAGCTCCAGCGGTTCGCCGATGAACGCGCCGTAGGTGCGATCGAACTTGCTGCGCGCCGAGCCGTCGACGAAGAGGCCGTTCACGACGGTAGCAAAGCGGTAGCCGGTGGTGCCGTGCACCGCCCAGCTGTCGGGTACATGCTCGTGACCGGCCGTGATCTTCTCGACCACCACGTAGAGAGGGCGCGACGGACGGCCGTCTTCCGGTGGCGCGACGTCGATGCCGGCGAGATGCGCGTAGCGCTCCTGAAGCCGCCGGAAGTACTGGGCGGGATCGTACAGGCCGTCCGGGTGGTCAAGGCGTACGCCGTCCACCTTGCCTTCCACGAGGAGCTCGAGAACGAGCCGGTGTGTGGCTTCGAACACCGCCTCGTCCTCCATCCGCAATCCGGCTAGCTCGTTGATATCGAAGAACCGGCGGTAGTTGATCTCGTCGGACGCGACGCGCCAGTACGCGAGCCGGTAGGCCTGCAATTCGAGGAGTTCGTGGAGGGGCTCGAAGCTCTCGCCCTCTCCCGGTGCGCCGTTCATCACCCGCACGGCCCGCTCGATCGCCTCGAGCACCGCCGGGGCCTCGTGCGCGAGGTGTGCAAGACGCCGCTTGTGCAGCTCCTTGTCGCGGTGGCGCTCGGCGACCGGCTCGGGCGCCGTCGCATCGCGCTCCGGCAGGTGGCCGAACGCTGCGCTCAAGCTCGATAGCTCTGCGGCGGCCGGACCCGCGAGGTCGGTGGGACCCAACGTGCGTAACGCCCGCTCGAGGATGCGCGGATACTCTCGGGGATCCACCGGAAAGCGGTGCTCGAAGTAGAACACGCTGAAGGAACCGGCGTGGGCGTCGAATGCAAGGGTGAGCTCGCCGCGCTCCAGCACCAGACCGTAGTGATCGCCCAGGACGGGAACCAGGACCCGATTCGTGAGGTAGACGTTGACCGGCTGCCAGTCGATGTCGAAGTAGCCGGCGTACACCGACGCGGGCCCGTTCTCCAGAACGTCGAGCCACCAAGCGTTGTCCGCGCCCATCACGCCCATGTGGTTGGGAACCATGTCCAGGATCTGGCCCATGCCATGTGCGCGCAGCACAGCGACGAAATGCTCGAAGTCATCGCGGGTGCCGATCTCCGGGTTGAGCGAGGTGTGGTCGATGATGTCGTAGCCGTGCGTGCTGCCCGAGCGCGCGCGCAGGTAGGGCGAGCAGTACACGTGGCTCACGCCCAGCGCCGCAAGGTAGGGCACGAGGTCGGCGGCCTGTGCGAAGGTGAACTGCTGGTTGAGCTGCAAGCGGTAGGTCGCGCGGGGAATACGCGCGACCGCGCTGCCGCCGCGGAGCCGGCGCGCGGCGCGTAGCTGCGGCCGGAGTCCGGCAAGCGCATTGGCGAGCGCGACAAAGCGCTCGTCGTCGCCGAATCGCTCCAGGTCGAGCACGAGCTTCCTGCGCCAGTTCGGATGCTCGTCCGTCGTGGCCGGAAGATTGATCTGGTCGCGCGTGCAGAGCACGTCCTCGAGCTGGACCACGAGCACCTTTGATGCCGTGCGTGCCAGGAAGACCTGCAGGCTGCGCACAAACTCCGGGGTCATGTGCGGGAGCGACACGGGATTCACGGTCGCGCCATGGGGGAGCAGGTCCTCCCGCTCGATGGCGAGCAGGAGCCGCGCGCGGTCCTGCGCTCGCTCGACGATGCGCTCCTGGCGCTGCGCTTCGGCCGGTATCAGGCCGAGCTCGTCTCGCAGCAGCAGGTCGCTGCCCTCCCAGAAGCCCGCAAGGGTCGGGAGGTCGTGCGTGCTGGCGGCGACGAGCGCATCCGCCGGGTACTCCGCGGGGGGCTTGAAGTCGCCGTTTTCGTTGCGCTCGAAGAAGAGTAGCCGGTACGAGAGGACTCCGTATGCGCCGAGCGCCTCGCGCACCTCGTCGGGGACGGTGCCGAGGTCCTCGCCGATCACCATGCACTGATTGCGATGGCTCTCCAGGGCGATGATTCCGAGCAGATCAGTGAACGGGTAGTGCACGTAGGCGCCTTCGCTGGGCGTCTTTCCCTCCGGAATCCAGAAGAGGCGCGCAAGCCCCATGACGTGATCGATGCGCAGGGCACCCGCGTGGCGCATGTTCTCGCGCAACGTGGCGATGAGGGGCTCGTAGCAGATCTCGCGAAGCCGCTCCGGGCGCAGCGGCGGTAGCCCCCAGTTCTGGCCGGCCAGATTGAAGTCGTCGGGAGGCGCACCGACGCTTGCAGTGACCGCGTAGAGATCCTGGTTCGCCCAGGCCTCTGCACCGCCGCGGTCGATCGACACCGCGAGGTCCTCGTAGAGCCCGACGCCCAGCTCGAGATCGAACGAGCGTCGGCCGACCTGGGCGAGCTGCAACTCAGCCTGCCACTGCAGATACTGGTAAAACTCGACCCGCGCGATGTGCTCGTCCGCAAACCGGGCCACTTCGCGCGAGTCCGGCTTCCGGTAAGGTTCCGGCCACGCCGGCCAACCCCAGACGTTCGGGTCCTCGCGATGGAAATGTTCCTGCATCGCTTCGAAGAGCGCGTGGCGCCAGAGCTGCTCGGCCCCTTCCGCCTGGAAGGCGCGGAAGGTTTTCGCACGGGTGGTTCCCGATGAGAGGTGCACGTCGCGGAAGTGTGTGTAGAGTCGCTCGAGCACCCCGAGCTTCGTCTCGGCGACACCCGGATAGTCGACCAGCGGCGCTTCGCGCAGCTTCTGGAGCCGGGCCTGGAACGGTGCGGAGAACACATCGTTCATGACCTCCTCGCACTCGCGGAAGTCCTCGACTGCCTCGACGTCGATGTAGAGCACGTTCAGGAACAGGCGCGACGACGGGCTGTACGGACTCGCATGCGCGGGGTTGTGCGGAAACAGGGCGTGCAGGGGATTGACGCCGACGATCGCCGCGCCGCGATGCGCCCACTGTTCGAGCAAAGCGCGGAGGTCGGTGAAATCACCGATGCCCCAGTTCCGTTCCGAGCGCAGGGCATAGACCTGCGCGGCGGCGCCCCAGACGCGTCCCTCGTCCTGAATCGCAACCGGCCGATAACATGTCGGAGGCGCCACCGCGAGCAACGCTTCGGCAATGACCGCGCCGGCGTTCAGCAGCGTCAGCCGGTGGTAGCCGCGCCCGACCGCCACCGGGAGCGCGAGCTCGCGCGCGACGAAGGCTTCGCCGCGTTCGGGGCTCGGCAAGTCTTTGGGTGAAAACTCGCCTTGGCGGATCGCGCCGCTCTCCTCGGCGAGCTGCCAGGTGAGTCGGGCGGCGTCCAGCGTCGCGGAAAGGGTCAGGCGCAGCGTCCACGGCGCGGCGCCTTCGCGCACGACGATCACGGGAGGCAGAACCTCGCGCCAGCGATCGAAGTCGTGTGCGCGGATCGCGGCTTCCGTCGCCTGCGGCGTACGGGCGTCGATGCCGAATTCACCGAGCAGGGCGACGAGCGTTTCGTCAACGACGTCGTGGCGCTTGCCCCAGATGTCTAGGTAGTGCGGAGCGATGCCGTGCAAGCGCGCAAGCTCCTGCAGCCGGGGCGATGCGCTCATCCGGGCGCCTCGATCGTGCAGACCACCGAACGGGCGGGCAGCACGCGGCCGGCGAGGTCACCCTCCGGCGGCAGCTCGGACACGTAGAGCACATCGCCGGGCGGTACGTCGATGCTGCCGCACGGCGCTTCGGAAAAGTTTGCGACGAGGTGCAGGCGTGCCCCGTCGCCGAGCGTCCAGTCCACGCGCAGCACGTCGACGTCGATCAGGGCAAAAGTGCCGCCCGAGCGCATGCCGGCGAGGTGCGGCACGACGTGCCGATGCCGCAATTCGAGCAGCTCGCGGTACAGTGCCAGCCACTCGCCGTGCAGGGGTTTGCGGAGCTCCGCCCACACGAGCTTCGACGCGACGAAGGTGGCCGGGTCGTTCGGGTCCGGGATGGTGGCCTGCACCGCAGGATCGCGGAACCGGGCGAATTTCCCGAACTCCTCGCGCCGACCCCGGGTCACCGCCGCCGCCAGCTCGGGGCCGAATTCGCAGAAGAACAGGAACGGGCTCGACGCGCCGAACTCCTCGCCCATGAAGAGCAGCGGTGGCGCGGGCGAGAGCAGCAGGCACGCCACTGCGGCGCGCAGCGCCTTCGGATCCGCAATCTGCGCGATGCGCTCGCCGAAGGCCCGGTTGCCCACCTGGTCGTGCGTCTGCACGAACGAGACGAACGCGGTTGCGGGGAGATGTCCGCTCGGCTCACCGCGCGTCGCGTGGTCGCGATAGGGCGACACCTCGCCCTGGTACGCGAATCCCTCCGCGAGGCAGCGGCCGAGGTACCAGAGCGGCCGCTCCGCGTAATCGGCGTAATAGCCGTCTCGCTCACCGGTGACGAGGATATGGAACCCGTGATGGATGTCGTCGTTCCATTGCGCGGAGGCCTGGACCGGGGCGAGCCGCGCGTCGCGGGCGAGGTAGCGGGACTGGTTCTTGTCGTTCTCGAGCACGATGTGCACGTGCCGGTCGCGGCCGGGGCCGGCCCGCACCGCCTCGCAGAGCTCGGCGACGATGTCCGGCCGCGAGTCGTCCGCGATCGCGTGCACGGCGTCGAGTCGCAGGCCGTCCATGCCGTACTCTTCGATCCAGTAGAGCGCGTTGTGAATGAAGAAGTCGCGCACCACGCGCGAGCCGTCGGCGTCGAAGTTGATTGCGGCGCCCCATGGCGTCTGGTGGCGCGGGTTGAAGAACTGCGGCGCGTACGCGTGCAGGTAGTTGCCTTCCGGACCGAAGTGGTTGTAGACCACGTCGAGCAGTACCATCAGCCGCCTCGAATGCGCAGCCTCGACGAGGCGCTTGAGGTCATCAGGCGTGCCGTAGGAGGAGTCCGGTGCGTAGGGCAGCACGCCGTCGTACCCCCAGTTGCGGCGGCCTGGAAAGTCCGCGACCGGCATGATCTCCAGCGCGGTGACGCCAAGGCTCGTGAGATGGTCGAGCTTGCCGATGACCGCGGCGAACGTGCCCTCGGGCGTAAGAGTCCCGACGTGCAGCTCGTAGATCACCGCTTCTTCCCACGGGCGGCCCTGCCACGCCGCGTCGCTCCATTCGAATGTTTCCGGGTCGACGACCATGCTTGGCGCATGAACGTCGTCCGGATTGCATCGTGACGCAGGGTCGGGGACCTTGAGGCCGCCCTCAACACGGTAGCAGTAACGCGTTCCTGCCGGCGAGTCGGGGATGACGATTTCGTGCCAGCCGTCCGGTTCCGCGGACATCCCATGCCGGGACACGGCGCCTCCGGTTCCCAGCTCGATCTCGACGTTCCGGGCGCCCGGCGCCCAGAGCCGGAATCGGGTTGTGCCGTGGTCGCCCGCCTGGGCGCCGAAAGGCATGCGGTGCCGGCGTTTCATCCTGGCGATTTCTCCTTTTCGTCGGGGTCGCGCTGCGTCTGCGGGTCAGTCCCCGGCCTTCCTGTGAAGGAGCAACGCGAGCGAGCGCCCGTTCAAGGCGTATTCGGCGCCGGAGTCGATGGTGCCGTCCGGCGCGAGGCCCTCCTGGTGGCTCGTGTCGAGCATCGCCAGCCAGCGGCCCCCGTAGTCCGGCATGCGAAACGGGACGACGTCGTGATGCGCGTTGAACAGCAGCAGAAAATTGTCGTCGCGCAACGGCCGGCCGCGACCATCGGTCTCCGTGAGCCCCTCGCCGGAGAGATAAACGCCGAGCGAGCGCGCATGGTGCTGCTCCCATTCCTCGTCGCTCATCTCGTTGCCTTCGTTGGTGAGCCACACGATGTCCTTTACGTCGCGGCCACGCAGCGGGCGTCCCTCGAAGAAGTTGCGGCGGTGGAACACCGGGTGGGTGCGGCGCAGCGCGATCAGGCGCTGAACGAAGCGCACGAGTTTCTGTTTCTCGTCGTTGAGCTCCCAGTCGAGCCACGAGACGTTGTTGTCCTGGCAGTACGAGTTATTGTTGCCTTGCTGCGTGCGCCCGAGCTCGTCCCCGGCGAGCAGCATCGGTACGCCCTGGGAGAAGAGCAGCGTCGCCAGGAGATTGCGGCTCTGCCGCGCGCGCAGCGCATTCACGTCCGGATCGTCGGTCGGCCCCTCCACCCCGCAGTTCCAGGACAGATTGTTGTTGTGGCCGTCGCGATTTTCCTCGCCGTTCGCCTCGTTGTGCTTGTCGTTGTAGCTCACCAGGTCGCGCAGCGTGAAGCCGTCGTGTGCCGCGATGAAATTGACGCTCGCGTGCGGGCTGCGCCCGCTTCGCCCGTAGAGATCGCTCGATCCGGTGAGGCGGCTCGCGAATTCGCCAATCAAGCCACCGTCACCCTTCCAGTAGGCACGCATCGTATCCCGATACTTGTCGTTCCATTCCGCCCAGCCGATCGGGAAATTGCCGACCTGGTACCCGCCTTCGCCGAGATCCCACGGCTCTGCGATCAGCTTGACCTGGTTGAGCACGGGATCCTGCCGCAGGATGTCGAAGAAGGCGCCGAGGCGGTCGACCTCGTGGAGCTCGCGGGCGAGCGCCGCGGCAAGATCGAAGCGGAAACCGTCGACGTGCATCTCGGTGACCCAGTAGCGCAGTGAGTCCATGATGAGCTGGAGCACCCGGGGGTGTTGCATGTCCAGTGTGTTTCCGCAGCCCGTATAGTCCATGTAGTAGCGTTGGTCATCCTGCACGAGCCGGTAGTAGGAATCGTTGTCCACGCCGCGAAAGCAGAGCGTCGGGCCGAGCTGATTGCCTTCGGCGGTGTGGTTGTAGACCACGTCGAGGATGACTTCGATGCCCGCGGTGTGGAGCGTCTTCACCATCGTCTTGAACTCGTTCACCTTGCCGGACGCCGAATAGCGGACGTCGGGCGCGAAGAACCCGATGGTGTTGTAGCCCCAGTAATTGCGCAGGCCCTTCTCGGCGAGGTATCGGTCGTCGACGAACGCATGGACCGGCATCAGCTCGACGGTGGTCACGCCGAGGCGCTTCAGGTACTCGATCACCGGCGCGCTCGCGAGCCCCGCGTAGGTGCCGCGCAGGGCGGGGGGCACGTCGGGATGCTGCATCGTGAACCCGCGCACGTGCAGCTCGTAGACGACCATCTCGTTCCAGGGGATCTCGGGGCGCCGCTCATCGGCCCACGTGAATGCCGGGTCGATGACCTTGCATTTCGGCATGCCACCTGCGCTGTCGCGCCGGTCGAAAGACAGATCCTCGCGCCGGCTCCCTATGGTGTAACCGAAGAGGGCGTCGCTCCAGCGCATGGATCCGACAATATTCCGCGCATAGGGATCGAGCAGCAGCTTGTTCGGGTTGAAGCGATGCCCTTCCTCGGGCCGGTAGGGTCCGTGAACGCGATACCCGTAGAGCATTCCGGGGCGCGCTTCGGGCAGGTAGCAGTGGAAGACCTGATCGGTCCGCTCGCGCAGCTCTACGCGCTGGACCTGGCGCCGTCCTCCGGCATCGAAGACGCACAACTCGACGCGCTCGGCGTGTTCCGAGAAAAGCGCGAAATTGACGCCCTCTCCGTCCCAGTTGGCGCCGCGCGGATACGGGCGGCCGGGCCATACGGCATTGATGGGGTTCATTTGTTCTTCTTAATCTCGTTCAGTGCGCATCATCGATCTTCGCTTTCGTGCTTTTGCTTGGGCCACCAGCGTTCCAGGCGGTCAGCCGCCCAGTCCTTGCCGCCTAGCCCGAAGGCGAGCGCCAGCGCGAAAACCACCCCGGCGAGAATCACGAGAAAACTCTCGCGGACGATCTCGCCGCCGACGTCGACCTGGTCGAGCGCGATGAGCACCACGAACGCCATGATCGCGTACTGCGCGATCGTTCCGAGCAGCGCTGCGTCCTGGATGCCCACGTTCCGGCAATATGTGATCACGGCGTTGCTGATGAAGCGCGCGAAGTACGCGCCGAACGTCACGATCAGGAGCGCGACGATGACCTTGGGAACGAACAACACCACCTTGCCAAGCAAGTCCGTGATATAGGTGAGCCCGACGCTGTTGAACGCGATGACGAGGGCCGCCAAGATCACGAGCCAGTACACCAGTGTTGCGAAGATGCCGGTGGTGTCGCTGCGCAAACCGCCTTGCTGGAGAAAGCCGTCGATGCCCGCGCGCTCGGTCAGCACATTGAAGTTGATGGCGCGCAGGCCCTTTGTCACCGCAAACCGCGCCACTTTGCCCACCAGCCAGCCCGCGATCAGCACTGCGATGGCCAGGGCCAGCCGCGGCAGGAAGGCGCCGATCTGCGTCAGGAACGCCCGGACAGGCTCGAGGAGCATGTCGACATTTTCCATGAAAACCTCCTGTCCCTACTTTCGGTTGGCTAGTGCGAAGGTCGTGAGGCGAGGGCGAGCACGCCCACGAGGGGAATGCGGACCCAATCCGGTCGATTGTTGATTTCGTAGCGCAGCTCGTAGAGCGCCTTTTCCAGCTCGAACAGCCCGAGGAGCGTGCGTGCCTCCTCGATAGAATCGTAGAGGCCGCCCGCGCGCACGCTTTCCTCGTATGCCGCGAGAAAGGTCCGGCGCGCCTCGTCTTCCCAGGCGGTTGCAAGCGGGGCGAGCTTGTCGAACTCCTCTTCGGTCTGCGCCGCGCGCTTGAGCGCTGCCCAGCGCGCATAGTTAAAGGACCGCATCATTCCGGCAACGTCCCGCAACGGCGAGGTCTTGCGGCGGCGCTCCTCGAGCGATCGAGCGGGCTCGCCCTCGAAGTCGATGATCATAAAGTCGTTGTTTGCGAGCAGTACCTGCCCGAGGTGATAGTCGCCGTGATACCGGGTCTTGCGCATCGCCTGTTCGGGCGCGGCAAACGACTCGACGTAAGAGAGGACCTTGCCCCTCTGCTCGAGCAGTGCCCGGGCCTCGGTCCGCGCGGGCTCCGGCAGCGCCTCGACCCGCTCCGCGAGGAGCTCGAAGGTGCCCAGCGCTTCCTCGTGTGCGCGATGTTTCCACTCGTTCACATCCGCGGACGTGATCAGTTCGGGATCGAAGGCGGGGTTGCCGGACTGCAACGCAAGCGCGCAATGCAGCTCGCCGGTGCGCTGACCCAGCGTATGGGCGAGCGCGAGGTACGCACCATGGATGCCCGCCGGCGGGAGATCGGTCGCGGTGCGGTGATCCTCCAAGAACCGCTCGACATAGTCGAGCGTATACGCCCAGCCGTCGCCCTGGTTCGTTACGTACGCCTGCAGCATGCCGAGCGTCACGACCGTCCCGTCGGCCGCGAAATGCTCGATCGCTCCCGCAACCGGCACGCAATTGGCAAAGCGTGCCGTCTCGGTCA
This sequence comes from Betaproteobacteria bacterium, assembly GCA_022340285.1. GTDB lineage: Bacteria > Pseudomonadota > Gammaproteobacteria > Burkholderiales > SG8-39 > JAABRB01. The sequence continues at coordinate 167,324 of JAJDOG010000022.1, forward strand.
GGTATCGCCCGACCTCCAGCTCCGGATTCTCGCCGGGCCGCAGGCGCCGGTAACCCTTCAGGAACAGGCGTTCGCCGAGCATGACGATGGTGTTGCTGCTTTGCGCGAGCGGGCGGCTGGCCGGGAGTTGGGCATAGTCGGCACCGGCGAGCTCCGCAAAGGCCTTGGTGGGCGTGAAGCGCAGCTTGCCATGCGCAGTGGCGACCTCCTTGCCCGTGCCGATCGCGTCGACGACTGCACGGCAGAAGGCCTCGTCGCCGAACGCCTCGCCCAGCACGCCGACGTTCGCCTGCTGGCGCACCTTTGCGATGGTTGCGGGAGCCAGACCGCGCAGGCGTTCGTCCTCGCTGTCCTCCCAGGCGAGGGCCAGCGGTATCAAATAGGTCGCCCGCTCGGGCGGCCCTTCGACATCCACGAGCGCGATGAGCCAGCTGTGTTCGCCCACCTGCCAGACCGCATGGTCGGTGAGGTGGGCGCGCTTGATCGGCTGGCCCTTCGCCCCATACCAGCGCTGCTTCTCGATGAACCGCGGCAGCACCTGAGTCTCGAGCTGCGTGCTGGTTTTTTCCGCCATGCCGATTCGCCACGGTACGACGCGGTCGCGGAAGAAGCTCGACCAGCCGTCGAAGAGCACTAGCACCGGCAGGTCCTCGGGCGCAAGGTGCTCCTCGTGCCAGCGCGGCACCTCGACGTCGGTGGCAAGGCGAAACCAGTAGAAGCCGTGCGCGGGCAGCGTGAGGAGATAGGGCAGCTCGCCGATCGGCGGGAAGGCCGTGCGGCCGAGCAGCTCCACCGGCACACGCCCGCGGAATCGATCGAGCTGCAGCTCCACCGGCTGCGCCGAGCGCCCGACATTCGCCACGCACAGGATGACTTCGTCTCCGTATTCGCGCAGGTAGGCCAGAATCTTACGGTTGCCCGCCTTGAGAAAGGTGAGCTTGCCGCGCCCGAATGCGCGGCTGCCTTTGCGAACGGCGAGCATGCGCTTCATCCAGTGCAGCATCGAAGAAGGATCGCGTTGCTGCGATTCGACGTTCACCGCTTCGTATCCGTACACCGCATCCATGATTGGCGGCAGGTAAAGCCGCTGCGGGTCGGCCCGCGAAAAGCCGGCATTTCGGTCCGGGCTCCATTGCATCGGTGTGCGCACGCCGTTGCGGTCGCCGAGGAAGATGTTGTCTCCCATGCCGATCTCGTCCCCGTAGTAGATGATCGGGGAGCCTGGCATCGACAGGAGCAGGCTGTTCATCAGCTTGATCCGGTCGAGATCGTTCTCCATCAGCGGCGCGAGCCGGCGCCGGATTCCGAGGTTGATGCGCGCGCGCGGGTCGGCCGCGTACATGCGGTACATGTAGTCGCGCTCCTTGCTGGTGACCATCTCGAGCGTGAGCTCGTCGTGGTTGCGCAGGAAGATCGCCCACTGGCAGGAGTCGGGAATGTCAGGCGTCTGCTGCATGATCTCGACGACCGGGTGCGCGTCCTCCTGGGCGATGGCCATGTACATCCGTGGCATCAGCGGGAAGTGATAGGCCATCTGGCATTCGTCGGCGTTGCCGAAGTATTCCCGCACGTCCTCGGGCCACTGGTTGGCCTCCGCGAGCAGCAGGCGGTTCGTATAGTGCGCATCGAGCAGGGCGCGGATCTCTCGGATCACCGCGTGGGTCTCGGGCAGGTTCTCGTTTGACGTGCCTTCGCGTTCCACGAGGTAGGGAATGGCGTCCAGCCGGAACCCGTCCACGCCCATGTCGAGCCAGAAGCGCATGGTCTTGAAGATCGCCTTCAGCACATTCGGATTGTCGAAATTGAGATCCGGCTGGTGGCTGAAGAAGCGATGCCAGAAGTAGGCCTTCGCGACCGGATCCCACGTCCAGTTCGAGGACTCGGTGTCGGTGAAGATGACGCGCGTGCCCCGGTACTTCTGGTCGGAATCGCTCCAGACGTAGTAGTCGCGCTTCGGAGAATCGGGCGGCGCCCGTCGGGCGGCCTGGAACCACGGGTGCTGGTCGGACGTGTGATTGACGACGAGCTCGGTGATTACCCGCAGACTGCGCCGGTGCGCCTCACGGACGAACTGCCGGAAGTCGTTGCGGGTTCCGTACTGCGCGTGGATGTTGTGATAGTCGGCCACGTCGTAGCCGTCGTCCCGCATCGGCGACGGATAGAACGGCAGCAGCCATACCGTGTTGACGCCGAGGTCCTTGATGTAGTCCAGCTTCGAGGTCAGGCCGCGAAAGTCGCCAAAGCCGTCGTCGTTCGAGTCGAAGAACGCCTTGATATGGAGCTGGTAGATGACCGCATCCTTGTACCAGTACGGGACATCGCTCGACTGCGCCGCGGTGGTGGTCTGCGCGTCAACGCTACGGGGACTCGCGTCTCGTTCCATCGATGTCCGCTCACAGGAAGTAATCGAAGTCGCGCTCGGTCCGCACCTTGCGGCGCAGGCGGAAGATCTGCGCCGGGGCGCGCGTGATGTCCAGGCTGACGAAGTTGCGCGGGCCGTGCCAGAGGTAGCGCGCGCCCGTCAGCAGCTCGTGCATCTGGTAGGGTGAAGCGGGGTCCACGCCCAGTGCGGCGAGATCGAGCTCCACCCAGCCTGATTGCGTGTGATACGGGTCGAGATTCACGACGCTGACCACCACGTTCTCACGGTCCTCGGTGGCCTTGGCGTAGCAGATCAGGTGTTCGTTGTCGACGGGGAAGAATCGCAGCGACCAGTCGGACTGCAGTGCCGGGTTTTCGCGACGCGCCTTGTTGATCCGCGCAATGAATCCGCGCAGGCTGTCGGCGCGATCCAGATCCCATTCGCGCAGCTGATACTTTTCCGAGTCGAGATACTCTTCGCCGCCGGGGTCGCGCGGCGCGGCCTCGAGGAGCTCGAAGGCGGGCCCGTAGATTCCGTAGCTCGCCGCCAGTGTCGCGGCGAGCGCGACGCGCGCGATGAAGGCCGGCCGGCCGCCGAACTGCAGGTACTCGGTGAGGATGTCGGGGGTATTGGGCCAGACGTTCGGGCGGAAGTATTCGCGGCCGGGGCCCTTGGCGAGCTCGGTGAAGTACTCGGTGAGTTCCGACTTCGTGTTGCGCCAGGCAAAATACGTGTAGGACTGCGTATACCCGAGCTTGGCGAGCCGGTGCATGACTTTCGGACGGGTAAACGCCTCCGCGAGGAAGATCGTCTCGGGGTAGGCCCGCTTCAGGCGGTCGATCGCCCACTCCCAGAACGGAAACGGCTTGGTATGCGGATTGTCGACGCGGAAGATGCGGACGCCCTCCGCGATCCAGAACTCGAAGATGCTCGCGAGCTCCTCCCACAGCGCCTGCCATGCTTCAGACTCGAAATTGAACGGATAGATGTCCTGGTACTTCTTTGGTGGATTCTCGGCGTACTGCACCGTTCCGTCCGGCCGCTTGCGGAACCACTCCGGATGCTCCGTGACGTACGGATGGTCCGGTGCGCACTGATACGCGATGTCGAGCGCGACTTCGATGCCGAAATCGCGCGCGCGCGCCACCACTCTGCGAAAGTCCTCGAGCGTGCCGAGCTGCGGATGGAGCGACTTGTGCCCGCCCTCAGCGGAGCCGATCGCCCACGGGCTGCCGACGTCCTCGGACGTCGGGGCGAGCGAATTATTCTTGCCCTTGCGCTTCTCCCGGCCGATGGGATGGATCGGCGGGAAGTAGAGCACGTCGAAACCCAACTCGGCGACATAGGGCAGGCGCGCCTCGACGTCGCGGAACGTGCCGTGCTGCCCGGCCACGGTCGAAGTGGAACGGGGAAAGAGCTCGTACCAGGTGCTGTAGCGCGCGCGATCGCGATCCACGACCAGGGGAAGCTCCGCCGGATAGGTGAGGGCGAGGCTGCGGTCGGGGTGGCGCTTTGCCACCTCGCCGAGCGCCTCGTCCAGGCCGAGCGCCTTGAGCGCTTCGGCATTGCCGCCCGCACGCAGCCGGGCGGCCCAGTCCGCCAGCGCCTTGCGGTCGGCGCCGGCCGCGCGCTTTGCCGCGCCGTCGATCAGCTCGGCGCCGACGAGCGCCGCAATCTTGATGTCCTCGGGGTCGACGCGTCGCTCGAGATCGTGCAGCCACGAGAGGAAGTGGTCGACCCATGCCGTCACCGTATAGCGGTACCGGCCGAGCGATTCGGCGACGAAGCTGCCGCGCCAGCGATCGTTGCCGAGGAACGCCATCGGCGCCTCGCGCCACACGGACTCGTCATCGCGGCGCCACAGCACGCGTGCGGCGACCGCATCGTGCCCGTCGGTGAAGCAGTCGGCCTCGACGACGACCCGGTCCCCGACTACGCGCTTGGTGGCGAACCGCCCGTCATCGACGGCGGGGCTGACGCTCTCGATCACCACGCGGACCCGTCCGTCGACTCCGCTTTCCTGCCTGCGAACCGGTTTGCGTGGGTCAGCCATTTCGGCCCTCGCTCTTCAGGAACATGACGCCGAGCGGCGGCAGCGTGATCGTGATGGAGTGCATCCGCCCGTGCGCCGGGACCGGTGCCGCCTCGACGCCACCGTAGTTTCCGGTCCCGCTACCGCCGTACAGCGGCGCGTCGCTGTTCAGGAGCTCCCGCCAGAAGCCGCCGCCGGGCACGCCCAGCACGTAGTTCTCCCGCGGCAGCGGCGTGAAATTGCAGGCGACGACCACCGTTTCGCCCTTGCGCGATTTGCGCAGGAAAGCGATCACGCTTGCCTCGGCATCGTGGCAGTCGATCCACTCGAACCCGGCCTCGTCGAAATCCACTTCGTGCAGAGCGGGCTCCGTGCGGTACACGCGATTCAGGTCGCCGACCCAGTTGCGCAGTCCCGAGTGCTCGGGGTATTGCAGGACCCACCACTCGAGCTGATCGTCGTGCGCCCATTCGCGGCGCTGGCCGAACTCGCAGCCCATGAAGAGCAGCTTCTTGCCCGGGTGGGCCCACATATAGCCGTATAGCGCGCGCAGGTTCGCGAACTGGCGCCACGTGTCGCCCGGCATCTTGCCGATCAACGAGCCCTTGCCATGCACGACTTCGTCGTGCGAGAGGGGCAGCACGAAGTTTTCGGCAAACGCGTACCAGATCGAGAAAGTGAGCCGGTCATGGTGATATTTGCGGTGAATCGGATCCTCGCTCAGGTACTTCAGGCTGTCGTGCATCCAGCCCATGTTCCATTTGAGGCCGAAGCCCAGCCCACCCAGGTAGACCGGCCGCGAGACCATCGGCCAAGCGGTCGATTCCTCGGCGATCGTCTGCACGTCCGGATGGTCGCGGTAGACCGCCTCGTTCAAGTCGCGCAGGAACCGGATGGCGTCGAGGTTCTCCCTGCCGCCGTATTGGTTCGGCACCCATTCCCCGTCCTTGCGACCGTAGTCGAGGTAGAGCATCGACGCCACGGCATCGACCCGCAGACCGTCCAGATGGTATTTGTCGAGCCAGAAGAGCGCGTTCGAGATCAGAAAAGCGCGCACTTCGTGACGACCGTAATTGAAGATGTAGCTGTTCCACTCGGGGTGGAAGCCCTGCTTCGGATCGGCATGCTCGAACAGGTTCGTGCCGTCGAAATACGAGAGGCCATGGGCGTCGTTCGGGAAGTGCGACGGCACCCAGTCGAGGATCACGCCGATCCCATTCTGATGCATCCGGTCGATCAGATACATCAGATCCTGAGGCTCGCCGTAGCGTGCGGTCGCCGCGAAGAAACCGGTCGTCTGGTAACCCCAGGAGCCGTAGAACGGGTGCTCGGTGATCGGAAGCAGCTCGACGTGCGTGAACCCCGTCTCGCGCACGTATTCGGTGAGCTGGTCGGCCATCTCCCGGTAGGTGAGAAAGCGCTGTCCGTCGCCGCGCCGCCAGGAGCCGAGATGAACCTCGTAGATCGACATCGGCGCGTCCAGCGCGTTGCGGCTGCGCCGGTTCGCCATCCACTCGGCGTCGTTCCACTCGTACTCGAGCGTCCAGGCGCGCGACGCAGTGGATGGCGGGACTTCGGCATAGAAGCCGAACGGGTCGGCCTTGTCGACCTCGTAGCCGCCGTAGTTCGACACGATGCGGTACTTGTAGCTCTGCCCGCGCACGACGCCGGGAACGAACCCTTCCCAGATTCCGGAGCCGTCCTGGCGGGCGTTGAGTGGATGGGCGCGCACGTCCCATCCGTTGAACTCGCCCATGACCGCGACGCTGCGCGCGTTGGGGGCCCAGATGGCGAAGTGTGCCCCCGCAACCGCATTCTGCACGGTCAGCTGGCAGCCCATCTTCTCGTGCAGGCGCCCGTGGCGGCCTTCCTTGAAGAGATAGATGTCGTGTTCGGTCAGCACTGGTGTCTCCTGTCCTTCGCCTGCGCCGCGCCGGGACCGGACGCGTGATTCGCTCGTAGTCTTCGTGGCCATTGCGCGATTTCCTTCGCAGTTATTGCAGCAGCGCCGGTCGGGTTGGGTCGGCTGTGCGCGGCGCGAACACGGGCGAGAACGGAACTCCGCCCGATTGCGCGCGCGGCACCACGACGATGCCGCCCGGCGAAACCGTGAATCGGCGCGCGTCGGCCGAGGTGTCGTAGCCGATCCGCTCGCCCTCTTCGATCGTGTTGTAGCGGTCCACGATCACGCGCCGCAACCTGGCGCCGCGCTTCACGTGCACGTGGTCCATGATGACGCAGTCCTCGACGACCGCGCCGGGGTCGATCCGCACGTCATAGCGCAGCACGGTGTTGCGCACGACCGCACTCTCGATCCGCGATCCGGAGGCGATCATCGAGTTGTCGATGGTCCCGCCAAGGATGCGTGCGACAGGCCCCACATAGCTCCCGGACTGGATCGGCCAATACGGATTGAAAGCGTCGAACCGCGGCTCGGTGCCGAGCAGATCCTGGTGCGCCTCGAAGTATGCGTCGAGCGAGCCGACGTCACGCCAGTAGCCGGCCTCCTCATAGGGCTTCACGCCGGGGACCGTGTTCGTTGCGAAATCGTAGGCGTACAGGCGGCGCGTGCCCACGAGCCGCGGAAGCATGTGGCGGCCGAAGTCGGTTCCGCCTTGCTCGCGCGCCTCCTCGAGCGCAACCTTCAGCACTTCCGCGTCGAAGAGATAGTTCCCCATCGACGCATACGCGTGCCCCGATCGACCGGGCATCGCGGGAGGGTGCTCCGGTTTTTCGAGGAACTCGCGGATGCGACCGTCCCTCTCGGTGCCGATGATGCCGAATGCGCTCGCACGCTCGACGGGCACCGGAAGCGCGGCGACGGTGACGTCGGCGCGCCGCTCGCGATGAAAGGCGAGCATCTGGCGCACGTCCATCCGGTACACGTGATCGGCGCCGAAGATCGCGACCACCTCGGGGTTGTGCTGCTCGATGAGATTCAGGTTCTGGTAGATCGCGTCAGCGGTTCCCTGGAACCATGTCGGCCCCTCGCGCATCTGGGGAGGCACGATCGTGATGAACTGTCCGGGAATCACGGGCGACAGCGACCAGGAGGTGTGCACGTGCTCGATGAGCGATTGCGACTTGTACTGGACGAGCAGATAGATCGCGTACATGCGCGAGTTGATCAGGTTGCTGAGCACGTAATCGACGATGCGCGTGCCGCCGGAGAACGGGACCGCGGGCTTCGAGCGGCCCGCGGTGAGCGGCTGCAGCCGGGAGCCTTCGCCGCCAGCGAGCACCATGGCGAGCACTTCCCTCTGTCCGATCATGCTTGGCCTCCTTTGTTCTCATCTTCTGCGTCCCGACGCCGCAGCACGGTTGGCGCGGAAAGCGTGCCGGAAAACAGTCCCACACTGCTGCGGGAACGCGGTATTGAACGTTGCCAAGGGAACCAGCCGGGTCGCGAGCATGGTTTCGGGGCCAACCAGTCCACGAGCAACGGAGTAAAAGCGAAGTACCGAGCGGGCACTGCACGCCGGCTCACTGGCACTCTGCTGAAGATCTGCGTGCTGAAGATCTGCGATCCGGCTGAGATGCAGCGACAGCGCCGAACTGGCCCGCGATTGAGATATATTTGAGACGCATTCTATCACAGCGCCCGTGCGCGATTTTCAACGTGCGCAACGTGGATTCTCCGCTCGGCGCCGCCGGAGCGCGCAAGTTGAGCGCCGGAGCCGTCGCGCGAGAATTCGGGATTCCGGTTCGCGCGCCGGTCCGATGCGCTCGTGCGCTTCCTCGTCGTCATTCACTACGGAGAATTCATGGACACACCGTTCCTTGACGCAATCAGTTCCATCAGCACCCGCGAATGGGTGGGTTACGGCCAGTCTGCGGTGCGCGTGGTGTTGATCGCAATCGCCGCGTGGCTGGTGGTCGCGATCGGCAATCGCGCAATCCGCACCATGCGCACGCGCCTTCAGCAACGCGCACCGAGCGAGGACCGCGCCAAGCGTCTCGAGACGCTCGGGCGCGTGTTCCGCTATGTCCTCGGCGTCGTAGTGTCGGTGGTCGCCGGCATGCTGATTCTCAACGAGCTCGGTATTTCGGTGGCGCCCGTTCTCGCTACCGCAGGCGTGGCCGGAATCGCCGTCGGCTTCGGCGCGCAGAGCCTCATCAAGGACTACTTCAACGGTTTCTTCCTGCTGGTCGACGATCAGCTCGGGAAGGGCGACATCGTCATCGTGGCGGGGATCGGTGGGCTCGTGGAGGACCTGACTTTGCGCTATGTGCGGCTGCGCGATTACGACGGCAACGTCCACTTCGTGCCGAACGGGCAGATCAGCACCGTCAGCAATCTCACACGGAATTTCGCGTTCGCTGTCATGGACATCGGCATCGCCTATCGCGAGAATGTCGAGGAGGCAATCGACGTGATTCGTGAGGTCGGGCGCGAGATGCGCGCCGACGAGTCGTTCGGCCCGCGGATCCTCGAAGATCTCGAGATCGCGGGCGTGGACAAGTGGGCCGATTCGGCGGTGGTCATCCGCTGTCGATTCAAGGTGAAGCCGATCGAGCAGTGGGGTGTGCGGCGCGGATTCCTGCAAAGGCTCAAGGCGGCATTCGATGCGCGCGACATCGAGATCCCGTATCCGCACCTGACCGTGTACGCGGGCGAGCCCAAGCAAGGCACCGCGCCCGCGTTCATCCTGCGCGGTTTGCCAGGCTCCGCGCAGTGACGCAGGGGCGGCTCGCGCGGCGCTTGTTCGGCTTGGGGGCAGCCGATAGAATTCCCGCCGGCCGCGCGCTTTGCGGGCGGACGTCTCGAGTGCGGGAATAATCCAGAAATCGGGTTCACAGGGGAGGGCGGCGCTTGCATCTCGTCAGTTCGGTGCTGTTCCTGTTCGGCTTCTGGCTGATTCTGTCGGGCCACTACACGCCGTTCCTGGTCACCATGGGTTTGCTCACCGCGCTGGGAGTGGTCTGGCTGGCGCGCCGCATGGACGTCGTCGATCGCGAGGGGCATCCCGTGCATCTCGCCCCGCGCGCGCTTTTCAGCTACTGGCCGTGGCTCCTCCGCGAGATCATCAAGTCGGGATGGGACGTCACCCGGATCATCCTCAATCCAAGGCTGCCGGTGTCGCCGACGCTGCTGAGATTCACGCCGACCCAGAAGAGCAACGCCGGTCTGGTCACGCACGCAAACTCGATCACCCTGACGCCCGGCACGATCTCGATCGAGGCGGGGCACGCAGAGTTCCTGGTGCACGCGGTGACCGAGGCGGGCGCGGACGGAATCCGCGGCGGAGAAATGGACCGGCGCGTCACCCGGTTCGAAGGGGAGGAATGATGTTCGCCATCGCGATGCTCGCTCTGCTCGTGACGCTCGCGCTCGCGCTCACCCGCGCGATCCTCGGCCCGACCGTGTTCGACCGGGCCCAGGCCGCGAATACGATCGGAACGGTCGCGCTGCTGGCGCTGGCGGTGCTGGGGTTCCTGAGCGGCCGCCCGGAGTTCCTCGATCTCGCGATCACCTACGGAATCCTGAACCTCGTCGGCACGATCGCGGTGCTGAAGTTCTTCACCTACGGAAATCTGGGGGATCCCGGCGAGGAGGCGGAGAAGCAATGACGGTCGCGGCGGAGTGGCTGGGCTGGATCTTCCTAGGGCTGGGCAGCTTCTTCTGCGTGGTGGGCGGCCTGGGCCTCGTGCGGATGCCCGATTTCTACACGCGGATGCACGCGGCGAGCGTGACCGACACCCTCGGCGCGGGTTTGATGCTGCTTGGGATGATGTTCGTTGCGGGGATTTCGCTCGTCACGGTGAAGCTGATCGTCATCGGCTTCCTGCTGTTCTTCACAAGTCCGACCGCGACCCATGCGCTCGCGAAAGCCGGAATGCACCGTGGTCTCGAGCCCAGGCTTGCTCGACAGCGCCCGGAAGAGGAGGTGAAGCCATCGAACCGCTGATCGTAAACGTGCTGCTCGCGCTCATGGCGTTCGCCGTCGTGGCGATCGCGGTGCAGCGCAATCTCTTCGCGGTCGTCATCCTGAGCGGCATATACAGCTTTCTCATGGCGACGGTGCTCGTCGCGCTCGATGCCGTGGATGTCGCCATGACGGAGGCGTCGGTCGGAGCTGGAATCTCGACCGTGCTGCTGCTCGGCGCGCTGTATCTCTGCGGCGGCGAGGAGGCCAAGCCCATGTGGCGCGTGGGACTACCCCTCCTGTTGGCGGTGGTAACGGGCGGTGTTCTCGTTTACGGAACGCTCGGCCTGCCGGCATTCTCCGATCCCGAGGCGCCAATCCACCAGCACGTCGCGAAACGATACATCGAGGAAGGCGAACGGGAGACCGGCGTTCCGAATATCGTCACCGCGGTGCTCGCGAGCTACCGGGGCTACGACACGCTCGGGGAGACGATGGTCGTGTTCACGGCTGGCGTCGGTGTGATCGCGCTGCTGCGTCGCCGCCGGAGGCCGCGCGGGGAGGGGAAGTGAGGCACTACCTCGTCCTGCGGGTGATCGCGAAGCTGCTGATCCCGTTCATGATGGTCTTCGCGCTCTATGTGCAGTTTCACGGCGATTACGGTCCGGGCGGTGGATTCCAGGCCGGCGTGATCGCCGCCGCATCGGTCGTGCTGTATGCGATCATCTTCGGCCTGCCGACGACCCGGAAGGTGATTCCGGACTGGCTGGTGGAGACGATGCTGGCGGCCGGCGTGCTCCTCTACGCTACCGTGGGACTCGTCGGTATCCTGCTCGGCGGCAACTATCTCGATTATTTCGTGCTGGGAACGCCCCCTGCCCACGGTCAGGAGCGCGGCATCTTCTGGGTCGAGATGGGTGTGGGCATCACGGTCTTCGGCGTGATGCTCAAGATCTTCTACATGTTCGCGGGGCGCGGCCGGGAGGCCGACACCGAATGAGCGCGTTCAGCCATTTCAGCTACTGGGTCACGATCTTCCTGATGATCGGTGGCCTCTACATCGTGATAGCGCGAGGCAACCTGGTGAAGAAGCTCGTCGGCCTCGCAATCTTCCAGACGTCCGTTTACCTGCTCTACATCGCTCCGGGCAAGCTGATCGGCGGCACGGCGCCGATCGTGGCAGACGGATTCCAGGTCTATTCCAACCCCCTCCCGCACGTACTGATCCTCACTGCGATCGTGGTGGGCGTCGCGACGCTCGCGCTGGGCCTCGGCCTTGCGGTGCGCATCCGCGAAGCCTACGGAACGATCGAGGAAGACGAGATCGCAGACCAGGACCGCGCCACCGAGCGCGAGGAACGCGGCGCGTGATCGGGGAGCACCTCGCGGCACTGCAGGTCGTGGTGCCGCTCATGGCGGCGCCCATCATCGTTCTGGTCCGCAGGGGCGCATTCGCGTGGGCGCTCACCATGGTGGTGAGCATCGCCTCGCTCGCGATCGCGCTCGCGCTTCTCGTGCAAGTGCGCGAGGTCGGGGTCGTTTCCTACGCGCTCGGCAGCTGGGCGCCGCCGTGGGGCATCGAGTATCGGGTAGACATCGTCAACGCCTTCGTGCTGGTGCTCATCGGCCTGCTCGCGACAATCGGCGGCCCCTACGCGTGGCGCAGTTTCGCGGCCGAGGTTCCGGAGGACCAGCACTACCTGGGCTACGCGATGTTCTGTCTGTGCCTTGCCGGACTGCTCGGCATCGCGATCACGGGTGACGCGTTCAACCTGTTCGTCTTCCTCGAGATCTCCTCGCTCAGCACCTACGTCCTGATCGCGCTCGGTCGCGAACGTCGTGCGCTGGTGGCCTCCTACCAGTACCTGATCATGGGGACCATCGGCGCGACGTTCTACGTGATCGGCGTCGGGTTGCTCTTCCTGATGACCGGCACGCTGAATCTGCACGACCTCGCGACGCGTCTGGGCGATGTCGCGCATGCGCGACCGGTGCTTGCCGCGCTCGCTTTCGTGACGGTCGGCATCTCCCTGAAGCTCGCGCTTTTTCCCCTGCATTTCTGGCTGCCCAACGCGTACGCGTACGCGCCGTCGGTCGTTTCCGCGTTCCTCGCCGGCACCGCGACGAAGGTCGCGATCTACGTCCTGCTCAGGTTCTACTTCACGGTGTTCGGGAAGAGCGAGATCTTCGATTCGCTACCGACGCAGGACATCTTCCTGGTGCTCTCGGTCGCCGCCATGTTCGTCGCATCGGCTGCGGCCGCCTACCAGGAAAACCTGAAGCACCTGCTCGCCTACTCGAGCCTGGGCCAGATCGGCTACATCACGCTGGGCATCGCGCTCGCGAACCAGGCGGGCCTTACCGGCGCCATCGTGCATCTCTTCAATCATGGCGTGACGAAGTCAGCGCTCTTCCTGCTGGCGGGCTGCATCTGGTTCCGGGTGCACAGCCTGCGGTTCGCGGATCTGGCCGGGCTCGCCCGCGTCATGCCGCTCACTTGCGCCGGGTTCGTCGTGGGTGGCCTCAGCCTCATCGGCGTTCCCGCAACCGCCGGGTTCGTCACCAAGTGGTATCTCGTGCTCGGCGCGCTCGAGACGGGTCACTGGTGGATCGTGTTCCTGCCCGTCGTGAGCTCGTTGATCGCGGTCTGGTACGTGTGGCGGTTCGTGGAGGCCGCATACTTTCGTGAGCCGGGACCGGCGCTGATCGGCATCAAGGAAGCGCCGCCGATCCTCCTGCTTCCAGCCTACGTGCTCGTGGCGCTGACCGTCTACTTCGGCCTCGACACGTCGTTCACCGTCGGCACGGCGTCGCGTGCGGCGGAAGTGCTGCTCGGGGGCCTCAGGTGAGCCCACTCGCCGCACTTGTCGCCGCGCTGGCGATTCCGCTAATCGGCGCGCTGCTGATTGCGATGGCAGGACGGGCGCCGAATCTCCGCGAGGCGATCACGCTGCTCACTGCCGTGCTCCTGTTCCTCGCGGTTGCATCGCTCACTCCGCACGTGCTCGCAGGGGGGCGGCCCCAGCTGGCGCTGTTCCAGATCTTGCCGGGCTTGCTGCTCGCGTTCCGGATCGAGCCGCTCGGCATGCTCTTCGCGCTCGTCGCGTCCGGGCTGTGGATCGTCAACTCGATTTACTCGATCGGCTACATGCGCGCGAACCGCGAGGAGCACCAGACGCGCTTCTATGTCTGCTTTGCCGGCGCACTGGGCGCCACGATGGCGATTGCATTCGCCGGAAACCTGATCACGCTGTTCCTCGCGTACGAAGCCCTGACGCTGATCACCTACCCGCTGGTGACGCACCACGGCGACGAGGAGGCGAAGCGCGGGGGGCGAGTCTATCTGGGCTATCTGCTGACCACCTCGATCGTGTTGCTGCTCGTCGGCATCATCTTCACGTGGAATGTGGCCGGCACGACCGACTTCCTGCCCGGCGGAATACTCGGCGATCACCTCGGCAAGGCGGCCACCGGTGGCCTGCTCGCGCTCTTCATGTTCGGAATCGGCAAGGCTGCACTGATGCCGGTCCACCGCTGGCTGCCCGCGGCGATGGTCGCGCCAACACCTGTCTCCGCCTTGCTGCACGCTGTCGCTGTCGTGAAGGCAGGTGTGTTCTCCGTGGTGAAGGTAATCGTGTACATATTCGGCGTCGAGAACATCGCGGGGCTCTCGAGCGTCGATTGGCTGCCGTTCATGGCCAGCCTCACGATCATCCTCGCGTCGATCATCGCGCTACGCTCGGACAATCTGAAGCGCAGGCTCGCCTATTCGACCGTGAGCCAGCTTTCATACGTCGTGCTCGCCGCCGCCTTACTCGCTCCGCTCTCGATTGTCGGCGCGGTCTTCCACATCGCGGCCCACGCGGTGAGCAAGATCACCCTGTTCTTCGCCGCGGGCGCCATCTACACGGCCGCGCACAAGACTGAGGTCAGCCAGCTCGATGGCATCGGTCGTCGCATGCCCGTGACCATGGCGGCTTTCACGGTCGGCGCCCTGTCGCTCATTGGCATTCCGCCCGCCGCCGGATTCGTGAGCAAGTGGTACATCGTGTCCGGGGCGGCGGCGAGCGGACAGATCGGGGCGATCATCGTGCTGGTCGTGAGCACGCTGCTGAACGCCGCCTATTTTCTTCCGATCGTGTACGCCGCATTCTTCCGGCCGCCGCCCGCCGGCGACGCGGCACACGGTGAAGCGCCGATTCCGATCCTGATTGCACTGGTCGCGACAGCCGCCATGACCGTCGCCCTGTTCTTCTTCGCCGATGTGCCGTTGCAGCTCGCGCGGCAAGTGGCCGGACTGCCTGACTGAGGAGCTTTCCGATGGCGGATACAACGCGAAAGACCGAAAAGACGTATTGGCTCGATCGCTCCGAGAACGTCACCAAGCTCTATCGCACGGTCTGGGGGATCGGGATCGTTCTGGTCGCGGCCGATCTCGTCATCCACCGGCACGAGGAGCTCGGGTTCGCCGCGTGGTTCGGCTTCTACGCCGCGTACGGGTTCGGCGCCTGCGTGACGCTCGTCGTGACGGCCAAGGCTCTGCGGCGCGTGCTGATGCGGCCGGAGAACTATTATGACGAGCGCTGAATTTCCCACCGCTCTGATCCTGATCCTCGGGGCCGCGTTCGTCCCTCTGTTCCGGGGTTGGGTCCGCCGTGCATGGCTGCTGCTCCTGCCGGTGCTCGCCTTCGCCCATCTCGTCGGCCTCCCGCATGGTTCGTTCGGCGAGGTACACGTCCTCGACTACACCCTGGTGATGATGCGGGTCGATCGGCTCAGCCTGCTGTTCGGATACGTCTTCCTCATCGCCGCGGCCCTGAGCGCGATTTACGCGATGCATCACGATGACACCCTCCAGCACGTGGCGGCGCTCGTCTATTCCGGCAGCGCGCTCGGTGCGGTCTTCGCGGGCGACCTGCTCACGCTCTTCATCTTCTGGGAGCTCACCGCGGTGTCGTCGGTCCTGCTGATGTGGGCACGTCGAACCGAGCGGGCCTTCGGCGCGGGTCTCCGCTACGTGATCATCCAGCTGATTTCCGGCATGCTGCTGCTTGCCGGATCGCTGATCTATTTGCAGCAAGGCGGATCGCTCGCATTCGAGCATTTCACGCTGGCGCAACCTGGCGCGTGGCTGATTCTCGCTGCGTTCGGCATCAAGAGCTCGTTCCCGTTGCTCCACAATTGGCTCCAGGATGCCTATCCCGAGGCGACCGAGACCGGGACCGTCGTGCTTTCGGCGTTCACCACCAAGCTCGGCATCTATGCGCTCGCGCGTGGATTCGCGGGCACGGAAATGCTGATCTGGGTCGGCACGGTGATGACCGCATTCCCGATCTTCTACGCAGTGATCGAGAACGATCTGCGCCGCGTGCTCGCCTACAGCATGACCAACCAGCTCGGCTTCATGGTCGTCGGCATCGGACTCGGCACTGAACTCGCACTCAACGGAGCGGTCGCGCACGCGTTCGCCGACATCCTGTTCAAGGCGCTGCTGTTCATGTCCATGGGGGCGGTGCTTCTGCGCACCGGCACCGTCAAAGGGACGGATCTCGGTGGACTGTACAAGTCGATGCCGTGGACCACCGGATTTTGCATCGTGGGCGCCGCCTCCATCTCGGCATTTCCGCTCTTCAGCGGCTTCGTGACGAAGTCCATGGTGATGGCGGCGGCCGCGTCGGAAGGCCATCCCTTGGTATGGCTCGTTCTGCTCTTCGCGTCGGCCGGTGTGTTTCACCATGCCGGGATCAAGATTCCGTATTTCGCTTTCTTCGCCCACGACTCGGGGATCCGGTGCAGGGAAGCTCCGCTCAACATGTTGATCGCCATGGCGCTGGCGGCTGCGCTTTGCATCGGAATCGGCAGTTTCCCGGCGGCGCTTTACGCATTGCTGCCTTATCCGGTGACCTACGTCCCCTATACGAGCGGGCACGTGCTGGCGCAGTTGCAGTTGCTGGTGTTCTCCGCATTGGCGTTCGCATGGCTGATGCGAACGGGAATCTATCCTCCAGAGCTACACTCGGTGAATCTCGATTTCGATTGGTTCTACCGACGGCTCGGGGCTCGTGCGGCCGCAGGGCTGGTGACGGGATCGAGCGCCTTGTACCAACACATCGCGGCGCACGCCCAGCGGGCGCTGCGCGGAGCGTTGGCGCAGGGGGAGCGCTACTACGGCACGGACGGTCTACTCGCGCGGACCCGAACCACCGGCAGCATGGTCATGTGGGTGGCGATCCTGCTCGTCTTCTACCTCGTCCTGTACTACGTCTGAGCTCGGCTCGCCTGCGGGCGGAGCATGTATGGTGCGACGCAACTGACTTGGCGGCTAGGGCCATTCTGGGCTCGGCGCCTCCGGCAGTCGGGCAGGGGTGGGCGAACCACCACGCGACCATCCTTGATTTTCGGTCGCTCGGGGGATAGCATCCTCAAGCTAACTTATAAGATAAGTGATTCCGCAATCCGGGATTCACGCGGGAGGCTGCACCCCCCCGACAACAGGCATTGCACCCACCAATTTTTCTGTTCGCAAATGAAGGAGGAAACATGAGGAGTGAGCAATCCACCAAGCCGCGTCCAGCGCGCCGGAAGTTTCTGACCGGTGCCGCGGCGGCCACCGCCGGCGCCGCGTCGCTCGGCTTCCCGATGATCGCGAAGTCCCAGTCGCCGATCGTCATCAAGATGCAGGGCGCCTGGAGCGCCACCGACATCTTCAACGAGTTCGCGCAGGAGTTCGTCACGCGCGTCAACGAAATGGCCGGCGGGCGGCTGCGCGTCGACTATCTGGTCGGTGGGGCGGTCGTGAAGCCTTTCGAGGTGACCGACGCGGTGTCCAAGGGCGTGCTCGACGCCGGCCACACCGTTCCGGTGTACTGGTACGGCAAGTCGAAAGTGGCCTCGCTGTTCGGCTCGGGCCCGATCAACGGGATGGACGCGTTCCAGACGCTCTCCTGGATCTACCGCGGCGGCGGGCTGGCGCTCTACAACGAGCTGCTGCAGAAGCTCGGCCTGAACTACGTCGGCTTCTTCGCGATGCCGATGCCCACCCAGCCGCTCGGCTGGTTCAAGACTCCGATCTCCGACGCCAAGCAGCTCAAGGGCCTCAAGTACCGGACCGTGGGCCTCGCCGCCGACCTCTTCCAGCAGATGGGTGCCAAGGTGACGCAGCTCCCGGGCGGCGAGATCGTCCCGGCGCTCGAGCGTGGCGTGATCGATGCATTCGAGTTCAACAATCCGACCTCGGACAGCCGCTTCGGCGCCCAGGACGTGATCAAGAACTACGAGATGGGCTCGTACCACCAGGCGATGGAGTTCTTCGAGATCTGCCTCAACAAGAAGAAGTGGGATTCGATGTCCAAGGACCTGCAGGCGATCTGGCGGTACGGGGTCGAAGCGGCCTCGCAGGCGAACTACTGGACCGCGATGGCGAACTACCCGAAGGATCTGCGCAAGCTGATCGACAAGGACAAGGTCAATGTGCTCCGCACGCCGACGTCCGTCTTCCAGGCGCAGCTCGAGGCGTGGGACGTGCTGACCCAAAAGCTCTCCTCCGAGGATCCCTTCTTCAAGAAGGTCGTCGACTCGCAGCGTGCCTGGGCCAAGGACGTGGTCTTCTATTGGACCTTCAACGACGCGCCGTTCCCGATGGGCTACGAACACGTCTTCAAGACCAAGCTGCCCAAAGCCTGACACTCAGGGAAAATGTGAGTGATTGGGGCGACACCTCCGGGTGCCGCCCCATTTTAGTTGCTGGATAGCCTCCCATGATCAAACGGTTCATCCGCGGCGTGGACGTACTCAGCAAGACGGTCGGGCACGCGTTCGCCTGGTGCATCATCATCCTGACCTTCGGCACGTCGTACGAGGTGTTCGTGCGCTACGTGCTCAACAATCCGACCAGCTGGGCCTTCGACTTCAGCTATCTGATGTACGGCGCCCTGTTCTTCATGGCGGGCGCCTATACCCTGTCGCGCAACGGCCACGTGCGCGGCGATTTCATCTACCGGATGTGGCCCCCGCGCGGGCAGGCGACCATCGAGCTCGTGCTCTACATCCTGTTCTTCTTTCCTGGCGTGCTCGCACTCATGTACTCCGGATGGCTGTACGGCGTCGAGGCCTTCCGGATCCGCGAGGTGAGTGTCAATAGCCCGGCCGGCATCCCGGTCTGGCAGCTGAAGCTCCTGATTCCGTTCGGCGCCGGGCTGCTCGCGCTGCAGGGCATCGCGGAGGTGCTGCGTTGCATTCTCTGCATACGCGACGGCCAGTGGCCCGCGCGATTGCACGACGTCGAAGAGCTCGAGGATGTGCTCGTCCAGCAGCACGCTGCCGGGGCGACGGGCGAGAAGGGGGGCGCCAAGTGAGCGATCCCGTCATCGCCCTGGTGATGCTGGGGTTGTTCATCTTCATCATCCTGCTCGGCTTCCCCATCGCTTTCACTCTGATGGGAATGGGCGTCGGTTTCGGGTTCTATGCGTACTATCAGGCCGGTCAGGAGCTCTTCGACAACAGGATCTTCTACCTGCTGACGCAGAACACCTGGAGCATCATGAGCAACGACGTGCTCGTTGCCGTGCCGTTGTTCCTGTTCATGGGGTACGTGGTCGAGCGATCGAACATTCTCGACCGCCTGTTCTACAGTCTCCAGGTCGCGCTGCGCCACATCCCGGGCTCGATGGCGGTGGCGGCGCTGCTGACCTGCGCGATGTTCGCCACCGCGACCGGCATCGTCGGCGCGGTCGTGACGCTGATGGGGCTGCTCGCGTTTCCGGTAATGCTCAGGGCCGGATACGACCAGAAGCTGTCGGCAGGCGTCATCTGCGCCGGCGGAACGCTCGGCATCCTCATTCCACCCTCGATCATGCTGATCGTGTATTCGGCCACCGCATCGGTCTCGGTGGTCAGGCTGTACGCCGCGGCGATGCTGCCGGGTTTCCTGCTGGCGGGGCTCTACGTCCTGTACGTGATCACGCGCGCGGCGATCAATCCCAAGCTCACGCCGCCGCTGCCGAAGGAAGAGAGCGAGGTGCCGTGGAGCAAGGCTTTCCTGCTGCTCGCGCAGGCGTTCGTGCCGCTAGCGGTGCTGATCTTCGCGGTGCTCGGCTCGATCCTGTTCGGCCTGGCGACGCCGACCGAGGCCGCCGCGGTCGGCGCCCTCGGCAGTCTCGTCCTGGCGGCCGCCTACCGCGCGCTCACCTGGCCACGCCTTCAGGAGGCGGTCTACCTCACGGCGCGCACCTCGGCGATGGTGTGCTTCCTGTTCGTCGGATCCTGGACCTTCTCGTCGGTCTTCTCGTATCTGGGCGGCGAGGGCGTCATCAAGGCATTCGTTCTCGGCCTCGACCTCAACCCGATCCTGTTCCTGATCATCTCGCAGTTCATCATCTTCCTGCTCGGCTGGCCGCTCGAGTGGAGCGAGATCATCATCATCTTCGTGCCGATCTTCCTGCCGCTGCTGCCACACTTTCACGTCGATCCGATGTTCTTCGGCATTCTTGTGGCCCTCAACCTGCAGACGTCGTTTCTCACCCCGCCGATGGCGATGTCGGCGTATTACCTGAAGGGCATCGCGCCGCCATCCGTGGAGCTGTGGACCATTTTCAAGGGGTGCTTCCCGTTCCTCGCCATGGTTTTCGTCACGATGATCCTCGTTTACGTGTTCCCGCAGCTGCATCTGTGGCTGCCGAACCTGATCTACGGACGCTGAGCACGGCATGAACGTGTCGCAACGGAACTGGATTTCGGCGACCGACGCTGCGCGCGCAATCCGCGCGGGTGAGTTGAGCGCCGAACAGGTGACCGAAGCCTGCCTGGCGCGAGTGCGCGAAGTGGATGGCGAGGTGCAGGCCTGGGCCTATCTCGATCCCGAGCATGCGCTCGCGCAGGCGCGCGAACGAGACGCCGCGCGCCGCGAAGGGCAGGCGATCGGTTCCCTGCACGGCGTTCCCGTCGCGGTCAAGGATATCTTCGACACCGAGGACATGCCGACCGAGGACGGCACACCACTGCACGCGGGCCGCACGCCGCGGCACGACGCGACCGCCGTCGCCATGTTGCGCGCGGCGGGAGCTGTGATCCTCGGCAAGACGGTCACCACCGAGCTGGCCACGTATTCGCCCGGAAAGACGCGCAACCCGCACAGTCCCGCGCACACGCCCGGCGGCTCGTCGAGCGGCTCGGCCGCCGCGGTCGCGGCCGGAATGGTGCCCCTGGCGCTCGGCAGCCAGACCAACGGCTCGGTGATCCGGCCGGCAGCATTCTGCGGAGTTTACGGCTTCAAGCCCACGCACGGTCTCATCCCGCGCGGGGGCGTACTCAAGCTTTCGCGCACGCTCGATCATGTCGGCGTGTTCGCGCGGAGCCTCGAGGACGTCGCGCTGGCCGCGGAGCAGCTCGTTGGCAACGATCCGCTGGATCCGGACACCCGGGTGCGCGCGCGGATCCCGTTCGTTACGACGGCGGCCGAAGAGCCGCCCCTCACGCCCATGCTCGCATTCGTGAAGGGCCCGGCGTGGGACCGCGCCGAGGAGGAGACGAAGGAGGCGTTCGCCGAGCTCACCACGGCGCTCGGCGATCGCAGTTTCGAGGTGGACACGCCGGACTCCGCGCGCCTGGCGCTCGACTGGCATCGAACGATCATGGAAGCGGAAATGGCCGCGAATCTGGATCGCGAATGGGAAAAGGGGCGCGACCGGCTCTCGGATTCGCTGCGCGCTCAGCTCGCTCGCGGGCGCGAGGTCACGGCGCTCGATTATCAGCTCGCGCGCGCCCGCATCCCGCTGATCAACGAGGGGTTCGATGAAATTTTCGAGCGCTGCGACGCGATCGTCACCCCCGCGGCGGCAGGCACCGCACCGAAAGGCATAGAATCCACGGGCGACCCCGCCTTCTGCACCCTGTGGACGCTATGTGGCATGCCGGCGCTCAGCCTGCCGTTGATGCAGGGCGAAAATGGCCTGCCGCTGGGGGTGCAACTGGTCGGGCGCCGTGGCGACGATGCGCGTCTGCTGCGCACGGCGCGCTGGGTTGTCGGTCGAATCGCATCGGGTTGAGAGAGCGCCGAGGAGTTCGATATGTCCTTCAAGATCTTTGCGAGCGTGGTGGCGGCAGCGCTGCTCATCGTCTTCATCGGCCCCGTCGTGATCAAGCTCAAGGACGTCGCGCTCAGCGTCGTGGTGCTGATCGGACTCACGATGATGCTCACCGACATCTGGCAGTCGCTGCGGTCGAACGACTGATCGATTAGGGAAGCTTCGACCCATCCCCTCTTTCCGGAGGCGGCATCCGGTGCGAATTTGCGATGGCTCAAGCCGCCGCATCCGGCGAACTGATAGAGTTGATCTGGAGTTTGGCGATTAAGAGCCCGAAATTGGAGGGAATGATGGCCTACAAGACGATCCTGGTTCACGTCGACAACAGCCCGCAATGGCCCGGGCGTTTCGAAGTTGCGGCAAGGTTGGCCGCGGAGTTCGAGGCGCACCTGGTGGGGATATGCCTCCTGCGCCGGCCGGAATTGCCCGGATACATCCGCAGTGCCGAGATTGCCGAGATGCTCGCCCAGCGGGCGCGCGACGCCGAGGACAAGGTCAAGGCGTCGCGACAGATGCTCCTCGACCGCCTCTCCCAAGAAGGTCTGTCAGGCGAGTGTCGGGTGGTCGAAGGCGAGGTCGAGGAGCTTGCATCCGTGCACGGGCGATACGCGGATCTGCTGATCGTCAGTCAGGCCGATGTCAATGCGCCGAACTCCTCGGCGGCGATGGATGAGATCCAGAGCGTCATTTTCGCGGCCGGGCGTCCGCTGCTCCTGGTGCCCTACGCCGGAAAGGTCAAGACGCTCGGCAAGAACATATTCGTTGCCTGGAACGCAAGTCGCGAAGCGACCCGTGCGGTCACGGATGCGCTGCCGCTGCTGCAACGCGCCGGCAAAGTGACGGTCATGGTGGTGCGACCGCGTGCGGATTCGCGCGCGCACGGCGACGTGCCCGGAGCCGACATCGCCGCTTATCTCGCGCGGCACGGCGTCAAGGTGGACGTGATGGCCGAGGAGGGCGAAGGCATCGACGTCGGCGAGCTGATGCTCTCCCGCGTGGCCGATCTCGGTTCGGATCTCATCGTGATGGGGGCGTACAGCCATTCCCGGCTGCGCCAGTGGATCCTGGGCGGCGCCACACGCACCATGCTCGAGAGCATGACCGTACCGGTGCTGATGTCGCACTGATCGCGCGGGCTGCAGCGGCAACGGCATGCGGCCGCGTGTCCTCGTAACGCTCGGGATCTTCCCCGAGCTTCTGGCGCAACTGCGCACGCAGTTCGAAGTCGAAGACAACCAGACCGACCGTGTGCTCTCGCCTGCGGAGCTCGTGCGCAGGCTGGGTGACAAGGACGGGGCACTGATCACCGGGTACGATCGCATCGACGCGTCGCTGCTCGAAACCTGCCCGCGGCTCAAGGCCGCTTGCAACCTGGCGGTGGGCTACAACAACATGGACCTGCCGGCGTGCACCGCGCACGGCGTGATCGCGACCAACACGCCGGATGTCCTCAACGACACGACCGCAGACCTGGCATTCGCGCTGCTCCTCGCAGCGGCACGGCGCATCACCGAGGCGGAGCGGTGGCTGCGCGCGGGGCACTGGGAGGGCTGGCGCAACGACCAGATGCTCGGCCAGGACGTGCACCACGCCACGCTCGGCATCGTCGGCATGGGACAGATCGGACGGGCCATCGCGCGTCGCGCACACGGGTTCGACATGCGCATCATCTATCACAATCGCGGTCGAGCGCCCGTCGAACTGGAGCGCGCGCTGGGCGCCCGGCGGGTCGAGCTCGACGAGTTGCTGGGGACAGCGGATTTCGTCTGCCTCGCGCTGCCTTATTCCCCGGAGACCCATCATCTGATCGACGCACGCCGCCTCGGGTTGATGAAGGCGAATGCGATCCTGGTCAATGTCGGACGCGGCGGGCTCGTGGACGACGCGGCGCTCGTGGAGGCGCTCAGGACGCGCCGCATCGCGGGCGCCGGGCTCGACGTGTACGAGGGGGAGCCGGCCTTGCACGCGGGATTCCTTGCACTCGACAACGTCGCGCTGACGCCGCACATCGGCAGCGCCACGCGGGCGACGCGCATGCAGATGGGAGCCGTGGCGGCGGAAAATCTCACGGCCGCGCTCTCCGGCCGGCGCCCGCCGAATCTGCTCAACCCGGAAGTGTGGGAACATCGTCGACGTTAGCCCGCGCGCCGGACGCCGGGGATATCATGCGCCCGGGATGTGCGCACGCTTTCAGAACCCTCGCGCCATGAGCACCGCCATCATCCTGTTCGCACATGGAGCGCGCGACCCGTCCTGGGCCGAGCCGATCCTCAGGATCAAGGCATTGGTTGCCGAGCGGCGCCCCGATGCGCAGGTCGAGTCCGCGTTCCTGGAACGCCTGGAACCCTCGCTCGGCGACGCCGTCCGCCGCCTCGCGAGCATGGGCGCCGACCATATCGTCGTCTGTCCGCTCTTCATGGCGCCGAGCGGGCATCTGCGCCGGGAGGTGCCGGAGCTGCTCCGCGACATACGCGCGGCGCACCCGGACATCGAGGTCGAGCTCGCGCCGCCGATGGGCGATGCCGCACCGATCCTCGACGCGATCGCCGAGTGGGCTGCGCGGCAAGGCTGAATTCGCATGCGCGATTGCCTCCTAGGGCCTCTCTGCTAAGATCGCGCGCCGTGAGCCGTGCTACCTACACCACGCCGCAGGATGCCGAGGCCGCGTTCTACGAGGCGATCGAGCGCGCCGATCTCGACGCGATGCTGGCCATCTGGGCCGAAGACGAGGAAGTCGTTTGCGTGCATCCGGGCGGGGCGCGCCTCACCGGATTCGAGCAGGTGCGTGCGAGCTGGACGCAGATCTTCAATTCGCGGCAGCGCCTGCAGATCCGCATCTCGAACGCCGTGTATGTGCAGGGCATGATGCTCTCCATACACAGTGTCCACGAGAACATCACCGTGGTCGGGGAGCAGGCACCGCGCCCGCCGATCGTGACGACCAACGTGTATATCCGCACCGGCGGGGGCTGGCGCATGCTCGTGCACCATGCTTCCCCGGCTCCGCAGGCACCCGGGCCGGCCGAGACGTCCAAGATCCTTCATTGACGCCCAGCGCCTCGTTGTATCGTCCGCCCTGGTGGCTGCGTGGTGCGAACGCGCAGACCATCTACGCCGCGCTCGCCCTGCGCGGCTCCCGGGTGCGCTACCGGCGCGAGCGGTGGGACACGCCCGACCACGACTTCATCCTGGTGGACTGGGTCGACGGCCCGGCGGATGCTCCGCTGGTGGCGCTCTTCCACGGGCTCGAGGGGAGTTCGGAGAGCCACTATGCGCGCGCACTGATGTCTGCAGTGCAGGCACGTGGCTGGCGCGGCGTGGTGCCGCACTTCCGCGGCTGTGGAGGAGAGCCCAACGACCTTCCGCGCGCCTACCATTCCGGCGACTCGCGGGAGATCGACTGGGTGCTGCGGCGCCTCGGCGCTGTCGCAGGCGCCGCACCCCTGTTCGCCGTCGGCGTGTCGCTCGGCGGCAACGCGTTGCTCAAGTGGCTAGGCGAGGAGGGCGATGCGGCGCGCGATGTCGTGCGGGCCGCCGCCGCCGTGTCGGCACCCGTCGATCTGACCGCGGCGGGCAATGCGCTGGGTCGCGGCTTCAATCTGATGTACGCACGGCACTTCCTGGGCTCGCTCAAGCGCAAGACCGCCGCCAAGCTCGCGCGTTTTCCCGGCTGCGTGGACGGCGCGGCCGCCGCTCGCGCGCGAACCTTGCGCGAGTTCGACGACGCCGTGACGGCTCCGCTGCACGGTTTTCGCGACGCCTCGGATTACTGGCTGCGCTCGAGCTCCAAACCGCTAATGAATCGCGTAGACGTGCCCACGCTCGTGATCAATGCACGCGACGATCCGTTCCTGCCCGGCGAGCATCTCCCTGACCCCACCGACGTGTCGGCGAAGATGGTGCTCGAGTTTCCCGTGGCCGGTGGGCACGTCGGATTCGTGACCGGTCCTTTTCCGGGGCACATCGCCTGGATGCCGGCGCGAGTGCTGGGCTTTTTCAAAGCGGCGCTCGCATAGCGAACGACCGGTTGCGCCGCGTCGACCTGATCGCATCCGGCGGATGCGATAATGCGCGGTCCATTTGACCCACTTGACCGGGCGCGTCCGATGCCAGATTGTCCTCCCGAGATCTTCAAGGCCTATGACATTCGCGGCATCGTTGGCCGGACGCTGACCGCGGAGGGCGTCGAATTCATCGGCCGTGCGCTCGGATCGGAGTGCATTGCGCGCGGCGGCCGGGCGATCGCGATGGGTCGCGACGGCAGACTGTCAGGGCCGGAGCTCGCGGCGGCGCTGGGGCGCGGTATCCAGGCGAGCGGTGCCGACGTGGTGGACGTGGGGATGGTCACCACGCCGATGGGCTATTTCGCTGCGCACGAGCTGGGCACCGGCTCTGCGGTCCTGGTGACGGGAAGCCACAACCCGCCCGAGTACAACGGCTTGAAGATGGTCTTGAACGGCGTCACGCTCGCGGGCGACGCAATCCAGCGGCTACGGCAGCGCATCGAGGCGGGCGATCTGGCGAGCGGCGCCGGCGGCTACCGGCAAGCGGACGTTCGCGAGGCCTACCTCGCAAGGATCGCGAGCGACGTGAAGCTCGCGCGGCCGATGTGGATCGCCGTGGATTGCGGTAACGGCGTAGCGGGGAGTGTCGCGCCCGAGCTCTACCGACGCCTCGGTTGCGAAGTGTCCGAGCTCTATTGCGAGGTGGACGGCACGTTTCCCAACCACCACCCCGATCCGACGCAGCCGCAGAATCTCGCGGATCTCATTGCCGAGCTCGCGACCGGTGCGGGCGAGCTCGGCCTCGCGTTCGACGGCGACGGCGATCGCCTCGGGGTCGTGACCCGCAGCGGGGCGATCATCTTCGCCGACCGGCTGCTGATGCCGCTTGCCGCGGACGTGCTCCGGCGGCGGCCCGGCTCGGAAATCGTCTTCGACGTGAAGTGCACGCGCAATTTGCCTGAATGGATCCGGAGGCACGGTGGCCGGCCCGCGATGTGGAAAACGGGCCACTCGCTGATCAAGGCGCGGATGCACGACACCGGTGCTGCGCTGGCCGGCGAGATGAGCGGCCACATCTTCTTCGCCGAGCGATGGTACGGATTCGACGACGGGCTCTATGCCGGCGCCCGATTGCTCGAAGTGTTGTCGCGTACCGACGATCCGAGCACGGCGCTCGAGGCGCTGCCCGATTCGGTCAGCACGCCGGAACTCCACCTTCCGCTTGCCGAGGGGGAGCCGCACCGCCTGATCGCGCAGCTCCAGCGCGAAGCGCAGTTTCCCGGCGCTACCGAGATCGTGACGCTGGACGGTCTACGGGTCGAATATCCGGACGGTTTCGGCCTGGCGCGCGCTTCCAACACCACGCCGGTCATCGTGCTGCGATTCGAAGCGCAGGACCCGAGTGGGTTGCAGCGCATCCAGGGCGCGTTCCGCAAGGTGCTGCTGGCTGCGAAGCCGGACGCCAAGCTGCCCTTCTAGATGAACCGCCCCGCCGCACAATCGTGTGGCACCCTCTCGCACGCGCTACTTTTGTGCGGATCGTCGCGCCGGCTTCTTCATCGAGGTGGCGAACCGCTGTAGCAGTTCGTTGCCGCGCTCGACGGCTTCGTCGAGCGCGGTCTTCGGGAGCTTGGTCCCGAGCCACACCGCCTCGAGCTCCTCGTCCAGGATTGCGCGAATGAACGCGTGATTGCCCACGCGGATACCGCGCGACAGCTTCGTCGGACCTCCGCTGAAGATCAATTGCTTCACGCCTACATCCGTGCCGGGATTGCGGTCGTAAAATCCTTGCTCGCGGGTGATCTCGTAGGCAGCCTGAGAGATCGGCAGATAGCCGGTGTCCTGGGCCCATTCCGCCTGGATTTCGGGCTCGGCGAGAAACGCGAAGAACTTGGCCACGCCCCGGTACTCGGTGGAGGTCTTGCCGGCCATCGCCCACAGACCGGCGCCGCCCATCAGCGTGTTGTACGGCGCGCCCTTGAAATCGTCGTAGTAGGGCAGGGGAGCGACCGCAAACCGGAATCGGGCGCCGCGATGTATCTTCGAATACGAGGCCGACGAGCTGGTGAGGATCGCGCACTCGCCGGAAATGAAGCGCTTCTCGCCCTCGTCGCGCCGACCCGAATACACGAAGAGCTTGGCTTTGACCCACGAGCTGAGCAATGCGACGTGTCGCATGGCGAGCATGGTGTTGAAACTGAGCTCGGCATCGGGCCCGTCGAAGCCGTTGTTGCGCGTCGCGAATTGCTCGTTGTGCTGCGCCAGGACGTTCTCCAGCATGATCCAGCCCGGCCACGTCGTGGTGATGACACAGGGTGTCGCCTGTGCAGCGTAGAGTTTCAGAGCCGCCGCCTGCAGGTCGTACCAGGTCCGCAGCGGAGCATCGGGGGAGAGCCCGGCTTTTGCGAAGGCATCCTCGTTGTAGTACAGGACCGGCGTCGAGGTATTGAACGGCAGCGCGAGAAGCTTCCCTTTCCGGTCGGAGAAGTAGCTCGCCACCGGGGCAACGAAAGCCTTGGGAGAAAGCCGCTCTCCCGCCGTGGCGAGCACCTGATACGCGGGCTTGTACAGGTTTCGCGCGTTCGTCATCGAAGCGGTTCCGACCTCGTACACCTGCAGGATATTCGGGGCCTTGCCCTGCAGTTGGGCGGCAATGCCCAGCGCGAGGGTCTCGTCGTAGCTGCCCTTGTAGGTCGCCACCACGCGATATTTGCTCTGCGACGCGTTGAACTTCTCGACGAGGAGATCGACCTTCTTGCCGAGTGCCCCGTCCATCGCGTGCCAGAACTGGATCTCGACGACGGCGTGCGCCGGCAGGGCGAAACCCAGCGCGGCGAACGCGATGACGAGCCCCAGCAGCGTGCGTGCCTTGATTGCTTTCATCAGACCGTCCATGGCTTCGTATCGGGTCGGCTCGGGTCGGGTCGAGGCGCGGCCCAGCCCCTATGGTATAGAAGACAGCTGCCGGCGTGTGCCATTTGTGCGCCGCGGTGGGAGCGCGGCGGCCGCATGTTAGTATGCTCGCGGCCCGCAACCACCCGCTCATGCGTCCCGCCAGCTTCCACGTGCTTCGCGCGCTCGCCGACGGATCGCTCCATCCCGCGGCGACCCTGGGCGTCTCGCGCTCTGCGGTGCGTAACGCGATCCTCGACCTTCGTGACCAAGGGATGGCAGTGCGGGCCGTGCGGGGGCGCGGCGTTCGTCTGGTCGATGGCGTCGATCTGATCACCCCCGAAGCCGTCACGGCGCGGCTCGCCGAGCGTGGCGGCGACGTGACCCTCACCATGCTCGATCAGTGCTCATCCACGAATGCGGAGCTCCTCGCACGCGCCGCACGCGGCGCGCCATCGGGCAGTGCGCTCGCGTGCGAGTTGCAGACCGCCGGGCGTGGCCGGCGCGGCAACCGATGGCTGTCCGGTCTCGCCACGGGCCTGACGTTCTCGCTGCTATGGCGCTACGGCCGAGCCGGAACCGACCTGGCGGCGCTCTCGCTGGCGGCCGGCGTCGCATGTGTCGGCGCGCTCGAGGCGCTCGATGTGCGCGGGGTGCGGCTGAAGTGGCCGAATGACCTGATGTTCGGGGGACGCAAGCTCGGCGGGATTCTCGTCGAGGCTGCCGGCGAGCCGCGCGGTCCGACCGCGGTCGTGATCGGCATCGGCATCAATGTGCGGCATTCACGGGCGGTACACGTCCCGCTTGCCGTCCCGCCTGCGCGACCCGCGACCGAGCTCGCCGAAATTCGGCGCGACCTGCCGTCGCGCAGCATGCTGCTGGGAGAGTTTCTCGCGCATCTTGCGACGGCGCTCGAGACTTTCGGTGCGCAGGGGTTCGCGGCCTTTCGCGCAGATTGGACGCGGCTTCACGCTCAGCAGGAAGAGCGGGTCCGCGTCGCCCTTCCCGGTGGTGGGGCGGCGGAGGGCGTGGCGCTCGGCGTGGACGAAGACGGTGCGCTGCTGTTGCGCACGGACGCAGGGCTCGAGCGGCTGCATTCGGGCGAAGTCAGCATCGGGGCGGTGGCGTGAAGATACTCGCCGTGGATGCCGGAAACAGCCGCGTGAAGTGGGGTCTCTCCGAAGACGGCCGATGGCGAACGCTCGGGGCCGTAGCTGTCGAGGAGATCGAGCGGCTGGCCGGTGACGACGCGTGGCGTGGCCTGCCTGCTCCGCAACGAATCGGCGTGGCGAACGTGGCGGGATCCGACGTGCAAGTCCGCCTCGCGGAGTTGTTGGGACGCTGGGCGATCGCGCCCACCTGGCTGCAGGCGACAGCGGAGGCCTGCGGTGTGGCCAATGCCTATACCGAACCCGCGCAACTCGGGGTGGATCGTTGGGCGGCCGTCGTGGCAGCACGCGCGCGCCACCGTGGCGACACCCTGGTCGTGCTCGCCGGCACCGCCACGACGATCGACCATCTCGACGCGGGCGGCGTCTTCCGCGGCGGCATGATTCTGCCGGGCAAGCGGCTCATGAAGCAGGCGCTCCACCGGTACACTGCCGCGCTGCCGCTTGCGCACGGCGAGTACCGTGAGCCCCCGCGCAGCACGGCGGATGCGATCGAGACGGGTTGTCGCATCGCCCAAGTCGCGGCGATCGAGCGGGCTTACCGGCGACTGCCGGAGGGCGCCGCGTGTGTCGTGAGCGGCGGCGGCGCGGACGAAATCATCGCGCTGCTTGATTTTCGCGTCGAGGCGGTCGAGCATCTCGTCCTCGAGGGCATCGTGCTCCTGACGCAATGAGGACCGTCTTTCTACTGCTGCTGTTCGTGAACCTCGCCTTCCTGGGCTGGACCTACTATGCGCGTTCGATCGGATCGCAGGGCGAGCGCATGCTCGCGCAGCAGCTCGACCCCGAGAAAGTGCGTCTCGTCTCGCGCGACGAGGCGGCGCGGCTCGCGCAGTCGCGCCTCCCCGCTTGCGCGGAATGGGGTCCGATCGCGCCAGCCGACGTCGCACGTGCGGAAGAGGCGTTGACTGGCATCCTCCCGGGAGCGAAGGTCGAGCAGGTTACCAGGAGCGAGTCTTCCGGCTGGTGGGTCTATATTCCGCCGCTCGCCAGCCGGCAGGCCGCGAATCAGCGCGTGGCCGAACTGCGGCGCGCCGGAATCACGGATCTCTTCGTCGTTCCCGACGATGCGAAGCTCCGCAACGCCATCTCGCTCGGGGTATTTCGCAGTGAGGACGCTGCGAAGAGCCACTTCGAGGCGGTGCGCAAGCGCGGTGTGCGCGACGTCGAGCTCGTCGAGCGCGAGCGCAATGCGCGTGTCTACCTGCAGGTGAAGAGCGTGCCCCCGCCCCTGCGCAAGCGCATGGCGGAGCTCAAGTCGGCCTTTCTCGGCAGCGAAGTGCAGGACTGTCTGGCAGAGCCCACGCCCTGATCTGCGCCGTTCCTATCTACCGCGAATGCGGCCGAGCAGTGCGGTGGTCGATCGCGCAGGCAGCAGCGGGATCGAGTGCACGGCGCCTCCCCAGCTCCGCACCTCGGCGCCCCCGACAATGTCGTCGGGTTTCCAGTCGCCACCTTTGACCAGCACGTCGGGGTGGCAGGCCACGATCGTGGCGAGCGGCGTGTCGTCGTCGAACCAGGTGACGAGGTCGACTGCCGCGAGGGCGGCCAGGACCGCCATCCTGTCTTCGAGCGGATTGACCGGTCGGTCGGCGCCTTTTCCCAGCCGCCGCGCCGATGCATCGGAATTCAATGCGACG
Source organism: Betaproteobacteria bacterium (assembly GCA_022340285.1). Taxonomy (GTDB): domain Bacteria; phylum Pseudomonadota; class Gammaproteobacteria; order Burkholderiales; family SG8-39; genus JAABRB01. The sequence goes on from JAJDOG010000022.1 coordinate 198,371, forward strand.
ACGAGGCTCGCGCCGAGGGCACGGGCCTGCGCCAGGTACGTCACGTGGCCGCGGTGCAGAATGTCGAACACGCCGTTGGTGAACACAAGCGGGCGGGGCACCGCTGTCACGCGCTCGCCAAGGCGCTCGGGCGCGCAGATCTTCGTCTCGAAATCAGGCCGCGCGTACATGGCCGTCAATGGTATCGGGTGGCGGGCGCTCCGCAAAGCTCACGGAGCCGCGCCCGGGGCTAGGCGACCTGAGGCGCCATGCAGGCGCGCGACGCGAGTTCCTTGCGATAGCGACTGAGCTCCGCCACCGAATCGATCGTGCGGTCGAAGAGCGAGGAAAGATTGCGCAGGAGCATCGTCACCACCCGACTTTCCCAAGCCTTGTCGAAACGGATCTGCGCGTCGAGCCAGCGCTCCAGCCACTGCGGATCGGGCAGCCGCGATTGCACGGTGTCGTTCGGAAAGAGGCCACGGTTGACGTGCAGGTTCGTGGGGTGCAGCGGCTTGCCGCTGCGTCCGCTTGCCGCCATCAGCGTCCCGATCTTCGCGAACGCGGCGCGGGCGTCGTCGCCGACTCGCGCGATCGCGCGCTTCATGTATTGGAGATACGCGCCCGCATGCCGCGCTTCGTCGCGGGAAATCAGATCGTAGATGCTCCTGATCACCGGCTCGGTGTGCCACTCCGCGGCGCGCCGGTACCAGTGGTTGAGGCGGACTTCGCCGCAGAAGTGCAGCATGAGCGTCTCGAGCGCCGGAGCGGGGTCGAACGCGAAGCGCACGGCGTGCAGCTCGTCCTCCGTCGGTGCAAGCTCTGGACGGAACCGGCGCAGATACTCGATCAGCACGAGCGAGTGCTTCTGTTCCTCGAAGAACCAGACCGACATGAATGCGGAGAAGTCGCTATCGTGCAGGTTGTCGCGAAGAAACATTTCCGTGGCCGGCAAGGCCGCCCACTCGGTGATCGCGTTCATCTTGATGGTCGCGGCCTGCTCGTCGTTCAGGCGCGTGTCGTCGAAATCGCCCCAGGGAACATCCGTCGACATGTTCCACCGCACGCGCTCGAGGGACTTGAAGATATCTGGGTAAAGCATGATTTACTCCGCTTTCGATGCACGGGCTGTCCTTCGTCGGCGCCCGAGTTTACCGCGTCGCAGCGACCCGGCCGGTGCTGATCACGTACCGGACCGGTTCGCGCGCCAACTGGCGACGGCGTCGGGGATCGCGGCCAGCTCGCGCACCGGAAGGACACCATCGATTCGCCGGCGAAACAGCGCTGGATTGCTGCCCCCCGCCCACATCGCGATGCCCGGCGGGAGCATGGCCCGCAACGCCACGAGCGTGTCAACCGCGGTGTGCGCCGGATAGGCGGGGCTGAAGGAGAGTCCCACTACGTCGGCACGCTGGGCGTCGGCGGCCCGGGCGATCTCGCCGGCGGGAGTCTGCGGGCCGAGCGCGATACAGGCTGCTCCGTGTATCCAGAGCATGCACTCGGCCATGAGCATGCCGAGAATGTGCTGCTCCCCCGGAAGGGTCGTGAGCAGGACGCGCGGGCTCCCGCTGGGCCGCGAAACGGAGGCGACCGTTGATCGGAGCAGCGCCTGCACGGATTCTGTGTAGAGGTGCTCTTCGAAGACCTCGAACTCACCGCGCATCCACGCTTCCCCGACCATGAGGTTGAGCGGCGCGACCGTATCCTGAAGGAATCGCTCAAGCCCTTGATGTAGAAGGGAGCTATCGAGTCGGTTGCGGAGGCCCACAACGTTGTGAGTCTTCACTAACTTCAGGGCTTCGGTCAACTCGGGCGGATTGGCTGCCTCGTCCGCGCGAGATCCAGTGCGCTCGAGCAGTTCTTCCATCGAGAGCCCCACGACCTTGCTCGGGCGGGCACCGCGGTCGATCAAGCGCTTGATAAGCAGCAGCTTATCGACCTGGTCCCGGCCATAGACCCGTTCGCCGTTTTCATCTCTGCCGGGTGTCGGAAAGCCGTACCGCTTTTCCCACACGCGCAGGGTGTCCTTCAGGAGGCCCGTCTCGCGCTCCACGGTACTGATCGATAGACCCTTTTCTGACAATTCCAGCCCGCCCATAATTGTCCTAGACAAATATTGACAAACACATTTAAGGTGCGTATCTTACGCCGAAGCACGCAATCTGTCTAGGACAAAATATGAGACTTCTCCCTCGCCTGGCGGTTTTGACCCTGATCCTGGTCAGTACCTCCGGCACCGCCAGTAACCCCGGCATCGCCGGTACTCCCATTGCCGCGAAATCCATGCAGGCCTGCACGGGCTCGCATGGTTACGACCCCGCGGTGGCTAGCGCGCGTCCGGGCATTCGATGCCTGTCGGGCGCCGATCCGGTCCCGACTCAGCAAGGCCGGTATGCAATCGCCCCATGTAGCGCTGCGTCCACCTACGACAACAACAACCTCGTAGACCTTCACAGAAGCATTCGGGACGGTGGACTCGGTGTGCTGCGTCCCCCTGCACACGGATACGGCGCCAACCCGATCGCCGCGAACCGTTCAGACCCCGCAAGTTGCGGCGCAGGGTAGCGCACGGCGCGCCGCCTTACCGACACCGCCGCACCCGACCCGAAGAGAACGAGATGAATGCTCCCGAAAAGCTTTTCCTTGCCGACATCCAGGCCCACCCGGACCACCGGTCGATGGCCATAGACCGCGTGGGCGTGCGGTCGATCCGTCACCCGATCGCCATCGAGCGCGCAGACGGCTCGATCCTGCCGACCGTGGCGATGATCGACATGTACGTGAGCCTCGCCCACGACGTGAAGGGAACGCACATGTCGCGATTCCTGGAGATCCTCCAGGCGAGCGCCGACCGCATCTCTCTGGAGGGCCTGCGCGTGATGATGTCGACCATGCTGTCGCGGCTCGAAGCGACGAGCGGCCACATCGAAATGCGCTTCCCGTACTTCGTGGTCAAGCGTGCACCCGTGTCGGGCGTGAAAAGCCTCATGGACTACGAGGTGACGCTCACGTCACGCGTCACGGAAGCGCGCGGCCATGAGGCGGTCCTGAAAGCGCTCGTCCCGGTGACCAGCCTGTGCCCGTGCTCGAAGGAGATTTCCGCGTACGGCGCGCACAACCAGCGCTCGCACGTGACGATCGAAGCGGTGCTGGCCGCCGACGTAAAGGTCGAGGACCTGATCGACATCGTGGAGGCCGAGGCGTCCTGCGAAGTCTACGGGCTGCTGAAGCGGCCGGACGAGAAGCATGTGACCGAGCGCGCCTACGACAATCCGAAGTTCGTCGAGGATCTGGTGCGCGACGTCTCGATCGCTCTGGAGCGCGATCCTCGCATCGTTGCCTTCGTGGTCGAAAGCGAGAATTTCGAATCCATCCATAACCACTCGGCTTACGCGCTGATTCGGCGCGACAGGCGAGTCTGAAGGGACTCGACGCGCGGACGCATAGCGCTCGGTGTAACGGACTTCGGCGACCGGCCGCCCCCTCCTCTCGGCCCCGTCCTGACCGCCCCGACCGCTCCCTGCGTTCCGCGCTGTCGAGCCCCGATCGAAACGAAGACTAGAAAGCTCAACGATGAAGATTGCAGTCATCGGCGCAGGAATCGCCGGTCTATCGGCCGCGTGGCTGCTGGGCCAGCGGCATCGCGTCACGCTCTTCGAGGCGAATCGCTACCTCGGCGGGCACACCCGTACGGTGGACGTGGCCCTGGAAGGCGTTCGCCATCCGGTGGACACCGGCTTCCTGGTGTTCAACCGGCGCACCTATCCCAATCTGACGGCCATGTTCTCGCATCTAGGTGTGCGGGCCGCGCAAAGCGACATGTCGTTCTCGGTGTCCTTCACCGACCGGGACTTGGAATGGGCGGGAAGCAGCCTCGGCACGATGTTCGGACAGCGCCGCAACCTCGTGCGACCGGGAATGTGGCGGATGCTCTCGGACGTCCTGCGATTCAACCGTGCCGCGACGCGCATCGCGCACGATCGCGCAGCCGACTCGAGGACGCTGGGCGAATTCCTCGCGGCAAACGACTACGGCAACGAGTTCGTGGACTGGTATCTGCTCCCGATGGCCGCAGCAATCTGGTCGTGTCCGACCGGCGCCATGCTCGAGTATCCCTTGGCGGCCTTCGTGCGCTTCTGCCACAACCACGGCTTGCTCCAGATCTCTGGGCGCCCCCAATGGCTCACCGTGTCAGGCGGCGGGCGTGAATACGTCAGGCGGCTGGCCGATCGCATCGCCGACATTCGCGCGGCCACGCCGGTCAGGGCGGTCGACCCCGGACCTGCCGGGGTCCTCGTCGCCTCCGATCGAGGCGTCGAGCGGTTCGACGGGGCTGTGCTCGCCTGCCATACCGATCAGGCGCTCCGCATGATCGGACGTCCCACCGCCGACGAGCGGCGGGTGCTGGGCGCTATCCGGTACGAACGCAACCGCGCGGTGCTGCACACCGACCCGCGACTGCTTCCCCGTCGCCGGGCGCTCTGGTCGGCCTGGAACTACATCGGCGCGCAAGCCGGGCCCGACGGGCGACCCGTCGGCGTTTCCTATCTCATCAACAAGCTCCAGCCGGTGCCCTTCAAGGCGCCGGTGGTGGTCACGCTCAATTCGCCGATTGCGCCCGATCCGCGCCGGGTCATCGCCGAGTTCGATTTCGAGCACCCGGTGTTCGGACCGGAGGCAACGGCCGCGCAAGCCGCGCTCGGCAGCATTCAGGGTGAGCGCGGGCTCTGGTTCTGCGGGGCATGGGCGGGCCACGGTTTTCACGAGGACGGGTTGAAGTCCGGACTCGAAGTGGCGAATTCGCTCGGTTGCCTTGCGCCCTGGCAGGCCCCCCGCCGACAGCGGGCCGCCTCGGGCGTCAGCTGCACAGACGACACCGCGACAGCAGGCAACCTCGCTGTCGAGGGAGCGGACGCATGAAGCCCGTGCCGAGACTCTATTTCGGCAAGGTGATGCACAGGCGACTGCGACCGGCAGAGAACGCTTTCGTCTATCCCGTGTTCTTCTTGTGGGTGCCGCTTACCCGCACGGCGTCGCTCGGGAACCGGTGGTTCTCGCTGAACCGCTGGAATCTCTTCAGCCTCGACTTCTCGGACTATGGCGCGCGCGACGGATCGAATCCCCTCGGATGGGCCCGCGAAATTCTCGAGTCGAGCGGGCTGGGCTGTGCCGACGGCGAGATCTGGCTGCAGACCTTTCCACGCGTCCTGGGCTACGCGTTCAATCCGGTCAGCTTCTTCTTCTGTCACGATCGGGTCGGCGCGCTCCGCGCCGTGCTCTGCGAGGTGAACAACACTTTCGGGGAACGGCACCACTATCTGCTCGCGCATCCCGACGCCCGACCCATCGCGCCGGAAGACACGCTGACCGCCCGCAAGGTCTTTCACGTCTCGCCCTTCGCCAGAGTCGAGGGTGAATACCGTTTCCGGTTCCGGACGGCAGGCGCGCACACGCTTGCACGGATCGAATATCTGGATGCAACGGGCGACCTCCTGCACACCAGCATTGCCGGTGAAGCCGCTACGTACAGTGCTCGCGCGCTCGCTGGCGCGTTCTTACGCTATCCGTGGATGACGATCGGAGTGATCGCGCGCATCCATTACCAGGCGCTGCGGCTCTGGCTGAAGCGCGTGCCATTCTTTTCCAAGCCGGCACCGCCGGCGGAGGCACTGACTCGATGAGACTCACCCATCCTCGCGCGTTGATTCGCTCGGAGCGCGTGCCGCTCGCAGCCCGCATTGTCCTCGACGTCCTGAGGCGCATCGAGCGTGGCGGCCTGCTTCTCAAGCTCCCGGACGGGCGTGCGCTCGAATTCGGTCCCGACGCACGCGCCGCGGTGCTGCACGTTCGCGACTGGCGGGTCTTCGGCGCGATCGCCGCAAAGGGTGACGTGGGTTTCGCGGAGTCCTACATGGACGGTGACTGGTCGACGCCCGATCTCGCGGCACTCCTGACGCTTCTCGCGGCGAATCGCGACGCGATCGACCGCGCGGTGAGCGGGAACCTCTTGACCGGAGCGTTGCAGCGAGTGAAGCATCTACTCAACGCCAACACCCGGCGCGGCAGCCGGCGCAACATCGCGGCGCACTACGACCTCGGCAACGACTTCTATGCGCTCTGGCTCGATGGGTCGATGACGTACTCGAGTGGATTGTTCGAGGGGGATCGAACGCGAACGCTCGAGGTCGCGCAGCACGCCAAGATTCATCGCGCGCTCGAACGGATCGCTCCGCAGCCCGGCGACCACATTCTCGAGATCGGTTGCGGCTGGGGGCGTCTCGCGGAAATCGCGGCGCGCGATTACGGTTGCCGGGTCACTGGGATCACGCTGTCCCACCAGCAGCTCCTCCACGCCCAACTGCGGATCGCCCGTGCCGGACTCGCTGACCGGGTGCGTTTCGAATTGCGCGATTACCGCGATCTGGACGAACGCTACGATCACATCGTTTCGATCGAAATGGTCGAGGCCGTCGGCGAGCGCTACTGGCCGGCGTACTTCGCCACTATTGCGCGGGCGCTCGCCCCGGGTGGAAGAGCCTGCATCCAAGCAATCACGATCGACGACCGACGATTCGATCGCTACCGTTCCGGCACCGATTTCATCCAGCAGTACATCTTTCCGGGCGGGATGCTCCCGTCGCCCTCGCGCTTTCGGGCCGAGGCGGCTCGACAAGGCCTCACGGTAAGCGGGGACCGCGCCTTCGGCGGTGATTACGCGGAGACGCTGCGCCGGTGGCGTGAAGTCTTTCTGCGCCGAGCCTCCGACGTCCGCGCGCTCGGATACGACGAGCAATTCATCCGGATGTGGGATTTCTACCTGGCTTACTGCGAAGCGGGTTTCGAGACACTATGCACCGACGTTCATCAATTCGAACTCCAGCACGCCGCTTAGCCGGCGTAATCGTCCTGGCGGGTATCGCCATGGCGGCGCTTGCCTCCGAGTCGGGGATGCTTCGCCTTCCGCCGGCGGCGGCCCGCGCTTTCCCGGCATTGAACGAGTCGGGCACCGGAACGCTGCGCTGGTTCGGCTTTCGAGTATACGACGCTCGCCTGTGGGTGAATGACGAGCGACCGTCACCCGATAGGCCGTTCGTGCTCGCATTGCGCTACGCGCGCGACTTCGAGAGCGAAAGCATCGCGCGCGCGAGCATTGACGAGATCGAGCGGCTCGGCTTCGGCACCAGACACGACCGGGTACGCTGGCTAGCCGTGATGCAAAGCATTTTCCCGGACGTCAGGAAAGGTCACGAGCTGGCCGGTCTGAACATGCCTGATCGGGGCGTGCGCTTCTACCTCGATGGAAAGGCGATCGGCGAGGTTCCGGACACCGAATTCGCACGTGCCTTCTTCGCGATCTGGCTCGACCCGCGCACCAAGGCGCCGGCGCTGCGCATCGCGCTGCTCGGTGAGGGGGAGGGGAAACAGCGTTGACGGGGCAGGGCGGTCGGAAGTGACTCGCCCGACGCCGAGACCGGTTCCCGCGGATTCTCACGATATGCCTGTACACCATTCGACCCTCCGCCTTTCCGCGTACGGCCTGCTCGGACTACCGCTGGCCATGGCCGCGTTGCCGCTTTACGTTCATCTGCCGAAGTTCTACGGCGATGACCTCGGCATGCCGCTCGCGCTGCTCGGGACGATTCTCCTCGTGACGCGACTCGGCGACGCGGTGATCGATCCCTTGCTCGGTTTTCTTTCCGATCGCGCGGGAAACCGGGTCCGGTTGGTCGTGGCGAGCCTGCCCCTGATTGCCGGCGGCATGGTCGCGCTCTTCCACCCGCCTACGGAAAGCGCGCACCAGCCGATCTGGCTGGCGGCCGCACTGATCGTGACCTACCTCGGGTTCTCGATGGCATCGATCGCGTATCAATCCTGGGGCGCGCAACTGTCGACCGACGCCCACGAGCGCACCCGAATCACGGCAGCCCGCGAGGCCTTCACGCTCATCGGCGTGCTGATCGCCGCCGCCGCCCCGCAACTGCTCGGGGGCGAGAACGCGCAAGGGCTGGGCCGGTTCAGCCTGGCCTTCGTGGCCCTGGTCGCGGTGTGCGGCGCCGTTACGCTGGGCACGTCGCCGCGGCCGGCGCCGCGCCGGACCGATTCCTCGGGCGTCTGGCAGGCGATCACACAGCCTTTCGCCAACCGCGACTTCCGCGTGCTCCTCGTGGTGTTCGTGCTGTCCGGGGTCGCGGCGGCGATTCCCTCGACGCTCGTGCTCTTCTACATCCAGGATGTCCTGCGCGCCCCCGGCGCGAGCGCGGTGTTCCTGGTGCTCTACTTTCTTGCGGGGGCGGCGGGAATGCCCTTCTGGGTATGGCTTGCCCGGCGTATGGGCAAGAAGCAAGCTTGGGTCACGAGCATGCTGCTCGCGGTCGGCGCCTTCGTCTGGGCCTACGTCCTGGGGCCGGGCGACGTGGCCGCATTCGGTTTGATCTGCGTGCTGTCGGGCATGGCGCTCGGCGCGGATCTCGCGCTGCCGCCTTCGATCCTCGCCGACGTGATCGACCGCGATGCGCGCACCCGCGCGGGCACCGCGGCGGAGGGTAGCTATTTCGGGCTGTGGAATCTCGTCACGAAGGCCAATCTCGCCGCCGCCGCAGGTATCGCGCTGCCGGCGCTCGCCTGGCTCGGCTATCAGCCGGGCGAAAGCGGAGCGACGGGTGCCGTATCGCTCGTCTACTGCCTGTTCCCGTGCGCGTTCAAGCTTGCCGCGGTGGCAGGGCTGTCGGTCTGGCGGGCGCCCGCGCCGATCCGCGGAAGCCTGGGACTCCAAGGAGAATGAAATGAAAGCAACGTTGCTCGCGGCGTTCGCCGCGGCGTTCACGCTGGCCGGTTGCACGACCGTCTCGCCGTCCGAATACCGCGCCGCGCGGCCGGTGCTCGATCTCACGCAATACTTCGACGGCACGGTCGATGGCTGGGGCATGGTGCAGGATCGCTCCGGCAAGGTGCTGCGCCGGTTCCACGTCGTGATCGCGGCGCAATGGACCGGGGACGTCGGAACGCTGGACGAGACGTTCGACTGGTCGGACGGGAAGCGAGAGAAGCGCGTGTGGACGATCACGCGCCGCGACGCCACCCGCTACACCGGAACGGCCGCGGACGTGGTCGGCACGGCAGAGGGCGAGGCGCAAGGCAACGCGCTGCAGTGGCGGTACGTGCTCAGGTTGCCCGAGGAGCAGGGTGGATGGCTCGTCGATCTTGACGACTGGATGTACATGGTCGATGAAGCCACCGTGCTGAACCGCTCGGTCATCACCAAGTTCGGCATCCGGTTCGGCGACATCACGATCGCCTTCCGGAAGCGCGGCTGAACAAGACCGCGCGCGGGACGGGATAGATGGCGCTGAATCCGAAGATCACCGACTGGGACGGAAAGCGCGTCTGGCTCGTGGGTGCCTCGAGCGGCATCGGCGCCGCGCTCGCCACCGCGCTGTTCGCGCGCGGCGCGCGCGTAGCCGTGAGCGCGCGCGACGAGGCGGCGCTTGCCAAAGTGGTCGGCGAGCGCGCGACGGGCCGGGCGGTGGCGACGGACGTGACCGACCTCGAATCGCTCGCGGCGGCGCATCGGCGCGTCGACGCCACATGGGGCGGGCTGGACGTCGTAATCTATCTTGCCGGCACCTATAAGCCGCAGCGTGCCTGGGAGCTTACGATCGAGGACGCGCGCCGTCACGTAGAGGTCAATCTGATGGGCGCCTACAGCCTGTTGACCCTCGTGATTCCCCAGTTTCTGGCGCAGTCGAGCGGAGCCATCGCGCTCGTTTCCAGCGTCGCGGGGTTTCGCGGCCTGCCTAACAGTCTGGCATACGGCCCGACAAAGGCCGCCCTCATCAACCTCGCGGAAGCCCTGCATCTCGATCTGGCGCCCCGCGGTATTGGCGTGCATCTCATCAACCCGGGGTTCGTCGAGACGCCGCTGACCGCGCGCAATCCGTTCAAGATGCCAGCACTGATCAAGCCGGACGCCGCCGCGGATGCGATACTTGCCGGCTTCGCGCGCGGCGAGTTCGAGACCCACTTTCCCAAGCGATTCACGCGCATGCTCAAGCTGCTGCGGCACTTGCCCTACGGCGCGTACTTCGCTGCCGTGCGCAGGGCGACGGGAACATGACAATCGACGATATCGTCGTCTGGTTCGAGTCGCTCACTCCGCAATCGGTCGACCGCACCTCGGAGTTCTACGCGCCCGACGCGTATTTCAAGGATCCTTTCAACGAGGTGAGCGGTGCGGAGCCCATCCGCCGGGTCTTCGCGCACATGTTCGAACAAGTCTCCGTGCCCCGGTTTCGCGTCACGGGGCGCTGGGAGGGGGTCGACGGAATCATGCTCGCCTGGGACTTCACTTTTCGCCAGGGCGGGCAGGCGCGTCTCATCCGCGGCGTTTCGCACTTGCGATTCGCGCCCGACGGGCGGATCGCCTGGCATCGGGATTACTGGGATGCCGCAGGTGAACTCTACGAGACCGTGCCGGTGCTCGGCGCGCTGATGCGCTTCATCAAGCGCCGTCTCAGGGCCTGAGCAACCGCGCGGCCGTGGCTAGTTCGTCTCCTTCGGCGGCGGCTTGGGGGGATTCGTCTTCGACTCGGGGACGTACTCGAACACGCGCACCACGCGCTTGACGCCGCCGGTCGTGCGTGCGACTTCGGTTGCCGTCGCGGCCTCCTTCTGCGTCACCAGGCCCATAAGGTAGACAACTCCACCTTCGGTCGCGACCTTGATGTGCTCGGGATTCACCTTCTCGTACTTGCCGACCAGTCGCGCCTTGACCTGGCTGGTCACGTAGCTGTCGCTCGCGCGTGCGGCCAACGCACTTGGCGCGCCGATCGAGAGCTCGTTGGTCACGCTCCTCACTTCGTCGACGCCTGCCGCGATCTTGGTGCACTCGGCCTTGATCGTCTCGTTGAGCGCCTCGCCGATCAGCAGGACATTGCGATTGAAGCTGATCGCGTTGACGTGCACCTGATCCTTGAACTTGGCACCAATGCGATTTTGCACCGTCCATTCGATGCGCTCGTCGCTCGCCATGACATCGGGCTGGCGGCGATCCATCGCCACGACAGCGCCTCCTGCGGCGGCGCCGACAGCCACGGCGGCGCAGCCGGAAACCGTCGTGGCGGCGAGGACAAGCAGTAGGGAGCCAATGAGCTTCATTCGGTTCACTCCGTTCCCAGTAAAAGACAGTCAATGCCATCGCACAGGCAATGCAGCGTGAGGAGGTGGACCTCCTGGATGCGCGCGGTCACGTCGTGCGGGACGCATATGTGCACGTCTCCGGGGCCGAGCACTCGACCGAGCTCGCCACCGCCCCGGCCGGTCAGCGCAACAACCTTCATGCTGCGCTCGTGGGCCGCTCCGACTGCCGCCAGCACGTTCCGGGAGCCGCCGCTGGTGGAGATCGCCAGCAACACGTCGCCCGGCTTTCCCAGCGCCAACACCTGCTTCGAGAATACCTGCTGGTAGTCGTAGTCGTTCGCGATGGAGGTCAGCGTCGAGCTGTCGGTGGTGAGCGCAATCGCCGCGAGCCCTGGCCGCTCGCGCTCGAAGCGGTTCAGGAGCTCCGCCGCGAAGTGCTGTGAGTCGGCCGCCGACCCGCCGTTTCCGCACGCGAGGATCTTCCCGTCCGCAAGCAGGCAGCGTGACATCAGCTCGGCGGCCGTCGCAATCGGCTCGGAAAGGGAATTCATCGCCGCGAGCTTGGTCTGGGCGCTGTCCGAAAAATGTCGGGCAACGCGTGCGGCGAGATCCATGGGGCTGCTCACGATCCTCGATTCTACCAGCCGCAACGGTTCGCGCACATGTCGCAATTTTGCGACGCTACGCCGCGAATGCGTCGCGAATCCACTCGATCCGGTCAGCGGCCAGTCTGTCGAGCGCTATGACATCACAGCGGCACGGCTGTTCCGGTCGGCCTGCAAGATAGTACTGCGCCGCGCGCAGCACCTTGGCCTGCTTGCGCGCATCCACGCTCGCGGCGGCGCCGCCGAAAGCGCGTCCCGCGCGCAGCCGGACCTCGACGAACACGAGCGTGCTGCCGTCCCGCGCGATCAGATCCACTTCCCCGGCACGGCACCGGAAATTGCGCTTCAGGATCACGAGTCCGCGTGCCTCGAGAAACCGCGCCGCGAGCTGCTCGGCGGCGCGGCCGGCATCGCGCCGATCAGCGGTCATTTGAGCGGAACCGCGGCGCCATCGCGGAACGTGGCAGCGACGGGCTCGCGGACGATGTTGCCGCCCGGTGCGATCCGGATCCGTCCGGTCACGCCGTCGATCTCGGGGTTGGCTCTGCCGTCGGCGAGCGCGGCGGCGATGCGAAAGGCGTCGATACCCAGCGCGTAGAACCGCTCCAGATCGCCCCCGCGCGTCGGTGCGCGCGGATAGATAGCGACGGCCGGATGATCCGGCTGCAGCAGCCAGGGCATATCGAGGAACCGCACGCCCGTCAGGTCCAGCGCTCCGAGGCGCGTCGCACCCCCGGTGTTCACCTGCGAGGTCATCCAAACGGGCATCTGGCTGCCGAGATAGGGCCGTAACGCGGGGGCGTGCTCCGCTTCGGCGGCCAGGAATACCGCCTCCGGGGGCTTGTCGACCAGCGCCTGCTGAAGCACGGAGAGCTCGGCGTCGGGCGGAACCGAGAACACGTCGGTGATGCCGCCGCCGAGCCGCAGCCACTCGTCCACGAACGCAGCGACCTCGCGCTGCGAAAGGGGAGACGTCGTGCCGACGACAGCCATGTTCCGCAGGTTTTCGCGCCAGGCGACCTGGGCGACGATCCTTGCTTCGGCATCAAGCGCGAGGCCGAACGTATAGAACCGCGGCGGCAGCGGTTTGCCCGGCTCGCTCTGATTGAGCGCGATCGTAGGCGGACCGGCGCGGTCCGCCGCGGCGAGCGCGGCGACACCGGAGCGAGTCATCGGGCCAATCACCGCCTTGGCGCCCGCGGCGATGGCCGAGTCGTACGCCGCGAGAATCTTGTCGTCCGAAGCGTTCGTGTGCCACAGCTGGATGGCATACCGGTTTCCATCCACGCGGTTCGCCGCCTCGACGCCCTGTCGGACCGCCTCGGCAGCGGGACTGAATGCCGGCTCGTAGAAGGGCAGCACGAGCGCGATCGCGCCGCGGCCACCGCTTGCCGTAACGCCTTGCGCCGCGCAGAATGCCGCGCTTGAGCAGACGGCCGCGACCAGTGCGGTGAGGATGCGACGCAGACGATGCGCGGTCAGCATGGCGAAGGGGCGATGGAGCGGGAGAGGCAGCGTGGGAGATTATATGTGGTCGCCACGCCGATCGGTAACCTCGCGGACATTTCGCTGCGCGCGCTCGACATCCTGCGTTCGGCGGACGCGATCTTTGCCGAGGATACGCGTGTGACGCGCGCGCTCCTCGGGCATCACGGGATCGACGCGAAGCCCCGGGCCCTGCATGCCCACAACGAGGCGCGCGCGGCGTGCGAAGTCCTCGATGCGCTGGAAGCGGGACGCGACGTCGCCCTCGTGAGCGACGCGGGCACGCCCGGGATCTCGGATCCCGGCGCCCGGGTGGTTCACCTTGCGCTGGCGGCCGAAATGGACGTCGTGCCGATCCCGGGGGCGAGCGCGCTGGCCGCTGCCCTGTCGGTGTCCGGGCAGCAGGGACCTTTCGCGTTCCTTGGATTTCTGCCCTCGAAGCGCGCCGCGCGGCGGCGAACACTGGAGGAATGGCGAAAGTTTCCGCACGCGCTCGTGCTGTACGAGGCGCCGCACCGCATCCTCGATTGCATCGCCGACCTCGCCGACGTGCTGGGTGGCGCTCGCAACGCGGTGATTGCTCGCGAGTTGACCAAGCTGTTCGAATCGATCCATGCCTGCCGCCTCGCCGATGCGTACGCGTGGCTTGCCGCCGACTCCAATCGACAACGCGGCGAATTCGTCCTGATCGTCTCGGGTGCGCCGGCGGACGACGACGACCATGCGGAGGCGCGCCGGGTGCTCGCCGCCCTGCTTGCCGAGCTTCCCGTCAAGTCGGCGGTCAAGATGGCCGTGACGATCACCGGCGCACCGCGGAACGTACTCTATGCGGCAGCCATCGAGATGGAGCGAGCGCGAGAGCGATGAAATCCGTATCCCAGGCAGACGATCAGTCATGACCGAGCGGATCACGATCACGCGGCCGGACGACTGGCATCTGCATCTTCGCGATGGCGCCGCGATGGCGAGCGTGCTGCCGTATTCCGCGCGTCAGTTCGCGCGCGCGATTGTCATGCCGAATCTCAAGCCGCCGGTCACCACCGTCGCACTGGCTGCCGCGTACCGCGACCGCATCCTGCATGCGCTACCGACGGGCATGCGGTTCGAGCCGCTGATGACGCTCTACCTCACCGACAACACGACGCCGAACGAGATCGAACTCGCCAAAACGAGCGGGTTCGTGCACGCAGTCAAGTACTATCCGGCGGGAGCCACGACCAATTCGGATTCCGGCGTGACGCGAATCGATCACGCGTTTCCGGCGCTCGAGCAGATGCAACGGGCGAGTCTCCCGCTCCTGCTGCACGGCGAGGTGACGACCCCCGGCGTGGACATCTTCGATCGCGAGCGGGTATTCATCGAGACCGTGCTCGCGGAGGTCGTGCGCCGCTTTCCCGCGCTGCGTGTCGTGCTCGAGCACGTCACGACCCGCGACGCGGTCGCGTTCGTCGAGTCTGCCGGCCCGAACGTCGCGGCCACCATCACCGCACATCATCTGCTCTACAACCGGAACGCGATCTTCCAGGGCGGGCTCCGGCCGCACTGGTATTGCTTGCCGGTGCTCAAGCGCGAGGAGCATCGCGCCGCGCTCGTTCGGGCGGCCACCGGGGGAGGCGCGAAATTTTTTCTGGGCACGGACAGTGCGCCCCATCCGCGTGCCGAGAAGGAAAGCGCGTGCGGCTGCGCAGGCTGCTTCACAGCGCACGCCGCTATCGAACTGTACGCCGAGGCGTTCGAGGCGGCCGGCGCGCTCGACCGGCTCGAGGCGTTCGCGAGCTTCCACGGTGCGGATTTCTACCGTCTGCCTCGCAACACCGAGCGCGTGACGCTGGAGCAGCGGTCGCAGGAAGTCGAAGGCGATATCGCGTTTGGCGAAGACACGCTCGTGCCGCTCCGCGCCGGAGAACGGGTCGCCTGGCGTCTCGTCTGACCCGGATCGACGATGTCTGCCGGTGACCCTCGTTGGGATCCCGAACTTCTGCGTGCGTTGCCGCCGTTTGCGGCCGTACGACCGCTCATCGACCTGCTTTCGCAGACCGACTTCCCCACGATCGACGCGCTGAATTGGATCGCGGCCGAGCGTGGCATCGCGACGGGTGGCGGCAGGGCCCTGCGGTTCGTCGCTCCCAGGGAAAAGGCGGGCTCGGTCGAGTCCTCGTACGAAGAGCATGTGTTCGAGACCGGAGAAGTCCCGACGCGCGAATCGAGCTGGCACGATCTGTTCAATGCCCTCGCGTGGCTCGCGTATCCGCGCACGAAGGCGGTGTTGAACCGGCGCCACTACGAGGAGCTGCGCAAGCGGCGCGGCGAGCCGCTGCGCGGCACGGCCCGCGATGTGCTCACCCTGTTCGACGAGGGGGGAATGCTGGTGGCCTGTGCGGAGCCCGCGCTGGCCGCGCTCGTGCGCGACTTTCGCTGGAAGGCGCTTTTCTGGGAGCGCCGGGGCGATATCGTGAAGCGCATGCGGTTTCACGTTTTCGGCCACGCCATCCTCGAGAATGCGCTCGCGCTCTTCCGTGGCGTCACGGCAAAGGCGTTGATTGTCGACGTGACGGACGACGTGATCGCACAGCCCGCCGATGCGCTCAACGCGGTCCTGGATGCCCGCGCGGCGGATTACTTCTCGCTTCCGGATTCACTGGCATCGACGCGCACGCTTGCGCCGTTACCCGTCCTCGGCATTCCGGGCTGGACGCCGGACAATGAGGATCCCGCCTACTACGATGATGTCGACCATTTCCGGCCAGGACGCCGCCCGGAGTCGACTAGGTAGTATTCCGTCCACCTTCAGATGCCTCACGGACGGTCGGTATCGAGCCGAAGCGGGGCAGCGGCCATGCCTGTCCGCGCCATCTTGTTTCCCCTCCTTTTAAAGGAGGGGTGCCCGCGGAGCGGGCGGGGTGGTTCAACAGCGCATGATGGTGGGTCAGCGGCCATGCCCGTCCGGCACCTGCGGTCGCAAACGCCCTCCTGCGGGCGACCCGGTTTGCGGCGGGCAGTCAACACACGACTACCCGCGCACAAACCACCCGCGACGGAGGGCGCGACCAAAGGCGCCGGCCAGACATCGACCGCTGCCCCGAGAGATGCCCGTGCCGTGCAAGAGCCCCTGAAGAACGACGCGTCTTGCGGCACCATGAGCCCGACACGGGCCACCTCGCCCCGCATTGCGAGCAACATTGAACTCGTACTCACGGAAACGCGGGAAGCGTCTCCTCGAGCGAGCCGCCCGCCGCCTCGGGATGACGGCGGCGAACGAGATCGCGCACTTCGGCGATGCGGGCGGGACGCACGTCCACCATCAGCAGTATCTTGCCGGCCTCGATATCGGCTTCGAACTGGCGCAGGCGGGTGTTCGGAACGGACGCACCGACCAGGCTCGCGATCCAGGCGCCGACCATCGCCATGGCGATCATCGCGATCAGGATCGTCACGAGCTGCAACTCGAGGCCGTGGGGTGGAGCGAAGACGATCGCGAGCCCCAGGATCAGGCCGCCTGCACCGCCGATGACGAGACCCAGCTCCGCGCCGTGCACGATGTCGCTCTTCTGGAGTGCGTTCGCCTCGTGCAGCTCACCGAGTTCCGTGCCGCGCCTGGCCAGAACGTGCATGTGACGGTCTTCGACGCGCGCGAGCAGAAGATCGTTCACCGTCTGCCGTGCGCTGGTCACGTCGGGAAGAAGGAAATAGAGTCTGCGCCGCATTCGACCCTCCTTTCAGTCTCGGGGCGACAAGGGCCGGCCCCGTTGCGCGATAGCAAAAGCCCCGCCGTGGCGGGGCTTCGGGCGGCGGGGTTGGACCCCTCGGATCGCCCCGCGCCGTGGGTACGGCGCGCAACTTCGGAGTACGTCGCTCCGAAACCTGGGTATTCATTACGAATAGCCTACGGGCAGGCGGAAATCAAGGTGAGGTCGCGCGCTCGGAACAGCGCCCGGCGCGACTTCGGCGCGCGCCGGGGGGGTACTTGATATCATTGGCGCCGAAGCTGGCCAGGCAGTCGCTGGGAAGCTCTGTTTCCCAGAGGAAAGTCCGGGCTCCGCAGAGCAAGGTGCCGGTTAACGGCCGGGCGCCGCGAGGCGACGGAAAGTGCAACAGAAAACACACCGCCGATGGCTCGCCCGCTGATTCGTCGGCGGGAGGGATCAGGCAAGGGTGAAATGGTGCGGTAAGAGCGCACCGCGGTCCTGGTAACAGGGCTGGCTGGCAAACCCCACCTGGAGCAAGACCGAATAGGCAGGCGTTCGAGGGCTGCTCGCCCGATGCCTGCGGGTTGGTTGCTCGAGCCCTGGGGCGACCCAGGGCCTAGATGAATGACTGCCCACGCGCCGCGAGGCGCCGGACAGAACCCGGCTTATCGGCCAGCTTCACCCTATGAATGAATCGGGCTCGCGAGAGCCCGCACGAACGACCGGTCGGAAACAGGAACAGCATGGCAGGGGCTCTGGAGGGCAAGGTCGCACTCGTAACTGGGGCGGCGCGCGGCATCGGGCGCGCGATCGCACGCAAGCTGGGCGCGTCCGGCTGCGACGTGGCGATCAATTACTACAACAGCCACGACGAAGCGGAAGCGCTGTGCGAGGAACTGCGCGGCATGGGCCGCCGCGCCTGCGCGATCAAGGCAAGCGTCGGCATGCCCGACAGCGTCGACGAGCTGTTCGAGGAGCTGCGCAAGCACTTCGATCGCGTCGACATCCTCGTCAGCAACGCCGCGAGTGGCGTGCTCAAGCCGGCCATGGAGATGTCGCTCAAGCACTGGCGCTGGTGCATGGAGACCAACGCGCTCGCGCTGGCACTTCTTGCGCAACACGCCGTGCCGATGATGCCGTCGGGCGGCCGGATCATCGCGATGTCGAGCCTCGGCTCGGTGCGGGCGATGCCCGCTTACGGATTCATCGGAGCGTCGAAGGCGGCGCTCGAAGCGCTGGTCCGCACCCTCGCACAGGAGCTCGGACCGCGCGGCATCCGCGTCAACACGGTGAGCGCGGGAGTCGTCGACACAGATGCGCTCGCGTACTTTCCGAACCGGGATCAGCTGCTCGAGTCGTTCGCGCAGCGCACGCCAGCCGGTCCCACGCTCACACCGGAGGAAGTCGCCGGAGCGGTCTATCTCCTCTGCCTGCCGGAAGCCAGCATGATCAATGGACACACGCTTGTTGTCGACGGTGGCTTCGCAATCTCGGGGTGAAGGACGCATGGATTCTGGGCTAGACGGGAAGACAGTGATCGTGACCGGCGGCAGCCGAGGCATAGGACGCGCGATCGTCGAGCGCCTCGCAGGCGACGGCGCGAACGTCACGTTCTTCTACAGAGGCAATGCGGCGGCCGCCGAGGAGGTCGTTGCCGCTGCCCAGGCCGCCGGTCGGCACGTGACGGGCGAGCAGGTCGACGTGACCGACGCGGACGCGTGTGCAGCCGCGGTGGAGCGCGTCGCCGACCGACGCGAGCGCATCGACGTGCTGGTGAACAATGCGGGGGTGATCCGTGATAATCTCCTCGCCTTGCTCGGGCCCGAGGATGTCCACGCGGTGCTCGACACGAACGTGGGTGGCGTCTTCAACGTGACGCGCGCGGTCGTGCCGCACATGATCGCCCGACGCGCCGGAAAGATCATCAACCTGAGCTCCGTTTCGGGTGAGAAGGGCGGCCGCGGCCAGACGAACTATGCGGCAAGCAAAGGGGCGATCAATGCGCTCACGCGGGCGCTGGCCGTGGAGCTCGCCTCGCGGCGCATCACGGTGAATGCCGTCGCGCCGGGAGTCATCGAGACCGATATGTCACAGGCCGTCCGGGATATGGCGGGCGACGAGGTAAAGTCGCGCATCCTGCTCCGACGGTTCGGCAAGCCCGAAGAAGTTGCGCACGCGGTGTGGTTTCTCGCGTCCGGCTTCGCGGATTACATTACCGGCCAGGTGTTGCACGTGGACGGCGGATTCAAGATGGAGTGATGCCAATGGCACAGGCGGAAATCACCAAAGAAGAGATCATGGCGGTCTATCCCACCGTCGCGGCAACGATCGCGGACGCGCTGGGCTGCGACGTCGAGGACGTCAAGCTCGACGTGTCGCTGATCGAGGGGCTCGACGCCGAGTCGATCGATTTTCTCGATCTCGTCTTCCGTCTGGAGCGGGCGTTCAAGGTGAAGATCCCCCGCGGCAAGATCGTCGAGGATGCGCGCGGGGACCTGCCCGAGGCGGAGTTCGAGCAGAAGGGCATCGTGACCGACGCCGGCATGGCGCGCCTGCGCACGTTTCTCTCCGAGGTGCCGGCCGAGCGTATCAAGTCGCCGCTCAAGGTGGCCGACGTGCCGCGCCTCTTCACCGCCGAGACGTTCTGTAAGCTGGTGGTCCGTTCTCAGCAGGCCGCCGGCTGAGCCGGGGTTCACGCGAGGCCCCGGAACACCAATGGGCGAGCGCTTCAGCGCTTTCTCCTTTGTCGATCGAATCACCGATATCACGCCGGGCGTGCGCGTGCGCGGGACGTTTCACGTTCCGGCCCGGATCCGGGAGTTTCCCTCGGCGCTCATCGCGGAGGCGGTAGGGCAGCTCGCGGCATGGGCGAGCATGGCCCACCTCGGGTTCCGGCGACGCCCGGTCGCGGGGCTTGCGCGCGAGACGCGCTTTCTCGGTAAGGTTCGGCCGGGCGACACCCTGGAACTCGAGGCCGACCTGGAGAGCTGCACCGATGATGACGTCGCATACGCCGGACGCGCAGCCGTGGGCGGGGAATCCGTGATAGTTCTCGAGCAATGCCTCGGCCCGATGTTGCCGGCAGAAGACTTCGATGCGCCCGAGGCCCTGCGCCGCGACTTCGAGGTGCTCTGCGGGACAGGTGCGCCGAGCGACCGGTTCGCGGGTCTTCCCGAATTCGATCTGGAGCGCGCCGAGTCGGTTCCTGGTGAGCGCGTCAAGGCGTTGCTTCGCGTGCCGGAGTCCGCGGCGTTCTTCCACGACCATTTTCCGCGCCGCCCGGTGTTTCCCGCGACGCTGCTTCTCGACAGCCAGATCCGTCTGGCGGTCGGGCTCGCGCAAGAGGCCGCGTCTTCCCCAGACGGCTCGGAACTGACCGCCACTCGGGTTTTGGACGTCAAGGTTCGTTCTTTCATTGCTCCGGGGCAGGTGCTGGAGATCGGCGCCGAGCGAGTGCAGAGTGAGACCGATGCCTACGTGGCCCGGCTTTTCGCGCGGGCGAACGGCAAGCCGGTCGCCACGGCGCGCGTGGAGATCGGCGCCAGAAGGAGTGCATGACAGTGACACGACGCAGGGTAGCGATCACCGGCCTGGGGCTCGTCACGCCCGTCGGCAACGATGTTGCGACGAGCTGGCAGGCGCTGCTGGCGGGGCAAAGCGGCGTCGCGCCCGTGACGCTGTTCGATGCGAGCGGATTCTCGACGCGCATCGCCGCAGAGGTGAAGGGATTCGACCCGCGCGCCGTGATCGACGATCGCAAGCTCCTGAAGTTCGCGAACCGGTCGCACACATTCGCGCTTGCCGCGGCCGAGGAAGCGCTTCGTGATGCAGGCACCCGTCCCACCGAGGAGACGGCCGCGCGCTGGGGCATCTCGGTGGGTACCGGCATGATGGGCGTCGACTACGCGAACCTGGCCGCAGTGCATGCGCACTCCGCATCCGGGGGTGAGATCGATGTCGGTCGCTTGCTGACCGACGAGGTGGCGCACGATCCGATGGCATTCTGTCGCAGCCAGTCCACCGCGGGCGTCTCGGTCCTCGCGCGGCGATTCGGAATTCGCGGATACGCCACCTCCGTCCATACGGCGTGTGCGTCCGGGGGGCAGGCGATCGGCACCGCCATGAAGCTGATTCGTCGCGGTACGGCCGATCGCGTCCTCGCGGGTGGATTCGACTCGATGGTCTCGCCGATCGGTCTCGCCGGTTTCTGTCTGCTCGGCGCCGTATCTCCCGACAACGATTCTCCCGAGCGCGCAAGCCGACCCTTCGACGTCACGCGAAACGGATTCGTGCTGGGCGAAGGGGCGGGGTTCCTCGTACTCGAGGAATGGGATGCGGCGCGCCGGCGTGGTGCACGCATCTACGCCGAGCTCGCCGGGGACGGCAACTCGCTTTCGAGCTATCGCATCACCGACTCGCACCCTTCGGGCGACGGGCCGATCCAGGCCATGCGCCAGGCGCTCGGCGATGCCGGCGCATCGCCGTCCGACGTGGATTATCTCAACGCGCACGGCACGTCGACTCCGATGAACGATCGCAGCGAGAGCGCGGCGGCCAAGGTGGTGTTCGGCGAGCGCGTCGGTAGCGTGGCCGTGAGCTCGACGAAGAGCATGATGGGCCATCTCATCGCGGCGGCCGGCGCAGTCGAGGCCGCCGTGTGCGCGCTGACGATCCATCACGGCGTCGTTCCCATGAACGCGAATCTGCGCGAGCTCGACCCGGAGTGCGAGCATCTCGACATCGTTCGCGACCGTCCGCGCGAAGCGCGTGTCCGGATCGCAATGTCGAATTCGCTCGGCTTCGGCGGCTCCAACAGCTGTCTCGCGTTTCGCAACCCCGCGGAGCTCGCGTGATGGCGGCGGGCGCGAAGATCCTCATCACGGGCAGCGGCGCGATCTGCGCGGCGGGCAGGAATCCCGCCGAGATCTGGGAAACGCTCCGATCCGGGCGGTCCGCAATCGGCCCGATCGAGCTGTGGGACACGACGGGCTGGCCACGCAAGGTCGCCGGCGAGGTGCGCGGTCTCGAGCCGGCCAAGCTGCTCGGCGATCGCAAGATCCTCAAGTTCATCCGGCGCTCTGACGTGTTCGGGCTCTATGCGGCAGGGCGCGCGATCGAGGCGTCGGGCATCACGGCATGGCGAGATGGGCTCGATGAATCCGCCGCCGCGACGTACAGCGACCGGACGGGCGTGTACGTCGGCTCCGGTGGGGGTACCTACGACGGCCAGTACGACTACTTCCCCCTGATGACGAGCGCCGGAGGAGACCTGGCGGAGTTCGGCCGCCAGCTCCCCGACGTCGTGAACCCGATGTGGCTGTTGCGGGCGCTGCCCAACAACGTGCTGTGCCACGTCGGCATCAAGTACAACCTGAAGGGGACGAACGCGTGCGTCACGAACCACAGCACGAGCGGCATGCTTGCCGTCCTCGAGGCCGCGGCCGGTTTGCGCACGGGCGAAGCCGACCGGGCCGTGGTGGCGGCGCACGACGCGCCGATCGAGCCCCAGACGCTTGTCTACTACGACGCCATCGGTGTCGTCGCGGAGGACACGCTGCGGCCCTTCGATGCGGCGCGCGACGGCAGTCTGCTCGGCGAAGGCGCCGGCGGTTTCGTGCTGGAGACCGAGGCGTCCGCCCAGGCACGCGGCGCCGCCGTTCTTGGAGAATTCCTGGGCGGCGGATCGGCGACCGAGGCCGAGGGCCTGCTGCCGATTCGCGACGATGGGGCTGGGCCTGCCGCGGCCGTGCAGGCGGCGCTCGACGATGCGGGACTGCGCGCCGCGGACGTCGGCATGATCGTTGCGCACGCAAACGGTACGCGCAACTCGGATGCTTCCGAGGCGGCCGCTATTCGTCGCGTCTTCGGCGACGATCCACCGCCCGTTACAGGATTCAAGTGGGCGTTCGGCCATCTCATCGCTGCATCGGGCATGCTCGATACCGTGGTGGCGCTCGAGGCGCTGCGCGCGCGCACGGTCCCGGGCATCGCCACCTTGCGTGAGCTCGATGCCGCGATCGGACCGCTCCCCGTGTCCACTCGCGCCCAGGCGCCGCGCAGCGACATCGCGCTTGTCGTCTCGCGCGGCTTCGGTGGAACCAACGCAGCGCTTCTGCTGCGTGCCGCGCCGGCAAGCTAGCGCCGATGCTCGAGGCGCCCGCGTCGTCTGCGCGCTGCGGCATCGACACGGTGGAGATCGCGCGCATCGAGCGGCTGCTGCGCGAGACGCCCCCGGAAGACCTGCTCAAGCTCTTTTCCGCTGACGAGTTGCGCGAAAGCGGCGACGGTCCGGGGCGGGCCGCGAGCCTCGCCGCGCGATTCGCGGCGAAGGAGGCGTGCCTCAAGCTCTTTCCGCGCGAGACCGCACTAAACATCGTCACTGCCGCGGACTTCGCGGTCGCCCGGGATGCCTACGGTGCTCCGCACGTCACGTGCAGTCCCGCCGCCGAAGCGGTGCTCAATCGCCATCGCGTCAAGTCGATCGCGCTGTCCCTGAGCCATGACCGGACGAGCGCCTCCGCCGTGGCGCTCGCCGATCCGGCGCGGATCGAAGTGCCGCTCGCCGGCAAGATCATTTTCCATCTCCTTCCGATCCGCCGGCGCGTGGTGCTCGAGAACCTGCGCCGCGTCTTCGGCGAGACCGCTCCCGAGGACGAGATCAGGCGGATCGCGCAGGCCCATTACGCGCATCTCTGGCGCCTCGTGGGCGAGTTCATCGCCTTTTCCTGGCTGTCTCCCGCCGAGCGCGCCGCTCGCGCGCGGGTCGAGAACCCCGACACGATCATCGCCGCGCACGCGCGCGGCAAGGGCGTGATCGTTGTGACGGGACACTTTGGAAACTTCGAAGTTTCGACCGCCGCGGCCATCGCGAGCTTCCCCCAGGCGCAGGGCAAGTTCTACTTCGTGCGCCGCCCCTTCAAGCCGCGCTGGCTCGATGCGGTGATCGTCCGCCGATTCCGACGCGCGGGATTCGGCGTGCTCCCGAAGAGCGGATCGCTGGACGCTATACTCGAACGCCTGGCCGCGGGCGACATCGTCGTCTTCCCGTTCGACCAGCATGCAGGTCCGAAGGATGGCGTCCGCGTCGAATTCTTCGACCATTCGGCGGGCACATTCCGCAGCGTGGCGCTGATCGCACAAGCGAGCGGTGCGACGGTCCTGCCCGGAGCGAGCTGGCGCGGCCCGGACGGCAAGCACGTCTTGCGTTTCGAGGAGCCGCTCGAGCTCGTCGAACGTGACGACGTGGGCGAGGAGATCCGTGCGAATACACGGCTTTTCAACGCCGCCCTTGAGCGCATGATCCTGCGCCATCCCGAGCAGTGGTGGTGGGTGCATCGCCGCTGGAAGGAATGGCCGGCGAAGAAATCCGGAACTGCGCGGCGGTCTTGATTTCGCATCACTCACCGAGCAGGCTGAGCCGGTCCGTGTAGATGCATAGCACCGACGTCGCTCGGAGCAGCGGCCTCAAGCGCCGGACGGGCATGGCCGCTGCTCCGCCGCTGTCCAACCACCCCGGCTGCTTCGCAGCCACTCCTCCATCGAAAAGGAGGGAAGAAGGTACTCCCTTCAAGCTACGGCGCGGGTATGCGCCTGCACGGCGGCGAGCGCCTTGGCCTGATTGAAGTCAGCTGCGAATCCCGTTGCGTAGAGGCAGCAGGCGAGCTGGTTCGCGATCGGCATCGGCAGCGGCGCGCGGCCCTCGAGGACATTGCGGATGTACGTCGCGGTCGCACGCGCTTCGATGTCCTTCGGCGTATCGACCTGCGCGTCGGGCGAAGTGTGCTCCGCCTCGAACAGCACTTCGCACTGGCCCTCGACGAGGTATTCGATGCGCGGTCGCTTGCGTGGATTGGCGAACGATTCGCCGTCAGTGCCGCGGAAGATGAGCCCGCGTTCACGAGTCGCGACCAGCACACCGCGACCCGCCTCGAGATAGTGCGGGTGCGTCACGCCGACCACGCAGACGCTGCCGCCGCCGAATGGATCGATGAGCTTGACCACGGTGTGCGCGCAGTTCCGGAGGCCGAGCTGGCTGCGAACCGCAAGCAGACTCGCGAGCCCGGGGGAGATCACGCCGGTCGGGACGAACGCCAGGCCATCGGCATCGAGCTGCGCCTGCGCCTGGGCGACGCTCGTGCAGGGGAGAATGCCGAGCTCCCGGAACACGTAAGCGCTCGCAACGCGATCCTGCCCCTCCAGCGTGCCGTGCACTAGCACCGGCACGCCCATGCGAGCGAGGAGCATCGCAACGAGGGGCGTGAGATTGGGCTGTCGCTTGGCGCCGTTGTAGCTCGGTATCACGGCAACGCGCGCGGGACGCCCCGGTGGACTCATGCGGCTCAGGCGCTCCTGCGCGGCTTGCCGGAATCCGACCAGCTCGCCGATCGACTCGCCCTTCATGCGCAGCGCGATCAGTATCGCGCCGAGCTCCAGCTCGGGCACACCGCCATCGAGCATAGCGCCGAAAAGTTGGTGCGCGTCCGCTTCGTCGAGATCGTTTGCGCCGCGTTCTCCACGGCCGATCTCCTTGATGAGGTGTGCGAAGCTCATCCGTTCCGTCCTCGCTTAGCGGTGCGCGCGGCGATTAGCGATTAAACATGACAACAGGATCATAGCAACCCCCGTGCCAACCGTCGTTTCGATAGCCCAGACGGCGGAAAGCGGGCGGCGCGCGTCCGAGAATGGTGCGGGATGTCGCACCGTTGCACGCCAGGGGTGCACACTGGGCGGGCCAGCGGTCATGGACGATTCTCGGAGCTGAGCGGGCGCGCCCTGGCGGCCAGCGCGTCGATGGCAGCGAGCACCAGCTCCGGCTTCAAGTCGTTCATGCACCGGAAGTGACCGAGCGGGCATATCCGTGCGAAGCACGGACTGCACTCGATGTCGAGCTTGACGATTCGCGCGCCCGGATTGAGCGGCGGCGTGTGCTCGGCGCTCGAGGACCCGTAGATCGCCACGAGCGGTCGGGCGAGCGCCGAGGCGACGTGCATGAGCCCGGAATCGTTGCTCACCACGACGCTGGCGAGAGACATCAGGTCGATCGCGGCGCCGAGATCGGTACGTCCGCACAAGTTGAGCACCGCATCGCCGCCGCGCGCCGCGATTTCATCCGCGACGGGCTTGTCCTTGGCCGAGCCGATCAGCCAAACGGCGAGACCGCGTGCGGCCAGCGCCCCGGCGAGCTCCGCGAAATGGCCTGTTGGCCAGCGCTTGGCCGGACCGTACTCGGCACCGGGGCAAAGCACGGCGATCTCGCGCGACCGGTTGAGCCCGAGCCGGCTCAAGGTGATCACCAGGTTGGCCTGATTGACCTCGAGGCGTACTGCGCGCAAAGGCCTGACCGGCGGTGAGTCGGGCGGCTCGGCGAGCTTCGCATAGCGCTCGGCCATGAGCGGCAGCGCGCCGGCGTCGAGCTTGTGCCGAATGTTGAGCACGCCGTAGCGTGATTCGCCGACGAATCCGACGCGCAGCGGGATGTCGGCGAACCAGGGCACCAGCGCCGACTTGAAAGTGTTGGGCAGGATGATCGCCTGGTCGTAGCGCAGCGTGCGGAGCTGCCGGCCGAGGCGCCAGCGGTCGAGCAATTTGAGCTCACCATGGCCGAAAGGCGATTCGACCACTTCGTCGATCTGTGGCATGCGCGCAAGCACCGGGGCTGTCCATGGCGGTGCGAGGGCATCCAGCTTGAGGCCGGGAAGCTTCTGGTGAAGCCTGGCGAGAAGCGGCTGCGCGAGCAGCGTATCTCCGATCCAGTTGGGCGCGACGACGATAATGCGCGGCATGGCAACGACCTCACCGCATCATGTAAGGTGATCAATGTCCGCCGAGCGGCGGGCCCTTGTAGACGTAGAGCGTGCCGCAGTACGGGCAGCGGGCCTCCCCGGCTTGGGCGACGTCGAGGAACACGCGCGGGTGATAGCACCACACCGGGGTGCGGGCGGTGGGGCAGTGGAGCGGGAGATCCCGTTCACCTACTTCGATCACCGGTTCTTTTTGCACCGTGTCGGCCATCAGCGCTTGCTCCTCTTCTTGGCTTTTTTGCCCCGCGTCCCCTTCGCCCCCGCGGGATAGACCGGCGCGAGCCAGCTCTTGTGCGTCTTGTTTCGGCCGCCGACGACGTCGAAGAACGCCTTCTGGATCCGGGTGGTGATCGGGCCGCGCTTGCCGATGCCGATCATGCGCCCGTCCAGCTCGCGTATCGGCGTCACTTCGGCGGCGGTGCCGGTGAAGAACGCCTCGTCAGCGATGTACACGTCGTCGCGTGTCAGGCGCTTGGTCAGAATCGACATACCCAAATCTTTCGCGAGCTGGTGGATGGTCGATCGTGTGATCCCGACCAGGGCCGAGGCGATCTCCGGCTCGTAGATTTGACCGTCCTTCACGACGAATAGGTTCTCGCCGGCGCCTTCCGCGACGAACCCGTCCACATCGAGGAGCAGTCCCTCGTCGTACCCGTGCTCGATCGCCTCGGCATTCGCGAGGATCGAGTTGGCGTAGGTGCCGGAATACTTTGCCCGGCACATCGAGACGTTCACGTGATGTCGCGAAAAGGAGGAGGTCTTGACGCGGATGCCCCGCTCGAGCCCCTCGGCGCCGAGATAGGCACCCCACGGCCATGCGGCCACTGCGACGTGCACGGTTGCGCCCTTCGGCGAGACGCCCATTTTTTCCGATCCATAGAACGCGATCGGACGGATGTAGCAGGACTCGAGCTCGTTCTCCCGCACGACGGCCTTCTGTGCCTCCATGAGCGTGGCGCGGGTGTACGGAATCTTCATCATGTAGATGTGCGCCGAGTTGAACAGCCGATCGGTGTGCTCCTTCAGGCGGAAGATCGCCGTACCGTCGACCGTCTTGTATGCGCGCAGTCCCTCGAAGACCGCGAGCCCGTAGTGCAGCGAATGTGTGAGCACATGGGTGGTCGCCTGGCGCCACGGCACGAGCTTGCCGTCAAACCAGATGGTCCCGTCGCGGTCCGCCATCGACATTTGTTCTCGCTCCCTGTCAGCGAATGCAGCAGATGAAAGTGAGTGGAAATTCTACTGGAATTCCCCCCTGCACCGGACGGCGTCCGGTCGCGCGGATAAGGCTTATCGCCTGGGCGGATGCCGAGTACGGCTCGTCAGTCACCCGTCACCCCGCTCGAGGCCTCGTACGGTCCCAGCACCGCCTGCCAGAGCGCGCGCGTCGCTGCGACGTGAGTCGCGACGTCCGGGAGCGGGACCCGGGCATAGGGCGCCCCGTTCAGGCGCAGGCGGTGCTGCAGGCGGCGGTAGTCGCGGTAAGCGGCGCGAACCCTCTCGGCCAGCGACACGGGCACTAGCCCGAGACCCGCCATGATCGAGAGCAGGGCGATGTTGCCCAGGTTGCCGACGAGCTCGGCGTGGCGGTTGGAATAGGCGAGCACGAGAAACTGCACGACGAACTCGATGTCGATCATCCCGCCGCGGTCGTGCTTGACGTCGAAGAGATCGCTGCGGTTGGGGTGGCCTTCGTGCATCCGGCGGCGCATTGCGAGGACTTCCGTGGCGAGATCGGCAGGGTCGCGCTCCGCGGTGAGGATGCTCTTACGCTCCTCCTCGAACAGCGCTCCGATCTGGGCGTCGCCCGCGCAGAACCTCGCCCGCGTGAGAGCCTGGTGCTCCCAGACCCATGCCGACTCGCGCTGGTAGCGGCGGAATGCGTCGAGCGAGGACACCAGCAGCCCTCCTTCGCCGTTGGGGCGTAGCCGCAGATCGGTTTCGAACAGGGTCCCGGAAGGGGTGGTGGTCGTGACCCAACTGTTGATGCGCTGGCCGAGACGAGCGTAGATCTCGGGCGCCGCATCGTGCGAATCGTCGTAAAGGAAGACCAGATCCAGGTCCGACGCGTATCCGAGCTCCTTTCCGCCGAGCTTGCCGTAGCCGACGATCGCGAACCAGGGCGCGTCGCGATGACGGTTGGCCAAGCGTTTCCACGTGACGTCGATCGTCGTGGCGAGAACGATGTCGGCTGCCAGGGAGAGGTAGTCGGCGAGGCGCTCCACGGTCAGCTCTCCGGCGAGATCCTGGGCAAGCAACCGGAAGATCAGGCCATGATGGATCTCGCGCATCAGGTTCATCTGCGTTTCCGGGTCGTCCGCGTGCTCGGACATCGCCTCGCGCAGGCTGCGCGAGAAGGCAGCGAGGTCGGGCTCGGCAAACAGGACACGCGCATCGAGGAGCTCGTCCAGGACAATGGGATGGCGCGTCAGATAGGTCGCCGCCCAGCTCGAGGAGGCGAGCATGGCCGCAACTCGCTCGAGCGCCTGCGGGTGCTCCTGCAGCAGCGCGAGATACGAAGCCCGACGGCTCACGCTCTCGATGAAGTCGAGGCACCGCGGGAGTGTCGTGCCCGGGTCGGCAGTCTTCGCCGCCTCGTCGATGACGCGCGGCACCAGCTTGTCGAGGCGCTGCTTGCTCGTCTCCGGGAGCTGCTGGTAACGGCTGCCGGTCCGGAATGCCGTGAGCCGGCGCATCGCGTCGTCGGGTGCGGCAAACCCGCGGTTCGCGAGCTCTTCCGCGGCAGCCTCGGGCTCGAGCGAGCCCTGCCAGAGCGGGATCGACGTGGATTCTTCGGTCTGCTCGGCGAAGATGTTCTCGAAGTGACGGGTGACCGCGGCGCGACGTTCTTCCAGGACGGTCTGGAATCGCTGCCAATCCGCGTGGCCCATGCTTTCCGCGATGAGCTGGCGGTCCTCCGCGCCCGTGGGCAGCGCGTGGGTCTGAGCGTCGTCGAGCCATTGCAGGCGATGCTCGAGCCGGCGCAGAAACTCGTATGCCTCGGAAAGCTCGCCCACCGCCGTCTGCGGGAGAATTCCCCGCGTGCCCAGGATCTCCAGCACCGTGAGGGTGGGGCGCGCCTGGAGCGCCGTGTCGCGACCGCCGCGGATCAGCTGCAGCGCCTGCGCGATGAACTCGATCTCGCGAATGCCGCCCGGGCCGAGCTTCACGTCGCCTGCAAGGTCACGTCGCTTCACCTCGCGACGGATCTGCGCGTGCAGCGACCGCACCGCGCCGATGGACGCGAAGTCCAGGTACTTGCGGAACACGAATGGACGCACGACTTCCGCGAGCTCCTTCGCCCGGCCGCCGGTGATCGCGCGGGCCTTGATCCAGGCATAGCGCTCCCACTCGCGGCCCTGCGCGACCAAATAGTTCTCGAGCGCGTCGAAGCTGCAGACGAGCGGGCCCGGATCGCCCCAGGGACGCAGCCGCATGTCGACCCGAAACACCTGGCCGTCGGCGGTGATCTCGTTGAGCGAGCCGATGATCTTCGTGCCGAGCCGCGCGAAGTACTCGTGGTTCGAAAGCGGGCGCGGCCCCTCGACATCGCCTTCCTCCGGGTAAGCGAAAACCAGATCCACGTCCGAGGAGACATTCAGCTCGCGACCGCCCAGCTTGCCCATCCCGATCACGATCAGTTCCTGGCGCTGGCCGTTCGCGCTGGGCACGCCCAGGCTCGCTTCGAGCGCCGCGGAATGGAAATCCTGCGCCGTCGCGATCGCCACTTCGGCAAGATCGCTCATCGTCGCCATGACTTCGGAAAGCGGGGCGAGGTTGCCGAGATCGCGCACCGCGAGCCGCAGCATCACCCGCTGGCGCAGCCGGCGCAACGCCACTGCCAGGGCGGGCTCGTCGTCCAGGGGTGCGACCGCCAGGAACGCGCGCATTTCCTCCGGGGTCCAACCGGCCTCGGCGGCCTTGCCGACCTCCTCGCCCAGCTCCGGCTGCGCGGCGCACAGGCGCTGGGCGAAGCGCGAGAAGCGCAGCGCGTCGGCAGGTGAGATCTTCTCCGGCATGGCGGTCGAATGGCTTGTCGGGAGGAAGTATGAGGGCGAAGGCCGGGCGGTAGCTGGGTTAGAATGGAACTACGCTCAAACCCGCGGGTGCCGGGGTCGTAGGCAGGTTTACGCAGCTGCGACGCGCGGAAGTGCCGAACGCTGTTGCGTGATCCCGCCGGGCGCGGATCGATCGGGCCCTATTCTAGGGGCGCGTGAGGGCTGCGGCCAGCACCCGGGAGAAATTGGGCGACCCGCTTAGATGACAGACATTCTTCCCGACGAGCCGCAGCTCGAGGCCCGAGAGCGGCGCCTCTACCGGTTCGTGCGCGTAGTGGGCTGGACGCTCGTCGGACTCTATTTCATCGCCGCCCTGGGCGTGTTCGCGCTGCGGTTCTTCGTGCTGCCGCGCGTCGATGACTACCGCGCGGAAATATCGCGCATCGTTTCGGAAGCGGTGGGCGAGCGCGTGGAAATCGGCGGCGTCGACGCGGACTGGTTCGCCCTGCATCCGCGCCTGGAGCTGAGTCGCGTCCGCGTGCTCGACCGTCACGGGGACGTGGCGCTCGAGCTGCCGTACGCGAGCGCGACGCTCGCCTGGCGCTCGCTGCTCTACATGGAGCTGAGGTTCCGCTCGCTCATCCTGGATCGGCCGGACATGAAGATGCGGCGCGACCCCTCGGGCCGTCTGTACATCGCGGGGCTAGCTCTGCGTCCGACCGAGCACTACGGCGATAGCGGGATCGCGGACTGGCTGATCGATCAGGGCCAGATCGTCATCCGGGAGGCCCGGATCGAATGGCTGGACGAGGTCCGCGGGGCGCCGCCCCTGCGGCTCGAGAAGGTCAGCTTCTTGCTGGAAAACCACGGTTCGCGTCACCGTTTCGCTTTGCGTGCGGAGCCGCCGAGCGAGCAAGCGGCACCGCTCGACGTGCGCGGCGACCTCTACGGGTCGGCCGCTGCGCCGATCGACAACTGGCAAGGCCGGGTTTACGTGACGTCGGCATACGTCGATCTAGCCGCCTGGCATCAATGGGTCGACTATCCGTTCGAGGTCAACGCCGGGCGCGGCGCGCTCACTGCGTGGCTGTCGTTCCGTGGCCGGCACCTGACGGACCTCTCCGCGGACGTCGCCCTCGCGGATGTCTCGACACGTCTGGCGGGCGATCTCGAAGTGCTCGAGCTCGCGTCGATTCAAGGGCGGATCGGCTCCCGGGAAAGGCGTACGCCTTTCAACCTAGGCGAACTGCTCCGGGGCGCAGGACAGAAGTACGAGGCGTACGGGGAGCAGCTTGCGCTGGTGACGCGCTCCGGCGTCAGGCTGGGGCCGACCGACTTCCGAGCCGCCTGGCAGCCCGGAAACGGCGAGCGCGCTGCGCAGGGCGAGTTTACTCTGCGAACGCTGGGTATCGGAGCGCTCGCCCTGGTCGGCGCGTACGTACCTCTGCCAGACAAGCTGCGTCGCGCGCTTACGGAGCTCGACCCGCAAGGGCGTTTGGACGATTTGCGATTCAGCTGGGTCGGAGATCTGGAGGCCCCGGCCTCGTTCCAGGCAAAGAGCCGGTTCGCGGGGCTCGGGATGCAACCATGGCAGGGTGTGCCGGGCTTTTCGGGCCTGTCGGGGAGCGTGGACGCGACGGAGCAAGGCGGACGGATGGTGATCGACGCCACCAATGCGACGATCTCGGCCCCGGACCTGTTCCCCGATCCGCCGCTTCGATTCGACGCGCTGACCGCACGCCTCGGCTGGACGCAGCAGGCGCCTGGCATCGAGCTTCGCATCGACGATCTCACGATGGTGAACGCCGATCTTGCGGCGACGGTGGCCGGCACGTACCGCTCGACCTACGAGACACCCGGGGCCGTGGACTTCAGCGCCAACGTCGTGCGCGCCGCTGGTCCGAAGGTCTATCGCTACATCCCGAAGATCGGCGTCAAGCTGCGGGGCTGGCTCAGGGAGGCAATCTATGCGGGAACGGCGACCGACGGCCAGATTCACGTGCAAGGCGACCTCGGCGAATTCCCGTTCCGCGACGGCAAGGGCGGGGTATTCCGCATCACGGGCAACGCGACCGGCGTCGCGCTGCGCTTCGCGGAGGGCTGGCCCGATCTGACGGGCATCGGCGGCGAATTCGAGATCGACTCACAGGTGCTCCGCATCCGGGCCGCGAGCGGAGAAATGCTGGGTGCGCGGGTCCGCTCGCTCCGTGCCGGCGTTCCCGACCTCTTTTCGAACGACGAGCGGATGAGCGTAGCGGGCGAAGCCGAGGGCGACACCGCGGCGTTTCTGAAAATCGTTGCGCAGAGTCCGGTGAACGAGCAGATCGGTGGCTTCACCGAAGGCTGGAGCGCGGAGGGTCGAGGCAAGCTCGCATTGAAATTCGAGCTTCCGTTCGCACGGATCCACGAGGCCAAAGTCGCCGGCAGCTATCAGCTTACGGACACCCGCTTGATGCCCGGGCCGGAGATTCCCGAGCTCTCCCACGTCAACGGGACCGTGTCGTTCACCGAGACGGACGTCAGCGCAAAAAGAATCGCGGCGGAGATCTACGGCGGACCGCTCGCCTTCGAGTTTGCGACGCGCGGCGACGGTACGGTCGCGCTCAAGGGCGCGGGTAGCTTCGACGCGGGGCGGCTGGCCCGCGAAGGCAGGGTTCCACTCGCCGAGCGCGCGCAGGGCGGCGCCGACTACCGTCTTGCCATGACGTTCCGAGGACGTGATGCGGACTTTTCGGTCGAATCGGACCTGGTGGGCGTCGCGCTAGCGCTTCCGCCGCCCTTCCGAAAAGATGCGGCGGATCCATGGCCGTCACGGGTCGAGCGCACCATCGGCCGGGTGCCGGATGTTGGCGGCGGTTCGATCCGTCAGGATACGGTCAGCGTCGCACTCGGCAAGATTCTGAACGCTCAGGCGCAGATTCGCGTCGCGCAAGGCGTGAGCGAAATCGAGCGCGCGGCCATCGGAATCGGATCCGCAGGGGTCGCGATGCCCCGCGAGCACGGCGTGCTCGTGGCGGTCAACTTGCCGGAGCTCGATCTGGACGCACTGAGCGGTCTGGTGCCGCGAGAGACGTTGAGCGGTGGCACGAGGCTCGTGACTGCGCTCACGGTGCGGGCCGACACGCTCGTCGCCCTCGACAGGCGTTTGCATGATGTCACGCTGCGCGCTCGGCGCACCGGAGACCCCCTGGACGACAGATGGCAGGCGCAGATCAAATCGCGCGAGATCGTCGGGAACGTGGCATGGCGCTCCGAGGGACGGGGTTCCCTCGTGGCGCGCCTGGAACGGCTCGAGCTGCCCGATGCACAGGTGCCCGCACCGGGAGCGGAGAACGCGTTCAATGAGCTGCCCGCGCTCGACGTCGTGGCCGACGACGTGCTTCGTTCGGGAAGAAGTCTCGGGCGTCTCGAACTGATCGCGGTGAACGATAGCGGCGATTGGCGCATAAAGCGCTGCGAGCTGCGCGCGCCGGAGGGATCGATCCTCGCCCAGGGAACATGGCGGCCGCGAAGCGTCCTGCCGGAGCGGACGGCGGTGGCCTTCAAGGTGGAAACCAGCGACGCCGGAAAGTACCTGAGCCGCTTCGGCTACGTCGACGCCGTTGCACGCGGCGAGGGCACGCTCGAAGGCGACCTCGTATGGCGCGGTCCACCGCACAGCATCGATTACGCGAGCCTGAGCGGAGCAGTCCGACTCGGTGGCGGCAAAGGTCAGTTCCTGAAAGCCGAACCGGGTATCGGCAAGTTGCTCGGCCTGCTATCGCTCCAGTCGTTGCCTCGGCGCGGCATCGGAGACTTCGCCGACGTGACAGGCAAGGGATTCGCCTTCGATTCGATTGTCGCCACGGCCAAGGTCTCCAGCGGCGTGATGTTCACGCGGGACTTCGTCATGATCGGGCCCGCGGCGGCAGTCACCATGAAAGGGAGCACCGACATCGCGCGCGAGACCCAGAAACTGGAGATGCGCGTGGTCCCCGAGGTTGGGGGTGGCGTGGCCGCTGCAGCCGGGATCGCGCTGCTGAATCCGATCATCGGCGCGGGCACGCTGCTCGCCCAGCAGCTGCTGAAAAACCCGATCGGCCAGATGATCGCGCTCGAGTACGACATCAGCGGGACCTGGCGGGACCCGAAAGTCGAGCAGCGCACCGCCGCGGTGACCGTGGATCCGTCAACCAGCTCCAACTGACGCCCCGAACGCGCCCGCGCGCGATTAGTGCACATAACCTGTTGTTCTACAGTAAATAGTTTGAAAGGACCGCGGGGCGGTCGCCCCGACACCTCGGCCGAGCATCCGTGCGCAGTCTCCCAGAGGGTCCTGGCATAGAATTGCGGAAGGCCCCTCCGGAACTGCCGGAAGGCTCCGCACTCCCATGAGGACCAGACCGGGCGGCCGGTCCCAGACCTCACCCGATGGACAAGCTCACGCAACCTTTTCGTATTGCGGCAATCCAGACAGTCGCCAGCACATCGGTCGACCGCAATCTCGCGGTGGCCGAGGAGCTGATCGGCGACGCCGCAGACCAGGGCGCGCGGCTCGTCGCGTTGCCCGAATGGTTCTGCTTCATCGGCCCCGACGAGCGCGACAAGCTCGCCATTCGCGAAAAGGACGGTGACGGACCGATCCAGTCGTTTCTGTCGCGGACGGCTGCACGCTTCCACGTCTGGCTGATCGGAGGCAGCCTGCCAATCGCGACGACGGCCGCGAACAAGGTGCGCAACAGCTGTCTCGTCTTCGACGCCGCCGGACAGCGCGTTGCCCGCTACGACAAGATTCACCTGTTCGGATTCGAGATGGGCGAGGAAAAGTATCGCGAATCGAACACCATCGAGCGCGGCACCGCACCGCAGGCGATCGAATCACCGTTCGGACGCATCGGACTTTCGGTCTGCTATGACGTCCGCTTTCCCGAGCTGTATCGTGCGCTCGGGGAACTCGATCTGATCAGCGTTCCTTCCGCGTTCACGGTTCCCACCGGCCAGGCGCATTGGGAGACGCTGCTGCGCGCCCGTGCCATCGAGAATCTCGCGTGGGTGATCGCTCCGGCGCAGGGCGGTCGCCACGAGAGCGGTCGCGTGACCCATGGCCACAGCATGATCGTCGACCCCTGGGGCAAAGTGCGCGCGTGCCTGCCCGAAGGGCCCGGTGTTGTAATCGCCGAGATCGACCCCAGCTATCAGACGAAAATGCGCGCCGCGTTGCCGGCGCTAGAGAACCGCGTAGTCGACTAGACCAGGACCAGGAAAACCAATGCAGACTCAGGACAAGTTGCTCTCCACCGCACAGGCCACACTCCTCGCGCCGTACGATCTGCGCGCACCGGCGATCGATTCGGTGCTCGGCGCGATCCTCGCGCACAAGGTGGATTTCGCGGATCTTTACTTCCAGTACTCGCGCAGCGAGGGTTGGAGCCTCGAAGAGGGCATCGTAAAGTCCGGTAGCTTCAACATCGACCAGGGCGTTGGCGTCCGCGCGATCGCCGGCGACAAGACCGCGTTCGCGTATTCGGACGAAATCAGCCTCGAGGCGCTGCGCGATGCAGCCGGCGCCACGCGGGCGATTGCGCGCGCCGGCAAGAACGCGCGCGTTCCCGCGATCCGCCACACCGCGGGGCTCGACCTCTATCGGCCGATGGATCCGCTTGGATCGCTCGCCGACACCGAAAAGGTGAAGCTGCTCGAGCGGCTCGAGCGCATCTGTCGCGCGCGCGATCCGCGCGTCGTTCAGGTGATGGCCAGTCTCGGCGGCATCTACGAAGTCGTGCTGGTGACGCGCTCCGACGGCGTCATGTCCGCCGACGTGCGTCCGCTCGTGCGGCTCTCGCTGCAGGTGATCGCGGAGTCGAACGGACGGCGCGAGCAGGGCTCGGCAGGCGGCGGCGGGCGAGTCGACTACAGTCATTTCACCGATGCGCGACTCGAGGAGTATGCCGCGAAGGCCGTCGACCAGGCGTTGATCAATCTGGAGTCGCGCCCCGCGCCGGCGGGCACGATGACGGTCGTGCTGGGGCCGGGATGGCCCGGCGTCCTGCTGCACGAGGCGGTCGGACACGGCCTGGAGGGCGACTTCAATCGCAAGCAGTCGTCCGCGTTCTCGGGTCGTCTCGGCGAGCGCGTCGCCGCACCGGGCGTCACGGTCGTGGACGACGGAACGCTGCCCGCGCGGCGGGGCTCGCTGAACGTCGACGACGAGGGCAACCCGACCCAGTGCACGACGCTGATCGAGAACGGTGTGCTCCGCGGTTATCTACAGGACAGCCTGAACGCCAGGCTGATGAAGATGCCCATCACGGGAAACGGCCGCCGGGAGAGCTTCGCGCACACCGTGATGCCCCGGATGACCAACACTTACATGCTCGGGGGCGACAAGGATCCGGCGGAGATCATCGCGTCGGTCGATCGTGGACTGTACGCGGTCAACTTCGGCGGCGGACAGGTCGACATCACGAACGGCAAGTTCGTGTTCTCGTGCACCGAGGCCTACCTGATCGAGAACGGTCGCGTCACCGCCCCGGTGAAAGGTGCGACGCTGATCGGCAACGGTCCGGATGCGCTGACGCGCGTGTCCATGATCGGCAACGACCTCCAGCTCGACACCGGCGTCGGCACGTGCGGCAAGGAAGGTCAGAGCGTGCCGGTCGGGGTCGGTCAGCCCACGCTGCGCATCGACGGGCTCACCGTCGGTGGCACGGCGTAGGTATCGATGCCCGCAGCGGTCTCCTGGCGCTAATCAGTTTTTGACTCGTTGCGCGGGGCGAGCCGGCCCGTGTCGGGCTCATGGTGCCGCAAGGCGCGTCCTCGCGCGGGTGCCCGCCGCGAACCAGGCACCCATAGGAGGGCGTTTGCGACCGTAGGCGCCGGACGGGCATGGTCGCTGACCCGGGAGATGGGCCGCTGAGCCGCGCTCGACGTGCGCTGCTACGCGATCTGCAGCGGGATCTGGTGTCCTTGCCGCTTGATGCGGTTGCGGCCGTCGACATACACGAGGTCGGGCTGGTGGCGCTGGACTTCCAGCTCGTTGTAGGAAGCGTAGGTGGCGATGATCAGGATGTCGCCGACCTGTGCTCTCCGCGCGGCCGCACCGTTGACGGAGATCACGCCCGACGCGCGCTCGGCGCGTATGGCGTACGTGGTGAAGCGCTCGCCGTTCGTGACGTTGTAGATATCGACCTGCTGGTACTCGCGAATGTCGGCCGCGTCGAGAAGGTCGTCGTCGATCGCACAGGAGCCTTCGTATTCGAGCTCGGCGTGCGTGACCGTGGCGCGGTGGATCTTGGACTTCAGCATCGTGCGCTGCATGAGGCCGCTCCCTTGGACGAGGGCGAACCCGCGCAGCGCTAGCGCGGCAGGTTCACCTCGAGATTGTCGATCAGCCGCGTGGCGCCCAGCCACGCTGCCCCCAGCACCACGAGCTCGCGGTCTGTGGGGCCGGGCAATTGTAGATCAGCTTGTTTTCGCACCGCAACATATTCAGGACGCCACCCTGCGCCCTGCAGATCTGCCGTGGCAGCGCTTTCGAGCACTCTAAAATCTCTTTTTCCATCAGTAAGTTGTTCTTTGAGGCTCGCAAGCGCCCGGTAGAGCCGCGGCGCCTCGGCCCGCTCCGCCCCCGAGAGGTAATTGTTGCGGGACGACAGAGCGAGTCCATCGGCGGCGCGGATCGTTTCTCCGGCCACAATCTCGATGGGCAGGTTGAGCTGTCTGACCATGCTGCGCACGATCATGAGCTGCTGATAGTCCTTCTTGCCGAACGCCGCCATGCGTGGCTGCACGATGTTGAAGAGCTTCAGCACGACGGTTGCCACGCCGCCGAAGAATCCGGGACGGAACTCGCCTTCGAGTGCTTCGCCGATCGGGGGCGGGGCGACCCGGAATTCCTGCGGCTCCGGATAGACTTCCCGCTCGTCCGGCGCGAAGACCACGTCCACGCCCGCGTCGGCCAGTCCCGCGCAATCGGAGTCGAAGGTGCGTGGGTAGGTGTCGAAATCCTCGGCGGGCCCGAACTGCAGACGGTTCACGAAGATGCTGGCGACGACACACCCGCCGCGTGCCCGCGCGAGGCGGACGAGCGAAAGGTGTCCCTCGTGCAGGTTGCCCATGGTCGGCACGAAAGCGACCGGCTGGCGTGCCGCCAGATGGGTGCGCAGTTCGGCGACGGTTCGCAGGAGCTCCATGCCTATCCTTCCCGCATCGACTGCATCACACGGCAGTGACCGTCAGGCGCGGCCGCTCGGTCACGCGCCGACGTTGAAGTACTCGCGGCCTCCCCGCATCGACGCGAGGTGCTCCACCAGGAGCTCGAGGTCGCGGCTGTCGTCGACGAAATTCAGCCGCTCGGAGTTCACCACCAGGAGCGGCGCGCCCGTGAAATGATAAAAGAAGCGGGAATAGGCGTCCGCCAGGGCGGCGAGGTACTCGCGGGAGATGGGTGCCTCGTAATCGAGCGCGCGCCTGCGCACGCGGTCGTGGAGCGTGTCGACATCCGCGTGCAAATAGATGACCAGATCGGGACGGGGCGCCTGCGGGCTGAGCGAATCGTAGATTCGCTGGTAGAGCGCGAGCTCGTCGCCCGTCAAGGTGAACTGCGCGAAGAGCGGATCCTTCTCGAGCAGGAAGTCGGCGACGGTGATGCCGGAGAACAATCCCGGCTGGGCAATCTCGCGGAGCTGACCGATGCGCTGAAACAGGAAGAAGAGTTGTGTGGGGAGCGCATGCCGCGCCATGTCCTCGTAGAACCGCGGCAGGAAAGGGTTGTCGCCCGGGCGCTCGAGAAACGGTTCGCCCCCCAGACGCTCCGCGAGTCGCCGCGCGAGGCTGGTCTTGCCTGCGCCGATCGGTCCGTCGACGGCGATGTAGCGGTATCTGCTGAGAGGCATGTGGAATCGGCGCCGAGCCGGATGATACACAAGCGCAACGGCATCAGGTGCGCTCGATGGCGCGCACCTCCTGATCGCCCACGGCGCGCAGCAGCTCCGCGGCCCGGCCGTGCCCGGGGACGACGGCGTTGGGCGCGATCTCGGCGAGCGGGGCCAGGACGAATGCGCGCTCGTGCATACGTGGATGCGGGACGACCAGTCCGGGTGCATCGATCCTCTGCTCTCCGTAGAGCAGAAGATCGAGATCGAGCCGTCGCGGCGCGTTCGGGAAAGACCGCTCTCGCCCTGCAGCCCTCTCGATGTCGAGCAGTGCATCGAGCAGCCGGCGCGGCGGGAGGCCCGTATCGAGAAGGACGACCGCATTGACGAACTCAGGTTGGGCCGCGTGGCCGATCGGCGCGGTCCGATAAAGCGATGACGATCGCACGACGCGCGTCGCGTCAAGCGCCGCAAGGTCCGCCATCGCTTGCGTGACCTGCGCAACCGGATCGCCGAGATTGGCGCCCAGTCCAACGAATGCGGCGACGGTAGTCATGTCCTGAGATAGGTCGTCGAGCGCTCAGTCGGCGAGCGTCGGAGGTGGGCCTGCCACCGCGGGCTTCCTCTTGCCGCGGCGCCGTCGCCGGCGCTTCTGCTCGCCCTTGGGAGCGGGCAGGAGAAGGTCGGCACGCTCCTCGGGGGTGCCCTCCATGAACCGTCGCCACCACTCGACGATCTCTCTGGGCGCCTCGCCGCTGTCGGCGCGCAATGCGAGAAAGTCGTAGCCCGCGCGCAAACGCGGATGCTCGAGCAGCGCGAAGGGCCGCTTGCCCGACCGGTTCTCGAAGCGCGGCTGCAGCGACCAGATCTCCTTCATGGTCGTCGTAAGGCGACGCGGGATCGCGAGCTTGTCGGTCTGGATGTCGAGCACCTCGTCCATCGCCGCGTAAAGCGCCGGGATGCGGCCCATGCGCTTGCCTTCCCGCATCTTCCAGGCTGCCAGCACTTCGTGCCAGAGCAGCGCGGCAAAGAGAAAGGCGGGCGAAACTGGCTTGTCCTCCCGAATACGCCGGTCGGTCTGCTCTAGCGCGAGGTTCATGAACTTCGCGCCGAGCGGCTGCTCGATGATGACATCGAGAAGCGGCAAGAGGCCGTGATGCAGGCCCTCGACGCGCAGCCGGTGCAGGCAAGCCGATGCGTGGCCGGACATGAGCAGTTTCAGCATCTCGTCGAAGAGGCGCGCCGGCGGGACGTTCGACATCAGGTCGCCCATCTCGCGGATCGGCGCGCGTGTCCTCGGATCGATCCGGAAGTCGAGCTTTGCGCCGAGCCTCACCGCACGCAGCATGCGCACCGGATCCTCGCGAAAGCGCACACGGGGGTCGCCGATCACGCGCAGCGTGCGCTTCTTCAGATCACGCACGCCGTGGTGGTAGTCGAGCAC
This sequence comes from Betaproteobacteria bacterium, assembly GCA_022340285.1. Lineage (GTDB taxonomy): Bacteria > Pseudomonadota > Gammaproteobacteria > Burkholderiales > SG8-39 > JAABRB01. The sequence goes on from JAJDOG010000022.1 coordinate 239,356, forward strand.
CGTCTCGGTCGCCGGATCGTAGTAAAGCGCGTTGATAGTGAAGTCGCGGCGTGCCGCGTCCTGCTCGCGATTGCCGTAGACGTTGTCGCGCGTGAGCCGGCCGTGCACGTCCACGGCGAGGTCCGCGGGCACGCCGCTGCCTTCGGCATCGTTTGCCTGGACGTTCACCGCGCGAAACGTCGAGACTTCCACGATCTCGTCGTTGAAAACGGCGTGCACGAGCTTGAACCGCCGGCCGATCAGTCGCGAGCGGCGAATGAGCCGATGCACCTCCTCGGGCGTCGCATTGGTCGCGACGTCGAAATCCTTGGGCTGGATGCCAAGCATCAGGTCGCGTACCGCGCCGCCGACCACGTAAGCTTCGAAATCCCGGCTTGCGAGGACCTCGCAGACCTTGCGTGCGCCGTAGGAGATCATCTCTCGCGAGATGCCGTGTTCCTTCAGCGGGACGACGGTGGGCTCGGCGCCGTTTCCGAGGCGCAGCACGCGCCGGATGAGTCTCTTGATCAACTCGGAACTGGGAAGTACAGCGGATAACCGGATCCGAAGACGGCCTCTAGACGGCAGCGGTAGAGGGCTTCGAGATTTTCCTGATTCAGCACGTCGTGAGCGGCGCCATGGCGGTAGGCGCCAGAATCATACATCAGGAGCGCAGCGTCGCAGAAACGCGCCGCCCAGAGGGGCTCGTGCAGGGCCATGACGACCGTGTGTCCCGCGCGGGAGAGACCCGCCAGCAGCTGCATCAGCTCGAGCTGGTGCTGCAGGTCAAGGTGTGAGAGCGGCTCGTCGAGCAAGAGGTATTCGGGCGCCTGCACGAGCAGCTGCGCGATCCTTGCGCGCTGGCGTTCGCCGCCCGAGAGCGTGCGATAAGGTTGATCGGCGTGGTCGATCAGGTCGACGGCATCGATTGCCGAGCGCGCCTGCGCGACGCCCTCCGGATCCGCGCCGAACAGTCCAGTGCCGTGCGGCAGCCGCCCGAGCAGGACGAAATCCAGCACCGAGCCCCAGAAATCCTCGGCGTCGTGTTGCAGCAGGATGCCAAGACGGCGCGCCACGGCGCCACGCGGATGGTCAACGATCGGCTTGTCGTCGAGCAGCACGGATCCGGTCGCCGGTCGGCTGAGGCCCGCCAGCGCGAGCAGAAGGCTCGACTTGCCTGCGCCGTTGCGGCCGAGCAAGGCCCAGCACTGCCCGGGCGCGAGCGAGACATCGAGCCCCTCCACCAACGTACGGCCCGGAACGGTGAGCATGACCCCCTGTGCGGCGAGCGTCATCGCAGCCTCGCCAGCAGGACGAGCAGCACGGGGACGCCGATCAATGCCGTGAGCGCCCCGACCGGAAACTCGAGAGGCGCCGCAACCGCACGCGCCAACGTGTCAGCGAACACGACGAGCGTTCCGCCGGCGAGCGCGGCGAGCGGCAGCAGCACGCGGTGACCGGTGAATCCGGCGAGGCGCAACAAGTGGGGCACCACGAGGCCAACGAACCCGACGCTGCCTGCGAGCATCACCGCGGAAACGGTCGCGCCGGTTGCAGCGAGAAAAGCCAGCGCCTGCGTTCTGCCGACCGCAACGCCCAGCGATTGCGCCTTCAACGGACCGAGCGACAGCCCGTCGAGCTGGCGGGCGAGACCGAGCGCGAGGGCAAGCGCTGCAGCCAGTGCGATCCAGCCGGTCAGCGGATGCTCTGCGCCGGAGAGATCGCCCATCAGCCAGAAGAGCATGCCGTGGACCTGTCCGGCCGGAGCAAGCGTGAGGATCAGGCTCACTGCGGCACCGGCGCCTGCCGCGATGCCGACGCCCGCGAGCAGCACGCGGTGGATATTCCAGCCCGTGAAGCGCATCGAGAATACAAACAGCGCCAGCGCCGCAGCACACGCTCCCGCGAAAGCGGATGCGTGCACGAGCGACCCCGCGAGGCCGGCAAGCATCGCCGCAAGGGCGCCGACCGCCGCCCCGCCCGAAACGCCGAGTATGTACGGATCGGCCAGCGGATTTCTCAGCAGCACCTGCAGGAGCGCGCCGGCGAGCGCGAGCAGCGCCCCCACCGCGAATCCCGCAAAGGCGCGCGGTGCACGCAGACCCCACACGATTTCGCGCGCGGTATCGCTCCCCTGGCCGGCGAGCGCGTGGAGCCATTCCTCAAACGGCAGGTGCACGCTCCCGAATGCAAGCGCGACGCCGATGGAAAGCGGGCCCGCCACGGCGAGCGCCGCAACGATCGGCCGGCGCGCCGGGATGCTCCTCAATGGATCTCCAGAATCGTCCAGCCGCGCGTGGTCGCGACCTCGCGCAGCCGTTCGTCCGGGTCGACCGCCACCGGTTTGCTGACGCGTTCGAGCAAGGGGAGATCGTTTGCCGAATCGCTGTAGAACCAGGTCGCCGCGAACGATTCGAAAGTGCGGCCTTCGCGTGCGAGCCACTCGTCGACGCGGGCGACCTTGCCTTCCTGAAAGCAGGGCAGGCCTGCGATGCCGCCGGTGAAACGTCCTTCCTTTTCCTCGGGCTCGGTGGCGATCAGGTGCGGAACACCGAATTCTCTTGCGATGGGGCCGGTCACGAAAGAGTTGGTCGCAGTGACGATTGCACAGAGGCTGCTCGCGCCACGATGGCGCTGCACGAGGGCGCGCGCCGCCGCGCCGATCATCGGCCGGATCTTCTGCTCCATGAACTGCGCATGCCAGCGGTCGAGCTGCTCGCGCGAGTGCTCCGCAAGGGGTGCCAGCTGAAAAGCCAGAAACGCGTGGATGTCCAGCGTGCCTGCCTTGTACTGCTGAAAGAACTCCTCGTTGCGCGTCTCGTACCGCGAGCGTTCCAGCACGCCCTGCTCGATGAGGAACTGAGCCCACGCGTAATCGCTGTCGCCCGCGAGCAGCGTGTTGTCGAGATCGAACAGGACGAGCTCCGCACTAGCCATTCTTCGCCTCTCGCGCCTCGCCTTGAATTTCGGCGAGCGCCGCCCGCACCAGTGGGAGCGTGACCGGTCGTTTCTGCTCGAGTGAATAGCGGTCGAGCGCGTCCACCACCGCAATCTGGGTGGCCATGTCCCGCTGGAGGTGCGAGAGGAGGTAGGGCACAACGTCTTCGGCCATGCGCAGCCCGCGATCGCGTGCGTAATCGCGCAATGCGAGGGTCTTCTCCGCGTCGGTCAGTGGATGCAGCTGGAAGGCGAGCCCCGACGCGAGCCGCGTGCGCAGATCCTCGCGTAGCGCAAGCGTTGCAGGCGAGACACTGCCTGAGACAAGCAACGCACCGCCGACGGCGCGCAGGTCGTTGCAGAGATCGAACAGGCGAATCTGATCGGCTTCTCCGAGTCGATCGACGTCGTCGACTGCCACCAGTCGCATGTTCTCGGCCAGTGCCCAATCGGGCGACAGCCCGAGGACCAGCGCGGAATTCACGTCTTGACTCTCGGCGGTGCCGGCGGCGGCGTGCAGGAGGTGCGAGCGGCCGCATCCCGGCTCGCCCCAGAGGTAGATCACTCCGGTAGGCGCATCGATCAACGTCCGGACGGCCGCAAGCGCGGCCGCGTTGCGGCCGGCCACGAAGTTCTCGAGCGTGTGCGCCGGCCGCGCCTCCAGGGCGAGAGCGAGTTGCCTCATGCCGGAGCTGCGCGAGGCGCGCCGACCTGCTGTCCGGGAGGTTGCGAAGGCATTTCCGGTAGAATCCAGGTGAAACACGTAACTGTAGCGGCAAGCGCCGCCTCGCTTCAACCGCTCCGTCTTTGCGAACCGCTTTCCGAGCTCCTTTCGAACCCGCTTTCCACCCGTTTAGAGATTCGCTGCGCCTCACCTTGGCCTCTCCGCGCGACCCCCTTTCGTATCGTGATGCAGGTGTCGACATCGATGCCGGCGAAGCGCTGGTCGAGGCGATCAAGCCGTTCGCCAAGCGTACGATGCGCCCCGGGGTGCTCGCCGGCATCGGCGGGTTCGGCGCGCTCTTCGAGCTGACGAAGAAATACCGTGAGCCCGTTCTGGTATCGGGCACCGACGGCGTCGGCACCAAGCTGAAGCTCGCCTTTGCGCTGGGCCGGCACGACACGGTGGGTATCGACCTGGTTGCGATGAGCGTCAACGACATCCTGGTCCAGGGCGCCGAGCCGCTGTTCTTCCTCGACTACTTCGCGTGCGGCAAGCTCGACGTCGCGGTCGCAGCCGAAGTCGTCAAGGGAATCGCTCGAGGATGCGAGCTTGCCGGCTGCGCGTTGATCGGCGGCGAGACCGCCGAGATGCCGGGCATGTACGCGGACGGTGAGTACGATCTCGCCGGATTCGCCGTGGGCGTCGCCGAGAAGTCCCGCTTGATCGACGGACGCTCGATCGCGGCGGGAGACGCGGTGCTGGGACTCGCATCAAGCGGCGCACACGCCAACGGGTATTCCCTCGTGCGCAAGATTCTCGAGCGGACCGCGCCCGCCCTCGACGCGGATTTCCACGGCCGGCCGTTCTCCGCCGTCCTGCTGGAGCCGACTCGGATCTACGTGAAATCCCTGCTCGCACTAATGGGCGAGTTGCCGGTGAAAGCTTGCGCGCACATTACCGGCGGAGGGCTCGTCGAGAACGTCCCGCGCGTGCTGCCCGAGGGCGTGAGCGCGATCATCGAAAAGCGCGCCTGGCCACGCCCCCCGCTCTTCGACTGGCTACAGAAATCGGGCGGGGTGGACGAAGGCGAAATGCACCGCGTATTCAATTGCGGTATCGGAATGGTGGTCATCGTCGCCGAGGGCGACGTCGCGCGTGCAACCGCCTCGCTCGAAGCGGCGGGCGAAACGGTGTTTCGCATCGGGCGGATCGAAGCACGCTCCGCGGGTTCGCCGGCGACGCGTGTCGTCTGATCCCGCCAGGCGGTCCAAGTCGCACATCTTGCGCCGCCTGCCGCGGCGCATCGTCGCGACCCGTGACTATTGCTGTTTCAGCCGGGCCTCGGCGTCCTTGACAGCCTTTTCGTTGGCGCGCTGGCGCGCCCAATACGCGTCATTCAGGCGTGAACCGCCTCCGGCCGTGCCGGTTCGCTCGCCGGGCAGCGGCTCCTTGCCTTTTTCGAGATTCTCCTTGGCTCGCGCAAGCGCCGCGGCCGCATCTCCCTGCTGTTGTCCGCTCTTGGTGCTCTCAGCGCGCTTGGCTGCGGAAGCCTTCGCCCGCTCGGCGTTCTGCGCGGCACGCGCCTGAGCGGCTGCGGCGGCATTGGGATCGACCGGGGGCGGCGGCGCGATCTCCTCGACGAGCCTCGCACCGGGAATCGGGCGGTCAGAGTAGACCGTCTTGCCGTCCGGGGTCACGTATTTCCGCATGGTTTGCGCGAGGGCGGGAGCGACTGCCAAGCTGAGCGCCAGCGCGGAGAGAACTATGACATTGCTGCGTACCATGTTCCGATACCCCATTTCCTCACGAGCGGACTGTCATTCGCCGATCGCCTTGCGGGCGCTTATCGCACGATCCAGGCGCTGCTGGGCCTTGACGACGTCGGCTTTCAGCTGCTCCACGCGCAAATGGTAGGCGTCCGTGTACGCCCCGCCGCCCTCGAGCTGGTTCACGCGGTCAGTGCTGGTCGCCTTGCGACCGGCCTCGAAGCGCCGTCGCGCCTCTTCCAGCTCGCCGCGCGCAACGCGGATTTCCGTGTCGGCCGCCGCGATCTCCTTGGCGCGATCCTGCGCGGTCGGCGATTGGGCCACGATCAGGGTAGGGGTTCCCTGCGCGCCCGCGGCCGAAGCAATCAGCGCAAGCAGGGCGAAAAGGAAGCCTCTTGCAGGCATCGACAGCCTTCCCGAGCGGACTAGATTGGGCATAACCATGAATTCATTGCTCCTTTAGGACAAGGCGCCGATAGCATTCTAGCCTGCCGCTGCGATCCGAGGGAAATACGGCAGCCGCGAGGCGGTGCGTAGGGCGTTGATCCGCAAGGCCACTGCAACGCCCTCCGACGCGCGGAAGCGCTGGGTCCCGGTGGTAAACTTTCGCTGTTTCGACGCCCCGCCCGATGTCCAGCCCCGCCTTCGTCCACCTGCGCGTCCACTCCGAGTTCTCGATCGCGGATGGCATCGTGCGGATCGAGGCGGCGGTCGCCCGGGCCGCTGCCGACGGCATGGGTGCGCTGGCCATCACCGACCTCGCCAACCTGTTCGGCATGGTGAAGTTCTACAAGGCGGCGCGCGCGGCCGGCGTCAAGCCCATTATCGGCTGCGACGCGTGGATCGAGAACGAAGCGGATCGGGACAAGCCGGCGCGTCTGTTGCTGCTCGCGCGTTCGCGCGATGGCTACAGCTCGCTTTGCGATCTGCTCACGCGCGCGTGGCTCACGAACCAGCACCGCGGCCGGGCGGAAATCAAACGCGCCTGGCTCGCGGAAGGCGGGGCGCGTGGGCTCATCGCACTGTCGGGCGCGCTTGCAGGCGACGTCGGTGGCCTGCTCGTCCAGGGCAATACCGCCCAGGCCGAAAAGGTTGCGCGCGAATGGGCAAGCATCTTTCCGGACGGCTATTACATCGAGCTGCAGCGGGCCGGCCACCGCGAGACCGAGGCCTACATCGAGCGGGCGACGCAGCTTGCCGCGAAGATCGGACTGCCCGCCGTGGCGACGCATCCGGTGCAGTTTATCGATCGCGAGGAGTTCAAGGCGCACGAGGCGCGCGTCTGCATCGCAGAAGGCTACGTGCTGGGGGATCGACGCCGACCGCGGCTCTTCACCGATGAGAGCTACTTCAAGACCCAGGCCGAGATGCGCGAGCTCTTCGCGGACTTTCCGGAGGCGCTCGAAAACGCCGTCGAGATCGCGAAGCGCTGCAGCCTGGAGCTGGAGCTCGGCACCAACCGGCTGCCCCGTTTCCCGACGCCCGAAGGCGTCAGTCTCGAGGATCACCTCGTGGAATCGGCACGCTCGGGCCTGGAGCGTCGCCTCCAGGCGCTGTTCCCCGATGCGTCGGTGCGCGACAGGGAGCGTCCGCGCTATGCGGAACGCCTGGAGTTCGAGGCGAAGACGATCATCCAGATGGGATTTGCCGGCTACTTCCTGATCGTTGCGGACTTCATCAACTGGGCGAAGGGCAACGGCGTGCCGGTCGGGCCCGGGCGCGGGTCCGGCGCCGGATCGCTCGTCGCCTATTCGCTCGGCATTACCGACCTCGACCCGCTCAGGTACGACCTGCTTTTCGAACGCTTTCTCAATCCCGAGCGCGTGTCCATGCCGGATTTCGACATCGACTTCTGTCAGGACGGGCGCGATCGCGTGATCGACTACGTGCGCAAGAAATACGGCGCCGACTGCGTGTCGCAGATCGCCACCTTCGGCACGATGGCGGCGAAGGCCGTGGTCCGCGACGTCGGGCGGGTGATGGAGTGGAGCTACGGGCGCACCGACGAGCTCGCGAAGCTTATCCCGTTCCAGCCGGGCAAGCTCATCACGCTGGCGATGGCGCGCGAGATGGAGTCGCGACTCGCCGAGCGCGAGGAAAACGAGGAGGACACGCGCGAGCTGCTCGCGCTCGCCGAGCAGCTCGAGGGGCTCACCCGCAACGTCGGCATGCACGCGGGCGGCGTGCTCATCGCACCGGGTAAGCTCACCGACTTCTGCCCGCTTTACGCCGCACAGGGATCCGAATCGGTCGTCTCGCAGCTCGACATGAAGGGTGTCGAGGCGGTCGGGCTGGTGAAGTTCGATTTTCTCGGCCTCACCACGCTCACGATCCTCGACTGGACGCTGCGCTACGTGCGTCGGCTCGACCCGGATTCGACGCTCACCCTCGAGACACTGCCGCTCGACGATCCCGAGGCCTACCGGATGTTCGCGACGGCAAACACGACCGCCATCTTCCAGTTCGAATCGCGCGGGATGCGCGATCTCGTCAAGCGCGCGCGGCCCGACCGCTTCGAGGACCTGATTGCGCTCGTCGCGCTGTACCGACCGGGTCCGATGGACCTGATCCCCGACTTCATCGAGCGCAAGCACGGCCGGCAACGGGTCGAGTATCCGGATCCGCGGCTCGAGCCGATTCTGGGGCCCACCTACGGCGTGATGGTCTACCAGGAGCAGGTGATGCAGATCGCCCAGGTGATCGGCGACTACTCGCTCGGCGCTGCGGACCTGCTGCGCAGGGCGATGGGCAAGAAGCTGCCCGAGGAGATGGCGAAGCACCGGACGACGTTTGTGGAAGGCGCAAAGCGGAACGGCATCACGCCTGCGCGGGCGACGCAGCTCTTCGACCTGATGGAAAAGTTTGCGGGGTACGGCTTCAACAAGTCGCACGCCGCCGCCTATGCCCTGGTGGCGTACCAGACTGCCTACATGAAGGCGCGCCACCCGGCCGCTTTCATGGCTGCGAACCTGTCGGCCGTGATGGACGATACCGACAAGGTGCAGCAGTTCCATCAGGACGCCGTTGCCAACGCACTCACCGTTCTCCCGCCGGACATCAACACGTCGGATTACCGGTTCGTTCCGGTCGACGGCCAGACCATTCGCTACGGTCTCGGGGCGGTCAAGGGCACGGGTGCGTCGGCGATCGGCGCCATCATCGCGGCGCGCGACGGCAGCGCCGACCAGCCCGGTGGTCCCTTCCGCGACCTGTTCGAGTTCTGCGAACGCATCGACAAGCGCATCGTCAATCGGCGGGTCGTCGAGGCGCTGGTCCGTGCCGGTGCTTTCGATTCGATCGATCCTGATCGGGCTCGTCTGCTGGCTTCGGTCGGCATCGCGCTGGAGGCCGCGGACCAGCGCGAGCGTGCCGCATCGCAGGTCAGCCTGTTCGGCGACGACGACACCGCGGCGCTTCTCCGCCCCGATCTCGTGCCGGCGCAGCCGTGGAGCGATCGCCAGCGGTTGACGGAAGAGAAGGCTGCGCTTGGCTTCTACCTGTCAGGGCACCCGTTCCGAGAGTTTCTACCGGAGCTCGCGCATTTCATCGGCACCTCACTGAATGCCCTTCAGCCACGGAACGATCCGGTGCTGATGGCGGGCATGGTGGCCAGCACGCGTACCCAGATGACCCGGCGCGGCAAGATGGCGATCGTCATGCTGGACGATGGCTCCGCGCAGATCGAGGTCAGCGTCTACAACGAGCTTTTCGAGACGCACCGCGAAATCCTGAAGGAGGACCGGCCGCTGGTCATCCAGGGCAAGGTCGCGAAGGACGAGTTCACGGGCGGCCTGCGGGTGGTGGCCGAAAAGCTCATGGACCTGCGTGCCGCGCGCGAGCGGTTCGCGCGGCAGTTGCGCCTGTCGATGAACGGCGAAGCAAGCGCCGCGAGGCTGCGCCAGATGCTCGAGCCCTACCGGAACGGGACGTGCCCGGTCTCGGTGCGGTACGTGAACGGCACCGCCACGTGCGAAGTCCGGCTCGGGGACGACTGGCGCGTCACCCCGGACGACAGCCTCGTCGACTCCCTGGCGGACTGGCTGAAGCCCGAGAACGTCGAATTCGTCTACGCGTGACCCTGCGGCCTGCCCCGCTCGGGAGGCGACCAGAGTGCAAGGCTTTGATTAATTGGAAGGTCCGTTCGGCGCACCCCAATTTCTGCGCAAGCCTTGTCATGCATCACAAAGGCGTATTGCAGCGGCGCGAGCTGGCGTGATAGGGTTATTTTCCCCTCGTCGCAACCCCACTCATGCACGCCCTACGTTTCGCCCTCGTGGGCCTCGTATTCGCTGTCTCCGGCGCTGCGCTGGCGGACGACGATTACGACAAGATCATCGAGCAGTTTGCTTCCTGCTCGACGCCCGAGTCGGCTGCGGAGGTTCCGTCGCTTGCCTACCGCGGGATCGGCATCACCACGATCCCCAGCGGAGAGTCAGTCGAGGCGGACCGTGGTGTCGTGTGGTTCAAGGTCAAGCTCGCGCCGGCCGTGCTCGCCAACGGTCACATGCTGACCATCGCCTTCAACGGGCGGCTCCTGCCGATCACCGAAACCGGTCTGGAGTTCTCGCTCGCGGGAATCGAGCGCGGGGCGCACACGATTCAGGCGAGCATTGTGGATACCGAGGGCAACGAGATCATCGGCTCGCAGCCGCTCAAGTTCTTCGTCCGGCAATCGTGGTGGCTCACGCCGGGCGTTTCCGGTCCGATGTGATTCCTCCCGTCGCGGCGACCGCCGCGCGGCGCGATTTCTTCTGCTAACCGCTAACCGCCGGGCTCGTGCGGTCGGATGAGCAATCCGGTCGTGGAGATGCGCACTTCGTACTCCATGGGCTGGTCCGCCGGGGCGAAGGTGGCGGAACCGTATTCGACGTCGAGGAGCGGCCGGAGGAGGCTGTACCGGGTGCGAAGATCGAACAGATCGAGCGGTTTCTCGGCGCCCAGCGAAAACACCGTGCGGGGACCGTCACGCTCCTTGTCGAGGGCTGCGTAGCGGCCCGCGACCCGATCGAGCTCGTAAGCCGTATGGAGCCCGATGACGTTCGCGATCGGCTTCCACTTGAGCACGTGCGCGTCGACATAGATCTGATCGCCCCGCAAGGTGTAGTCGGCGGAACGGCCGTCGGGAAAACGGAAGTGCGCTGCAAAGACCTGCGGACCCGTGGGCTCCACGGCCACGCGCACGGCGACCGTCTCGCGGGTGAGCGCCTCGTAACCGATCGTCGAGACACTCAGCGTCGCAGCAAGCGCTGCACAGGCCAGCAAAGCGAGCGCGAAGACCCCGCGCAGCGTGAAACTGAACGCGCGCCGGCGGCGCAATGCGCCGAATGCCGCAAGGAGCAGCAGTACGCCGATGACGGCGAATCCCGCCGCGATCCACGTGAAGGCCTGCGTTGCGTTGCCCATCCCGGTCGTTCCGTGGCAGTCAAAACAACCATTATGGCATCGCCGCCGGCTCCGGCAGACGTGTGCATGGGCGGCGCGGCATCAAAGCCGCATGTACGCGTAACCCTCTTTCGTCTGGAGCCTGCCGATTTCGGCCACTCCGGACGGAACGAGCTTCGCCTCCGGGATCACGCGTGTGGGGTCGATGTGTCGCCGCGAGAGCGTGTTGCCGCAAACCCGGAAGTCCACACCGCGCGCTTTTAGCGCGGCGACCTGGTCTTCGAAGAGCTGTCCGTCGTCGTCGCGAGCGCCCATGAGCAGGAAGTCGACGCCCTTGTTGTGTGCGACGACCACCGCCTTCAGGCCGGGCGTCAACTGGAGGTGGTTCGCCACGTTGCGAAGTGCCGTCGCGGGATCAGTCCCTTCGTTGATGTGGTACACGATCTTCTCGACCGGCGAACCCCGCAGAGAGTCGTCCGATTTCGGTACAAGGACCAGCGTCGCCGCGACAAGCGCCAGCACCGCCGGCACGGCGACCAGCGCGGCGCGACGCGCCCACCACGGACGGGCGCGGATCTCCTGGGTGTGCAGCCGCTGCGCGATCCGGCGCCGCAGCGCGTCGGGAGCCGGCGTGAACGCAATGGCGGCGCCGACGGTCGCGCGGAGCTGCCGAAACGTGTGGTACCGGGCCCGGCAGGCGTCACAGCGGCGCAGATGCTCTTCGAGCTCGAGCGCCGGGGACACCTCGAGCTCGTGGTCCACGTATGCCTGCAGTAGCTGCCGGGTTCTTGTGCAATCCATGGCTCACTCCTTCTTCGCGCGGCTCGCGAGCGCCTTCGCTAGCATCCCGCGACCGCGCGCCAGGCGCGACATCACCGTGCCGATCGGTGCGTCGGTCACCGCCGCGATCTCCCTGTACGAGAGTCCGTGCAGTTCGCGCAGCACGATCGTCTCGCGAAATTCCTCGGGCAGCGCAGCCACGGCATCGCGCACGAACGTCTGCGTTTCATGCGTCATCGCGGCGCTCTCGGGACCCGGCACCCACTCGGGGCCGTCGCAGTGAAGCGACTCGTCGAACTCCTCGAATCTCCCCGCGGGGGGCTCCCGGTCGAGGGCCGAAAAGCACGTGTTGCGCACGATCGCCAGCACCCAGGCCCGCCCCTCGTCGCCGTGAAACGAATCGAAGTACCGGAATGCCCTCAAGTACGCCTCCTGCACAACTTCCTGCGCCGCCGCGCCGTCGCGCATCAGCCACCGGGCAAGGTCGTAGGCGGCATCCAGGTGCGGCAGGATGAGCCGCTCGAAGCGCCGACGCTTGACGTCGCCCGTCAAACTGCCCCCGGCTTCAATCGATCTATACCCACATTCATCCCCCTTTTATTCCCGGCATCGCGGGGTCGGGAATAAATCCCCCTTTGGTCAGGTCAATACACTGGACCCGGTTGCCCTTTGGGTGAGCGGCGCATTATTACTCACCACCGCAGGAGGAGCGAACATGCAGCGCAGGACACTGATTCAAATTGTATTTTCCGCATTGATTGGGATTTTCGGAACAACTTCGAACGCGCTAGCAGAACCCGGCAGCGTCGCGCCCCCCGCAGGCAAGCAAGGTGTGGTCGTCCAGGTCAGCGATGACCTCCCCAAGACCTGGAACCAGGCGCTGAACGTGGTCCGCAACATCCAGAAGGCCTACGGCAAGGACAAGGTGGAAATCGAACTCGTGGCGTTCGGCCACGGGATCGGCATCTTGAAGGCGGATTCGGTCATCGCCAACCGCGTCGACGACACCGTCGCCTCCGGCGCGCACGTCTACGCCTGCGAGAACACGATGCGCGGTTACAAGATCAGCAAGGATGAAATGAACCCCAAAATCGCGTACGTGCCGGCCGGGGTCATCGAGATCATCGAAAAGCAGAAAGCGGGCTGGGCGGTCGTGCGCCCGTAGCAGGGGTCGCCGGTAGTGCCGGGGCACGATCGCCCCGGCTCGCGCGCTTCAACCCGCGGCATCGGGGGTGGCGGCTTGCAGGCAAAACCATAAGGCCGATGCGCTGACAACAAAGAGGAGGACACCATGGGACACATCGGAAAATGGCTCGCCTGCATGGCACTTGCGGCCACGGTGATGGCAGGCGGTGCTGTACAGGCGCAGCAGGGCGGTGCGCAGCAGGCCAAGGGCGGCAAGTACGCTGCGATTCCGCCGAAGAAGGACAACGACATCAAGCTCTACACGGCCGATGGGAAGATCGTGAAGGGCGCGAACGCACTCGGCCGCATGCAGAAGGAGGCGGGGCTGATCCTCTGGCTTGCCGGCAACCAGTTCTTCGCCATGGACGACGTGGTGAAGGCGTTCCAGAGGACCGCTCCTCTCGGGACGGTGGTCGGCCTGATCACGCTGCCCCCCGGGCTGCTCCTGAACGGCATCGAGAAAGGGGGCATGACGTACGGGGGGAAAGACTATCCGGGGTTGCCGGATGTCTACGCGTCCGTGAATCTCGGCCACCTCAAGCGCCTCAAGGCCAAGGGCATGATGGACACCTACGCGATCTATCTGCACAACGAGATGGAGCTCATGGTCGCCGCGGGCAACCCGAAAGGCATCAAGGGGATCAAGGATATCGGCCGATCGGACGTCCGTACATCCATGCCCAATCCGGTCAGCGAAGGGATCATGCGGTTCTACGGCAAGAAGGTGCTGCAGAAGAACGGACTCTGGGAACACGTGTCGGGGGGCAAGGAATGCAACTCGTGCCAAACGACCCCCAACAACTGGTTCACCTCCGTGCACCACCGCGAGACGCCTGAGCGCATTCTGGCCGGAACGTCCGACACGGGGATCGTGTGGGTGACCGAGACGCAGCAGGCGAAGCGCGCCGGGATGAAGGTCGATGGTGTCCGACTCCCGCCCGAGGACAGCCTGCGCGACGAGGTGTCGTACGCGATCGGGGCGCTTTCGGCCAGCCCACACAAGGCGGCGGCCGAGAAGTACCTCGCGTTTCTGGCAACACCGGCCGCGCAGGATGCATACGCGGAATTCGGTTTCGTCAAGGCGAAGCCCGAGGAGCTGAAGCTCAGGCCAATTCCCTGATCCCTGATCCGGGCCCCGCCGGCGCAGATGCGCCGGCCCGGGGCGGATTACCTGCTTATTACGGCCGCCGATGGCGGCCGCGCTCGTTCTGGCGAACGCTTCACTCGGTCGGTCGCCATGAAAACCCGGTAAAGCTGCCCGATGCGTCGGACAGGGTCACACCCGCGACACGCGCAGCGGGCGGCCCGCGACGCGCCCATTCGATGATCGCCTCGACCGCGCTCGGCGCGCCGTCGACTATCGCCTCGACGGTCCCGTCGGGGCAATTCCGCACCCATCCGGTCACGCCAAGACGGCCTGCTTCGCGACACATCGCGTCGCGATACCCGACCCCTTGAACGAGGCCCCTGATCTTGAGATGCTTTGCCATCGCCCGCGCACCGAGAACGCGATGCTGAATTGTACGCACGCGTGCGTCGCGAGAGCAGGTCCGGGTCGACACCGTCTGAATCGGAGGAACCGCCCATGTCCCGCGCCGCAGCCATTCTGTTGGTCATGTTCACGGCGCTGTTCGCCAGCGTGGCGAGCGCGCAGAGCACGCACCCGCCCGTCCGGGTCGTCTACCACATCGGCGAGGCGGGCGAGCAGCCGGCGCGGGGATTGCAGTTCATCCGCAATCATCTCGAGGCGGATCCCAAAGCGAAGATAGTCGTCGTGACGCACGCTGCCGGGGTGGATTTCCTGATGAAGGGCGCGAAGACGCCGCGCGGCAACGAGTACCGGAACACGATCGAGGAGCTCGAGCTGCTGGACGTAAAGTTCTTCGTGTGCGAGATCACGATGCGAGAGCGCAACCTCAGGCGGGATCAGTTCGTGGAGCAGGCGGGTTTCGTCCGCTCGGGTGTCGCGGAGATCGCGCGGCTGCAGAGCCGCGAGGGCTACGCTTACATCAAGCCGTGAGCGGCGCGCGGCTTCACTTCCGTCGCGGCGAGACGGCGGTGAGGATGCCCTGCATGATCGCGGTCGGGGTGGGCGGGCAGCCGGGCACTGCGACGTCCACCGGAATCACGTTCGCGACCCGTCCGCAGCTCGCGTAGCTCTCGCCGAATACTCCACCGTCGCAGGCGCAGTCCCCGATCGACACCACCAGCTTCGGATCCGGGGTCGCTTCGTAGGTGCGACGCAGCGCCTCCTCCATGTTGCGCGAGACGGGGCCCGTCACGAGGAGCAAATCAGCATGGCGCGGGCTGGCCACGAACTTGATTCCGAGGCGCTCGAGGTTGTAATAGGGGCTGTTCGTCGCATGGATCTCCAGCTCGCATCCATTGCACGATCCGGCGTCGACATGCCGGATCGCCAGCGCGCGGCCGAAGTGCTTCAGCACGACTGCATCCAGCTCGCCGGAGAGGACGCGCAGCCGCTCATCGGCGTCCGGCGGCGCCTCGGTCTTGATGCCTACCTTCGCGATCTGTTTCAGCAGCTGATACATGGGCGGCCCGTCGCCTTTCTCGTCAAAGGTCCTGACCGGAGTAGGACAGGTTGAAGGACTTGTTGATCAGGGGAAAGTCCGGGACGATGTTCCCGAGCACCGCGCGCTCGAGGAGCGGCCAGTTCTGCCACGACGGATCGTGCGGATGCAAACGATGGATGCGCCCGTCCGCCGCCGCATCGAGCGCGACCAGGACCTCCCCGCGCCAGCCCTCCACCCAGCCGACACCGGTTCGCCCGGCAGAGGGGAGCGCGACGTCCGACTGGATCGGTCCTTCCGGCAGCCGGGCAAGCAGCCGCCGCAGCACGCGCGTCGACTCGAAGAGCTCGTCGAACCGCGCGGCGACGCGGGCGGCGACGTCGCCAGCCTCCTGCACGGCGATGCGAATCTCCATTGATTCGTAGGGCGCGACGGGATGATCCACGCGCAGGTCCTGGCGGATGCCGCTCGCGCGGGCCGCGAAGCCAGTGAGGCCCATTCGCGCCGCGAGGTCCGCGGTGATCGCTCCCGTGGTCATGAACCGGTCCTGCACGCCGGCGTGCTCGTCGTAGATCGAGCGGAGTTGTCGCACTTCCGACTCGATCCGGTCCAGGATGGCGATAAGGCGCGCGGCATTGTCGGCGGCGAGATCGCGCGCCACGCCGCCGGGGACGATCAGGTCCATCAGGTAACGGTGGCCGAACGTCGCGTCATTTGCGCGCAGCAGATCCTCCTTGAGCCGCCAGAACTGGAAGAAACCGAAAGAGAGCGATACATCGTTGCCGAGGTAGCCGAGATCGCCGAGGTGGTTAGCGATCCGCTCGAGCTCGAGCAGGCAACCGCGGAGCGCGGCGGCGCGCGGCGGTGTTTCGGTGCCGCTCGCGCCTTCGACGGCCATGGCGTACGCCCAGGCGAACGCGACCGTGGAGTCTCCACTGACGCGCCCCGCGAGGCGGGCCCCTTCGGCAAGGGTCATGGACTCGAAGCGCTTCTCGATTCCCTTGTGCTTGTAGCCGAGCCGCTCCTCGAGCCGGAGAATCTTTTCGCCCACGATCGAGAACCGGAAGTGCCCCGGCTCGATCGTTCCCGCGTGCACCGGACCGACCGGAATCTCATGCACCCCCTCGCCTTCGACCTTCACGAACGGGTACCGGTCTTCCGTCAGCGGAAACTTCTTTGCTGCGTCGAAATCCTTGCGCAACGGGAACGTCCCGCCTGGCCACGCGCCGTGCCGGAGCCATTTCCGGTGGTCCGCGCTCTCGTCGGCGTGCACGCCGAGCAGATCGTACGCGGCGCGCTGCATCCGAGCGGCGGACGGAAAGAGGTCGGCGATACAAGGGTAGCGCGGATGTTCGACCGGGAGCGGCACCGTGAGCCACACCAGGCCGACCGGAACGGCAAGGGCGACGTGCAGGGCGAAGCCGCGGCCGCGCGGCGTCTCGTCGCTGCCCCACAATGCAACGAGACGCGCGCCATCGGCGCGAGCCTGTTCACAAGCGGGGCGCAGTGCGGCCGGCTCGAGGCGCGCGCTGTACGCCGGCACGGCTCCGGGCAGGCGATCGGCGGCGACGAAGAGTTCGGTCTCGAGCATGGTCTGTCTCCTCAGCCTATGAGCGCCGCGGCCTGTCGATACCAGTCCACGAGGTAGGGTGGGATGTACAAGCCCAGCATGAGGACGACCGCCAGATGCACGAACACGGGCACGAGCGCCGGCGGATGCGGCAGCGGCCGTGCCGTCGTCTCGCCGAAGATCATCGGCTGCACCTTGCCGAACACCGCGGCAAACGCGACACCGAGCGCGACGAGGAGGAACGGCGTTGCCCACGAGTGCTCGTGCATGGCCGTGGTGAGAACCATGAACTCGCTCGTGAAGACGCCGAAGGGCGGCATGCCCAGGATGGCGATGCTCCCGAGGGCGAGCCCCCAGCCGATCGTCGGGCTCTGGCGGATCAGTCCGCGGATCGCGTCCATGCTCTGCGTTCCGGTGGCGTGCGCGGCGTGGCCCACGGTGAAGAAGATCGCGGATTTCGTGAGCGAATGCACCGTCATGTGCAGCAGGCCGGCGAACGCGGCCACCGGCCCGCCCATGCCGAACGCGAAGGTCATGATGCCCATGTGCTCGATCGACGAGTACGCGAACATGCGTTTCACGTCCCTCTGTCGCGAGAGGAAGAACGCCGCGACGACGACCGAAAGCAGGCCGAATCCCATCATCAGGTTGCCGGAGAATCCCGTCTCCAGCGCGCCGTCAACCAGCACCTTGCTGCGCACGACCGCGTACAGCGCGACGTTCAGCAGGAGCCCCGAGAGAACCGCGGAGACCGGCGTCGGGCCTTCCGCGTGCGCATCCGGCAGCCAGTTGTGCAGCGGCACGAGGCCGACCTTGGTGCCGTAGCCCACGAGCAGGAACACGAATGCGAGCGACACCACCGTCGGCTCTAGCTCGCCGCGGACCTCGTGCAGATGAGTCCACAGCAGCGCCGTGCCGCCGGCGCCGAGAACTTTCTCCGCCGCGAAATAGAGCAGGATTGTGCCGAACAGGGCCTGCGCGATGCCGACGCCGCACAGGATGAAGTACTTCCATGCCGCCTCGAGACTCTGCGGCGTGCGGTAAAGGCTCACCAGCAGAACGGTGGAAAGCGTTGCGCCCTCCATGGCGACCCAGAGGATGCCGACGTTGTTGGTGAGGAGGCAGAGCAGCATCGTGAAGCTGAAGAGCTGGTACATGCTGTGATAGAGGCGCAGCCGTCCGGCGCTCAGCCGACCCGCGTGCTCTTCGGTGCGCATGTACGGCCGCGAGAAGAGCGCGGTCGTGAAACCGACGAATGCCGTGAGCGCGACCAGGAACACGTTGAACGGATCGACGAAGAACTGTTCCTCCAGCACCGTCGTCGGGCCCTCTTCAATCACGCGGACCGTCAACGCCCCGGCCGCCAGGAGCGTCGCGAGGCTCATGGCCGCATTCAGCTCTGGCGCCCAGCGCCGATGCCCGAACACGCCCAGCAGGATGCCACCGAGGAGCGGAAAGGCGAGTACGGAAAGAAGCTCCACTAGAACCTATCCCCGGATTCGCCCGCGCACTGCAGCAGTTTCGAGACCACTCCTAGTCTTCCTTGAGCTTTTCCATGTGACGAATGTCGAGGCTGTCGAACTGTTCGCGAATGTGAAAGAAGAAGATTCCGAAGATGAACGTGCCGACCAGCACGTCGAGGGCGACGCCCAGCTCGACGACGAGGGGCATACCGTGTGTCGCGCTGGTCGCGGCAAAGAAGAGCCCGTTCTCCATCGCGAGGAACCCGATCACCTGCGGAATGGCCTTGCGTCGCACGATCATCATCAGGAACGACAGCAGCACGCACGCGAGAGCGATGCCGAGCGTGCCCCGGGTGATCGTGGACGACATTTCCGAGATCGGCGTCGCCAGGGCGAAGGCGAAGATCACGAGCGCGATGCCGACCAGCATCGTCGTGGGAATGTTGATCGGCGTTTCGATGTCCCATCGCACGTCGAGCCGGTCGATCAGGCGGTGGAGCACCCAGGGAATCAGGATCACCTTGAGCGCCACTGCCAGCGCCGCCGAGTAGTAGAGGTGATTCTGCCCGGTGGAGTAGGCGACGAGCAGCGTGGACGCGGCGAGCGCCGCACCCTGCCATGCAAACAGACGCACCAGACTGAGGACGCGTCGCTGCGAGAGCATGGCGAACGCGACGAGCAGCAGGAATGCCGCGAGGAGATTGACCATCTGGCCGGCGAGCGATGTGCCCATCTCAGGTTCGCAGGAGGAAGTGGGTGAGCATTCCGAGCACGGCAAGAAGAAACGCGGTGGACAGGAACTCGGGGGCCCGAAACAGGCGGAATTTCGCCGACACGGTTTCGATCAGCGCGAGCCCTGCGCCCGCCACGGCCAGCTTCGCGACCAGTGCGGCGATGGCGAGCGGCAATCCGGCCCAGTCGCCTGCGGTCGCGATTCCCCAGGGAGCGAACAGCGCGAATCCGATCGTCATGTACGCGAAGAGCTTGATCGCGGCGCCCCATTCGATGAGGGCCAGGTGGCGCGCGGAGTACTCGAGGATCATCGCCTCGTGCACCATGGTGAGCTCGAGGTGGGTGGTCGGGTTGTCGATCGGAATGCGCGCATTCTCCGCGAGCAGGACCATCAGGAAGGCGACGGCCGCGAACGCGAGGCTCGGCTGGATCACGAATTGGCGATGCGCAAGGACGTCGACGATCGTGGTGAGCTGGGTCGACCCGCTGATGAACGCGGCGGTGAACAGCGTCATCAGCATCGCCGGTTCGGCGAGGAAGCCGATCAGCATCTCGCGCCGCGCACCGAGTCCGCCGAACGAGGTGCCGATATCCATTGCCGCCAGGGCGGCGAAGACGCGCGCGAGCGCGAAGACCGCGACCAGCGCGATGATGTCGGCTGCCGGCGCGAACGGCAGGGCGGTTGCGAGCACGGGCACGATTCCGCCGGCAAGCCACATGCACCCGAAGAGTATGTACGGCGTAAGGCGGAAGAGCGGTGACGCATGCTCCGCGATGACCGCGTCCTTGTGGAAGAGCTTGGCGAGCGTGTAGTAGGGAAGCAGGATCGACGGCGCGGAGCGGTTCTGCAGCCACGCGCGGCACTGGTTGACCCAGCCCATGAGCAGCGGGGCAGCAAGCACCACGAGGATGGACTGGAAGATCTGAAACGCGATCGTGGGCGCCTGGGTCATGCGACGAACACCAGCAGTGCGATCAGGGTGAGGAAGCTGTAGAGCAGATAGAAGCTGATGCGACCCTGCTGCAGGAGGGCGACCCGCGCCGACACGAAATCCGCGAGCCGCGCAATCGGCAGATAGATCCAGTACCAGTGCCGGTCCTCGATCTTCAGCACGAAGCGGGGCGATGCATCGTCCGGACCGGGCAGGCTGCGCTTCATCAGGTAGATCGGCCCGAAGACGTGGCGGATCGGCTGGCCGAACGCGTCCGCCGTATCCTGCATGCGGGGCGTCTGTTCGGGAAAACCGCAATCCCAGGGGTCCGAGCGGCGCACCCGGCCGTGGTAGAAGCGGTGAACGAGGAGGGCGGTGAGCAGCACGACGCCCACGATGACGACCAGAAAGATCACCGGGCTGTAGCTCGCCTGCGCCGGCGTGGTCGGTACCAGCCACAGCCAACCCGAGGCGAGCGCGTCCGTCGACAGCCCGGTTCCGGTGAGCGATGCGGCGACACGGTTCAGGACGGTCAGCATGGCGACCGGGAAGACGCCGAGGACCACACAGCCCGCGGCGAGCCATGCCATGCCGAACTGCTCCATCGGTCCCACGTCGCCGCCGGAATGCGCGTGAGGATCGCGCACCGGGTGCCGCGGCTCGCGCGGCTGGCCCAGAAAGGCGATGCCGTACACCTTCACGAAGCACATCGCGGTGAGGGCGCCCGCAAGCGCGAGCGTCGCCGCGAAGAGTGGCAGGATGCTCCGCACGACGCTGTGCCCGAGAATCGGTGCCTGCAGCGCGACCTGGAAGGTGAGCCACTCCGAGACGAAGCCGTTGAGCGGCGGAAGCGCCGAGATGGCAAGCGCACCGACGAGAAAATAGAGCGCGGTCTTCGGCATCGTGCGGATCAGTCCGCCCATGTCGTTCAGGTCGCGTAGTCCGCGCGCGTGGAGGATCGATCCGGCGCCGAGGAAGAGCAGGCCCTTGAAGACCGCGTGATTGAGCGTGTGGTAGAGCGCGGCGATCAGTCCCAGCGCGCCGGCCATCGGGTGCCCGAACCCGATGAAGACCATCGACATGCCGAGTCCGAGCAGGATGATGCCAATGTTCTCGACCGAGTGATACGCGAGCAGCCGCTTCAGGTCATGCTGCATGAGGGCGTATAGAACCCCGAAGAGCGTCGTTCCCGCGGCGATCACCAGCACGATCACGCCCCATTCCCAGCGTACTCCCCCGATGAGGTCGTAGATCACGCGCACCATGCCGTAGATGGCGGTCTTGATCATGACTCCGCTCATGAGCGCGGACACCGGCGAGGGCGCGGCCGGGTGGGCCTCCGGCAGCCATGCGTGCAACGGGATCATTCCCGCCTTCGCACCGAATCCGAAGAAAGCGAGCAGGAACGCGACCGTTGCCCACTGGGGCGTCAGGTGGGCTGAGCTCAGCGCGGCGAAGGTGTAGTCGCCCCGCCCGCCGTGCAGGATCCCGAAGCAAAGCAGGATGGCGAGCGCACCCAGATGCGCGATGAGCAGGTAGAGGAATCCGGCACCGCGAATGGCGCTCTGTTGGTGGTCCGTCGTGACGAGGAAATAGGACGCCAGCGCCATCGTCTCCCACGCGACCATGAACAGGTAGGCGTCGTCGGCAAGGATGACCAGCGCCATGCTTGCGAGAAACACGAAGTACTGCAGCCCGATCAGGGCGAGCCGGCCCGGCGTCTCGCCGCGGAAATAGCCGGCCGCGGAGATCGAAATGGCCGTCGAGACGGCGCCGAGCAGGAACAGGAAGAACCCGGCGAGCGGGTCGAGCCGGACGTGAAACGGCATGCCCGGCAGCCCGAGCAGCAACGTCGCGCTTGCCGCCGGCTCCCAGATGGCGCGCAGGCCGAATGCGGCAAGCGCCAGGCCGGCAAGCGCGCCCAACGGAAAAGCTGCCCGGCGCGCGAACGAGGCACCTGCCGCCGGCACCAGCGAAAAGCCACCCAGCACGAACCAGATGACCACGCAGGCCAGCGCTCCAGCGAGCGGCGCGGGAATCACGCGCCGCGCTCCGCCGGTCGGCAGAGCCCGCGCCGGACCAAGGGCCAGCGCGGACTCGGGAGCATCGGCATCTTGGGTGGTATGCGGGACATGCTGGCGCGAGAGCGGCGGGGTGATTATAATGAAGTTAACATCTCATGTGCATAGATACGTGCTCAAGCCTGGTGCATAGATCATGCGCGTAGGTCATGTGCACGAACTTTCCGACCGATAACGTATGGAATCAAAAACCGCGCGCCTGACGATTCTGGTCGACCCGGCCAAGAAACGCGCGTTCGAGCGGCTCTGCGCCGCTCAGGACCTGACGCCCTCCCAGGTCGTGCGCCAGCTGATCCGCGAGTACCTCACGGCGCACGGCGTGACCTGGAAGACCCGCAGCAACGTGCCGCGTGCGGGTGCCGCGGGATCGGGCAAGCGGGCTAGGAGCGCCCGGAAAGCTTGAGGAAGGACCGCACGGGCGGCGAAGCCGCGGTACGTAAGTTGGGCAGGGCTATCTGACCTTCATTCCGGGGCTGGCCCCCGAGTCGGGGCCGATCAGGAAAAGCTCCGGACCATCGCCCGATGCGGCGAGCACCATGCCCTCCGAGGTGCCGAAGCGCATCTTGCGCGGCGCGAGATTTGCCACCATGACCGCGTAACGGCCTTCGAGGGTCGCGGGATCGTACGCACTCTTGATTCCGGCAAAGACGGTGCGGGTCTCCGTGCCGATGTCGAGCGTGAGCTTGAGAAGCTTGTCGGCGCCATCGACATGCTCGGCCTTGACGATCCGCGCGACGCGCAAATCCACCTTGGCAAAGTCGTCGATCGAGATGTGGACGGCGCTCGACGCGGCCGTCGCTTGCGAGGCATCCGCGCTCGCGTGCGTCTGGCGCTCGGGGTGCCGCTGCGGAGAATGCGAAGCGACGGCCGGGGACGGGGCGGCCCTGGACTCCCGATTGGCCGCGACGAGCGCATCGATCTGCTTGCCGTCGAGGCGCCCCATCAGGTGCCCGTAGGGCCGGATCGCGTGACCGCCGGGCAGCAGCGTCCCCGCATCGCTCCACGTGAGCGGCTGGATCGCGAGGAACTTCTCGACGTCGGTGGCCAGCCGCGGCAACACCGGCTTGAGGAACAGGGTCAGCAGCCGAAAGGCGTTCAGAGCGGTCGAGCACACCTGGTGAAGCTTTGCGTGTTGTGTGGGGTCCTTGGCGAGCGACCACGGCTGGTGCCGGTCGAAGTACTGGTTAACGTGCTCGGCGCCCTGCATGATCATGCGCAGGCATTTTCCGTACTCGCGGCGCTCGTAGGCCTCGGTCGCCACGTCGACGCCCGCGAGGAGTCCGGGGAATTCCGCCCCGAACGAATCCCGGTCGACGTCGGGCGCCAGCTTGCCGCCGAAGTGCTTGTGGATGAATCCCGCCGCACGGCTCGCGATGTTCACGTACTTGCCGACGAGATCCGCGTTCACCCGCGCGACGAAGTCCTCGAGGTTGAGGTCGATGTCCTCCATGGTGCCGTTCAGCTTCGCCGCGTAGTAGTAACGCAGCCATTCCGGATTCAACCCGAGCGCGAGGTAACTCTCGGCGGTGATGAACGTCCCGCGTGACTTGGACATCTTCTCGCCGTTCACGGTGAGAAAGCCGTGCGCGTACACGCTCGAGGGCGTGCGATAGCCGGAGTACTCCAGCATCGCCGGCCAGAAGAGCGCGTGAAAGTAGAGGATGTCCTTGCCGATGAAGTGGACCATCTCGGTCCCGCCGCCCGGCCGCAGGAACGCATCGAGATCCACCTTCCGCCCCGCCGCCGCGCGCCTGTCGCAGTGGTTGCGAAAGCTCGCGAAGTAGCCCACGGGCGCGTCGAGCCAGACATAGAAGAACTTGCGCCCGTCGGTGCCGGGAATCGGAAACCCGAAATAGGGCGGATCGCGCGAGATGTCCCAGTCCTGCAACCCGGCCGCGAACCATTCGTCCATCTTGTTCGCCGCCTCCGGCTGCAGGGTTCCCGACCGGGTCCACTCCTTCAGGAACGCCTGGCAGCGCGGATCCGAGAGCGCAAAGAAGTAGTGCTCCGAGGCCTTGCGCACCGGCTTCGCGCCCGATACCACCGAATACGGCTCGATGAGATCGGTCGGTGAGTACGTGCTCCCGCATACCTCGCAGGCGTCACCGTACTGGTCCTTTGCGCCGCATTTCGGGCACTGGCCGCGGATGTACCGATCGGGAAGAAACATCGTCTTGACCGGGTCGTAGAACTGCTCGACCGAGCGACGCGCGATGAGCCCGTTCTTCTCGAGTTGGCTGTAGATGTCCTCGCAGAACGCCCGATTCTCGGGCGAGTTAGTGGTGTAGTAGTTGTCGAAATCGACCAGGAAGCCGGCGAAGTCACGCGTATGCTCGTCGAAGACCCGCGCGATCAGCTGCTCGGGTGTGATGCCCTCCTGTTCCGCGCGCAGCATGATCGGGGTGCCGTGGGTGTCATCCGCGCAAACGTAATGCACCTCGTGCCCGCGCAGTCGCTGGAAACGCACCCAGATGTCGGTCTGGATGTACTCCACCAGGTGGCCGAGATGGATCGCGCCGTTGGCGTAGGGCAGTGCGGACGTGACGAGGATGCGGCGCGGCATTCTTTGCAGGGGGACGCTGTAAACCCGTGATTTTAGCGTGGTTTAGAGGCGGGGGCCGCTTTGCTACACTAGGGTTCCTCCGGTCGGCGGCCGCGCACGCGCGAATCGCCGGCCATCCCCTTCCCGAGATCATCATGGAAATCACCGAACAGGAAATTCAATCCGCCCTCAAGGAAGTCGTCGATCCGAACACGGAGAAGGACTTCGTCACCACTCGCTCGGTGAAGAACCTAAAGGTGAGCGACGCGGACGTGTCGCTCGACATCGAGCTCGGCTATCCAGGCAAGAGTCAGCTCGAGCTGATCAGGAAGATGGTCGGCGACCGGCTGCGCGCGCTGCCCGGCGTCAAGACGGCCAAGGTGGATGTTCGCTCGAAGATCGTGTCCCATGCCGTGCAGCGCGGCGTGAAGCTGGTGCCCGGTGTCAAGAACATCATCGCGGTCGCCTCGGGCAAGGGCGGCGTCGGGAAATCCACCACCGCGGTGAATCTGGCCCTCGCGCTTGCCGCGGAGGGTGCGTCGGTCGGCATGCTCGATGCCGACATCTACGGACCTTCGCAGCCGACGATGCTCGGCATCACGGGCCGGCCGGAGTCGCGCGACGGAAAGAGCCTCGAGCCGATGACGGGACACGGCATCCAGGCAAGCTCGATCGGCTTCCTGATCGACGTCGACACGCCCATGGTATGGCGCGGCCCGATGGTGACCCAGGCGCTCGAGCAGCTCTTGAAGGACACGCGGTGGCGTGAGCTCGACTATCTGATGGTCGACTTGCCGCCGGGTACGGGAGATATCCAGCTCACGCTCGCGCAGAAGGTGCCGGTGACGGGCGCGGTGATCGTCACCACCCCGCAGGACATCGCCCTCATCGACGCGCGCAAAGGTCTCAAGATGTTCGAGAAGGTCGGCATCCCGATCCTCGGCATCGTGGAGAACATGTCGATCCACATCTGCTCGAACTGCGGACACGAGGAGTCCATCTTCGGCTCCGGCGGCGCTGAACGGATGTGCAAGGACTACGGGACCGAGTTCCTCGGCGCGCTGCCCCTCGACATCAATATCCGCGAGCAGGCCGACTCCGGAAAGCCGACCGTCGTGTCCGATCCGGACGGACGCGTGGCGGAGATCTACCGGCGCATCGCGCGGCGGGTGGCGGTGAAGATCGGGGATCTGCAGAAGGACATGACCGGAAAGTTCCCCAACATAGTCATCCAAAACACCTGACAGCAGGGGTGACAGCGCCGCGCGACAGTTGGGCGGGAAACGTCGAGGATTGCCTGCCATTGGACTGAAGACCGTACAATCCGACCTGTGACCGGGGCAGGACGACGAATGAATCACCACGCGGCGGCGCCACACTCGGCGCCGTCGTCGCTTGCGGGGAGGATTCAGTGAGCATCAAGTCCGACAAGTGGATCCGCCGGATGGCGGAAGAGCACCGCATGATCGACCCCTTCGAATCGGGCCAGGTCAAGTCGGTGGAAGGCCGCAAGGTCGTTTCGTTCGGAACCTCGAGCTACGGCTACGATATCCGGTGCTCGCGGGACTTCAAGATCTTCACGAATATCAACTCGACGATCGTGGATCCGAAGAACTTCGACGAGAAGTCCTTCGTGGATTTCAGCGGCGACGTGTGCATCATTCCGCCTAATTCGTTCGCGCTCGCGCGCACGGTCGAGTATTTCAGGATTCCGCGCAACGTGCTCACGATCTGCCTTGGGAAATCGACCTATGCGCGCTGCGGCATCATCGTCAACGTGACGCCGTTCGAGCCGGAGTGGGAAGGCTACGTCACGCTCGAGTTTTCCAACACCACGCCGCTGCCGGCGAAGATCTACGCGAACGAAGGGGTGGCGCAGGTGATCTTTTTCGAGTCCGACGAAGTCTGCGAAACGTCGTACCGGGACCGTGGCGGCAAATACCAGGGTCAGCAAGGCGTGACGCTTCCGCGAATGGCTTAGCGTTCGCGCTCCGAGCGCAGCACCAGCCGGGTCGCGATCAGCACCGGCGCAGCCGGAGCGGCGAGCATACGCGCGGGCTCTCCGTACCGCACCCCGAATCCTGCGCGATTGCCTCGGTTTTCCCGTTCGGCCTGCAGGGCGCGCGCCGCACGGGTCGATGCGGCTTCACGCGGGGCGATGCCCGGTGGTAGTGTGGAATACTGATTTGCCCACTGCCCGAAGGAGTACCAGATGGCCGCGTTCAGCGCACCCGATCCCGAGTATGCGACGCGTGTCCTCGCAAGCTTCGACCGCCAGGGAATCATGCGTCTCATCGGAGCCCAGATGACCCGGGTCGAGCCCGGTCACGTCGAGATCGAGCTGCCCTACCGAGCTGACCTCACCCAGCAGCACGGGTTCTTTCACGCCGGCGTCACGAGCACGATCGCTGACTCGGCCGGGGGATATGCGGGATACACGCTGTTTCCCGCGGAGAGTTCGGTGCTCACCGTGGAGTACAAGATGAATCTGGTTTCGCCTGCAGACGGTGAAAAGCTCGTTGCGATCGGGCGAGTCAAGCGGACCGGTCGCTCGCTGACCGTGTGCGAGCTGGAGGTCTTGGCCGTGAAAAGCGGTGTCGCGAAGTCCTGTGCGTTCGGTCTGCAGACGCTGATGTGTCTGCCGGGCCGCGCGGACATGCCACAGGCCGGCTAGCAGCCGATCAGGCCGAAATCTGCGGACTTCGCTCGTAGACGACGAATGCGTAGCCGTGCGCGAACTCGGGCCCGGGCGGATGCGACTCGCGCGACACTTCTCGCCACTCGCCCGGCGGCAGGCCCGGAAACCATGCATCGCCGTCGAAGTCGGCGCCTATTTCGGTGAGATGGAGACGGTGCGCGCTGGCGAGCGCTGCGCGGTAGATTTCCGCACCGCCGATCACGAAGACTTCTGCCGCCGGTTCCGCGGCGGCGATTGCGGCCTCCAGCGACGCCGCCACGATGCACCCGGGCGCCGTGTAGTCCGGCGATCGCGTTACGATGATGTTGAGCCGTCCCGGCAGCGGGCGGCCGATCGCAGCGAGGATCGACTCGTAGGTCTTGCGGCCCATGATGACGGGGTGCCCCATGGTAAGGGCCTTGAACCGGCGCAGGTCTTCCGGCAGGCGCCAGGGAAGCTGGTTCCGCCGTCCGATCACCCGGTTGCGGGCGAGCGCCGCGACGAGAGTGATCCGCGCCATCAGGCGGACCCGCCGCGGGGAAGGGGTCGCGAACCGCGCGGGCGCTTGAGCGGCGTCCCCTGTATCATGACGTCGGCATTGTGGGGCGGCAACGTTAGAGGGGCATTGTAGAGCGGCAATGCGGCTCGGACTCGCGCATCGATACTACCCGCGATCGTTGCTGCGGCTGCTGGCGATAGGCTTCGCGGTGGTGGCGGCTCCGCTGGTGCTGGCGCTCGTCAACGCGGCGCTCTCGGTCCAGGAGCTCGCGAAGCAGAGCGAGAGCACGATCGACCAGGCGGCGCAGGCGGCGCGCGGCTCCCGGCTCCTGATGGAACAGGCGCTGTCCATGGAGCGAATCGTGCGTCAGTACGTGATTCTCGACGATTCGGGCCTGCTGGTGGACTACATGAAGATTCGCGCCAATTTCAAGGTCACCACGAGCGAGCTGTCGCTGCTGCCACTCGACGAGGCGCAGCTGGCGGCACTGAATCGCACCATCGACTGGGAGCAAGCCCTTTTCGAACAGCTCGGGAAACCGCTCGGCACGACCACAGAGCGCGCCGGGCTCGTGCAGGGATACGTGACGCTGTCGGAGATGGCGAAGACCGTGCTGAACGAATCGAACCTCCTGATCGATCGAGAGGTCAATCGGGTACGTGTCTCGGCGGCCGACACACAGCGGGAGCTGTACATGCAGCTCTACGCGGCACTCCTGCTCGGGCTCCTGATTGCCGCGCTCTTCGCGTTTCTCATCGCCCGGCCCATCGGACAGCTCGACCGCGCGATCCGCCAGCTCGGCGCCGCGGAGTTCTCCGCGCCGGTGCGCGTCCAGGGACCGGGAGATCTGGAATACCTTGGCGCACAGCTTGAATGGCTGCGCCAAAGGCTGGTGACCCTGGAAGAACAGAAGGTGCGATTCCTGCGCCACGTGTCCCACGAGCTCAAGACGCCACTCACGGCGTTGCGCGAGGGCGCGGAGCTTCTCGCCGACGGGACGGCCGGAGCGCTTTCCGCCCAGCAGCGCGAGATCGTCACGATTCTGAAGGCGAATGGCGTGCAGCTGCAGCGGCTGATCGAGGACCTCCTCGATTATCAGCGCACGGTGGCCGCGATCGGCCAGCTCGAACGAGAGCCGCTGGACGTCGCCGACGTCGCACGGGCGGTGGCCGATGCCCACAAGCTCGCCGCCGCGTCGCGCTCGATCAAACTCGAAGTGTCCGCGTATCCGACCCCGGCGTTCGCCGACCAGGCCAAGCTACGCACGCTGCTCGATAACCTCGTATCGAACGCGGTCAAGCACTCGCCGGAAGGCGGCACGGTCACGATCGGCGTCTCGCAGTCGGATGGTGCCGCGTGCGTGGACGTGATCGATCGCGGACCGGGCATCGCGCACGAGAACCGCGAGAAGGTCTTCGAATGGTTCTTCCGGGGCGCTCGTGCACCAGGCGAGCGGATTCAGGGCAGCGGCCTTGGCCTGGCCATCACCCAGGAACTGGTGCGTGCGCATGAAGGCACCATCGAACTGGTCGACGCTTCCGCCGGCACGCATTTCCGAGTCAGGCTCCCGATCAGCGAGGGCGCTGCATGAGCCCTTGGCTACGCACGGTTCGCGCGTGGCTGCTCTGGTGCGCGGCGGGACTTGTATCGGCAGCGTGCACGGTGCCGCCGACCCCGCCCCCGACGGCGCCCCCTACC
Organism: Betaproteobacteria bacterium; assembly: GCA_022340285.1. Lineage (GTDB taxonomy): Bacteria > Pseudomonadota > Gammaproteobacteria > Burkholderiales > SG8-39 > JAABRB01. The sequence goes on from JAJDOG010000022.1 coordinate 268,771, forward strand.
GTGCCGCCGACCGCGCCCCCAATCGCCATTCCCGAAGACGTCAAGCAGCTCTCCGATCTGGTCGCCTATTACAGCCGGGTCGCAGCGCTGCCCCCCGACGATAAGCGCCGGGAGTATGCCGCTGCGAGCCAGACGTTTTCCCGCGATCCCAGTTCCTACAATCGGATACGGGTCGCACTATTGGCGCTGATGCCGGGCACGCCTTTCCAGGACGATGTGCGAGCGATGAGCCTGCTCGAGCCTTACTCCCGATCCGGGCCATCCTCCGACAAGCTGCGCCAGTTGGGCGCGATACTGCACGGACAGCTCTCCGAGACCACCAAGGCACGCGGGCGCGCAGAGCAGCTGCAGGAGCAGCTCGAAGCCCTGCGGGCCGTCGAGCGAGCCATCATTGAACGAGGACAACCGGCACCGCCGGCAAAGCAATGAGACCAAACATGGAAACAGCCAGGACTCCCATCATTCAACACAACGTTCTGATCGTCGACGACGATCCCGACATTCTGAAGCTGCTCGACATGCGACTCTCCGCGGCGGGCTATGCCGTGCGCGCTACGAGCAGTGGCGAGAAGGCGCTTGCGGCCATTGCGGTTGCGCGGCCCGAGGTCGTGATCACGGACCTCAAGATGGGCGGCATGGACGGCATGGCCCTATTCGATGCGATCCGCGCGTCGGCGCCGACGCTGCCCGTGATCATCCTGACCGCGCATGGCACCATTCCCGACGCCGTCGACGCGACCCGTCGGGGCGTATTCGGATTCGTTCCCAAGCCTTTCGACGGGAAGCTTCTGCTCGACCAGGTCGCGCAGGCCGTCCGGCTCTCGGTCGGCACACCCTCGGCGGAAGGTGAAGCATGGCGCGCCGGAATCGTCACCGCGAGTCCCGTGATGGAGGATCTGCTGCGCCAGGCGAAGCTCGTCGCCCAATCGGATGCATCAGTGCTCATTCACGGCGCAAGCGGCACGGGCAAGGAACTGCTCGCGCGGGCGATTCACAACGCGAGCCGACGCTCCGCTGGACCGTTCGTCACCGTGAACTGCGCGGCGATCCCCGAACCCCTCCTAGAGTCCGAGCTCTTCGGGCACCGCAAGGGTGCATTCACGGGTGCGGCCTACGATCACAAGGGGCTGTTCCAGGCTGCGGACGGCGGCACCATCTTTCTCGACGAAATCGGTGACATGCCGCTTGCGCTGCAGGCAAAGCTCCTGCGCACCTTGCAGGACCACGAGGTGCGGCCGGTGGGCGCGACACAGACGATACCCGTGGACACGCGAATCATCTCGGCGACGCATCGCGATCTCGAAGCGCGCGTGGGCAGCGGAGAGTTTCGCGAGGATCTTTACTACCGCCTGAACGTCGTGTCGTTCCGGCTGCCGTCGCTCGCGGATCGCCGCGAAGACATCGTGCCGCTCGCGCAGCACTTCCTGAGATCGGTCGTGAAACGCTACGCGAAGGAAGTGCGCGCATTTGCCCCCGAAGCGCTCGAGCTGCTGATCGGGGCACCGTGGCCCGGTAACGTGCGCCAGCTCCAGAACGTGATCGAGCAGACGGTGGCGCTCGCGACCGGCGCGCTGATTCCCGCAACGCTCGTGCAGTCCGCGCTCCGGGCAGAGCCGCAGGGATTGACGCCGCTCGACGAGGCGAAGCGCGCATTCGAGCGCGATTACCTTATCCGGCTGCTACGTATCACGAGCGGCAACGTGACGAAGGCGGCACGTCTCGCCCATCGCAACCGGACCGAGTTCTACAAGCTGCTCGAGCGTCATCAACTGCAGCCCGCGATGTTCAAAGAGGCCAGGCATTGACGTTGAGAATGGTGTTCGCGATTCCGGCGGAACTCTCGTGCATCCGCAGCGCGGCTCCTTCACGATTCTCGCGCCGCGCGGTCATCGGCCTTCTCGCGGCGGTCGTGCTCCAGCTTGAGGGCTGCGGGGCGACCGGGCCCGTGCGGCCGGGGGCCGACGACCCGGACACGGTCACGCGCTCCATCAATCTTTCAGGCTTCCCGCCGGAGTTTCAGCGCGGGTTCACGGACGGTTGCGCTGCGGCCCGTTTCGCGCAGGTGGGCGCCAAACCCAAGTCAGGTGGCCAGTACAACGTGGGCTGGCACGATGGGTTCGACTACTGCAGCCCGCAGAAGGCGAACTAGTTCACGTTCCGGCGCGCTCGAGCAGGCCGTCGGCAATTCACTGCGCGGCGGTGAGCGGCAAATGACTCGCAGATTGTCGTCTGCCGGCGACAGCGCAAACGCCTGAACGAACGGACTCCTGTCCGGGAGTGCTGTCGATCCGTCGGGGTACGGCGACAGCGATCGGTCGTCGTCAAGCCGACGTCTTGCTCCCAACCCCCTGAGCGAAAACAGAGAATGTCTTCTGGCACGCACGTTGCGCGGGTGAGGCGTATGTCCCGCTACAGACGGGCGCAGTAGTCGTGCAGAGGAGCCGGAAGTCATGGACCAGACCGATAGCAAGCCGACGAATCCCGTTGTTCTGGGCGTAGCGGCCGCGGTGATCATCGTGAGCCTCGTGGCCATCGGTGCCCTCTCCGGAATCCTGCCGCTCGCCAAGTCAACCAAGACGCAGGAGTCGCTTGAGCCCGCCGCAAATCCCGTCGAAGCGGCGGTCAAAGCCGCGCGTCCGACGTCGACACCGGAGCCTGCTGCGGCGACGCAGCTTTGCGCGACCTGTGGAACCGTCGAGTCGGTCCGCGCCTTCGAAGTGAGGGGTGCGGGCACGGGGGGTGCGCAGACCGTCTATCGCGTCACCGTCCGGATGGAAGACGGTTCGTACCGAACGATCTCTCACCCGGTAGCACCCGGATACGGGACTGGAGAAAAGGTTCGCATCATCGACGGGTCGGTCGTGCCGCGCGGATAGCGCGCACCGCAATCACCCGGGCGGGCGAAGCGCCGGCCCGAAAGCTCCCAGGAGAGCTCCTCCGAGCGAACGCAAGTTCTGAGCTCTCCGCTTAAGCCCGCTTCCCTCCCATGCGGGCTTTTTTTTGTCTGTCGTCCGCTTGCTGCCACGCCCGTCCGGCGGCGGGTCAGCGTCCAT
>JAJDOG010000073.1 GCA_022340285.1 Betaproteobacteria bacterium
CAGCGCCTGCGCGGTGCGTCCCGCGAGACCGGCAATGAGCACCATCGGGTGCTTGGCCCAGTCCGAGACCGTCTCGCGAGCGAGCTTCAATACCGGCTCGTAGAGCCCGGCCTCGCGAATGGCGAACTGCGTGGAATGCACGCCGACCGCGATGCCTCCGGCCCCGGCGTCCACGTAGTAACGGGTAAGCGCCCGCTGGCGCCGCACGTCCAGCGTGCGGCGCGCGTCGAGCGCCAACAGGTGCGCGGGGATCGCCGTTCCCTGACGCAAGGTCGCCAGCACGTCGGCCGGCCAGTCATTCCACGTCTTGAATCCGCTCACCACTCAACCCAGCTCAGGTCCCGCGACCGCGTAGAGACGGCTCGAATCGTCGAACGCGCGATTGCGGCCGAACGCCATGCGAAGCAGCGGTCGCTGCAGCGCGAAGCCCAGGTCGCGCAACCATGCGTCGATTGTAGCGTGCCGTTCGGGGACATCGATGAACACGGGCCCCGCGATCGCCGTCAGCGCGGCGGCCAAGAGGGCGAGCGCTGCCGATTCGTCCACCGCGATGACCGGCCCGAGTTGGGTCGCCCGTCGCCCGTCGCGCGCGAACGAAGCCCCGCAAAACCGGCCATCGCGCTCCGCAACCAGCGCCGCGTGGGGGACGCGCCCGGCGAGATCGCGCAGAATGCCCGCGCGGTCCGCGCCGAAGACCGCGCGATCGAATTCGAGCACGCTCGTCCAGTCGCCGGACGCGAGTCGAAGCACGCGCGGACCCGTCCCGGGGGTCGGCCCGTCCGGCACGATCGCTGCCGCGGATGCAAGCCGGGCCATGCCCCAGCAATCCTCGAATCCGAGCCGCTGGTAGACCTCGCGTCCCGCCGGCGTGGCGTCAAGCAGTGGCACGTAACCGCCGGCAACCAGCTCGTCGATCGCGCGCCGCATCAGCCGTGTCGCGAGTCCGCGGCGGCGAAAGCGCTCGGTGACGAGCACCATGCTGATCCACGCGAAGCACCGCTCGTACGGCAGCATGATGGTCGTGGCGACGAGCCGCCCGTCCTGCGTCGATATGCCCAGCCCCTGTCCGAGCCGGAGCATCAGTCGCCAGTCGGCTTCGATCTGGTTCCAACCGGCTTCTTCGGAGAGCGCTAGGCACTGAGGAACGTGGCTCTCTTCGAGCGCATGCTCGCGGAGCGAGTCGGGCTGAGCGCTCACGTTTCAGCCGCCTCCGCGCTCTTTCTTTTTCCCCTCCTTGAAAAGGAGGGGAAACGACCTTTTCTCATCTCACGCCCCACTTCAAAACTTCCCATCCCGCACGTCGAAGTGCGTGTCCTTGCCGAGGCTCGGCATGCCGCGCTTCACCCAGTCCGCCGTCCAGTCGATGAGTGTCTCCAGGGACACATTCGGCCGACCGAACAGCGCTTGCGCCTTGCCCGTGTCGAGGAGCCAGGCCGTTTCGGCTTCGGTTCCCGTAAATCGCGGGGCCACGCCGAAGCGCTCGCCGAACGCCAGCGCGAGCTTGCGGACGTTCGTCACCTCCGGCCCGGTGACGTTGAGACCGGTCGTCGGCGTCGTGCAATGGGCGAGCGAGCGGAGCACCTGGCTGTTCGCGTCGCCCTGCCAGATCACGTTGACGTTGCCCATGGTGAGATCGATCGTGGTGCGTGCGAGCACCTTCTTCGCCACGTCGTGCAGCACGCCGTAGCGCATGTCGATCGCGTAGGCGAGCCGGATGAGCCGCCCGGCGGTACCGCGCACGTTCGACCAGTACTGGAACATGCGCTCGCGCGCTACGCAGGAATTGGCGTAGTCGCCTGGCGGCGGAATCGGCGGCACCTCCTCGGTCGCGCCACCCTCGCGCACGTCGACATACGGGTACACACACGCGGTGGAAAACGCGACGATTCGCGATTCGGCGAATGCCTCGCCCACGAGCGCCGGGACGTAGGCGTTCATGGCCCACGTGAGATCTTCCCGGCCGACCGAGCCGAACTTGCGCCCGGCCATGAAGACGACGTTCGGCGCGCGCGGGAGCCGCTCGACCTCCGCCCGATTCAGAAGGTCGGCCGTCACGCACTCGATGCCATGCCCTTCCAGGGATTCGCGCAGGCTCGGCTCGCTGAACCGCGCGACGCCGATCACGCGACGCTCCGGCGCGGCACGCTTCGCGAGGCGCGCGAGCGTCGGCCCCATCTTGCCGCCGACACCCAGCACCACGATGTCGCCGGGGGCCCGGGCGAGATCCTCGATCAGTGCCGGCGTCGGCGTCGTCATCAGGTCTTCCAGATGCTCGACGCTCTCGATCCGTGTCGGAAGGGTCTTCTCCGCCATGCTCGCTCCTTCTCCGTTCGCGACGCCCATTATAGGAGGTGCCTGCGAAATGCTACGCTTGCACCCGTCATGAGCGCGATGGTTTCCACGCTGGACGAGCTCGTCGCCGGCATCGGCGACGGGGCGATGCTCGCGGTGCCGAAGGATTTCTCCGGCGTCGCGATGGCGGCGACGCGCGCCCTGCTCAAACGGGGTGTCAAGGACCTGCACGTCGTGGGCGTGCCCGTGTGCGGAATTCAAGTGGACATCCTCATCGGCGCGGGGGCGGTGCAGACGCTCGAGACTTCAGCCGTGACGCTGGGCGAGCACGGTGCGGCGCCACGCTTCACCGCAGCAGTGCGTGACGGCACGATTCAAATCCTCGACGCGACCTGCCCGGCGATCCACGGCGCGCTCCAGGCCGCGGAGAAGGGCCTGCCGTTCATCCCGATTCGCGGCCTGATCGGCTCTGACGTCCTCACGCATCGGCGCGACTGGCGCGTGATCGACAATCCGTTCCAGGCGGGCGACAGGGTGGTCGCACTGCCGGCGATCCGCCCCGACGTGGCGCTCTTTCACGCCCCGCTTGCCGATCGGCACGGCAACGTGTGGATCGGGCGAAACCGCGAGCTCATGACTGTGGCTCACGCTTCGGCAGCGACGCTTGTGTCGGTGGAGGAGATCGTCGACCGCAACCTGCTCGACGATCCGGTTCTCGCCGCGGCGACGATTCCGGAACTCTACGTGACGAAGATCGCGGCGGCGCCACGCGGCGCCGCCCCGCTTGCGCTGGCTGGTCGGTATCCCGCGGACACCGAGACACTTGCGCGTTACGCGCAGGCGGCGAAGACGGCGGAAGGGTTTCGCGCCTTCCTGGACGAATGGCTGACTTCCACGACGTGAGCGCTTGGCGGCATCAGACTGAGACACTCGTTTCGGTCATCGCCGATCTGCTCGCCGGCTGCCGGCACGTTGCGGTCGGTGCCCAATCGCCGGTGCCGGGGACCGCGGCGCTGCTCGCGCGCCGCGAATCGGCCGGGGCGCTGCGGGTGTCGGTGCTCGATACGGACCGCCATTCCCCGTTCACGAACGGCGCGTGCGAGCTCTTCGATTGCGCGGCGGAAGGGCGTATCGATGCGTTCTTTCTCTCGGGCGGGCAGATCGACGGCCAGGCGAACATCAACCTGGTCGGCGCGGGAACCTATCCGTCCGTCGACGTCCGCTGGCCGGGCTCGTTCGGTTCGGCCTTTCTCTACTTCCTGGTGCCGCGCGTGATTCTTTTTCGCGAGGAGCACACCCGCAGGGTATTCGTGGAGAAGGTCGACTTCGTCTCGGCGCCGGGGACGAGCGAACCGGGGATCTACCGCCCGGGCGGGCCCCACGCGCTGGTGACGCCGCTCGGCCTGTTCCATTTCGACCGCGAGCGAGCACGCTTCAGGCTTGCGAGCGTGCATCCCGGCCACACCGTCGAGGAGATCGTCGCGCACACGGGATTCGATTTCGACCGCGATCCGGCGCCGGCCGTCACGCCGGCACCGGCCAACGCTCGACGCGCGCTCATGCACGAGATCGTGCGGGGGGAGATTGCGGAGATCTACCCGCGCTTCGCCGCGCGGTTCCTGGGTTGAAGGTTAGTTCTTTCTCCCCCTCCTCTTCGAGGGTGAGGCGGGGTTTCGAAGCACGTGCCTGCGCACGTGCGAGCCGCCGAACGCCCGAAGCCTCTGCGCTTCGGGCCGGGCCGGGTGGCGCGAAGCGCCGGGGTGGTGACGATAAATCTCTGAACCACCCCGCCGCCTCCGGCGGCACCCCTCCTTGAAAAGGAGGGGAAAGATTCCCGGCCCTTGCCCCTCCTCGATCCTCGCTTCCTACGCGCGCCGATGCTCGCCGACCTTGACGATCTTCATCGTGTTGGTGCCGCCCGAGGCGCCGATCGGCTCGCCGAACGACACGACGATCACGTCCCCGTCCTCCACGACGCCGTGCTTCACCAGCACTTCCTCGGCTTCCTCGAGCAGGAGATCGCGGTCGTGGCCCTGGTAGCCCACTGTCAGCGGATAGACGCCACGGAAAAGGCTGACGCGGTAACGCGTCGAAGCCTCCGAGGTCAGCGCGTAGATCGGCACGCCGCAGTCCAATCGCGACATCCATAGCGCCGTCGAACCCGAGTGTGTCAGGGCCGCGACGGCCTTCACCTTGAGATGGTACGCGGTGAAGAGCGCCGCCATCGCAATGGACTGGTCGATGCGCGTGAAGACCCGATCGAGAAAGTCGCGATCGAGCGCGACCTGGGCGGATTTCTCCGCTTCCACGCAGACACGGCTCATGGCCTCGACCGTGTGGACCGGGTACTTCCCGGACGCCGTCTCCGCGGAGAGCATCACCGCGTCGGTGCCGTCGAGCACGGCGTTGGCGACATCCGAGACTTCGGCGCGAGTCGGCACCGGCGCCGCGATCATCGATTCCATCATCTGCGTCGCCGTGATGACCAGCTTGTTGTTCTCGCGCGCCGCACGAATCATTCGCTTCTGCAGTGCGGGCACGGACGCGTCGCCGACCTCGACCGCAAGATCCCCGCGCGCGACCATGATGCCGTCGGTCGCGTCGAGGATGTCCTGGAAGGTTTTCGCGTCGACCGCCTCGGCGCGTTCGATCTTCGCGATCAGCATCCCGTGCCCGCCCGCCGCGTGGAGCAGTTCCCTGGCGAGCGCCATGTCCTTGCCGGTCTTCGGAAACGAGACCGCCAGGTAGTCGGCCTTCATGCCGGCGGCCACGCGGATGTCGTCCATGTCCTTGCTGGTGAGCGCTTGCGCGGTGAGCCCGCCGCCGAGGCGGTTGATGCCCTTGTTGTTCGAGAGGACGCCGCCGTGACGCACCACGCAGTGCACCGCCTGGCCCACGACCCGCGCCACGTCGAAGGTGATGCGGCCATCGTCGAGAAGCAGCACGTCCCCCGGCTTCACATCCTGGGGCAGCTCCTTGTAGTCGAGCCCGACGCGCTGCTGGTCACCTAGCGGGCATGCCGCGTCGAGCACGAAGGGGTCGCCGGCCTCGAGCGTGATCCGCCCGTCCTTGAATTTTCCGATCCGGATCTTCGGGCCCTGCAGGTCGGCCATGATGCCGACGGTGAGCCCGGCTTCCCGGGCGACCTCGCGGACGATCGCAACCCGGCGCAGATGGTCCTCGGCGGTGCCGTGCGAGAAGTTCACCCGCACCACGTCCACGCCCGCCCGAAGCATGCGATCCAGGGTGTCGCGGTCACTGGTAGCCGGGCCGAGCGTCGCGACGATCTTGGTGGTGCGCTGCTGGGGCGCGCGGTTGTTCTGGTGCGAAAACATCGCGGTCCTGGTCGTTGCGTAGCGTTGTTTGGGCTTATTCGAGCTCTCGCCCTGCGAATCCGGGCGAGACGGACGAATACGCTACAGCATGTACCGGGACGGGTCCAGCATGGCGCCCGCGGCGATGCGCATCAATGCTTGGCGCGTCGCTCGAGCACTTCGATGGCTGGAAGCGTCTTGCCCTCGAGGAACTCGAGAAACGCGCCGCCACCCGTGGAGATGTAGCCGATGCGGTCGGTGATGCCGTACTTCGCGATGGCCGCAACGGTGTCGCCGCCGCCCGCCAGCGAAAAGGCCTTCGAGCCGGCGATCGCCTCGGCGATGGTGCGGGTGCCGTGGCTGAACGGCTCGAACTCGAACACCCCAACCGGGCCGTTCCAGACGATGGTCCCCGCGCCGGCGAGGAGCTTCGCAAGCGCTTTGGCGCTTTCCGGTCCGATGTCGAGAATCATGTCGTCGTCGGTCACTTCGCCGACCCGCTTCGTCTCCGCCCTGGCCGTTGCCGAAAACTCCTTCGCGCATACGACGTCCACCGGCAAAGGCACATCGCCGCCCTTGGCACGCAGCGATGCCATGATCTTGCGTGCTTCGTCGACGAGATCTGCCTCGGCCAGCGACTTTCCGATCTTCATTCCCGCCGCAAGCATGAAGGTATTCGCGATGCCGCCACCGACGATCAGCTGATCCACCTTCTCGGCGAGCGCTGCCAGGATCGTGAGCTTGGTCGAGACCTTCGAGCCGGCCACGATCGCGACCAGCGGCCGCGCGGGGTTGCCGAGCGCTTTCGAGAGCGCATCGATCTCGGCGCCCATCAGCGGCCCGGCACACGCAACCGGCGCATGCTCCGCGATGCCGTAGGTCGTCGCCTCGGCCCGATGCGCCGTGCCGAATGCGTCGTTCACATACACGTCGCAGAGCGCCGCCATCTTCTTCGCGAGCGCCGCGTCGTTCTTCTTCTCGCCTTTGTTCACGCGACAGTTCTCCAGGAGGACGACCTCTCCCGGCGCAACCTCGACGCCGTCCACCCAGTTCTGTGCGAGCCGCACCGGCTTGCCGAGGAGCTCGGCGAGCCGCTTCGCGACCGGGGAAAGCGAGTCCTCCGGCCTGAGCTCGCCCTCTTTCGGCCTGCCGAGGTGCGAGGTCACCATCACCGCCGCCCCGCTCGCGAGCGCGCGCTCGATGGCGGGCGCCGACGCGCGAACGCGCGTGTCGTCGGTGATCTTTCCATGCTCGTCGATCGGGACGTTCAGGTCGGCACGAATGAAGACCCGCTTTCCGCGCAGGTCGAGGTCGGACATCTTGAGAACGTTCATGGTCTGCGCACTACTTGAGACTGCTCACGATGGGTTGCGCGGAGAAAAGCTGCTCGAGGATTCGCCGATACGCGGCGGGCACCGCCGTCTTGGCGTAGCCGGGCGGATTCGCCGCATCGCCACCGAGGTCCTGGCGCCCCGTGAGCCGCGTCGCCCCGAGGACCTTCCCCGTGCTGTCGTACACCTCCAAGTCGAGGTCATAGGCAAGCGTGGTGTTCACGAGCGTGTCGCTCTGCCATTCTTCGATCAGCACGACCGCGAGGCGCTCCGCACCTGCCTTCTTCGCCACCGCGGCGATGCCCTCGCGCGTAGGGGGCACGTCGCCTTCGAGCACCGTCGCCTTGAATCCCTTGGCGCGCAGCGCCGCGGCGATCGTCGTTCCGAAGTCCACGGCGAGCGGATTCCCGCTCTCGGTCAGAATGTCGAGCGGACTGCCGGATTCGCCGCGCGTCAGGCCCGCGAAATCCGGCGTCCGGTTGCCCGACATGACGTACGGCCGCGCGTCCCGGACCGCCACGACGGCGACCCGCGTTCCGGACACCGCCAAGTCAGGAGTCGTGCCGGTATAGGCGTGCTTGTTGCCGACGGCACAACCGCCCAGCGCCGTCCCGGCCGCGAGCAGCAAGACTGCCGTG
>JAJDOG010000007.1 GCA_022340285.1 Betaproteobacteria bacterium
GGCGAGCAAGCAGCGGCGCTTCGAGGCCGTCGCGGCACGCAAGCTCGCGGCTGCGCCGGCCAGGCACGAGAAAGGCCGTCCGACCAAGCGCGACCGGCGGCAGCTTCGTCGATTCAAGAGCGGCGAATAGTCGCAGCGCCCTGCAACACCCTCCCTCATGCCGCAATGGCATCAGATCGGTTCGGCGAACTCCGACCGGCTCGTGGCGACTATCGAGTACGGGTTATCATCCGGATCACTCGCAGTGTCACGAGGCGCAGGCGCATGAAGATCATCAAGAACTCGGTCGTCGAGCTCAAGTACGAAGTGTTCGATGCAGACGGCGAGCTCATCGAACGGGGCAAGCGCCCGCTGACCTATCTGCACGGGGGGCACGCGGGGATCTTCCCGCGGGTCGAGGAGGCGCTTTCCGGAAAAGAGGAGGGCGAATCCGTGAAGGTCAGCCTCGCTCCCGCCGACGCGTTCGGCGAGCGCGACCCGGGACTCGTGCGTGCCGAGCCGCGCAGCCGTTTTCCCGAAAGCGTGAAGGTCGGCATGCAGTTCCAGGGCGAGGTCAGCCACGACGATCACGCTCACACGGTGGTATTCGAGGTGATCGAAGTCGGCGCGGACACCGTCAAGGTCGACGGCAACCATCCGCTCGCGGGACGGGCGCTCGATTTTCGCGCGAAGGTGCTGTCGGTGCGCCCGGCGAGCGCCGAGGAAATCGCGCACGGGCACGCCCACGGCCCGGATGGACACCATCACTGATCTTGGATCCTCGAGACGCGCGATGACCGCCGCACAGACGCTGCGCAGCATGGGGGGCGCTACGGCGCCGAGCCGCGTGGATCCCGCGCACACGGCTCTGCTGCTGATCGACTTCCAGAAGGAATATTACAGCGGCGCACTCCCGTTGCCGGACGGCGAGGCCGCGGCGAGGAATGCGGCGCAGCTCGTCGACTGGGCGGATCGCGTCGGCGTCCAGGTCGTGCACGTGCATCACGTGGCGCCCAGCGCGAAGGCACCGCTGTTCACCCCCGGAACGGATCGCGTGGCGCCGCACGGCCTGGTGACTCCCAGGCCCGGCCATCAGTGCATCACCAAGACCCTGCCGAGCAGCTTCGTCAACACGAATCTCGATGCGACCCTGAAGGAGAAGGGCATCGATACGCTGATCGTTACCGGCCTGATGACGCATATGTGTGTGGATTCGACTGCCCGGGATGCCGTCTCGCTGGGATACAAGACCATTGTGGCGGGCGATGCCTGCGCGACGAGAGATCTGCCCGAACGCGGCATCGGCGCCGCAATCCCCCACCGCGAGATCCATCGCGCGAGCCTCACGGCGCTAGCAGATCGTTTCGCGGACGTCCTCGCGAGCGCCGAAGTCCAGCGCCTCGCCTGAAGCGTCCGCGCGGGCGATCGCCTGGCAGTTTCGCGCCGCGGCGTCCCCTCACCGCCGCCGCGCGGTAAGCGCGACGAGCGTCCCGTCGGCAAGCGCGTAGACGAGCTCTTTCTTGCCGTCGCGGTCCAGATCGACGGCGAGCAGGGCGCTCCTGATCACCGCCGAATGACCGAATCGCTGCAGCTCGCGAAATCGTCCGCCGGAGAACGTGACGATGCGCAGCGTCCGGCGGTCGGCGCCCGGCACGGCGAGGTCGACGGCGCCATCGCCGTTGACGTCGAGCATCGTCGCAAGTCGAAGCTCGTCGGTGCCGATCGCGTGATTGGAGAATCCGGGCTCGCTGTACGCAACGGTCAGACGATCGCGGTCGCGTCGGTAGAGGGTCAACGAGCCGCCGATATGCGGCGTGACGACGGCCGCGACCTCCGTTGCGCCGTCGCCGTCGAAGTCCGCCACACCGATCGGATTCAACCAGCGCTGCGGCGTTCCGATCGGTACGGATTCGGCAAGCCGCTGCAGCTGGTCGCCCACGATGCCGAGCACGAGCACGGCGGCGCCCCCCTGAATCGTGGACTGCACGGTGAGCACCGCGTCTTGGCCCCACGCCTGGACCAGCCGGGGAGAGCGATCCTCGATCACGGCATCGGGTGGCGCGGAATAGCGCAGCTCGGTACCGGTGGCGGTCAACGCGCGAACCGAAGTCGCGTTTTCCGGCGTTTCGAAGATCGCATGCCGGTAGCGCTGCGACGGATCCGCCAGCCAGACTTGCCGCAGCGTGCCGGAACCGGATTGCGCTCGAGTTCCGGCGAGAATACCCGGCGGCGTTGGCCGCCCGCCCGTCGCGCACAGGGGCATCGGCTCCAACGCGATGGATCCCGCCTCGAGTCCGACGCGAAAGCGACGTCGATCCTGCAGTACGACGACGGGCGGTGGATCGCGCGCGTCAGCGTTCTGCGAGGGACAGTGTTGCCGGGGCTCCAGCCGCGCCAGCGGTCCGGGTAGCGGCGCCGCCAGCACCGCGAGTCCCGCTCCTTCCGCGGCGCGCGTGGGTAATCCCACGCTCCAACCGCAGACTGCCAGTGCCGCGACGACGAAAAGTCGAAGTCCCATCCGTTCGCGCGACCGATACACCCTGCGCGATGATGGGACTTATGCCGCCTGCATCAGGTCGCGCAAAACGTAGGGTAGGATCCCGCCGTGCAGGAAGTAGTCGACCTCGATCGGCGTGTCGATGCGCAATCGCACCGAAACTTCCTGCCGGCTTCCGTCCTTGCGCCGGATCACGAGCGTGACGTCCTGCTGAGGACGCAGTTCGCCATCCAGACCCAGGATGTCGAACTCCTCGTCGCCGCGAATCCCGAGCGAAGCGACGCTGTCGCTGCCCTTAAACTGCAGCGGCGCGACGCCCATGCCGACGAGATTCGAGCGATGGATGCGCTCGAAGCTGCGGACGATGACGGCCTTGACGCCAAGGAGTTGGGTGCCCTTCGCCGCCCAGTCACGCGAGCTTCCGGTGCCGTACTCTTCGCCGCCAAAGACCACGGTCGGCGTGCCCTGGTCGATGTATTTCATCGCCGCGTCGTAAATCGACATTTCCTCGCCCGACGGCTGGAACATCGTGACGCCGCCTTCCACCCGCCGTCCGCCTTGCTGCGGAGGGATCATGAGATTCCTGATCCGGACGTTGGCGAAAGTCCCCCGCATCATGACGTCGTGATTGCCCCGGCGTGCGCCGTAGCTGTTGAAGTCCGCCTTCACGACGCCGCTGCCGATCAAGTACTGGCCCGCGGGCGAAGTCTCCTTGATCGACCCGGCGGGGCTGATGTGGTCGGTGGTGACCGAGTCGCCGAAGATGCCGAGCGCCCGCGCGCCGACGACGTTCCCCGATCGACTCGGCTGCATGGAGAAGTCCGCAAAGAAGGGCGGCTCGGCTATGTACGTCGAGGTCGGCCAGTCGTAGACCTGCCCGCTCGCGGTCGGCACGTCTTTCCAGATCGGGTTCGCATCGGCGAGGTTCCCGTACAGCTTGCGGAACGTTTTCGAATCGGTGGCAAATCGCAATGCTTCGGCCACCTCGTGGGGGGCCGGCCAGACGTCGCCGATGAACACCGGCTTGCCGTCCTTTCCGGTGCCGAGCGGTTCGGTCATCAGATCCTTGAACACGGTCCCGGCAATGGCGTAGGCGACGACGAGCGGCGGGCTTGCTAGGAAGTTGGCCTTGATGTTCGCGTGAATGCGGGCCTCGAAATTGCGGTTTCCCGACAGCACCGCGGCGCACACGAGATCGTTATTGACGACGACTTCCTCGAGGCCGGGATCGAGCGGCCCCGCATTCCCGATGCAGGTCGTGCAACCGTAGGCCGAAACATAGAAACCGAGCTTCTCGAGGTAGGGAAGCAGGCCGGCCTTCTTGAGATAGTCGGTTACGACCCGCGAGCCGGGTGCGAGCGAGGTCTTGACGTGAGGCTTCACGGTGAGTCCCCGCTCGACCGCTTTCTTGGCGAGAACGCCGGCGGCGATCAGCACGCCAGGATTCGAGGTGTTGGTGCACGATGTGATCGCGGCGATCAGCACGTCGCCGTGACCGAGCGTCACGTCGCTCCGGTCGTCGTGCTCGTCGACGCGCACGGCGTCCGGGGTGGGGCGATTGTCGACCATCTCGACCACGTCGGTGGGCGCGCCGCTCGCCAGACGTTCGGCTGCCTGGTTTCCACCGCCTTTCGCGCGCGTCCCCGGATCGGCCGGCCGCGCCGGGAAGCGCTTGTGGCGCTCTGCAGCGGGCTTGTTGTACCCGCTCTCGGCGATCGGCTTGGCGAGCAGCTCGGTGAACTTCGCCTTCACGCGTCCGATCTGGATCCGGTCCTGCGGGCGCTTGGGGCCGGCGAGAGAGGGTTCGACCGTGGAAAGGTCGAGCTCGAGTGTCTGGCTGTACTCGATCGCGCCGGCCTTGGGCATGCCGTAGAGGCCCTGCGCCTTGAAGTACGACTTGAACGCCTCGACCTCATCCTCGGTGCGGCCGGTATTCCGGAAGTAATCGACCGTCGCGTCGTCGACGGGAAAGAAACCCATCGTCGCGCCGTACTCGGGCGCCATGTTGGCGATGGTCGCGCGATCGGTGAGGGGCAGGCGTGCGGCGCCCTCGCCGAAAAACTCCACGAACTTGCCGACCACCTTCGCGTTGCGCAGCAACTCGGTGACGGTGAGCACGACGTCAGTGGCGGTGACACCCCAGCGCACCTTTCCCTTCAGATTGACGCCCACCACGTCCGGTGTCAGGAAGTACACGGGTTGGCCGAGCATGCCGGCTTCGGCTTCGATGCCGCCGACACCCCAGCCGACCACGCCGAGCCCGTTGATCATCGTGGTATGGCTGTCCGTGCCGACCACCGAGTCCGGGTAGTAGACATTGCCCTTGCGGTACACGCCGCGCGCCAGGTATTCCAGGTTCACTTGGTGCACGATTCCTATGCCGGGCGGCACCACCTTGAAAGTGTCGAACGCCTGCATCCCCCATTTCACGAACTGATAGCGCTCGGCGTTCCGCTGAAACTCGAGCTTCATGTTCAGGTCGAGCGCATTTCTCGTGCCGTAGTGGTCGATCTGTACCGAGTGATCGACGACGAGGTCGACGGGAACCAGGGGCTCGACCAGTTTCGGGTTCTTGCCCATCCGCTGCGCGACGTTGCGCATGGCGGCGAGATCGGCGAGTAATGGAACGCCGGTGAAATCCTGCAGCAGGATGCGCGAGACGACGAACGGAATCTCCTCGGTCCGGCTTGCGCGGGGCTTCCAGCCGGCGAGCTCGCGCACGTGCGCCTCGGTGATCTTCTTGCCGTCGCAGTTGCGCAGCACGGATTCGAGCACGATGCGAAGCGACACGGGCAGGCGCGAGACCTTGCCGACGCCAGCCTTCTCGAGGGCCGGTAGCGAGTAGAGCTCGCCCTTGCGGCCCGGAGCGATGTCGAACTGCTGCAGCGTATTGAACGCGTTATGGGGCATTTCCTAGCTTCCCTTCTTGCCTTGTTTCGATTGTCGGTATTGCGCGAAATTCATGTTCCGGTATTTGCCCGATGCGACGAAGTCGGCGAACAACATGAACTCGACGGGATCCTTGATCCGCCCCACGCGCGTCGCCACGAGCTTTCCGTCGAGGCCGTAGAAGATGAAAGTCGGCGTTCCCCTGATCGGCACCGACCTGGCGAACTCCTTCTCCGTCCACTCGCGGCCCGCGAAATCCGTGATCGTCAGTGCGCCCAGGGTATCGAGCGGGATGAGGACGAATCGCTCTCGGTAATAGGCTTGCACGTCTTCCCGCGACAGGATGTTCTCCCTCATCCACTTGCAGGACGGGCATTCCTCGAAGTGATACATGACCATGACGCCTTGCTTTCCGGCGCGCTTGGCCTCCACAAGCTCGGCCTGCAAATCGCCGAGGAATGGGTGGAAGAAATGGTCCATCGCGTCCCGCGCCTGCGCAGCGGGCCCAGCGACGAGCAGGGCGGTAGCCAGCGCGAGGGCGCGAAGCGATCGGGCGACGGGTCTCATGGCGCAGAGGATTCCATTCACGGAACGCGGGAAGCGAACCGATGCTGCCCGTTATTCTACGGGTAGTGGGCGGTTGGTGGGGCGCGACGGAGCGCCCTCAGGAAGGGCGGCTAGCTCTTCGGGTACGGCAACTTCAGGCAACGATATGCCGCGCCGGACTCGCTGCGCTTGACCGACATGGCGGGAAGGCCGCCCTTGCCGTCATTCAGGGAGCGGACGAAGAATGGCTGACCTGCCTCGGGGCTCAGCTGCACCCACCCGCCGTCGGCGGAGGAAACTTGCGCCATCCCGTACACGGCACGTGCAAACCCGTCGACCTCGACGATGTCGGTGCGCGTCTCGCCACCCTTGTTGTGGGCCACCCCGATGTACAGGATCGGGGGAGTCTTCGAACCTTCATCCTCGGGAAGCCTGCACTCCCACGCGCCGCCCATGAACTGGACCGGCGCCTGCGCCAGCGCGGGCGTCGCCGCCGCTGCAATCAGGGCCACAATCGGGGCCGCCACCACCGTTGCAAGTTTCTTCATGTTTGTCTCCGTCCTTGCCTGCCGCGCCCTGCGGCAATGCGCACAGTTTACTCCCGCCATGCGGCTGTCATAGCCGGGACGTCTCGCTCAAGCGAAAAATGCCCTTTCCGCCTCGCCCGGGATCGCCATGCCGGTGACGCGCGCCTTCTGCAGCAGCTCCCAGTAGTAGCGATAGCTCGCCCGGTCGTGGAGCTCGCCGGCGTGCTGGATGGGGCCCCAGTCGACTGCGCGGGCGGCGAGCAGGATCGCCGCCGCGTCTTGCACCTCCGAGAGGTCCGGTTTCATCGCATCAACAATCGGCTCGATCTGGGCCGGATGGATGGAGTACATGCGCAGGAACCCGAACTCGAGCCGGGCGCGGCGTGCATCCGACCGGATCTGTGCCGCGTCCTTGAGATCGAGGGTGACGTTGTGCGCGGGAACGATGCCATTTGCGAGCGCCGCCGCGACGAGGTCGGCCTTCGCGCGCACCAGCAGCGGATGCTCGAACTGGCCGGGCGAGCGCATCGCCGCGGCCGGAATCGCGCCGTGGTGGCCGGAAACGAAGTCGAGCAGGCCGAAATCAAGCGTCTGCATCCACGGCAGCGCCGCGATCTCGAACGCCTCGCGCAGGGCGCCGTGCGTCTCGACCAGCGCATGGATCGGGATCTCGCGCTTCACTCCGTGGTGCGCGGCGACCTGCTGGACGTGGATGATCATTTCGGCGACCTGGGCGGCTGCGGTCGGCTTCGGAATGGTGACGTAGGCCAAGGCGTCCCCTGCGCCACCGACCAGGATCTCGATGTCGCGATGCCAGTGCGGGTGCGTCGGATCGTGGATCCGTACGCCGGCCCGGCGGTGCCGGTTGGCCGGGCCGTTCAGCACGCGCACGATCATCTCTGCGTGCTCGGTCTCACGGCCGGTGGGCGCGCCGTCCTCGCAGTCGCAGGTCAGGTCGAAGATCGGCCCGAGCCGGTCCTGCACTTCGAGCGCCTTGACCATCAGCTTTTCGGACCCCGCGTAGTGCTCGCAGGACGGAATCACCGGGAACGGCTTTTCGCCCTTGAACAGCGATTCGCTTGGGTGCAGGGCCATGCGGTCAGGTGAGGGGCGTCTGCCGTGTCGGGAGTGGGAGGGCGAGGCGAAGCGCGGGCGACGCTCGATCACCTAGCCGAGCAGATGCTTGACGCCGTCGCGCTCCTCGAGCAGTTCCTTGAGCGTGTGGTCCATGCGCTCGCGGCTGAATGCGTCGATCTCGAGGCCCTGGACGACCTGGTAGGTGCCCGCGGCACAGGTCACGGGGAACCCGTAGATGACGCCCTCCGGTATGCCGTACGTGCTGCCGTCCGACGCGATGCCCATCGTCACCCATTTTCCGTTCGTTCCGAGCACCCAGTCCCGCATATGGCCGATGGCGGCATTCGCAGCGGAGGCGGCCGACGAGGCGCCGCGCGCCTCGATGATCGCCGCGCCGCGCTTGCCCACCGTCGGGATGAACGTGTCTCGGTTCCACTTCTCGTCGTTGATCAACGTCTTGACGCCTTTCCCGCCCACCGTGGCAAACCGGTAGTCGGGATACATCGACGGCGAGTGATTACCCCAGACGACCATCTTCTCGATCTGGTCGACCGGGGCGGCGATCTTCGCCGCGATCTGCGAGACGGCCCGATTGTGATCGAGACGCATCATGCCCGTGAAGTTGCGCGCCTTCAGGCCCGGTGCGCTCTTCATGGCGATCAACGCGTTCGTGTTGGCCGGGTTGCCGACGACCAGGACCTTGACGTCGCGGCTCGCCACGGCATCGAGGGCCTTGCCCTGAACCGTGAAGATCGCCGCGTTCGCCTCGAGCAGGTCCTTGCGTTCCATGCCCTTGCTGCGCGGGCGCGCGCCGACGAGCAGGGCGTAGTCGACCTCTCGAAATGCGACGTTCGGGTCGTCCGTCGGGACGATTCCGGCGAGCAGCGGAAACGCGCAGTCCTCGAGCTCCATCACGACGCCGCGCAGGGCGTTCAGTGCCTGGGGAATCTCGAGCAGCTGGAGGATCACGGGCTGGTCCTTCCCTAGCATCTCGCCGCTCGCGATCCGGAACAGCAGGCTGTATCCGATTTGGCCGGCTGCGCCGGTGACTGCAACGCGTACAGGGGCTTTACTCATGCGGGCGGGCTCCTACGAGGGTGGGACCGTAGCTGAAAGGATAGCTTGGACGCGGCCGGCGGGCGCATCGATATCACCCGTTACCCGGCGCACCGGGGAGGCGAGTGTAGGCGGGGCGCCGGAAGGCTGTCAATGAAATAAAAATAATAGACATCTTATATAAGATAGACGATCTGGCAAAAATATGGCAGATTGTCGGGCATGCGCAGCGCCGCGCCCAACACCGTCCCCACCTTTCAGCCGCTCTACCGGCAGATCAAGGACTTGCTCGTGCGGAGCCTGGACGGCGGCGCGTGGAAGCCGGGTCAGGCGATTCCGAGCGAGCTGGAGCTCGCCGGGCGTTTCGGGGTGAGCCAGGGGACCGTGCGCAAGGCGGTCGACGAGCTCGCGGCCGAAAACATGCTCGTGCGGCGCCAGGGCAAGGGCACCTTCGTCGCCACGCACGGTGAGCCCCGTCAGAATTTCCGCTTCCTGCGGCTCATGCCGAATCAGGGCGAGCCCGCGCAATACGAGAGTCGGGCATCCGAGTGTCGCCGGGCGCGCGCCGGTGTCGACGTGGCCCGCTTCCTGGACCTGAAGCCCGGCGACGGGGTCATCTTCATCAGGCGTGTGCTGTTTTTCGGCGGAGAGCCGACTGTCGTCGAGGAGATCACGCTTCCGGCGCTCCCCTTCAAGGGGCTGACCGCGGCCAAGCTGGCTGCGCATCGCGGGTCGATCTACCACCTCTACGAGACGGAATTCGGCACACAGATGATCCGTGCCGACGAGAAGCTGCGCGCCGTGGCGGCGGACGCCGCGACCGCCGGAGCGCTCGGGCTCGCAAAAGGAACGCCGTTGCTCAGCGTGGAACGCGTCGCGTATACGTACGGCGACCGTCCGGTGGAGTATCGCTACGGATTGTGCCGTACCGACACGCACTTCTACCGCAACGAGCTGGGGTGACCCGCATCGGAGATGTCGAAATGAAGCGCGCCACGCCACAAGTTTCGCTAATGGCTTGATATAATCCGCCGGCTCTTTCCAGCCGGATGCGGAGTCGCGGCTCCAAACAGCAAGGGAAGCGATCCATGGCCGATGCCGCAGTGAAGAAGAAGCGTCCCGTCTACCTCGATCTCGTTCGCATCCGTTTACCGCTGCCGGGATTCGTTTCGATCCTGCACCGGGTGAGCGGAATGGTTCTGTTCCTGTTCGCGTTCTGGCTCCTGGCCCTGCTCGACGCGAGCCTGGAATCCCCGGAGGGCTATGCGCAGGTGCAGGCGACAATCGGTCATCCTCTGGCGAAGCTCGTGCTGATCGGACTGGGATGGGCGTTTCTGCACCATTTTTGTGCGGGGATCCGCTATTTGTTTATGGACATGGATATGGGCGTTGACCTCGCCACCACTCGCGCGTCCAGCTGGGCCGTTCTGGCGGTAAGCGGTTTTCTCACCCTCGTCTTGGGAGCATGGCTATGGTGAAGCGCATTGTCGTCGGCGCCCACTATGGCTTCCGCGATTGGCTGGCGCAGCGCGTGACCGCCGTCGTGATGGCGGTTTACACCGTCGTCTTCGTCATCGCATTCGCCGCGACCCGGCCGGCGGACTATGCGGCCTGGAAGGCGTTCTTCGCGCAGGGCTGGTTGCGTTTCGCGACATTGCTCTTCTTCGTGAGCCTCTTCTACCACGCGTGGATCGGGGTGCGCGACATCCTGATGGACTACATCAAGCCGGTCTGGCTGCGGCTCACGCTCGAAGTGGTCGTGATTCTCGTGCTCGTCGGTTGCGGCGGCTGGGCAGTACAGGTTCTTTGGAGGGGCTGAGCAATGGCGCTGGTCACGCGTAAGTTCGATGCCGTCGTCGTCGGCGCCGGTGGCGCGGGTCTGCGCGCGGCGCTGCAGCTCTCGGAGGCGGGATTGAACGTCGCGGTCCTCTCCAAGGTCTTTCCCACGCGCTCTCACACGGTCGCTGCGCAGGGCGGAATCGGCGCAGCGCTCGGCAACATGGGCGAGGACTCGTGGCTCTGGCACATGTACGACACGGTCAAGGGGTCAGACTGGCTCGGTGATCAGGACACGATCGAGTACGTCTGCCGCGAGGCGCCGAACTGCGTCGTCGAGCTGGAACATTTCGGCATGCCGTTCGACCGCAACGAAAACGGCACCGTCTACCAACGCCCCTTCGGCGGCCACATGCAGCACATGGGTGCCGGACCTGCAGTCCAGCGCTCGTGCTGCGCGGCTGACCGCACGGGCCACGCGATGCTGCACACGCTGTACCAGCGGAACGTGCGCGCAAACACCCGGTTCTTCGTCGAGTGGCTGGCCCTCGATCTAGTGCGCGACGCCGCGGGCCAAGTCCTCGGCGTCACGGCTCTGGAAATGGAGACCGGCGAGGTCAACCTGCTCCAGGCTCGGGCGACGCTGTTCGCCACCGGGGGCAGCGGCCGTATTTTCCTCTCCTCGACCAACGCGTTCATCAACACCGGCGATGGGCTGGGCATGTCGGCCCGGGCGGGCGTCCCGCTGGAAGACATGGAGTTCTGGCAGTTTCATCCGACCGGCGTCGCCGGAGCCGGGGTGCTGATCACCGAAGGGGTGCGGGGCGAAGGCGGCATGCTGCTCAACAAGTCCGGGGAGCGGTTCATGGAGCGCTACGCGCCCAACGCGAAGGATCTTGCGAGCCGCGACGTGGTGTCGCGAGCGATGGCGACGGAGATCAAAGAGGGTCGCGGCTGCGGGCCGAACGCCGACTACCTGTTGCTCAAGCTCGATCACCTTGGGCCGGAGGTCATCGACAAGCGGCTGCCGGGCATACGGGAGATCTCCAAGCAGTTTGCAAACGTCGATCCGATCCGCGATCCGATCCCGGTTGTGCCGACAGTCCACTATCAGATGGGCGGCATTCCGACGAACTATCACGGCGAAGTCGTCGCGCCTGGGGCGGGCGGGCCGAGCACGCCGGTTCCCGGCTTCTACGCCGCGGGAGAGTGCGCCTGCGCCTCCGTGCACGGCGCGAACCGGCTCGGCACGAACTCGCTCACCGATCTGGTCGTGCTCGGCAAGGCTGCCGGCGACTCGGTGATCCGGTTCCTGAAGGAAAACCCGGGTCACAGGCCCCTCCCGAAAGACGCC
>JAJDOG010000016.1 GCA_022340285.1 Betaproteobacteria bacterium
TTGTAGAAATCCTGGAGCGTCGCGTTGGACACTTTGCGCAATTCGGCTTGCTTTTCTGCCTTGGTGGATTCCGCGAGCGCACTACCGCTCGCGAGAGCGAGCATCGCCACGCCGGCGGTCAGCAGTTTGAGGAGCTTCATGAAGGTCTTCCTTTCAGGTGATTCTGTGTTGACGGTCAATTAGAGGTGTCACGCGCCTCGCTGTGATGAGGACGCGCGGTACTTCGACTGGAGCGCGGGCCGGTCTTTCGGGGTGCGCCGGAAGGCCGGTGGCAATCCGCGCGTATTGTAGGATGGACGCGCGGGCGCCGCCACCGCGAGGACACAGATACATGTCGTGGCGACACGACGACGCCGGGCGGGCGGCGGGAAGGGCGTGGGGCGGAATTCCGTCCGCCCGCGTTGGCGCCCGGGCTTTCCCCGCTAAGCGGGAAGGGTTAACGTTGCGCCCCGGGGCTGGAGAATGATCCGGCAACGTCAAAAGAATCAACCGACAAGCGCGAAATGAGAACTCTCGGTCGCTACGTGCTGCAGGAAGAAATCGGGCGCGGCTCGATGGGCACCGTCTTCAAGGCCTCCGACCCGATGATCGAGCGCACGGTCGCGATCAAGACCATCAATGCGCTGCAGATCCAGGACGGCAGCGTCGAGCCCCGGCGAAGATTCCTGCGCGAGGCGAAGGCAGCCGGGCGGCTCAGCCATCCGTGCATCGTGACCATCTACGACGTCGGCGAGTTCGAGGACATCGCCTACATCGTCATGGAGCTGCTCGAAGGGCGCTCGCTCAAGGACATCCTCGACCGGGAGGAGCGGATCTCGCTGGCCACGGCCGTGCACATCATTCTGCAGACCGCCGACGCGCTGGGATTCGCGCACAAGCAAGGCGTCGTTCACCGCGACATCAAGCCCGGCAATCTGATGCTCACCAAGCAGGGGCTCGTCAAGATCACGGACTTCGGGATCGCGCGCATCGACCAGATGTCGCGCACCCGCACCGGCGTCGTGATCGGATCGCCGCGCTACATGTCGCCTGAACAAGTCTCGGGAAAGAAGGCCGACGGCCGCAGTGACGTCTTCTCGCTCGGCATCGTCCTGTACGAGCTTGCGACCGGCGTAGCGCCGTTCGACGCAGCTCGTCCGGAGGATTTCCTGACGCTGATGCAGAACATCGTCAGCAAGGAGCCGAAACCGGCCAGCGCGCTCAACGCCGAGGTACCGGCGGCGCTCGACGCGATCATCGACCGTGCGCTGCGCAAGAATCCTGACCAGCGCTACGCGACGGCGGACAAGCTGGCCGAAGACTTGCGCGAGGTGCTGCAGGGCGAGTTCAAGTCCAAGGAGAGCAAGTCGGACATCGCGGCGCTCGCGGCCACCGACGATCTCGTGATGCCGGAGTTCGATCTGTTTGCCGCCACCACCGAGCCGGCGACCGGCGAGCAGACGGCCGCCCCTTCCGAGGCACGCGCAGCCGCGAAGCCGGCGTCCCGGGCCGGGGCGGACGGGAGCGCAAGCCTGCTCGAGCGGCTCAAGAACGAGGCGGAAGCGCTGGAGAATGCGGGCTCCAACAACGAGGTCGCCGCAGAGACGCTCATGCTGGCGCTCGACATCGAGCGGAAGATGCGCGCCGGGTTCGCTTTCTGCGAGGAGCTGGTGCGCTACCTCGGGATCGTCAAGCCGGAGATCGTGCATGATTACGCGCTCGACGGCGTCGGTGCCTTCGCCCGGCCCAAGCTTGCCGACGCCTTCGTCGACAGCAAGCTGCGCCGCGCCGACGGGCGGCCGTGGATGGACATGATCACGCTCACCGTGGTCTGTGTCTCCCCGACCACCCTGCGTTGCGAACGGGCCGCAGCCGACACGCAGCAGCTGATCGATCGCCTGACCGCTGCCAACCTGCGCTACACGTCGGACGATGCGGCCAGCGGCCGAAACGGCGGCGCCAGCGTGTTCGAGGTGGCGGGCGAAATCACGATCTACGCTCGCATCATGGCCGACCGCGCGCGTGGCCGCCTCGCCTTCCTGTGCAAGAATGTCGCGCAGTTCGGATCGCAGAACATCGTGCTGGACGGCAAGGCCGCGCGCGAAAACGTCTTCGAGGAGTTCGCAAAGTATCTGCTTGGCCAGCCGAGCCAGTTCTTGCAAATTGCCGACCGGTCCGCGGTCGCGCAACCGTAGCCCAGCGCCCCTTTCATCTCGCTGATCACGCGTAGAGGCTCTTGATAAGCTCCGTGCGCGCGGGAGGGGATATGCAAGGGGGATTCCCCCCCTCGTTCGTGAGACCTCTTCTTGGCTCGCAGCTAACCTCATCGAAGTCACAGCCGCGGGCATTCTTCAACACCCGCTAACCCT
Organism: Betaproteobacteria bacterium; assembly: GCA_022340285.1. Taxonomy (GTDB): domain Bacteria; phylum Pseudomonadota; class Gammaproteobacteria; order Burkholderiales; family SG8-39; genus JAABRB01. Next base: position 2,349 of record JAJDOG010000016.1, read on the forward strand.
TTGGAGATCTGCAATGGAGTGGCTGACCGACCCGCAAGTCTGGATCGCGCTCGCGACGCTCACGGCGCTGGAGATCGTGCTCGGCGTCGACAACATCATCTTCATCTCGATTCTGGTCGGGCGCCTGCCCCGGGCGCAGCGCAACCGCGCACGCACGATCGGGCTCCTGCTGGCGATGGGCACGCGAATTCTCCTGCTCTTTTCCCTGTCCTGGATGATGACGCTCACCAACCCGCTGTTCGGCCTGTTCGGCCGCGACATTTCCGGGCGCGATCTCATCCTGATCGCGGGCGGGCTCTTTCTCCTCTGGAAGAGCGTGCATGAGATTCACAACTCGCTGGAGGGCGAAGAGGATGCGCGGGTGGGTGCGGCCGTGCAAGCCACGTTCGCGGGGGTGCTCGTCCAGATCGCGATCATCGATATCGTCTTCTCGCTCGACTCCGTGATCACCGCCGTCGGTCTCGTCGACCAGTTGTCGGTGATGGTGATCGCGATCATGGCGGCGGTCGGTGTGATGATGCTCGCGGCGAAGCCGATCGGGGATTTCGTGGACCGTCACCCGACCATCAAGATCCTGGCGCTTTCATTCCTGATTCTGGTCGGTTTCGCGCTGGTCGCCGAGGGGTGGGATTTCCATGTTCCGAAGGGCTATATCTACTTCGCGATGGCCTTCTCGGTGGCGGTCGAGATGCTCAACCTGCGCATGCGCGCCCGGATGGCCCGCCGGGCGAGGCCGGTGCAGCTTCGCAAGTCGGCGCTTGCGGCGCAGGGGCGCGGCGGGACGCCCACCACGGGAGGCGGACCGCCGTCCGGGGGTGGTTCCGGCGGGCCGGGAAGCCGGGGGACCGGAATCGGCGATCCGGATTGAGTCTGCCGGCGCCGGGGGCGCGAACCGGGCCGGTTTTCGAGGGGTTTTTGATCCAGATGGAGTTCCCAAGGCCCTGGTTTGGCTATAATTTCGGCCCGGAGTCTGCCCAGCTATGCGACTTTTCGCCCTCGGTCTCAATCATCTCAGCGCGCCGCTTGCGGTCCGTGAGCGGATTGCGTTCACCGACGAGGGCCTGAAGGGGGCGCTGCGCGAGATCGCGCGCGTTCGACCGGCCCAGGAAGCCGCGATCCTCTCCACGTGCAACCGGACCGAGCTCTACTGCGCGGCCGGCGATCCGCACGAAGCGCTCGCCTGGCTGGCGGGCCATCACAGCCTCCCGGAAAGCGATCTCAAGCCCCACCTTTACACGCTGCCGAGAGAGGCCGCGGTTCGGCACGCATTCCGGGTCGCAGCGGGCCTGGATTCGATGGTGCTGGGCGAGCCGCAGATTCTCGGTCAGATGAAGGATGCAGTGCGGGCGGCGCATGAAGCAGGCGCGCTTGGCGCGACGCTGTCACGGCTCTTTCAGCGCTCATTCGCGGTCGCGAAGGACGTGCGCACGAATACCCGCATCGGCGCCAACGTGGTGTCGATGGCGGCGGCAGGCGTGAAGCTGGCGGGGCGCATCTTCCCGAGCATTCGCGACTGCAGGGTGCTGCTGATCGGCGCGGGCGAGATGATCGAGCTCTGCGCCACCCATTTTGCCGCGCAGATGCCGCGGTCCATTACCGTGGCCAACCGCACGCTGGACCGCGCCCAAACGCTCGCGCATCGTTTCAGCGGTCATGCGATCCTGCTCCGCGACCTGCCCGAGTGCCTCGCCGAGCACGACATCGTCGTCTCCTGCACCGCAAGCTCCCTTCCGATCCTGGGCAAGGGAACCATGGAGCGGGTGATCAAGGCGCGGCGCCACCAGCCGGTGTTCATGGTCGATCTCGCCGTGCCGCGCGACATCGAGCCAGAGGTCGGCGAGCTGGACGACATCTACCTCTACACGGTCGACGATCTCGCAGGCGTCGTGCGCAGCGGCATCGACGAGCGTCAGTCCCACGTCGCGCAGGCCGAGGCGATCATCGATACACAGGTCGGCAACTTCCTGCACTGGATGGAATCGCGTGAGCTGGTTCCGCTGATCAAGGACCTGCGTGACCGGGGCGAGCAGGCGCGCCGTCACGAGATCGAGCGGGCACTGCGGATGCTTGCGCGCGGCGACGATCCGGTCCAGGTGCTCGAGGCGCTGTCCCACGGTCTCACCAACAAGCTGCTGCACGCGCCGACCCAGGCGCTGCACGAGAGCGATGCCGACGCGCGCGCGAAAGCCCGTGAAGTGCTTGCGCGCATCTACAATCTCCGTTCCGAGTCTTAGCTGGCGACGCCGGTCCACGGTCGTTCCCGCGCGGGCGGGAACCGCGACCGTGGCGCCGCCGCGACTGCGATGAGCTGAACGCTCCTGGATCCCCGATCATGAAACCGAGCATTGCCGCAAAGCTGGAACATCTCTCCCGTCGCCTGGAAGAGCTGAACCGGCTGCTTTCTTCCGAAGATGCGACCCGCGATCTGGAGCAGTTCCGCAAGCTCTCGCGCGAGCACGCCGAAATCGGCCCGGTCGTGGCGCTCTACCAGAGCTATCGAAAAGTGGAGGGCGACATCGCCGCCGCCACGGAAATGCTCGCCGACCCAGAAATGAGGGCGCTTGCCGAGTCAGAGCTGGAAGAGGGGCGGGCCCGACTCGAGGAGTACGAGGCCGAGATCCAGAAGCTGCTCCTGCCCAGGGACCCGGACGACGAACGCAACACCTTTCTCGAGATCCGCGCGGGCACCGGTGGCGAGGAATCGGCGCTATTCGCCGGCGACCTGTTCCGCATGTACGCACGCTACGCGGAGCGCAATCGGTGGCAGGTGGAAATCATCTCGGAAAGCCCCTCGGATCGGGGCGGGTACAAGGAGATCATCGCGCGCGTGATCGGCCATGGTGCGTACCAGAAGCTCAAGTTCGAGTCGGGCGGTCACCGCGTCCAGCGCGTCCCGGAGACCGAGACCCAGGGGCGCATTCATACGTCTGCCGCAACGGTTGCCGTGATGCCGGAAGTCGACGCGGTGAGCGACGTCATTCTGAATGCCGCCGACCTGAAGATCGACACCTTCCGTGCGTCCGGTGCGGGTGGCCAGCACGTGAACAAGACCGATTCGGCGATCCGCATCACGCACCTGCCGACCGGAATCGTCGTGGAGTGCCAGGATTCGCGCTCCCAGCACAAGAACAAGGAGCGGGCGATGAGCGTGCTCGCCGCTCGCATCAAGGACAAGCAGATGCGCGAGCAGCAGGCGCAGACCGCCGCGACGCGCAAGAGCCTCATCGGGAGCGGCGACCGGTCCGAGCGCATCCGCACCTACAATTTTCCGCAGGGGCGGGTCACCGACCACCGCATCAATCTGACGCTCTACAAGATCCAGGCCATCATGGATGGCGATCTCGACGAGCTGACCGCGGCGCTCTCCGCCGAGCATCAGGCCGAGATGCTCTCGGCGCTGTCTGACGAGGCGGCCGACCAGCAATCCGCCTGATCGGGCGCGGCGTCCGGCGTTACTGCTGCGCGGCGACGGTCACCGCCGCGGCGTTGACCTGCTTCCGTGGCTCGCTCTGTGCACCGAGAGTGACCAAGAGGAGAATCGCCCCGATCAGCAGCGCGGCGATAGCGCTTATGGCACGAGCGGAGTACATGGCCGCCTCCTAACGGGAATAGTGCGGGGTCCAGGGGCTCTTCCTGCGCACGGGGCGCTGATTGGGCACGCGCCCGTTCGTCGGCAGCCCGCGCACGAAGATCCAGACCGCCCAGGCGAGATAGCCGATGCTCAATGCGCCCAAGGTGCCCGCGAAAGTGTTCACGACCAGTGTCCAGCTCATTGTTGTCGCCTCCTTGTTTTCGGTTTCGCGCACTACGCGGCGCGTCCGATGGCTTGAACTCTAGGCCTCGCGTGCCCCGATTTCGCTGCCGCACGACGCGCCGTTCCTGTGCGCGATTCACAAAACGCCCGCCACGCCCGGCAGTGGTGTGAACTGCTGCACGGCACCGCGCCCGGGCCGTGATGCATCGCGGGGGTCGGTGCGAGAATCCAAAAAAAAGGGGCGCACTTTTGTGCGCCCCTGGGAGGAGCACGGCTTGGCGGGCAATCGTGCTGTTCCGGGCCGCAGAGGAGGGGGCTGACCCGGTAAGACGCAATTTAGACGGAAGACCGTCCGCGCTCCATGCCGTCCGGCGCGCGGAAACTGTGCCGAATTCACATTTTCAGCGGTCGTCCGCGGAAGAGGGCGATTTCCCTGCGCCGTCCAACCGGCGCGAGGGTTACCACTGCGCGGGCAGCTTCTTGTGCACGCTGATGTGCTTGGACTCGACCGAGATGTAGCCGCCCGCGGAAAGATCCTTGACGATGCGGCTCACCATCTCCCGCGAGGCGCCGATCCGCGCTGCGATGTCGTTTTGCGTGAGCCGCTCCGGAACCACGCGCTTGCCGTCCTGCTCGACAGTGTGCGTCTCGAGATATTTGACCAGCCGGCCGTAAACGTCCTTGAGGGCGAGATCCCGAACCGCATCCGTGAGGCTGCGCACCTTGGCGATCAGCGCGTAGATCAGGTGGCGTGCGAAAACTGGATTGCGCTCGATCAGGCCTTCCACGTCGCCCCGCGGGATCACGTAGAAGCGGCAAGGCTCCAGCGTCATGATCGACGCGGCGCGCGGGCCCCCGTCCAATACGAGCTCGCCGAAGTAGTCTCCGGTCCCGATCGTGTTCACCACGACCTCCTTGCCCTCCTCGTCGCTCACGAACGCCTTGACGCGCCCGGTGAGCACCACGTAGAGCGAATCGGTCGCGTCACCCTCGTGGACGACGACGACATTCTTCTGGAACGAGCGCGGGACCCCATGCGGGGCGAGCTCGCGCAGGGCGGTCTCGTCCAAATGGGCAAATGGACCGTCTTGATCGGTCATTTGGCGGCATACCCGGTGGGGATGGGACCGCCTAGTCTTGCACGGAGCCGCAATTGCCGCAAACTGATTCCACGGCGGGGTCGCGGGTCTGGGAAAATCGGCAGTTGCCGCAGCCGGGCAAACGGGCACGCGGCGCCGACGATGTCCGCATCCATCCACACCCTGGTCGAAGCGAGCGGCCTGCCCAAGAGCGAGGCGCGGCTTCTCGTCGCCCACGCGCTCGGGGTCGACCGCGCATGGCTCGTCGCGCATGCAAACGATCTTGTCGACGCGGCGCAGCAAGAACTCGCCGGCGCGTTGCTCGGCCGCCGGCAGGCCGGCGAGCCCATCGCCTACATCCTGGGCCATCGTGAGTTCCACGGCCTCGATCTGGCGGTGACGCCGGACGTCCTGATCCCGCGACCGGAAACCGAGCTGCTCGTGGATCTCGCTCTCGCGCGAATGGGCGGCGAATCGCGCCGGGTGCTGGACCTGGGCACTGGCAGCGGAGCCATCGCGATCGCCATCGCACACTCCGCGCCTCGAGCGGACGTGTGGGCAGCGGATGCGTCGGCCGCCGCGCTCGCCCTTGCCCGGGCCAACGCGGCGCGTCACGCGCCCCGTGTTCATTTCGTCGAGAGCGACTGGTTCGCGGGGCTAATTGGCCAGCGCTTCGGTCTTGTCCTCACGAACCCGCCTTACGTCGCCGCGGACGATCCCCATCTTCAGCAGGGCGATGTGCGTTTCGAGCCGCGCGCAGCCCTGGTCGGCGGAGCGGACGGGCTCGATTGCATCCGACGCGTCATCAGCGAGGCGCGCGATCACCTTGCGGCCGGTGGGTGGCTACTGCTCGAACACGGGCACGAGCAGGGCGAAGCGAGCCGTGCGCTGCTCGCGGCAGCCGGCTATTCGGAGGTGGATAGCTGGCCGGACCTCGCGGGTATCCCACGTGTCTCGGGCGGGCGACGGTAAGGCAACTTGCTACGTGTTGTGTTTTTCCCCTCCTCTCCGAGGAGGGGTGGTTGCGAAGCAACCGGGGTGGTGTTGTGCTGCGCTGACCGAATGTCTAACCACCCCGCCGCTCTGCGGCCACCCCTCCTTGAAAAGGAGGGGAAACACTGAAGACCCTCAGGGCCGGCGCACGGGACGCAGCGCCCGCTTCAGCGCCGCGAGATCGGCCGCTGCGCCTCGCCGGGCGCGCTGCTCCATCGATCGATAGCGGCGCAGCACCTCGACTCCGAGCGGAGTCAGATGCGCCCCGCCGCCCGCGCTGCCGCCTTTTGCCGACTCGACGAGCGGCGCGCGGAAGCAGCGGTTCATCGTATCGACGAGCAGCCACGCGCGCTTGTAGCTCATTCCCATTCCTCGCGCTGCAGCCGAGATCGAGCCGGTCGCCCCGATCGCCTCGAGAAGATCGGCCTTCCCCGGCCCGATGGCGATGTTGCGCTCGAGCACCACGCGCAGGCGCACACCGATGGTTATGTTTCCCGCCTTCATGCGCGAAGAATTCCCCGCGATCGATTCTAGTCCGACTCCGGAAGCACGCTGCATATTCCCATGTGACCGGCGATGCGATATGGTTACATGGCTATATCGCTCCGGCAAAGGGTAGTATGACCGCATTCAGACTCGCATGCCTGATCGTTGCGGCAATTGCATGGTTTCCGGCCCGGGCGGCCGAGATTCCCGTGATCGCCGCCGCGTCGAATCTGACGTTCGCGCTGCCGGAGATCGCCGCCGCATTCGAGCGGACGAGCGGGCGCCGAGTAAAGCTCTCGTTTGGTTCGTCGGGCAACCTCGCGCGCCAGATCGTCCAGGGCGGTCCGTACGAGCTCTTCCTGTCCGCCGACGAGGAGCGCGTGCGCTTCGTTTTCGAGGAGGGCTTCGCGGAGGACCGAGGTCGCGTCTACGCGATCGGCCGGCTCGCACTCTTCGCGCCGAATGGCTCGACGGTGAAGCTCGACCCCGAGCTCGCCGGCCTTGCCGCCGCGGTACGCGCGGGCGAGCTGAAGCGCCTCGCGATCGCGAACCCCGAACTGGCCCCATACGGCGCCGCCGCGCGGGAGGTCCTGCTACGCAAGGGACTCTGGGACGCGCTGCAGGGCAGGCTCGCGATCGGTGAGAACGTCAGTCAGGCGGCGCAGTTCGCGCTGACTGGCGCGGCTCAGGCCGCTTTCATTCCGTACGCGATCGTGCGTGCGCCGACGCTGCAGGGTAAGGGACGGACTGTGCTCATCCCGGCGGCGCTCCACACGACGATAAGCCAGCGCATGGTTCTGCTCAAGGATGCCGGAGCCACCGCACGCGCGTTCTACGACTTCCTGCAGGATCCCGCCGCACAGGGGATCCTGGAGCACTACGGATTTGCCGTTCCGGGTGATCGACCGTAAGCAAGTGGACGCTGACATGAACCACCCCGGTTGCTTCGCAACCCCCCCTCCTTGAAAAGGAGGGGAGTTGGAAACCAGATAATGGACTGGAGCGCGCTCTGGCTGTCACTGAAGCTTGCGCTGGCGACCGCAGCGGTATTGCTGCCGTTCTCGGTGCTCCTGGCGCGCGAGCTCGCGTGGCGGCGCTTCGCGGGCAGGGCTGCAGTCGAGGCGTTCGTTGCGCTGCCGCTCGTGTTGCCGCCGACGGTGCTCGGCTACTACCTGCTCGTGGCCTTCGCGCCGCAGTCGGCGCTCGGACAGGCCTTCGCGGCACTCACCGGCGGGACGCTCGCATTCAGCTTTACGGGATTGCTCGCCGCATCCATCGTCTTCAATCTGCCCTTTGCGGTGCAGCCGGTGCAGCGCGCGTTCGAATCGGTTCCCGAGCAGGTGCGCGAGGCGGCCTGGCTGTGCGGCATGTCCCGCTGGCGCACGCTGTGGAAGGTCGAGCTGCCGCTCGCGTGGCCCGGATTGCTGGGCGCGTTCGTGCTGACATTCGCGCATACGCTGGGCGAGTTCGGCGTCGTGCTGATGGTCGGGGGCAATATTCCCGGCGAGACGAAAACGATCGCGATCGCGATTTACGATCGTGTGCAAGCGCTCGACGACCACGCGGCGGGCGCCATGTCGGCGCTGCTGCTGGGCATCTCGTTCGTCTCCATTGCGGTGATCTACACGCTCGATCGGGCGAGGCGGCATCGTGGCTGAGCGAGCACTCATCGTCCGGCTCGACCAGAAGGCACCGATTCCCCTCAAGGTCGCAATCGAGTGCGCCGCCGGCGAGCTCGTCGCACTGGTCGGGCCCTCCGGAAGCGGCAAATCGACCATCCTGCGTGCGATCGCCGGTCTGGTGAGACCGCAGTCGGGCGAGGTGCATTGCAACGGCGAGACGTGGCAAGGCGCGATGCGCTTCGTGCCGCCGCAGGCGCGCCATGCAGGGCTGGTCTTCCAGCACTACGCGCTGTTTCCGCACATGAGCGCGTCCCGAAACGTGGAAGCCGCGCTGGGCGCTGTTCCCCCGGCGGCGCGGCGCGACCGCGCACGCGAGCTGCTCGATCTCGTGAACCTCGGCGGCCTGGAGGATCGCTTGCCGCATGCGCTTTCGGGCGGGCAGCAGCAGCGCGTTGCAGTGGCCCGGGCGCTCGCGCGCGACCCGCAGGTTCTGCTGCTGGACGAACCGTTCTCGGCCGTCGACCAGGTGACGCGGCGCAAGCTGCAGCGCGAGCTCGCACAGCTGCGCCGGCGGCTGCAGATGCCGATCGTGCTCGTGACGCACGATCTGGAGGAGGCGGCGATGCTCGCCGACCGGATGATCGTATTGCACGCGGGTGAAACGCTGCAGGCGGGACCACCCTTCGAGCTGATTGCCCGGCCCCGCGACGTGCAGGTCGCGCGCCTCGTCGACTTCCGCAATCTTTTCCATGGCGAGATCGTCGAGCACCGTCCCGAGGCGGGTCAGACCCTCGTGCGCTGGCTCGACTACACGCTTGAGGCGCCGCTGCGCCCGGAATTCGTCGCGGGTGGACCGGTCTGCTGGGGCATCCTCCCTGCGCACTGCATCCTCCATCGGCGCGACCGGCCATCGCGAGGCGAGCGCGAGAATCCCGTAAGCGGGGTGATCGGCGAGTTCGTGCCGCTCGGTGAAAACGCGGCGGTCACCATGCGCGTGGCCGGGCACGCGGACGCGGAGCTGCAGCTATCGATTCCGCTGCACGTCGCCAATCGGAACAACCTCGCCCAGGGCGGCGAGATCCGTGTCTCGCTGCTGCGAGACGGGATCCACCTCATGCCCTTCCAGCCTTTTGACCGTCGGGCGGGCGCAGCGCGCGGGGATGGGAGTTGACCCGTGGCCGGCAGATAGGTAAAATCCGACTAAATTTGTCGGGTATTGAGACGAGGACACAAGCGATGAGCATTCAGGACGAGATCAAGGAGATCGTGACTTCGCACCGGGTCGTGCTGTTCATGAAGGGCACGCCGGATTTTCCGCAATGCGGCTTCTCCGCCAATGCGGTTCAGATTCTCAAGGCATGCAATGCGGCGGACGTCGCAACGGTGAACGTGCTCGAGCACCCCGAGATCCGGCAGGGCATCAAGGAGTACGCCAACTGGCCGACGATTCCGCAGCTCTACGTCAACGGCGAGTTCGTCGGCGGGTCGGACATCCTGAGCGAGATGTATCAATCGGGCGAGCTGAAGTCGATGCTCTCGCCCACGAACCAAAGCGCATAGCCGCGAGGCTTTCCAGGTCGGGGCAACAGGCCGCCGACTTGGGGGATTTAAAAGGGGGCATCGCCCCCTTTTTCGTATCGAGCTCGCGAATTTCCGCGCCGAATCTTCAGCCGCGCGTTTCGGCGAGCAGCCGCTCCATCATCCGCTCCGCCTGCGCAGCGTAGCCGCCACCGAACAGATTCGCATGGTTGAGCACGTGGTAGAGGTTGTAGAGCATGCGCCGTAGCGGGTAGCCCTCGGCGAGTGGCGCGGCCTCTCGGTATGCCGCGTAGAACGCGGGCGGGAATCCCCCGAACAGCTCCGTCATCGCGAGATCGACTTCCCGATCGCCGTGGTAGATCGCCGGATCGAAGACCACCGGCGTGCCGTCCGCGAGGAATGCCGCATTCCCTCCCCAGAGGTCGCCGTGCACCAGTGCAGCAGCCGGAGCATGCCCGGCGAGCATCCGCGGAAGCGCTTCGATGAGCGCTTCGCCGAGGCGTTGCAGCTTGCCGCGAAATCCGTTGTCAGCCGCGAGAGCCAGCTGCGGCGCGAGCCGCTCCCGCCGCCAGAACTCCGTCCAGGAATCGGATTCCCGATTGCGCTGCGGCGTGGTGCCGATGAAATTATCTCGGTGCCACCCGAATCGCTCGCCGTTGCGGGCGTGCAGGTCGGCGAGTCGTCTTCCCAACGCCTGGTATGCCGCTTCGTTGCCCGGCCCGAGCTCAAGATACTCGAGCACCAGGAATGCTGCATCGTCCGAGGTGCCCCGGGTGATCATGGTCGGCACGCGAATGCCCGCATTCGAAAGTGCTTGGAGTCCGTCGGCCTCCGCGGCGAACGCTTCGTCGAAGGTGCGATCGTTCAGCTTCGCGAAGCAACGCGTGTCGCCCCCCTCGAAGACCATTGCGCGATGAATGCAGCCGCCGGAAACGGCGCGTGCCTGCTCGATCCGGAACGGCCCGCCGATTGCCTCGGCGATTGCCTGCTCGAGCGCTGCACGGAGAGTCGGCGTCATGGGAGCACGGAGTCAGGAGTGAAGACCGAACCACCCCGGCTGCTTCGCAGCCACCCCTCCTTGAAAAGGAGGGGAAAACCCTAGCAGAACTTTACGGTGCTAGCGGATTAAACCGCAGTGAGCCTGTTGTTGGCCATCGTCAACCGCTCGACCAGGATGTCCATGAAGGCGCGGTCGAACCGGTGGCGGCATGCGTCGGAGGCGTTCTCCAGGTCGTCGCAGCGGATGGTTATGATCCGTGAAGCGCTCATCGTGGACACGTCCGCGCTGCGCTCGTTGGTAGCGCGCGAAAGGTAGGCCATCTCGCCGAAGCACTCGCCCGTGGAGAGAATGTTGAGGAGCTTCTGCTTCTTGGTCACCTTCACTTCGCCGGAAGCGAGGATGCAGAAGAAGTCGCCGGCATCACCCTCCTTGATGACGACCTTGCCGGGCGCCGCGTCCTCCCAAGCGCTGATGCGCAGCACTTCCCAGAGCTCCGCATCGGTGAACTCCGCGAAGAAGGGCATCGCGCGCAGCGTGCTGAATTTCTCGCTGTCGGCGACCTCCTGGGTGCGCGCGGCCAGGTCCTTCGAGCGCAGCGCATCGGCGAGCGCGATCGAGAACTCCTCCCACGTCTGGTAGCGCTCCTCGACGGCTTTCGACATCGCCTTTCTGACGATCGCATCCAGTGCCGGCAGCACATCACGGCGGTGCGACGACGGCGGGGGCGGTTCCACGCTCGTGATCTGATACATCATGCTGAAGTTGTTCTTGCCCTGGTAGGGCAGGGCGCCGGTGAGCAACTGGTACATCACCACGCCAAGCGAGTAGACATCGGTGCGGTGGTCGAGGTGCTGCTCACGGATCTGCTGCGGCGACATGTAGGCCGGCGAGCCGATTCCGGTCACCTGGGTCGTGTCGCCCGAGCTTGCCATGATGGCCGCGCCGAAATCGCAGATCTTGATGTCGGTCGTTTCCTCGGTGGCGAGCAGGATGTTGGTCGGCTTGATGTCACGATGCGTGATCCCGAGGCGGTGCGCGAAGTCCAGCGCGCGCGTGCACTTGAAGACGATCTCCACCACCTTGTCGATCGGCAGCAGGTTCTCGGCCGTGCAGTAGCGCTCCAGCGTTCCGCCCGGCACGTACTCCATGACGATGTAGCTAGAGCCGCCGGCCACGACGGCGTCGTAGATCTGCACGATGTGCGGGTGGGCGAGCTTGCCGGCCAGCGACGCTTCCGTGACGAAAAGCTTGCGATGGACCTTGCCCTGGCCGGGGTCGCCGATACGGTCTCGCCAGACCACCTTCACTGCGACGTCGCGCTTGGCGAACTCGTCATGGCACAGGAAGACTTCGCTGGTGGCCCCGTCGCCCAGCTTGCGGATGACCTGATACTTCCCGATGTATTCGGGAATCGTGTGGTCGGTCCGGTTCGGAACCTGTGCGGCCGCGGTTTCGGTCATGGCATCAGGCCAGTTCGGCGCGGGCGCGGCGCACCGCATCGAGCACTCGGTCGGGCGCCGTGCCGCCGAAGTGATCGCGGCTCGCGACGGACCCCTCGATGGTGAGGACGGCATAGACGTCCGCGTCGATCTCGCGCGCGAACGACTTCAGCTCGGGGAGCGGCAGGTCGGCGAGATCGCAACCCCGCGCCTCGGCTGCACGCACCGCCCGGGCGACCGCCTCGTGGGCGTCGCGAAAGGGCACGCCCCGCTTGACCAGGTAGTCGGCGAGATCGGTCGCAGTGGCGTAGCCTTCGCGAGCCGCGGTGCGCATTTTTTCCGGGTCGACCTCGATGCCGGGGATCATCTCGGCGAAGACGGCCAGGGTCTCGACCAGGGTGTCCACCGTGTCGAAAACCGGCTCCTTGTCTTCCTGATTGTCCTTGTTGTACGCGAGCGGTTGCCCCTTCATCAAGGTAAGAAGTCCCACCAAGTGGCCGAACACCCTGCCGGCCTTGCCCCGCGCGAGCTCGGGGACGTCCGGGTTCTTCTTCTGGGGCATGATCGACGAGCCCGTGCAGAACCGGTCGGGCAGGCGGATGAACCCGAACCGCGGGCTCATCCAGAGCACGAGCTCCTCCGACAGCCGGGAGAGGTGGGTCATGATCAACGCGGCGCCCGCCGTGAACTCGATCGCGAAGTCCCGGTCCGAGACCGCGTCCAGCGAATTGGCACATACCCCCTCGAACCCGAGGTCGCGCGCGACGCGCTCCCGGTCGATCGGGAACGAGGTGCCGGCCAGGGCGGCCGCGCCAAGGGGGAGGCGGTTGACCCGGCTGCGGCAATCCGCAAGCCGTTCCCGGTCGCGCCCCAGCATCTCGTAGTAGGCCATCAGGTGGTGCCCGAAGGTCACCGGCTGTGCGACCTGGAGATGCGTGAACCCGGGCATCACCGTGGCGGCGTGCTTCTCCGCAAGGTCGACCAGTGCCGTTTGCACCGCCCGGACGAGCGCGGTGATGTCGTCGATCGCGTCCCGCAGATACAGGCGGAGGTCGGTCGCCACCTGGTCATTGCGGGAACGCCCGGTGTGGAGTCGCTTGCCGGCGTCGCCGACGAGCGCGGTGAGCCGGCGCTCGATGTTGAGGTGGACGTCCTCGTCCTCGAGGGACCAATGGAACGTTCCCGTCCGGAGCTCGTCGAGGATTGTCGTCATGCCGCGGTCGATTGCGGCAAGATCCTCCGGCGCGAGCACGCCGGCGGCGGCGAGCATGCGCGCATGCGCGAGCGAACCCTGCACGTCGAACTCCGCCAGACGACGGTCGAACGATACCGATGCCGTGTAGCGCTTGACGCGCTCGGCCACCGGTTCCGCGAAACGGCCCGACCAGGCTTGACCGGCGTGACCCTTTTCCTCAGGGGCGGGCATGACAGCTTGAATTTCCCACGCAGTAAATCGAGAATGGCCCGGATAATGAGCGCAAAATCAGCATCTTATACCAGAATCCCGAGGCCGATGCCTTGAATTCCTCGAACGACGCGCGGATTTCTCGCACCGACGGTCCGACCGACACCCTGCCCGATTTCCGCAATCTGGGGGTGATCGCGCGCATCCTGGTGCTCGTGAACGCCTTGGCGTTCATCGCCGCCGCAGTCAGGGCGAGTTCCTTCCCGCAGCTCCTCGAGGCGTTTCTCGAAATCGCCGTGCTCCTCGAGCCGGTCCTGATCACGAGCCTCCTTGCCTTGTACGTCGCGAACAACGGACTCGCCCGGATGCCGTATCCGCCGGCAGTGGCCGTCGTGTTTGCTGTCGTGCTCGTGCTCACCGCGGCCGCCTATCCGCTTCTGCCCGGATACAACTTTTCTCCAGGGGGCCTTGCGCGCAGCGCCGCGTTTGCCGCGCTCGTGACCGGATTCCTGATCGGCTATTTCTTCCTGCGCAATCGCGCGTTCTCGCCGGCACTGGCCGAGGCGCGACTGCAGGCCCTCCAGGCGCGCATTCGGCCGCACTTTCTCTTCAATTCCCTGAACGCGGTGCTCTCGCTGATTCGCACCGATGCGCGGCGCGCCGAGACGGCGATCGAGGATCTGGCCGAGCTCTACCGCATGCTCATGGCCGATACGGGCACGCTCACGTCGCTCGCAGAAGAGCTCGAGCTCGTGCGCCAATACCTCAATCTGGAGCAGCTTCGCCTCGGCGACCGGCTGAACGTCGAGTGGCGCATCGAATCCGCGCCGCGCGACGCGCTCGTACCACCGCTTCTCCTGCAACCGCTCGTCGAGAACGCCGTGTACCACGGCATCGAGCCGGCGACGGAGCCGGGGACCATCGAAATTGCAATCTACCTCGCCGGCGATCGCCTGCACGTCCGGCTCACCAATCCGTATCACCCCGAGTACCAGCACCGCCAGGGCAACCGCATCGCACTCGGCAACATCCGCGAACGCCTGCAGCTGCACTTCGACGTCGAGGCGGAGATGGAGAGTGGCGTGGTCGGCAAGAGCTACGAGATACACATGCAGATGCCCTACCGCCGGAGGACGACATGAGCAGCGCGCCTTTGCGCATCTTCCTGGTCGACGACGAAGCACCCGCGCGCACGCGGATGCGCGCGCTACTCGGCGACCTGCAGGCCGAACTCCCGAACGTCGTGACAGGAGAGGCGGCAAACGGTCACGAGGGCCTCGCCCTCCTCGCGGAGCACCCCGCGGATGTCGCTCTGGTGGACATCCACATGCCGCAGATGAGCGGACTGGAATTCGCGCGGCACCTCACCGCGCTCGACAAGGCGCCGGCCGTGGTGTTCGTCACGGCCCACGACAAATACGCGATCGAAGCGTTCGAGGTGAACGCGCTCGACTATCTCCTCAAGCCGGTGCGCGCCGCGCGCCTCGCCGCCGCACTCGGCAAGGCTGCCGCCTCCGGGGCCGTGAAGCGTGAATCGCTCGACAAGGCCGCGCAGGCGCCGCGCCGTTATCTCTCGGTGGCCGAGCGCGGCCGGATCACGCTCGTCCCGGTGGCGGAGATTCTCTACCTCCGCGCCGAATTGAAGTACGTCACGATACGCACGCAGGACCGCGAACATCTCCTGGAGGAGTCGCTGACGGCGCTCGAGAACGAGTTCGGGGCCACGTTCGTGCGGGTGCATCGCTCCTGCCTGGTGGCGCGCCGCGTGTTGCGCGGCGTCGAGCGCGTCACGGACGAGGACGGCGAGGGCGCCGGATGGGCCGTCGTCCTGGAGGGCACTGCCGAGAAGCTACCGGTCAGCCGGCGACAGTGGCCGGCGGTCAAAGCCATCCTGAAAGGTTGAGAGACCAGGAGGCGGCTGAGGGGATGCCCCTCGTGCTCCTCGTATATCCGCCGGTGAGAGGCCGTCTTCGCTAGCGCCGGAATTTCGCGAGGCCGGCGTCGATGCGCTCGCCGAGGTAATACCCGTAGTAGTCGGCCGTGCCGAAGCCCACCAGCGGCGGGGCCAGCTGCTCGCCACCCGGGCCCAGAACGAGCACCGTCGGCGCAAATCGCACCTCGTATCGGCTCGCAAACGATGCATGAGTCGTCGCGGCGCCCGCAAAGTCGGCAAGCGCATCGCGCCCGTCGATGTCGATCTCGCGCACGATGATGCGCGCACTGTCGTCAGGATTCGCAAGCAACGGCTTCAGATACTCTGCGCGCACCCGCTCGCACCATAGGCATCCCGCCGTGGTGAAGAAGACGACGATCACGCGCTGTGTCTCGCGTGCTTCCCGTCCATCGGCGGGAAAGTCACGCGCGGGCGTGATGCCGTCCGTGGCGTGCGCCGCCGCGGTCAGTGCGATCGTGCATGCTAGAATCAACGCACGGAGCGTCGCGGTGCGCTGCCCACCCCGACCATCAGTCCTCATCACCCGCCCTTTCACCCAACTCACGTGAATTCGCGCCTGGTCATCGCTTCGCGCGAAAGCCGGCTGGCCCTTTGGCAGGCCGAACATGTGCGTGCAGCGCTCGCAGGATTATATCCCGCGCGGCGGGTCGAGATTCTCGGCATGACCACGCAGGGCGACCGGGTTCTCGACGTCACGCTTGCGAAGATCGGCGGGAAGGGACTCTTCGTGAAGGAGCTCGAGGTCGCCCTCGCCGAGGGTCGCGCGGACATCGCCGTGCACTCGGCGAAAGACGTTCCGATGGCGCTGGCCGAGGGCTTTCGGCTCGCGGCCATTCTTCCTCGCGAGGATCCGCGTGACGCGTTCGTTTCCACCCGCTATGGACGGATCGAGGACTTGCCCGGGGGCGCCATCGTCGGCACCTCCAGCCTGAGGCGCGAAGCCCAGCTCCGCGCTCGATTTCCGGGGCTCGACATTCGGCCACTGCGCGGCAATCTCGACACCCGGCTCGCCAAGCTCGATCGCGGAGACTACGACGCGATCGTGCTCGCGGTGGCCGGGCTGACGCGTCTGGGGCTGGCCGGGCGGATTCGGACGATGCTCGACCCGGCCGACAGCCTGCCTGCCGCCGGACAAGGCGCGCTCGCGATCGAAATCCGCGCTGACCGGCCGGATCTGGTCGGTCTGCTGGCCCCACTGAACGACGCGTCGACCGACGCCTGCGTGCGGGCCGAGCGCACGGTGAGCAGGTCGCTTGCGGGAAGCTGCCAGGTACCGCTGGCGGCCTTTGCCGTGATCGAAGGAGAAACCCTCTGGCTGCGCGGTCTCGTGGCAAGTCCCGACGGCAAGCAAGTCGCGCGCGGCGAGCTTCGCGCGCCAGTGGGGGAGGCCGAGCGCGCGGGGACCGAGCTCGCGGCGCTGCTACGAACCCGGGGCGCGGACGAGATCCTCGCCCGGCTCGAAGCATGAGCGGCGCACTGTCCGGCCGGCGGATCGTGGTTACCCGCCCGGCGGGACAGGCCGAGTCGCTCGCCGATCTGATTCGCGCGGAGGGTGGCACGCCGATCGTCTTCCCGGTTATCGAGATCCGCGACGTCGCAGACGTCAAGCCGCTCGCCGCGCTGATCGACCGATTGGATGAATTCGACATCGCGGTCTTCATCAGCGCGAACGCGGTGGCCAAGGCGATGAATCTGGTGCAGTCGCGCCGCGCCTGGCCCGAGCGCGTTCGCGTGGCCACGATCGGCAAGGGCAGCGAAAAGGCGCTCAGGCGCTTCGGATTCACCGACATCGTCGCGCCGGCGGGGCGCTTCGACAGCGAAGCGCTGCTCGCGCTCGCTCCGCTCGCCGACGTTTCGGGCAAGCGCGTGGTGATCTTTCGCGGCGACGGCGGACGCGAGTTGCTCGGCGACACGCTTTCGGCGCGGGGCGCAGTCGTGGAGTACGCGGAATGCTATCGACGGGTGCGCCCGGACGCGGACATCGCGCCGCTGCTCAAGCTGTGGGCGCGAGGCGAGCTGGACGCAATCACCGTAACGTCGAGCGAGGGTCTGCACAATCTCTACGATATGGTCGGCAAACTCGGACAGCAGTGGCTGCGCCGCACGCCGACCTTTGCGCCGCATGCGCGCATTGCCGCAAACGCGCGGGCGCTCGGTCTGGAACGGGTCGTCGAAACGGGCCAGGGCGACGAGGGGCTCGCCGAGGGCCTCAAGGGTTTTTTTGGTAAAGTGCAACAGGAGCGCTGAGCGCATTCCAATGAGCGAACCCACGAAACCCGAAGCGGACGAGCCGGCCTCGCAAGCGAGCGCGCCCGAAGGACAGACCGACGAGCGGCCGAGCGATTCCGTTGCAAAGGCGGAAAGTCCTGAGCCGAAGGCGGCGCGTGCGCCGCGCCGGGCGGGCATGGTACTGCTGTGGCTCGCGGTGCTCGTCGCTTTCGCGCTGCTCGCATTCGAATGGTATGACGCCCGCACGCGGCTAGCCCAGCTGCGTGACGACGTGGCCGCACGAATCAGCGAAGCGAACGCCGACGCGCGCCGTTCGGTCGACGCGACCCGGGATCTGCGCGAGTCCACGCGCGAGCTGGCAGGAAAGATCGGCGCGATCGAAGCCAAGCAGAACGAGAGTCGCAGCCGCGAGGTGGCGCTCGATGCCCTGTACCAGGAGCTCTCGCGCGGCCGGGACGAGTGGACGCTCTCCGAGATCGAGCAGACGCTTCAGATCGCCTCTCAGCAGCTGCACCTTGCAGGCAATGTTTCGAGCGCCCTGGCAGCGCTGCAGGAGATCGATGCGCGGCTTGCGCGTGCCGATCGCGTCGAGCTCGGCGAGCTGCGCAAGCTGATCCAGCGCGACATCGAGCGGCTCAAGGCCGCTCCGAACCTGGATATCCAGGGGCTGACCCTGCGTCTCGACGACGTGATCGAGTCCGTCGACGCGCTGCCGCTGCGCAGCGAGGAGAAGAAGACCGACGCCGAAACGGCGGCAGCTCCGCAGCCGGGCCGCTGGTGGGAGCGCATCGCGGCGTCGGCCTGGGGCGAGGTCAAGAGCCTCGTGCGCATCCAGCGAATCGATGTCAACGATCCCCGTCTGCTTGCGCCGGAGCAGGCGTATTTTCTGCGCGAGAATCTGAAGCTCCGACTGCTCCATGCGCGCGTCGCGCTGCTCCAGCGCAACGAGGCGCTTTTCCGCAGCGATATCCAGCAGGCCCGGGAGTGGATCGACCGTTACTTCGACCCGCGCGCCGAGGCCGTGACCGGCGCGGCCGAATCGCTGGCGCAGCTCGATAACGCCGCCCTGCGCGTCGAGCTGCCGAGCCTTTCGGAGAGCCTCAACATGGCGCGCAGGCTCCGCCAGCCGCGTGACGCCAACTAAGCGTTGCGACGATGCGGCAGCTAATATGGTTCATCGTCATCGCCGCGCTCGCCACCGTCGCGGCGATGTTCCTGCGTCACGACGCGGGCTACGTCGTTGTCGTGACACCGCCCTACCGGATCGAGATTTCGCTCACGCTGGCGGTCGCGGGAATCGTGGTGGCTTTTCTCGTGGTGCACGCGCTGCTGCGACTGGTCTCCCACACGCTGCGCATGCCTGCGCAGGTCTCGCTCCTGCGTAAGCACTGGCGGCAGAATCGCGGCCGCGAAGCGTTGCGCGGTTCGATGCAGATGCTGCTCGAAGGCCGCTACGCCAAATCGCAGAAGCTCGCCCGCCGGGCATACGAGCTCGACGAGGCGCCGTCCCTCGCCGCACTCACCGCAGCGCGCGCCGCGCACCAGATGCGCGATGGCGACGAGCGCGACCGCTGGCTCGAGCGCGCAGCCGGTGCGCCGGGCGATTCGCTCGAGGCGCGGCTCGCCACGCGCGCGGAACTGCTGCTCGACGAGCGGCGGTTCGAGGAGGCGCGCGAGGTCCTGCGCGAGCTGGACGCCCGAGGGCCCAAGCAGGTCGCTACGATGCGGCTGCTTCTGCGGGCCGAGCAGGGGCTGCAGCACTGGGAGGACGTGCTACGCATCGTGCGCCTGCTGGCGAAGCGCGACGCGCTCGCGCCGGAAACCGCGGAGACGCTCCGCACCACGGCCACCATAGAAACCCTCAAGCGGAAGGCAGTCGACCTGGACACGCTGCAAGCATTCTGGAACGAGCTGCCGTCGACGGAACGCAGGGAGCCGCGCGTCGCCGCGGCCGCGGCGCGCCAGTTCCTCGCGCTGGACGGTTGCAAACAGGCGCACCGCGTGCTTACCGATGTGCTCAATCGGCAATGGGATCCCGAGCTCGTGCTGCTGTTCGCCGAGTGCCAGGACCAGAACACGCTCGAGCGCATCGAGCAGGCGGAGAAGTGGCTGAAGGATCGACCCCACGACGCGTCGCTGCTGCTCGCATTGGGAAAGCTGTGCGCCTACCAGGAGCTCTGGGGCAAGGCCCAGAGCTATCTCGAAGCGAGCCTTTCGCAGACCGCTTCGCGCGCCACGCACCTCGAGCTCGCCCGGCTGTTCGACCGGATGGGGCGCGAGTCGGACGCGAATCTCCACTACCGCGCGGCGACCGATCAATCGCTCCCAGCGTGATCGGTTGCCGTTGATTCGGGGGATCTACAAGGGGGCATCGCCCCCTTGTTGAATTGCGCCGCGCGGCGACCGATCAATCGCTCCCAGCGTGATCGGTTGCCGTTGATTCGGGGGATGACTAAGCGTCTTTCTCCCCTCCTTTCCAAGGAGGGGTGCCCGCGAAGCGGGCGGGGTGGTTCATCAGGCGCCTGACATCCCTCCTCCTGCACGCGCTCTGGAACACCACCCCGGTTGCCTCGCAACCACCTCTCCTCAGAGAGGAGGGGAGACAACACCGGCTAACCTCCGCGCTTTGCGCGACGATCCATCCAGAGGTTGTGTGTGAAGATCGCCAGGAAGATCCCCAGCCCCGCGAAGTTGATCCACATCGAGGTCGGCCACAGCAGCGCGACGCCGGTCGCCGCGAGGAGAACGGCGATGGGTATCGGCAGGCGTGCCTCCATCCAACGCTCGCTGGATGCTGCGAGGGCGTAGATGCCAAACGCGGCGAAGAACGCGATCTGGAAGTCCGTCCATAGATCGGCATTGAGGAAGGGCGTGTAGGCGAAGAGCAATGGCACGATGTACAGGCCCTTCGCCAGTCGCCACGCCGTGAATCCGGTGGCCATCGGCGGGGATTTCGCGATGGCCGCCGCGGCAAACGCGGTGAGGCAGACGGGAGGCGTGACGCTCGAATCCTGCGAGAGCCAGAAGATGATCATGTGCGCGGCGAGCAGGGCGCCCGTCAGTTGAGCAGCGCTCAGCGTTTGCTCGACCACCATCGAATGCATTTCCGGCGGAACCGCCGCCGCGAGCGCCGAGGCGGTATCGTAGGACATGGCTTGACCGATCGCGGCGGTCTTGTCCGGCGCCACCAGCATCAGCACCGCCTTCGCCGAATCCGGGATGTTGCCCGCCATGAACGCGGTGACGAGTTCCTGATTGGTGATCATGTTGGCGATGGCCGGCGCCGACAGGGTGGCCAGCACGATGTAGGAGGCGGTCACCGGCAGCCCCATTCCGAGGACCAGCGAGGCGATCGCGACGAGCGCCAGCGCAATCAGCAGGCTGCCGTCCGCCCACTGGCTGATCATGAGAGAAAACGTGTTGCCGAGTCCGGTGGTAGCGACGGTGAGAACCACGAGGCCGATCGCGATGAGCAACGTCGCGGTGACCACCATGTTCCTTGCGCCCATGGCCAGGGCGTCGATGATCTCCCGTGGCCCCATGCCGCGCTTGCCCGGCGCCAGCCAGGATGCAACGACCACCGCGACGATCGCCGCGCCCGCGCAATAGGTCGGCGTGAAGCCGTAGATCAGCAGCCCGACGAGCACGCTGATCGGCAGGAAGAACAGCATTCCCCCGCGCTTCATGACTTGGCCGACGGTGGGTGCGTCCTCGTCCGTCGTGGTGGTCAGGCCGAGCCGCTTCGCCTGGATGCGCACGTAGCACGCGACGGACACAAAATAGAGGATGGCGGGCAGCACGGACACCGCGGCGATCGTGAGATAGGAGATCTGTGTATAGCTCGCCATCACGAATGCGCCGGCACCCATGATCGGCGGCATGAGCTGTCCGCCGGTCGAGGCTGCGGCCTCCACGCCGGCCGCGAAGCGCCCCGGAAAGCCGGCCCGCTTCATGAGCGGGATGGTGATCACACCGGTGGACACGGTGTTGGCCACCGAAGAGCCGGAAATCGTGCCCATCAGCGCCGAACCGAGCACCGCGACGAAACCGGGGCCGCCGATCATGCGGCCCGCGACCGCCCGCGCGAAATCGACGATGAAATCGCCTGCTCCCGACCGCGTGAGAAACGCGCCGAAGAGGATGAACATGATCACGAAGGTTGCCGAGATGTTCGCGATGATGCCGAGCATGCCGTCGTCGCTGTAGAAGCTCCGGTAGAGCGTGATCTCGAGCGACAGGCCCGGGAAGGTCAGCATCCCGGGCACGTACTTGCCCCACCACACGACATAGGTGAAGGCGGTGACGATGATGATCGGGATGATCCAGCCGGTGGTGCGACGCGTGAACTCCACGGCGAGGACCACGGCGATGCCCGTAAAGATCCAGTCGTACCAGAGGAAGCTCGCGTTGCGGTCCGCGAAGGTCTCCTCGCCGAGGAACAGGTAGGCGATGCACGAAACCGCTGCGGCGCCGATCAGCACGTCGAGCGCCAGCGCCAGCCGCTGTCCGTGGCGCGTTTTCGCATGCCACGCCGGGTAAAGCAGGGCGCACATCAGGCCGAAGCCGCCGAAGTGCACCGCCGCAACGCGCAGCTCGGACATGGTTCCGAGCGTGTTGAAGTAGATGTGCAGGATCGCGAGCCCGACGCCGAGCCAGTAGGCCGTCCGGCCCGGGCCGGTGAGAGGTCCGCGATCGGCTGCGGTGACTTCCTCGGGGTCGCGCGGAAGCGCGGCATCTGGAGCGGCCGTGTCCGGAAGAACCCGATCCTCGGCGCTCATCCGCCGGCTCCAGAGAGAGGGAAGGGACGGGCGGCGGGCAGACCCGCCGCCGCGGACTTGCTTACTTGGCCATCAATCGGTCGGGAATGGTGAGGCCGACTTCCTTGTAGTACTTGACCGCACCGGGATGCAACGGCAGCGGCAGGCCGGCGATCGCGCTCTTCAGCGACATCGCCTTCGTCGCGGCGTGGATGTTGTTAAGGAACGGCAGGTTCTCGTAGATGGTCTTCGTGACGAGATAAACGTCTTCCTCCGGCACGTCAGCGTTCACCGCCAGAAAGTTCGGCTGCGCGACCAGATGGAGCTCCTTGGTCTGACCTGGATAGGTGCCGGCGGGCAGGACGTACGGATAGTAGAGGTCATTGCCCCCGTCCGCCTTGGTCGCTTGCTCGGGCGTGAATTCGAGGAGGCGGACCTTGTCGCCCATCTGCGCGAAAGCGCGCGTCACGACCGATACGGGCGGTCCGCCGGTGGGGTTCGTGCCGACGATGGTGCCGTTCTGCAGGGCGTCGATGCTCGGACCGTAGCCCTGGAAGACCAGGTCGTAGGACTCCGGATCGATTCCGAGGTTGGTCAGCAGGAACCGGTTCGAGTGCTCGGTGCCGGAATTGCGCGCGCCGATCGAGAACTTCTTGCCTACCAGTCCCTTCAGGTCGTCGACCGTCCCGGTCTTGGCGAGGTCCGCGGTCACGATGAAGTGCTCGACGTTGGGCCAGAGCATGGTGATCGAGCGGATGTTCTTCTGCGGCCCATCGGCCTTGAGCGCGCCGGATCCCTGCTTGGCATACATGCCGAAGAGTCCCTGCAGGATCGCGAACTGCGCCTGCTTCTCGCGCAGGAGCTTGACGTTCTCGCCCGATCCGGCCGAGCTGATCGCGCTCATGTCGAGCTTGAGCTTCGGCTGCAACTTGACCTTGATCAGGGTCGCCACCGCGACGCCGACCGGGTAATACGTTCCGCCCGTGGTGGCCGTTGTCAGCACGTACGAACGGGGTTTCGGCGCCTGGGCCGACGCGCCTGCGGCCACCGCCATGGCGGCAGCGATCAGGGCGCATTGAAGTATGCGGATGCCTCTCATCATTCCTCCGAGTTTCAGGTGTGGCGGTGCGAACACCGGGGCCCGATCGCCGTCGCATCCTCCTCGGGCGTCGTCACGGGCACGGGACGCGGATTATGCCCCGGATTTCGGGCCGCGTCTGCCTGGGCCACGGCGGACCGTTACAGGCGCCGGAATACAACGTCCCAGACGCGATGCCCGAGCTTCAGCCCGCGCCCCTCGAACTTCGTGAGGGGGCGGACGAGGGGACGCGCCGCGTAGTCGGGCGCCGTGTTCTCGAGCAGCGGCTCGTCGGAGAGGACGGCCAGAACCTGCTGCGCGTAGTCTTCCCAGTCGGTCGCGACGTGCAGGATCGCGCCCGGCCTCATTCGGCGCGCAAGCATCTCGACGAAGGCCGGCTGGACGAGTCGGCGCTTGTGGTGCCGCTTCTTGGGCCAGGGATCGGGGAAGAAGACGTGCACGCCGTCGAGCGCGCGGCCGCCGATCATGTGCTCGACCACTTCGGTCGCATCGTGCTGGATGATTCGCACGTTCGCGAGACCGAGCGCCGCCACGCGCTGCAGCAGCGCTCCCACCCCGGGCGTGTGCACTTCGACGCCCAGATAGTCGATTTCCGGGTGCGCCTGCGCAATCGCCGCGGTGGCCTCTCCCATGCCGAAGCCGATCTCGATGACCTTCGGCGCCGGCCGGCCGAACGCCTTGTCGAGATCGAGCGGTTCGCGGGAGAATGCGATGACGAACCGCGGCGCCAGCTCGGCGATCGCACGCGCCTGCGCCGGCGTCGTGCGGCCCTGACGCAGCACGTAGCTGCGGATGGTTCGTTCAGAGCGCCTAACCGGATGCCACATGAGCCGCGTTGGGACCCTGAGCGGGTGTGTACATCGCGTACACGGCGTCGCCTCCGCCTAGCCCTCGCCCGAAATTGCCGCGGTCGCGGCCACGCGGCATCCGGTTAGGCGCTCTTAGGATTTCGGTGCAATCAGGCCCGTGGCCGGCGAGCTCGGCGTCGCCGAGTAGAGCTTCTTCGGCATGCGGCCGGCGAGATAGGCCTCGCGGCCGGCCTCGACCGCCTTGCGCATGGCCTGCGCCATGAGCACCGGATTCTGCGCTTTGGCGATCGCGGTGTTCATCAGCACCGCGTGGCAGCCGAGCTCCATCGCGATCGCCGCGTCCGAAGCGGTGCCCACCCCGGCATCGACGATCACCGGAACCTTTGCCTGCTCGAGAATCAGCGCGAGGTTCCAAGGATTCAGGATACCCATGCCGGAGCCGATGAGCGATGCGAGCGGCATCACGGCGACGCAGCCGATCTCCTCGAGGCGCTTGGCGACGATCGGGTCGTCGCTCGTGTACACCATGACCTTGAAGCCATCCTTGACCAACGTCTCCGCGGCGCGGAGCGTCTCGACGACGTTGGGGAACAGCGTCTCCGGGTCGCCGAGCACTTCGAGCTTGACGAGGTCGTGTCCGTCGAGGAGCTCGCGGGCGAGCCGCAGGGTGCGCACTGCGTCATCGGCGTTGTAACACCCTGCCGTGTTGGGGAGATAGGTGTACTTCGACGGCGGCACGGACTCGAGCAAAGATGGCTCGTCCTTGCTCTGGCCGATGTTGGTCCGGCGTATTGCCACCGTCACGATCTCCGCGCCGCTTGCCTCCACGGCGCGGCGGGTCTCGTCGAAATCCTTGTACTTGCCGGTGCCGATGAGCAGGCGCGACGAATAGGCCTTGCCGGCGATGACGAATGCGTCTGCGCCGGCGCGATGTTCGGGTGCGTTCATGTCAGTAATCCAAATTGCCGCAGTTCACGAAAACTCGGCGCTCGCCCGCGCGCTTCAACCGCCTCCTACCGCGACGACGATCTCGAGCGCGTCACCGTCGGCAAGCGGGGTCTGCGCGTACTGGCTGCGCGGCACGATCTCGCCGTTCATTTCGACGGCGACCTTCTTGCCGCCGAGCTCGAGCCGCTCGAGCAGTCGCGCCACGTCGGGCGCATCGTCGAACCGTCGCTTTTCACCGTTCACGGACAGCTCGATCACGCGCAGGGCTTGTTGCGATTCCATCCAAAAATGATACCACCGGCGCCGCCCCGCGCCGACCCCCGTTTCGCGCGTTGCGCAACCGCCGCGTCAGCCGGCGAACCGCGGCTCGGGCAGTCCGCGGATACCCAGGCCGGTGACGCGGAACAGGCTCCCGGCGAGGAACTGCGGCTTCACTTCCTTCCTGAAAAGCTCGTGCACTGCCGGATGCTTCACCCGCGCCATCGAGGTGCAGTAGAGCTCGTCGAGACGGTCGCCGCCGAACATCAGGCTGGTCACGTTCTTCACCGGCATGCCGATGCGCCGCTCCACGCTCCCGTCGGGCGCGTAGCGAACCAGCTCGCCGCCGATCACCTGCGCGTTCCAGACGCATCCTTCCTCGTCGATGGTCGAGCCGTCGGCCGCCCCGGCGTCGTCCTTGAACGAGGCGAACAGCCGCTTGTTCGACACGCTGCCGGTCTCGATGTCGAAATCGTAGGCCCAGTACTCGCCCTGGAAGGTGTCTGCAAAGTAGAAGGTCTTGTTGTCCGGGCTCCAGCACGGGCCATTCGAGCAGATGATGCCGTCGTCGAGCTGCGTCACCTTCAGGTCCGGGTCGAGGCGGAAGAGCCCACAGATCTTCAGCTCCTCCTTGTCGTCCATGCCGCCCGCGTAGAACCGGCCGCGTCGGTCGCACTTGCCGTCATTCAGTCGGCTGCGCGGCTGCTCGGCGTCGACGAGCGTGATGAGGTCGAGCTTCCCGCTGGCGAAATCGAAGAAATAGAACCCGTCGTCCAGCGCGAGCACCGCCCCGCCGCCGCGACGCAGCGCCATGGCGCCGACGTCGTGATCCAGGGACCAGTTCTCGACCTTGCCCGACTTCGGATCCATGCGCCAGAGCGACGGTTTGCCTACGCGCCGGCCGGTGCCGTCCACCCAGTAGAGACGACCTTCCTCGACGTCCCACACCGGACCCTCGCCGAGATGGTTCTCGCACTGCAGGACGCATTCGATCTTGATGGTCATCCGCGAGTCTCCTCCTTCAGGTCGACAGCATTATCCCTGAGCTTCGCGTCGGCTCGCAGCTTGAACTTCGCGACCCGGTGGGTCGGCGTATGCGGCAGCGCATCGACGAACGCGACGTAGCGCGGCACCTTGATCGCGGCGAGCCGCTCGCTGCACCAGTCTGCGATCGCGCGCGCGGTGGGCGTGGCGCCCGGCTTGGGCACGACGGCAACCAGGATTTCGTCCTCGCCGAGCTCGTCCGGAACCGGGATCGCGGCGGCTTCCGCCACGTCCGGATGCGCACCGATCACCCGGTCCAGCTCCGCGCCGGAAATGTTCTCGCCACGTTTGCGGATGATGTCTTTCTTGCGTGCGACGAACCAGAAGTAACCGTCCGCATCGCGACAGCCGAGGTCGCCGGTGAGGAACCAGCCGTCCCGGAACGCTGCGTCCGTCTGCTCGGGGTCGCGGTAGTAGCCCTTCATCACGATCGGCGTTCGCACGGCGAGCTCGCCGGTTTCGCCGTCGGGCAGATCACCCCCCGCCTCGTCGACGACTTTCATCTCCGCGAACGCGACGCGCGAGTCCGGATGCCGGCTCGGCCGGCCCATGCTGCCGATCTTGTGGGGCCCTTCGAACGGATTGTTGAGCACGCCGGGAATCTCCGACATGCCGTAGCCCTCGACCAGATGCGGCACGTGAAATTCGTCCCGGAAGATCCGGTAGGTTTCCGCGGTGAAGGGCGCACCGTACACCTTGCGAAGGCCATGGCCGGCGACAAACTCGCTTCTCGGCCTTTGCGTGAGGATGCTCGTCACTGCCGCGATCGTGTTCACCTCGGTGGCGCGCGTGTCGGCAACCGTTCTCCAGAAGGACGAGGCCGAAAACTTTGGCACGAGAACGATCGTGGCGCCCGCGGCCAGCGTACCGGCGAGCGAATAGAAGAGGGCGTTGATGTGAAACATCGGGAGAATGCAGAGCAGCCGGTCGTCGGGCTGCAGATGCATGCGCTCGACGAAGCCCTCGCCCGCCAACAGCACATTGCGCTGGCTGTGCATCACGCCTTTCGGAAATCCGGTGGTCCCGGACGTGTAAATGAACACGCATGTCGAATCCGGCGTGGCGGAATCCGCGGGCGCCTCGCGCGGCGCGTCCTTCATCGCGTTCGCGAAGTCGGTCAGCTTCGAATCACCGGGCGCATTGAGCATGAGCCACGGCGCCGGAATGATCCGGGCACGCGCCGCACGCACGCGGTCGAGCGCCGCCGGCGAACACAGCACCCCGCAGACCTGGGCGTGTGCGAGGACGTAGCCGGCTTCCTCGACGCCGTACTCCGGATTGACCGGGACCATTACCGCCCCGAGCCGCGCGAGCGCGAAGAATGTGATCACCGTGGAGGGATGGTTGAGGGACATGAGGCCCACGCGATCGCCGGGTTGGACGCCGCGCGCCGCAAACAGGGCGGCTGCGCGCTCGACGTCGTGCGCGACGTCGAGATAGCTGCGCGATTCGCCCTGGAAGACGATGAACTCGCGATCAGGCGCTGCCGTGGCGCGGCTCGCGAGCATCGACGATAGCGTGCCGATGTGCGCCGGATAGCTCGAGATGACTTCGATCGGCTCGCGCGTCGCGCTCATCGCTTCTTGCGGCGAAGCCGGCCACGCGCATGCGCCGTGGCCTCGTCCTCGGTGCGGTGCCAGAGCTCCCGCGCCAGGGGTCGGCGACTCTCCTCCAGCACATGGCCCACGAGTCCGACGGCGCGCGCCATGACGCCGAGCCCGCGGCACGCCTGCCACGGAAGCCCCATTTCGCAGCAGATCGCGCCGATGGCGCCGGTCGCATTGATGGGAAGCGGCCGGCCGTGTGCCTTGGCGGCGCGACGCGCGACGAGTTGCATCAGGCGAATGTACGGTCCGCCGAAGCGGTTGGCGCGCGCCAGCGCGAAGAGCCGCGGCACCCGCGGATCGACCGGCTTATGAATCGGATGGCCGAGCCCGGGAACGGGGCGGCCCGCGGCGCGTTGCGCTGCGACGATGCGGTCGGCGAGCTCCGGGAGGGCGACACGCGCGCGCGGATTTGGGAGCGCCTCGACGAGCATGCGCGCTGCGCCTTCCGTCGAGCCGACGAACACGCTTCCGAGTCCGAGCAGCCCGGCTGCCACGGCCGCCTGAATCGCTTCCGGCGCGCCCGTGTAGGTGAGCCGCGTCGCGAGCGTCGACGGAACGATGCCGTGCTCGACGAGCGTCACCAGAATCGCGTTGAACATCCGCGATTCCCGGGCATTCGGTAACCGCCCGGTCACCTCGAGAAACCCCATGTCGCCCAGGTTGATCCGCCCGATGAGATCGCGGGTGAGATCGTATCCGAGCACGCCGATGCGGTTCGGCGTGCTCCATGCGATGTCCGACCGGATCGCTGACCTTCGCTTCATGCCCTGTCTCCCCTGGCGCGGTGGATCCCGCGTTCGCATGAGGGTTGTGGGCGAATAGTATGCCCGCCGGCGGCATTCACGCGTAAACTTGACCCGTTTTTGCCTTGTCTCGTCGGGTTGCCTGTCGGTGCCTGGCTTTGAAGTGAGTCGATGACTGTGAACGCACCCCGACAGGTATTCAACCTTTTCCTGATCAAGCCTTCCCACTACGACGACGATGGCTACGTCATCCAGTGGGTGCGATCGTCGATTCCCGCCAACACGCTCGCCACGCTCTACGGCCTCGCGCTCGAATGCGCCGATCGGCGCGTGCTGGGCCCCGATGTCGATATCTGCATCACCGCCTGGGACGAGACGAACACGCGTATCAGGACCCGGCGCATCATCGACGAGATGCGAGCGTCGGGCGGTCGCGGCCTGGTGTGCCTGGTCGGCGTGCAGACGAACCAGTTTCCGCGCGCCGTCGATATCGCGCGGCCCTTGATCGCTGCCGGCATACCCGTTGCGATCGGGGGTTTTCACGTCAGCGGTTGCCTCGCGATGCTGCCCGACACGCCCACGGATCTGCGCGAGGCGATGGCGATGGGCATCACGCTGTTCGCCGGCGAGGCCGAAGGCCGGCTCGACGAGCTGCTCAAGGCCGCCGATACAGGCACGCTCGAGCCGCTCTACAACTTCATGAACGACCTGCCAGGTCTCGAGGGCACGCCGACGCCGTATCTGCCGCTCGACGTCGTCCGCCGCACCGGCGGCATGCGCACGAGCTTCGACGCGGGGCGCGGCTGCCCGTTCCTCTGCAGCTTCTGCACCATCATCAACGTGCAGGGCCGCAAGTCCCGCACCCGCAGCGCCGACGACGTGGAGCGCATCGTGCGGACCAACCTTGCGCAAGGCGTGCACAACTTCTTCATCACCGACGACAACCTGGCGCGAAACCAGAACTGGGAGCCGATCTTCGACCGCCTGATCAAGATGCGCGAGGTGGAGGGTCAACGCATCTACGTCGTCGCGCAGGTCGACACCATGACGCACAAGATCCGCGGCTTCATCGAGAAGGCGGCCCGCGCCGGAGTCAATCGCGTCTTCATCGGGCTGGAGAACATCAACCCCGACTCGCTCAAGGAAGCACAGAAGGGTCAGAACCAGATCACCGAGTACCGCGCGATGCTTCAGGCATGGCACGCGGTCGGCGCGCTGACCTACGCCGGCTACATCCTCGGGTTTCCCGGGGACACGCCGGAAACGATCGAGCGCGACATCGGCATCATCCAGCGCGAGCTTCCGATCGACCTCCTCGAGTTCTTCATTCTCACCCCGTTGCCGGGCTCGGCCGACCACAAGAAGCTCCATCTGGCGGGCGCCCCGCTCGAGCAGGACATGAACCGCTACGACGTGGTCCACGTCACCACCCCGCACGCGGTCATGTCGGATGCCGAGCTGCTGGGTATCTATCAACGGGCGTGGGATCTCTACTACTCGCCGGAACATGTCGAAACCGTGCTGCGCCGCTCGAAGGCGTGGGGCTACGATCCCGAGAACATGATGTGGAAGCTCATGTCGTTCCACGTCCAGCCGGTTCTCGAGAAGGTTCATCCGCTCGAGGGCGGAATCTTCCGCCGCAAACATCGCCGTGACCGTCGGCGCGGCATGCCGCTCGAGAGCCCGCTCGTCTTCTATGCGAAATACGCCTGGGAAATCGTCTCCAAGCACGCCCGCTTCGTACCGATGTACCTGCGCTACCGGCGCACGCTCGCGCGAGTCGTGAAGGATTCGACCCCGTACATGGACACGGCGATGTCGCCGGTGAACGCGAGCGAATACGAAGAGCTCGAGATGTTCAAGTCGACGCACGGCGGCAAATCCGCTGTCGAAAAGCTTCGCAAGCGCGCAGCCGCCCGCCCCGGCGCTGCGCCGATTCCCGCGCCGGCAGAATCGGTGGAGCAGGTCTGATCTGTTGACGCGGGTTTGAACGGGCGACCGTCGATGATCGACCGGGAATTCTTGCGCAGCGGAGGGCTGTCCCGAGCCCTGGCCGACGCCGAGCGGGAGGGCCTGCTGCGACTCACCACGCCCGAAGAACGGCAGCGCTCGCGCGAGGAACTGCTTGCACGCGGCGCAAGCGCCGGATCGGACGTGTGGGTCTTCGGGTACGGCTCGCTGATGTGGAATCCCGCGTTCCGCTATGCCGAGGAACGTCCCGCGATTGTGTACGGCTATCA
Source organism: Betaproteobacteria bacterium (assembly GCA_022340285.1). GTDB lineage: Bacteria > Pseudomonadota > Gammaproteobacteria > Burkholderiales > SG8-39 > JAABRB01. The sequence continues at coordinate 33,354 of JAJDOG010000016.1, forward strand.
CCGGCGGTTTTGTCTCATCGCGCCATTCGGACGCGGCACGCGAGAGCGGCCTGGTTTGCTGCTGGGCCTGGATCGCGGCGGCACCTGCCGCGGCGTCGCATTCCGGATCGCCGCCGCGCAGGTCGAGGAAGAGCTCGACATCATCTGGGCGCGCGAAAAGGTCGCGGACGGCTACCGGCCGATCTGGGTTCACGCCCGGACGGAAACCGGGGACCTTTCCGCCATCGCGTTCGCCATCGACGACTCGCTGCCCACTTATGCCGGACGGTTGCCGCAGGAGGAGATTGCGCGGCGCATTGCCACGGCATCCGGGAAGCTCGGCCACTGCGCCGACTACCTGGAGGACACCGTCACACACTTGGAGGAGCGTGGCATTCACGATCGGGCGCTGACGGCGATCCGAAAGCGGGTTCGCGAGCTGCGCCGCGCAACCTGAGGAATCGAGGTCGGCGATGAGCGGAACGATCTATTTGCTGCTGCTGGTGGCCCTGTTCGTGGGCGTCCTGATCTGGGCGTTCGGGAGAAAGCGCAAAGCCCGCTTCGAGCAGGATGCGAAGATACCGTTCGAAGACAAGAGCGAGTGACCTCTTTGCACTTGCGCCGTCCGAGGCGCGCGTTGCCGCACGGCGTTATTTCCGGACGACCAGCGAATCCTCGGTGATCAGGCTCGGCGGCTTGCCTTGCAGGGCGTACTCCGCGTACTGGTGAATGAGCTTGGCGACGATCCCGGTCCAGCCGGTCTGATGGTTGGCGCCGAGGCCCGCGCCGGTGTCGCCGTGGAAGTACTCGTGGAACAGGACGAGGTCGCGCCAGTGCGGATCGGTCTGGAATTTCTCGATGCCGCCGTACACCGGACGGCGCCCGTTGTCGTCCTTGAGGAAGATCCGGATGAGTCGGTGCGACAGGTCGAGCGCAACCTCCCAGAGCGTGGCCTGATCGCCGAATTCGCTCCGGCACGGCAGCTTGAATTCGTCTCCCAGGAAGTAGTGATAGCGCTGCAGGGACTCGATCAGGAGGTAGTTGAGGGGGAACCACACCGGGCCCCGCCAGTTCGAGTTGCCGCCGAATAGCCCGCTGGTCGACTCGCCGGGCGCATAGTCCAGGACGAACTGCTGGCCGTCGAGATTCAGCACGTAGGGATGCTCCGCGTGGCGCTTCGACACCGAGCGCACGCCGTGCGGGCTGAGCAGACGCTCTTCATCGAGCACCCGACTGAGGATGCGCGCGAGCTTGTCGGAGTCGACCAGCGCGACGCGAATGCGCTGTTCGACGCCGCGATGGGTCATGTCTGCCAGACCTCGCAGCAGCTCGGGCCGGTTCTCCAGGAACCAGCGGTAACGCGCACCGAATTCACGATAGCGCTCGAGGCTGTCACGGTCGGCCGTTCCGATGGCGAAGAGCGGAATCAGCCCGGCGATGGTGTATGCCTTCATCTGGAAGCAGCGACCGTCGGGAAACCTGAGCGCGTCGAAGTAATAGCCCTCCGCGTCGTCCCAGAGGCCGCCTCGGCGCCCGCCCAGGTGATTGATCGCCGCGCCGATGTACACGAAGTGCTCGAAGAACTTGGTCGCGATGTCCTCGTAGATCGCCTCCTCCTTGGCGAGCTCGAGGGCGATGCCGAGGAGGCTCAGGCAATACATCGCCATCCAGCTCGTCCCGTCGGCCTGCTCGAGGCGGCCGCCCGAGGGGAGGCCGGCGCTCCGGTCGAAGACGCCGATGTTGTCGAGCCCGAGAAAGCCGCCCTCGAAGATGTTCCGCCCGCCGGCATCCTTGCGGTTGACCCACCAGGTGAAGTTGAGCAGCAGCTTGTGAAAGACCCGTTCGAGGAACGCGCGGTCCGCGCGCCCGTACATCTTCTGCTCGATCTGGTACACGCGCAGGGCGGCCCAGGCATGCACCGGTGGATTGACGTCGCCGAACGACCACTCGTAGGCGGGGATCTGGCCGTTCGGGTGCATGTACCACTCGCGGGTAAGCAACAGGAGCTGATCCTTGGCGAAGTCCGGATCGATCATGGCAAGCGGTATGGTGTGAAACGCGGTATCCCAGGCAGCGAACCACGGGTACTCCCATTTGTCCGGCATCGACAGGACTTCTCCCGCCCCGAAGTGCCACCATTCGTGATTGCGGCCGTGCTTGCGACGCTCGGGTGGCGTCGGCCCCGCGGGATCGCCGTCGAGCCACTCGCGCACGGAATAGTCGTAGTACTGCTTGCTCCACAGCATGCCGGCGAACGCCTGACGCTGGACGCTGCGCATGTCCGCGGGCAGCGCGAAGGGCGTCACGCGGAGGTAGAAATCGTCTGCCTCCCGAATGCGCCGCGCGAACGTCGCAGCGAAGGTTTCGCCGAGCGGCGCGCGCAAGCCCTCCGCATTGCTGAGCCGGAGCTTGACTGACACCGTCTCGCCGCCGCCGACAAGCAGGACGTAGTGAGGTGCCGCCTTGGTGCCGGTGTGCGCGGGATTCACCGCATCGTGGTGCCCGAGCACGACGAAATCGTTGATCCCGTCCTTCACGTAGGGCACCGAATTCGCGACGCCGAAGAGTCGCGCATTGTTCGTCACGTTCTCCGTGAAGAGCGCCTCTCCCGGCGGATCGCAATGCAGCCAGTACGTGCCGAGCTCGCGGTGCGTGGCCTTGAGGACGAGCCCTTCGTGATCGGACCGCGCGATCTCGATGTGAGGTTTCGTCGTGCCCGGAAACCATGACCAGGTGTTCCTGAACCAGAGCGTGGGCAGAACGTGCAACGTCGCCGCTTCGGGACCGCGATTGGCGATGCTGATCCGGACGAGGACGTCGTCCGGCGATTCCTTTGCATACTCGACGAACACGTCGAAGTAGTGATCGTCGTCGAAGATTCCGGTGTCGAGGAGTTCGAACTCCGGGTCGTGCCGGCCCCTGCGCCGATTCTCCGCAACGAGCTCCGCGTAGGGGAAGGCCCGTTGCGGATACTTGTAGAGATACTTCATGTAGGCGTGGCTGGGCACGTTGTCCAGGTAGAAGTAGTACTCCTTGACATCCTCGCCGTGGTTGCCTTCGGGACCTGTCAATCCGAACAGGCGCTCTTTGAGAAACGCGTCGGCACCATTCCAGAGCGCGAGCGCGAAGCACAAGTGCTGCCGCTCGTCCGAGATGCCCGCGATGCCGTCCTCGCCCCAGCGATAGGCGCGCGAACGGGCCTGATCGTGCGTCAGATAACTCCAGGCGTCGCCATCCGGGCTGTAGTCCTCGCGCACCGTGCCCCATTGGCGCTCGCTGAGGTAGGGACCCCAGCGGCGCCATGGTGCAGTGCCTCCGCGTGCTTCCGCCAGCCGCCCTTCTTCTGTTGTCATCTTTCGTCTCCGCCTTGCGTCCGTGCGTCGCAGCATAGTCCAGAAGGACTGTGCGGGCGGGAGTTTCAAGCGTGGCGAGCGCGCCTGCGCGCGCGGATCGCTGTACACTGCTGCGGGTGCGACCCGACGTCGCCAGCGTGTCATGACCGAGTCACTCCCGATCATCTACCTCGCGCGGCACGGCGAGACCGCCTGGAGTCTCTCGGGCCAGCACACCGGAACGACCGATATTCCACTCACCGAACGTGGACAGCGCAATGCGCGGCAACTCGGAGAGCGGATGCGCGGACTCGTCTTCGCGAAAGTCTTTACCAGCCCGCTGGTGCGGGCGGCTCGCACCTGCGAGCTGGCCGGGTTCGGTGCGTCGGCCGAGGTCGACCCAGATCTCCGCGAATGGAATTACGGCGCATACGAAGGTCGTCGCACCGTCGACATTCACAAAGAAAGGCCCGACTGGCAGCTGTTTCGCGACGGATGCCCCGGAGGAGAGTCGCCCGGGCAGGTCGCAGCGCGCGCGGATCGCGTGGCGGCTCGAGTTCGCGCCGTTGCCGGAAACGTGCTCCTCTTCTCGAGCGGGCACTTCCTGCGGATCCTGGCGGCTCGCTGGCTCGGCCTTGAAGCGGCGGCGGGCCGATATTTCCTCCTGGGCACGGCCGCGCTGAGCGCGCTTGGCTACGAGCACAAGCTCTCGCAACCCGCGATCCGACTGTGGAACGACACGCGCCACGTTGAGGCTTAACGATGTCCCATCCGGTCGTCTTCCTGGTGGACGTGGACAACACGCTGCTCGACAACGACGCCTTTCAGACCGACGTTCGGCGACACCTCGAACGGGAGTTTGGCGCCGAGTGCCGTGACCGGTACTGGTCGATCCAGGAAGACCTGTTCGCCGAACTCGGCTACCGCGACTATCTCGGAGCGCTGCAGCGCTACCGGGTCGAGCATCCGCAGGACATCCATCTCTTGTCGATGTCCTCGTTCATGGTCGACTATCCGTTCGCCGACCTGCTGTACCCGCGCGCCCTGGAAGTCCTCGCGCGCTTTCGCAGCTGGGGGCCGACGGTCATCCTCTCGGACGGGGACGTGGTGTTCCAGCCGCGCAAGGTGGAGCGCTCCGGCCTGTTCGCCGCCGTGGAAGGCCAGGTGCTCATCTATATTCACAAGGAGAGATCGCTCGACGACGTCGCGCGGCGTTTCCCGGCCCGGCATTACGTCGTCGTTGACGACAAGATCCGCATCCTCGCGGCGGTGAAACGGATGTGGGGCGAGCGGGTGACCACGGTGCTGCCGAGGCAGGGTCAGTATGCGCGTGACACCGCGCTCCTCGCGTCGTTTCCGCATCCGGACCTGTCCGTCGCGCGTATCGACGATCTGCTCGCCTACGATCTCTCCGACCTCGTCGCAAGCGGCGACGCCAAGCCCCGCAACGCACAGGAGGCACGATGAGAGGCACACAGAAGCTGCACGACCTGGGTCAGAGTCTCTGGCTCGACAACATCACCCGCGAGCTGCTGGACACCGGCACCCTGAAGCGGTACATCGACGAGCTGTCGGTGACCGGGCTCACCTCGAACCCGACGATCTTCGATCACGCGATCAAGAAGAGCGCCGCATACGACGCCGCGATCCGCACGAAGCTCAAGGGCTCGAAGACGACCGAAGCGCTCTTCTTCGAGCTCGCCCTCGAGGACATCACCCGCGCGGCGGATCTCTTCAAGCCGATCTGGGAGCGCACGAACGGCGTGGACGGCTGGGTGTCGCTCGAAGTATCGCCGCTCCTTGCGCACGACACCGCGAGCACGCTGGCAGCGGCCAGGGATCTGCACGCCCGCGCCGGACGCTCCAATCTTTTCATCAAGATCCCCGGCACGCGGGAGGGGCTGCCCGCCATCGAGGAGGCGATCTTCGCCGGCGTGCCGGTGAACGTGACGCTCCTATTCTCCCGCGAGCACTACGTCGCCGCGGCCGATGCCTATATGCGCGGCATAGAGCGGCGTATCGCGGCGGGGCTCAATCCGCACGTCGGATCGGTCGCGTCGCTGTTCGTCAGTCGCTGGGACGTCGCCGTGCAAGGCAAGGTGCCGGACGCGTTGCGTGACCGGCTTGGAATCGCCGTCGGCCGGCGCACGTACAAGGCGTACGTGGACAACCTGCGTGCGCCGCGCTGGCAGCGTGCCTTCAATTCCGGCGCGCGGCCACAGCGGCTGCTGATGGCGAGCACCGGAACGAAGGATCCCAAGGCTTCTGACGTCCTCTACGTGCAGGCGCTCGCCGCGCCGCTCACGGTGAACACGATGCCAGAGGCCACCCTGAACGCATTCGCCGACCACGGCGAACCCGGCGCAGCGATCCCCCTCGACGGCGGCGACTGCGAAGCGGTGCTGGCGAGCTTCGGCACCGCGGGTGTCGACGTCGACGCGCTGGCCGCCCGGCTCCAGGACGAAGGGGCCGCGGCGTTCGTGAAATCGTGGAACGAGCTGATGGAAGTGATCGCCGCGAAATGCTCGGCGCTCGAGACAGCGAGCTGATCGCCGGCGCCGTACTTCCATGCACGAAAGGAGCTGAAGATGGCAGCCCAATCCGTCACCGGTCGCGCGGCCTGGAAGGCCCTTGCCGCGCATCACGAGAAGGTCCGTGGTCTGCACCTTCGCAAGCTGTTCGCGGACGACGCACGGCGCGCGGAGCGAATGACGGTCGAGGCGGCGGGAGTCCTGCTCGACTACTCGAAGAACCGCGTGACCGAGGAGACTGTCCGGCTTCTGCTTGGGCTCGCCGAGGAATGCGGTCTGCGCGCGCGAATCGACGCGATGTTCCGGGGCGAGAAGATCAACGTCTCGGAGAAGCGCGCGGTCCTGCACATCGCCCTCCGTGCGCCGAGAGACGCGTCGATCGTGGTCGACGGCGAGAATGTCGTGCCGCAGGTGCACGCCGTGCTCGACAAGATGACCGACTTCGCGAATCGCGTGCGGAGCGGCGCGTGGCAGGGCCACACCGGGAAGCGCATCCGCAACGTGATCAACATCGGTATCGGCGGCTCGGATCTCGGGCCGGTGATGGCCTATGAGGCGCTGCGCGCCTATAGCGCGCGCGACATGACGTTCCGCTTCGTCTCGAACGTGGACGGCACCGATTTCGCCGAAGCCACGCGCGATCTCGATCCGGCCGAAACGCTGTTCGTCGTCTCCTCCAAGACCTTCACGACGCTGGAAACCATGACCAACGCGCACAGCGCGCGCGCCTGGTCCGTCGGCGGGCTGGGCGGCGACGAGAAATCGGTCGCCCGGCACTTCGTCGCCGTCTCGACCAAC